>DATANB010000054.1:0-6631 GCA_036266415.1 Bradyrhizobium sp. | reverse complement strand
CAGGCACAGACCTCGCGCTTTGCCAAGGTCGGCGGCCCCGCAAAATCCACATCTGCGGCATCCGAAACGTGTCCAATACTGGGGCCAGCCTTACATCTCCGCCTGTGTTGGCAATCCGAATTCGAGTTAGTACGCGTCGCGTTGTTTTCGAGGGCTCGGCGCTGCCTTCCTTTGTTGAGAATCGCTGCATCCAGTGATCACTGCGGGAAAATATTCGATTTGGTTAAAAACGCCGATCGGCGACGGCGCCGGGATCGTTGAGTTTGGCCCCGATGGCGAGCTTAGCGGCGGCGATACGACGTTTTCTTACGTTGGAAGCTGGGAGCAAGATGGCGAGCGGTTCAAGGCCGCCATTTCTGCCAGGCGGACAGCGCCCGGCCCGCCCGGCGTGTTTGGAATGGATGAAATCGACATCGTGACGGGTCACTCCGACGATGGAGGGTCCGCCTCGTGTACCGGCTTTGCAAAGCAATCGCCAGGTCTAAGGCTGAAGGTCATACTGACCCGGATGCGCGACGAACGACGGCCGCAAATTGCGATGGTACCAACGGAGTGACCTTCACTAGATTTCTTCAAAGCGTCCAAACCCGGAGCCTCGAATCATGCAGTCCCCGGACCGCTGCCGTCGAACGCTCAGCGGCCGTAGAGCCCGGTCAATGTCGCCTTCGCCAGGGTGTGGAAGTGCAGATCGAAGCCGACCAACGCCGCCGACGCGTTATGGTTCTTGGCAAACGGCAGCTTGTCGACATCGACCGCGAACACCGTGATCTGGTAGTGATGCGGCTTGTCGCCGGCGGGCGGACAGGGACCGCCATAACCGTCGCTGCCTAAATCGGTTCGGCTCTGGATCGCGCCTTTCGGCATCAGTTTCTTGTGCACGTCGCCGGCGCCCTTGGCAAAGGACGTCGTTCCCGGCGGGACGTTGAATACGACCCAGTGCCAAAAGCCGCTGCCGGTCGGCGCGTCCGGATCGAACATACTGACGGCGAAGCTCTTGGTGCCGGTGGGCGCGCCGCTCCAGCTCAGAGCCGGGGAGATGTTGCCACCGCTGCAGCCGAAGCCGTTCAACACCTGCTCGTTGGCGATGGTGGCGCCTTCTTTGATATCGGCGCTGGTCAAGCTCATGCTTTGTGCGCTCGCAGCACCAGCGCCCAACAGGCCGATGCCAAGTGCCGCAATCCAGACTCCCCGCTTTGTCATGGCAATGCCTCCTCCCTGTGATGAGCCGCTATTTCCTGTTTTTCCTGCTTTCTTCCCGCCGATACCAGCCATAGCAATTTTCGGGATGGCGCGAAAGCGCAGGACACGGTAGGCGAAAGGCAAAACCAGTCATGCATCCCGTGGAGGACACCATGAACGAAGCGACCCGCATCCGGCCGACGGCCGTCGAACTCGGCGCCGGCGGCGAAGAGTTCCAGAACCTTCACGAGCTCGTTCGCAAGGCCCGCGCCAACCTCAACCAGAATGCCTGGGACTACATCGTCGGCGCCGCCGAGACCGAAACCACCATGCGCCGCAACCGCATGGCGCTCGACGAAATCGCGTTCCGGCCGCGCGTGCTGCGCAATGTCGCTCACGTCGACGCCTCGGTCGAGGTGTTAGGCCGCAAATTGCGCCTGCCGGTGGTGATTGCGCCGGTCGGCGCGCTCGAGCTGTTCGATCCCGGCGCCGGCGCCAGCGTCGCGCGCGGCGCCGGCAGCTTCGGCGCCGCCCATATGCTGAGTTCGGTATCCGAGCCGGGCCTGGAAAAGACCGCCGAGGCCGCGCCTGATGCCTTGCGGATGTACCAGCTCTACGTCCGTGGCGATGACGCCTTCGTCGAAGACCGCGTCAGCCGCGCGATCGCCAGCGGATATACCGCGTTCTGCCTGACCGTCGACACCGCCCATTACAGCCGGCGTGAGCGCGATATCGCCAAGCGCTACGTCCGCGCCAGCCGCGTCCGCGCCACGGGCAGCGACTTCCAGAAGGGCCTGGAATGGCGCACCGTCAAGCTGATCAAGGACAAATATAAAATACCGCTGGTCATCAAGGGGATTGCGACCGCCGAGGATGTGTCGATCGCGCTCGACCACGGCGTCGACTGGATCTATGTGTCGAACCATGGCGGGCGCCAACTCGACCACGGCCGCGGCGCCATGCATGTGCTGCCCGAGATCGTCAGCGCCGCAGCAGGCCGCGCCAAAATCATGGTCGACGGCTCGTTCTGCCGCGGCAGCGACATCGTCAAGGCGATCGCCATGGGCGCCGATCTCGTCGGCATCGGCCGGCTGCAATGCTGCGCGCTGGCGGCCAAGGGCGAGGCCGGGATCCTGCGGATGCTGGAGCTGTTGGAAGACGAAGTGATCCGGTGCCTCGGGCTGCTGGGGGTCACGCGCTTCGCCGAACTCGACAAATCTTATCTGCACCAGGCTGCGCCGACCAACCTGCCCCATGTGTTCAGCGCGTTCCCGCTGCTGGAGATCGAGCCATACCGGTATTGAACGCGCCACTGGTGGAAACCGATGCGCGTCCCATTCTCCGACGCCGGCAAGCTCTCATGCTGCGCTCGCAAAGCCGGTTTCCACCCCCTATCAGGACATCCGTTAAGCCGGTACGATGCACACTGAAGCGGGGGCGGGAATGCCGGGCGGGAATTTCTCAGTGCTTTCGGGGCGGCCTGGCCGGCGCCGCCGCGAAATCGTCCATATCGGGTGCCGGTTCGTGATTGGTCGCAGAACTACCGTCCTTGCCGGCGTGAGATGACCATACCATGACCGAGTTGAGGCTAACCGGGCAGCGCACCCCCCGCATCGCGGAAAAGAAACTGGCATGGCCCAAGTCGATATCCTGGATCGCGCGTTTCGACGCCTATGATATCGCCACCGCCGTTCTGATCGCCGCGCTCATCGTGGTTGCGCTGTGCACCTTCAAGGACTACGCGATCTCCAACGATGAGGGCGTTCAGCATCACTACGGTGAGTTGATCATCGCCTATTATACCAGCGGCCTCACCGCCCAAGGCGTCTTCAGCTTCCAGAACCTTTATCTCTATGGCGGCCTGTTCGACATCGCCGCCGTCCTCCTCAGCCATCTGGTCCCGATCGATCCGTATGATCTGCGCCATATCCTGTGCGCGCTGATCGGCATCGGCGGGATCGGCGCCGCTGCTGCGACCGCGCGACTGATCGCGGGTCCGCGCGCGGCCTTGATCGCCGCGGTCGGGCTGAGCGTCTGCGGCGCGTGGTACGGCACCATGTTCAACCACACCAAGGACATTCCGTTCGCCGCCGCGATGATGGGCGCAACCCTGTTCCTGATCCGCCTCGCGCGCGCGCTGCCGGCGCCCCGCGCCGGCGACCTCGCAGCCTTCGGCCTCCTGGCGGGAGCCGCGCTCGGCATTAGGGTCCTCGGTTTGCTGCTGGTGGTCTACGCCTGTGGCGCGATCGTTCTGTATCTGCCTCGCCCGGACCACGGCCGTGCGCGGTGGCGATTCGCGATGGAATCGTCACGGCGGCTGCTACCGGCGCTGCTGCTCGCCTATGTCATCATGATCGTGGCGTGGCCGTGGGCGGCGCTGGCGCCGCTCAATCCGTTCCGCGGCCTGGTAGCGTTTTCCGAATTTCATTACTCCATCCGCACCGTGCTCGCCGGTCAGGTCTACGACATGGCGGACACGCCGCGGCTGTATGTGCCGATCTACATTCTGATCCGCGTGCCGCTGCTGATGCTGTGCGGCGCCGCACTGGCGATATTGTTCGCGCTGTTGCCGCATCTTACCAATGGTGCGAAGCGGCTGCAGAGCAGGGATATCGCCCTGGTATCGCTGACGGTGATTTTTCCGCTGGCCTGCCAGGTGATCTTTCACGGCCCGGCCTTCACCGGATTGCGTCATTTCCTGTTCGTGATTCCGGCGCTGGCGACGCTCGCCGGCATCGGCCTCGACACCGCGGCAACGGCGCTGGCGATGCGGGGCCGGTTGCTCGCTTCAGGCGGGCTCGCGGTCGTGACCACGTGTTTTCTCTGGAACACGGTGACCCTGGTCAGGCTGCACCCTTACGAATATCTGTTCTACAACAAAGTAGTCGGAGGACTTGAGGGCGCTTCGCGGCGCTACGATCTCGACTATTGGTTCAGCAGCATGCCCGAGGCGATCAATCAGCTCGAAGCCTATCTGCGCCGTACCGAGCCCGCCGATGCGCACAGACCGGCGCCGGTCTATTCTGTCGCGGTTTGCGGCGAGCGCCTCGAGTTCGAGAAGACCGTCACGCTGCCGCAACTGCGCTGGGACTTCAAGAAGGAGTGGGACCAGTCCGAGTTCTTCATCGCGCCGACCCATATGAATTGCGACGGCGATCTCGACGGCAAGGTAATCGGCACCGTCGAACGGCTTGGCGTTACCATCGCCTACGTCAAGGACCGAAGGGCGCTGACCCGGCCGGTGGCAACGGCGGCGCGGTAGGCGCAGCTGGGATTGCGGCCAATACGTGAGCCATCAGCCTCCCACGATATCGGCGTTGGCGATATTGCCGTCGATCCGCGCTGTCTTGGCGTCGGTGCGCTTGTACCAGGTATTCAGCCACGCCACGCCGGTCATGATCAGGGTTCCGATGATGGCGGCGACGAAATGCAGGACGATGCCGGCGCCGCTTTCGAGCAGGACGTAATAGCCTGCGAACGCCAGGAACAGCCCGAGACAGAATATCTCCAGCGAATGCGTGCCGCACAGGATAAGCGGGCGCAACCAGGGCGACTCCAAGACGGGGCTGCCCTTCGGCACGAAACGCATCGTAATCGCCGCTAACGCCAGAAAATGAGCGAATCGGAGCACGTCGAGCCCAGTTTTGTCGATCGGATACATCCATTGCTCAAGCCGCCGCGGCACCAGAAAACTCAACTGTGGAAAATACCAGGTCAACGTGATGCAGAACGCGAACAACAGATAGCAAATGCAAATCCACAGCGTGATCCGCGACGCCAGGATCCTCTGCATTCGCCAGGCGCCGCCGACCGCGCACCAGGCGCCGAACACGAACAGCATTTGCCAGGCAAACGGATTGAAGGCCCAGTAGCCGTTCGGATAGGCGCTGAGATACCAGTCGAAATACCAGGTCAGCGTATAGAGCACGACCGACAGCGCCATCATGGCGTCGGCCCGCCACTTCATTACCCAAAGAATGACGGGCAGGCAAAACATCAGGACGACATAGAGCGGCAACACGTCGATGTTGAGGGGGCGAAACCTCAAGAGCAGGGTCTGTAGCAGCACGACGCCGGGTTGTCTGAGAAAATCCAGGACGTGCATTTCCTCGGAGTAAAACGGGTTCGCCGAAGTGGTCGCGACATAAGCGATTTCCCCGAGCAACACGAACACGATGAACACATGCGCGACATAGATCTGCCAGACCCGCCGCATAATGCGCGCGGTCGCGATCACGAAACCGCTTTCCCGCATCACCCGGCCGTAGACGAAGGCGGCGGTGTAGCCCGAGATGAAAATGAAAATTTCGGCGGCGTCACTGAACCCGTAATTGCGGATGGTGAACCAGGTCAAGACATCGGGGGACATGTGATCGATGAAGATCAGCCACAGCGCCAGCCCGCGGAAAAGATCGATCCGCAATTCCCGTTCGCCCGCGGGAAGCGAAAAGACCGGTGTCGCGACGGTCGTCGGCGCGGGTGCTGCCCGAATCGTCTCCGCGCCCGCCAGGGCCGGTGCGGCAACACGGTCGGCAATCGACACCATTAAGCCCTTCCTTGAGAAGATCGGCTTACCACGCGGCACGGGTCGGCAAGTTATTACGTCAAAACGGATATTGCTACACCGTTGCTCCCCTCCCCCGATTTTCGTACATCGTCCCGATGACCCGTCCCCCTCTCTTCCCCGGCGCCGCCGACGCGCTGTTGTTTGATCTCGGCCGCGTCGTACTCGATATCGACTTCAACAAGACGTTGGCGTGCTGGGCCGGTCACGCCGGCTGCGATCCAGCGCTGTTCGCGGGGCGATTTGCGCACGACGAAATTTATCACCGTCACGAGACCGGCAGGATCAGCGACGCCGAATTCTTCGCCGGCCTGCGCCACGCGCTCGGCATCGGTATATCGGACGCCCAGTTTCTGGAAGGATGGAACGCGATCTTCGCCGGCGAAATGCCCGGCATCGCGCCGCTGCTTGCGCGCGCCGCAAAGCGGCTGCCGCTCTATGCCTTCTCCAACACCAACAGCGCCCATGTCGAGCATTTCTCGGTGACGTATGCTGGCGTGCTCGGTCATTTCCGCGAAATGTTTCTGTCGTCCGCGATCGGCCTTCGGAAACCGGAGGCCACTGCCTTTGATCATGTGGTAAAGGCGATCGGGGTGCCGGCCGAGCGCATCGTGTTCTTCGACGATCTCGCCGAAAACATCGAAGGCGCACGCGCCAGAGGGCTGAAGGCCGTCCTCGTCAAAACCTCCCGCGATGTCGCGGACGCCCTGACGGCGCTTGGAGTTTGAGGCCGGCACTCTCAATCGTCGTCGCCCGGCTCGACCGGGCGACCCAGTATTCCAGAGACAGCCGTGCTTGAGCCGAGGCCGTGGAGTACTGGATGCCCCGCTTTCGCGGAGCATGACAGTTGAGGACACGGCTTCGTATTCCCGCGGCATGATCTACCCG
>DATANB010000053.1:0-11003 GCA_036266415.1 Bradyrhizobium sp. | reverse complement strand
TTGAGTTCGCTCGCCTTGTCCGCGCTAACCTCATGCAAAGACGACCCATCGACCGGCTGCTCGAACCGTTACAGCCAATTCCGATATGTCCAAATCAGTTGAAACTCGGGCTATACTTCCAATGAACCGGACAGGCTTGGGTCCGGCCCGGCAATGACGGCGTGGCATCGGCGGTTTTGCGCCGCCTGCATACAAGCGGCGGCGGATTTGCTAGGGTGTGGCAGCGCCACCGTCTTTCAACCGGGCGCCAGGGAGAAACGTCATGGCCAAGGGTCAGATGCGCAGCAACAAGGAAAAGAAGAAACCGAAGGCCGACAAGAACCTCAAGAAGGGCGGCGCGGCGCCGGTCAATCCGTTCGCCTCGGCCAAGACGCCGGCGGGCCAAAGCCCCAACAGCAAGCGATAACGGGTTTCCGCGCCCTGCCCCGGCGGCCGCGCCGGCGCGGGCTCTCGCGTCGTCCGGCAGGTGGCGCGCCGGTGCCCCGCGTCGTTTCGGAATTTTTGACCGCGCATCGGCGAAGCCGGGCCTCGCCGGCACCTTTGCTGCGTCCCATGAAAGACCGGGCATTGCCGTATATTGGCCGCGATGCCGTCAAGATCGGCAGCCCTGATGGCGCCTGCTTCGACTTTCGTCGTGCGGGGACAACCGCGCTCTCGCTTGATACGCGAAACAGGGGATAAGCCGATGAACGCCATTCGCTCCGAAAAGATTGAATCAATCGACGAGGAATCCGATTTCGCCGCGGCCTCGGAAGTCGAGGCGGGCATCCGCGACTTCGTCCGCAACGACGTCGCCTATCTGCGCCGCCCGGCGCCCGGCACGCTCGCCAGCGGCGAGATGGCGCTCGAGCCGGGCACCGAGGCCACCGTCAACAATGTCAACTCGCTGATCCAGCGCGTCGCCGGGACCTCGCTCGGCGAGATCGAAAACCTGATCGGCGAACTGGAAAGCCTGCGCGACCTCTTGCACGCCGAAGGTCAGCGCGTCCAGCGCGAGATCTCCGGCTATGCCCAACTCAGCCAGGCCGCGATGAAATCCACGCGCATGATCGCCGACAATGTCGCGCAGTGGAAGCGCACCGCCGACGGCCTTCGCAACGGCTGACGTCGTTTCCGGAATGGTCCGAAGGACCATATCCGGAATCCCGAGATCCCGGGCTCGCGTCTTCGACGCGCCCCGGAATGACGATGGCTTGCCTTTGAACTTGCCGGTCCCCTGCCACGACCAACAGCAGGCATCACCGCGAGGCAGGGGCAATTTTCATGCAGAGCATTCTACCGGACAACAGCGATCCGATACCGCTGCGGACCGATCCGCCGCGGATCGGCACCATCATGATCCGCCTTGCCGGACTATTGGTTTTCGCCGTGGTGGCACTGGCACTGCTCTGGAGCCGCTGATTTTTCAGACCGGCCGGCCGCTATTTGACGCCATGGTTAGCCGATGGTGACTTATCGGCTCGCGATCACTTCGGCTTCGAGCGAATAGGCGCCGTCGGCATAGCCCTTCACCACCATTCCGGCCGTCAGCATCACCGCCAGGGTGACGGTTGCGAAGATAAAGCCGACAAATCTCAGGCCGTTGCGGTCCGCCATGGTCTTCCCCTCCCTTATGCCCCCCGGGTCGACTATGGCAGGCACAAGGTTCAAAATGCGTTACGGGGAAAATGCCCCGGCGGGGAAATCGTTCCGGCCGGCGCCGTGGCAGACCTCAGACGGCGGCGTTCCGGCGCTGCACGAAGGCCGTCGCCAGAATCGAGAACACCAGTTCGCCGCGCTGGTTGGTGCCGGTGTTGCGGACCTGCAGGATGCCCCATTCGGGGCGCTTCTCCGACACCCGCAGCGATTCGACCTCGCTGGCGAAACTGACGGTGTCGCCGGCCAGCACCGGCTTGAGCCACCGCAGATCGCGAAACCCAGGCGAGGGTCCCCAGGCCGCGACCTGCTCGCCACGCGCCAGCGCCTCCCTGGCAAGGCGCTGGCCGTCGGCCACCAAGAGCTTCATGCAGACCGATCCGACATGCCAGCCCGAGGCGGCCAGCCCGCCGAACAGCGATTTGCGTCCCGCCTCCTCGTCGAGATGGAAGCGCTGCGGATCGAACTGGCCCGCAAATTTCTTGATGGCGTCGGCGGTGAAGGTGAACGATCCCACCTCGCGGCGCTGGCCGATTTCGATGTCCTCGAAGAAACGCATCAGCCGGCCTGTCCCGCCGCGGTTGCCGCGCGCCGCATCACGATGATCGGCGACACCCATTCGCACAAGGCCTGCCCTGCCGCGTTGCGGGCGACAGCCTTGAAGGTCACGATCCCGGTCTCGGGGCGACTGCGCGAAACCCGTGCTTCCGCCACCTCGACGTCGAGCATGATATCGTCGCCCGGCCGCAGCGGCGCCAGCCAGCGCACTTCGTTGACGCCGGGGGAGCCGAGCGAGGCGGTGCGGCCGATACAGGCGTCGAACATCATCCGCATCATGATCGAGCACAGATGCCAGCCCGACGCCGAGAGGCCCCCAAGCATCGAGCGCGCGGCGGCCGCTTCGTCGAGATGCATCGGCTGCGGATCGAATTCGGCGGCAAAGGCCAGGATTTCCTCGCGCGTGACGCGGCGCGGCCCGAATGAACCGTAGTGACCGGGCGGAAAATCTTCGAAGGTCAGCGTCATGATGGGGATGGCCGCAGGTTAGGCCCGATTGTGGCCGCACTTTGCGGCAATCTCAACAGGCCTGCCCGCATGGCTCGTGCCCCGCGGGCGAGGACCGTGATTCGGTGCCCGTCCCTGATCTTGCCCGGCGCGACATTCGCGGCCAGGCCTGTGGGCGCGAGCGGCCAGGATTTGACGTTACGGATATTCGGCTTGCCGGGGGAGAACGACTGATGCTTGAATTTCGGGATCTGTTTCAGTGGGACCGCTTCATCACGCCCACCATCATCAAGCCATTCTACTGGCTGGTCATCGCGCTGATCTCGCTGTTCGGGATTTCCGGCATCTTTTCCGGCCTGGCCGCGATGGCGATCAGCCCGTTCGGCGGGTTTATCGTGCTGTTGTCCTCGATCGGCAGCGTGGTCGTCGGCATCGTGTTTTCGCGCATCGCCGCCGAATTCGTCCTGATCGTGTTTCGCATCAACGAGCATCTCGGCGCGATCCGCGACCAGGGCCGCTAGGTGTTGAACCGGAAATGCATGACGTCGCCGTCGGCGACGACATAGTCCTTGCCCTCCAGCCGCAGCTTGCCGGCGTCGCGGGCGCCGGCCTCGCCGCCGAGCGCGACATAATCGGCATAGGCGATGGTTTCGGCGCGGATGAAGCCCTTTTCGAAGTCGGTATGAATGACGCCGGCGGCGGCAGGCGCCCTGGTGCCGCGGTGGACAGTCCAGGCCCGGGCCTCCTTCGGCCCGACGGTGAAATAGGTGATAAGGTCGAGCAGTTGATAGCCGGCGCGGATCAGCCGGTCGAGCCCGGCTTCCTCCAGACCGAGCGTGTCGAGAAACTCGGCGCGCTCCTCGCGCGACAGCGTCGCAATCTCGGATTCGATCTTGGCGGAGATGGTCACGGCGACCGCGCCCTCCTTGACGGCTTGTTCGGCGACAGCCTGCGAGAACTTGTTGCCGCTGGCGGCGGAAGCTTCCTCGACATTGCAGACGTACAGCACGGGCTTCGAGGTCAGCATGCCGAGCATGCCGAAGGCGCGCTCCTCCTCCGCCTTGCGCTCGAGAAGCCGCGCCGGCCTGCCCTCGCGCAGCAGAACCAGCACGCGGTTGACGAGGTCGAGCTGTTCCCTGGCTTCCTTGTCGTTGCCTTTTGCCTTCTTGGTCAGGTTGTCGACGCGCTTTTCCAGACTGTCGAGGTCGGCAAGCATCAGCTCGGTTTCGATCGTCTCGATGTCGGCCAATGGCGCGATCTTGCCTTCGACATGAGTAACGTCGGAATCCTCGAAGCAGCGCACCACATGGGCGATCGCGTCGACCTCGCGGATGGTGGCGAGAAACTGGTTGCCGAGGCCCTCGCCTTTCGAGGCCCCGCGCACCAGGCCCGCGATATCGACAAAGGTCAGCCGGGTCGGGATGATCTGGGCGGACTTGGCGATCTCGGCGAGTTTGTCGAGCCTGGGATCGGGCACCGCGACCTCGCCGACATTCGGCTCGATGGTGCAGAACGGATAATTCGCCGCCTGCGCCGCCGCCGTCTCGGTCAGCGCGTTGAACAGCGTCGACTTGCCGACATTGGGCAAGCCGACGATACCGCATTTGAATCCCATCTTGCTTTCCGGTCCTTCGCGCGACATCGCGGCGAGTTGGTTTGGTTGAGATTGTCATGCGCGGGCTTGACCCGCGCATCCAGCTCCTTCGAAGGATGGATCGCCGGATCAAGTCCGGCGATGACAGCATTTATTCTTCGCCGCCGGCGCTTTGCTCGAAAAATCCCTTGGCCTGCATCGCCAGATGCACCTTGTTCTGGAATGTCGAATCGCAGTCCGTCGCGAGCAGCCCGGCGTTGTCGGCAACCGCCTCACAGAGCGCCACCACCCAGGGCCGTTCGTCCTTGGCGAAATCGGACAATACGTAGCTGTGCACCAGTTCCTTGACGCCGGGGTGCCCGATCCCCAGCCGCACCCGCCGATAGTCGTTGCCGATATGCGATGAGATCGAACGCAGGCCGTTGTGGCCGGCAATGCCGCCGCCGACCTTGACGCGCACCTTGGCCGGCGGCAGTTCGAGTTCATCCTGGAACACGGTGATCTCGCCCGCCGCGAGCTTGAAGAAATTCGCGGCCTCCTGCACCGCGCGCCCGGAATCGTTCATGAAGGTCAAGGGGCGAAGCAGGATCACCCGCTCATGATCGAGCGTGCCTTCCGCGGTCTCGCCCTGAAAGCGGCGGCGCCAAGGTGCGAAACCATGACGTCGCGCGATTTCACCGACCGCCATGAAGCCGATATTGTGCCGGTTATGCGCGTATTTCGCGCCGGGATTGCCGAGACCAACCAACAGTCGCATGACGCGGCATCCCGCGCCCGATTACTTCTTCTTGTCGCCGCCGCCGGCAGGCGCCTTGGCGCCGGCCGCCGGAGCCTTCGCACCCGCCGCTGGAGCAGCAGTCGCAGCACCAGCCGCACCGGCCGCGGGCGCGGCGGGGGCAGCTCCAGGCGCACCAACCGCCGGAGCGGCGGCACCGGGTGCGGCCGGCGCACCGGCAACAACGGTACCGGCAGCCGCGGCAGCCGCAGCCGCAGCCGCTTTCATTTCTTCGGCGTAGCCGGACGGCGGCACGATGGTCACCAGCGTCACGTCATCGCGCAACAGCGACTTCACGCCTGCGGGCAAGTGGATGTCGGACAGATGCAGCGAGTGGCTGATTTCCAGATCGCTGACGTCGGCCTCGACATATTGCGGAATGTTGTCGACCGAGCATACGAGGTCGATGGTGTGGGTGACGATGTTGACGGTACCGCCGCGCTTCACGCCCGGTGCGGCTTCCGCGTTCTGGATGTGCAGGGGAACGCTGACCCGGATCGTGGCGCCTTCGCCGAGCCGCATGAAATCGACATGGAGCGGGAAATCGCGCACCGGATCGAGATGGAAGTCGCGCGGAATCACGCGGTGCTTCTTGCCCTCGAGGTCGATGTCGTAAATCGTCGTGAGGAACCGGCCGGCCAGGATGCGCTGGCGCAGGTCGGCATCGTCGACCGAAATGGTTACGGGGGGCTCGTTGTTGCCATAGATCACTCCGGGCACTCTCCCGGCGCGACGCTCTGCCCGTGCGGCCCCCTTGCCGCCTGCCGGACGCGCGGTCGCCTTCAATTCCTTGACGGTCGCCATCTGCTTAAGTCCTTGTTTTCTAAAAGTTAAAGGCCGCATCGCGGCCCCGTTTGCCGCCGCAGCAAGCCTCCAGGGGTGCGGGGGCTGCGGACGTGGCGGGGTTCTAGCCCCAAAGGCCGAAAATGACAAGGAAATGCGGGGATTTTTGTGATCCCTCCCCTGGGAAAGGTGATGGCGCGAGGGGGCGCCTCACTTGTCCGTTTTGAGGCCGGCGTCAGGCGTCGATGGGGAGTTACCGAGCCTGGCTTCCAGCTCACCGATGCGCGCCTTCAGCGCCTCGTTTTCCTCGCGCGCCAGCCGCGCCATCTCCTTGACCGCCTCGAACTCCTCGCGCTTGACGATATCGAGGTCGCGCAGGATTTTCTCGGCCTGATTGCGGACCACGGTGTCGACCTCTCGCTTGACGCCCTGGGCGGCGCCGGCGGCGTCATTCATCAATCGCCCGATCTCGTCGAAAAACCGATTGCTGGTCTGCGTCATCTGGGGAATCTCCGGTCGGCTGCGCACTATCACCTTCATCACACAATGGCGATCCGGACGGCGCAGTTCAAGGCCATCCTGGCCGCCTCACATCGCAAGTCGCCTTGTCATGTTCCGGTTTCCTTGCAATCGTGTCCCTCGCCAGAGCAAAGCACCGCCAACCGAAGCGAGAAGCGACGCCCGATGATCGACCAGCAGATCGAAATCCCCACCAGGGACGGCCATACCACCACCTTCATCAGCCATCCCGAGCGCGGCGGTCCGTTTCCAGTCATCATTTTTTACATGGACGCGCCGGCGATCCGCGAGGAACTGCGCGACATGGCCCGCCGGCTCGCGACCTCGGGATATTATGTGATGCTGCCGAACCTTTATTACCGCGCCGGCGTCATGGAGATCGGACCGATACCGCCGGACCCGGAAGCACCCGAGCGCAAGCGGATGTTCGGATACATGAACTCGATCAACATTCCCCTGGTGATGGAAGACACGCGCGCTTTGCTCGCCTTTGCCGACAAGCAGCCGGCCGCGCGTGCCGACATTGCCGGCGCCGTCGGCTACTGCATGAGCGGGCGGTATGCGATCAACGCGGCCACGCATTTTCCTGACCGCGTCAAGGCCGCCGCATCGATCTACGGAACGCATCTGGCCACCGACCAGCCCGACAGCCCGCATCTGGCCGGACAGAAGACAAAAGCCGAGCTTTATTTCGGCTGCGCCGAAACCGACATCTATGCGCCGCAGGAGATTATCGACAAGGTAAAGCAGGGAATGAAAGACAACGGCGCCAATGCCGAGGTCGAGATCTATCCCGGCACGCATCACGGCTTCGCGTTTCCCAAGCGGCCGGTTTACAATCGCGACGCCGCCGAGCGGCACTGGGAACGGCTGCTGGCGCTTTATCGCCGCAACCTCTCCTCTTAAGCCGGCGCGGATGCCCCCTCTCACCATCGCTTTCCCGGTGTTCGATCCGATCGCAATCGCAATCGGGCCGATCGCGATCCGCTGGTATGCGCTGGCCTATATCGGTGGCATCGTGCTGGGCTGGATCTACGCGCGCGCGCTGGTCAAGAACGACCGACTGTGGGGCGGACCGGCGCCGATCACGCTGCTGCAGATGGACGATTTTATTCTCTGGGTCACGCTCGGTATCATCCTCGGCGGCCGCACCGGTTACGTGCTGTTCTACAATCTGCCCTTCTTCATCGCGCATCCCGCCGAGATCTTCGAACTGTGGAAGGGCGGCATGTCGTTCCACGGCGGCTTCCTCGGCTGCGTCGCCGCGGTGATCCTGTTCTGTCGGAAGCACGACCTTCCGATCCTATCGCTCGGCGACATCACCACCGCGGTCGGGCCGATCGGACTGTTTCTGGGGCGGCTGGCCAATTTCATCAACAGCGAGTTGTGGGGCCGGCCGGCCGACTCCAGCGTGCCCTGGGCGATGGTATTTCCCAATGGCGGGCCGCTGCCGCGCCACCCCAGTCAGCTTTACGAGGCGGGGCTTGAGGGAATCGTGCTGTTTACGATCCTGGCCGTAATGATTCGCTTCGGCGCCCTGAAGCGGCCGGGGCTGATCCTCGGCAGCTTTATCGCGTATTACGGTTTTGCACGCATCATCGGCGAGTTCTTCCGGGAGCCCGACCCGCAGCTTGGATTTTTGTGGGGCGGGCTGACCATGGGTATGCTGCTGTCGGTACCGATGATCGTTGCAGGGGCGATCATTATTGTGGTGGCATGGCGCCGCAAAATGCGGAACTAGGTAGCAAACCCTCTTCAAGGCAGGCCGTGACCGAATATTCGCCGCTGCAGTCCGAGATCAAGAAGCTGACCAGGAAATCCGGACCGATGCCGGTCTGGCGTTACATGGAACTGTGCCTGACGCATCCGGAATTCGGCTACTACGTCTCGCGCGATCCGCTGGGGCGCGAGGGCGATTTCACCACCGCACCCGAAGTGAGCCAGATGTTCGGCGAATTACTGGGGTTGTGGGCGGCCTCGGTCTGGAAAGCGATCGGTTCGCCGCCCCTGCTGCGGTTGATCGAACTCGGACCCGGCCGCGGCACCATGATGGCGGATGCGCTGCGCGCGCTGCGGGTGGTGCCGCCGCTCTATCAATCGCTGAGCATCCATCTGGTCGAGATCAATCCGGTGCTGCGCGACAAGCAGAAGTCGTTGCTATCGGGCGCGCGCGACATCGCCTGGCATGACAGCATCGACGACATCCCCGACGGTCCCGCGATCATCTTCGCCAATGAATATTTCGACGTGCTGCCGATCCACCAGGCGGTGAAGCGTGAGACCGGCTGGCACGAACGGACGGTAGAGATCGACGCCAACGGCGATCTGGCGTTCGGCTCCGCCGCCGAGCCTATTCCGCACTTCGAGGTCCTGCTGCCGCCGCTGGTGCGCAGCGCCCCGGTCGGCGCGGTGTTCGAGTGGCGACCCGACGCCGAGATCATGAAGATCGCGACTCGTGTCCGCGACCAGGACGGGGCTGCGCTGATCATCGATTATGGCCACGTCCGGAGCGACGCCGGCGATACCTTTCAGGCCATCGCCCGCCACAGCTTCGCCGATCCCCTCAAGAATCCGGGCCAGGCCGACGTCACCGCCCATGTCGATTTTCAGGCACTGGCGCGCGCCGTCGAGGACCTCGGCGCGCGCGTCCACGGCCCGGTGTCGCAGGGCGACTTCCTGAAACGGCTCGGCATCGAGACCCGCGCGGTCACCCTGATGGCGAAGGCGAGCCATGAGGTTTCCGAGGATATTTCGGGCGCGCTGAAACGGCTGGTCGGCGGCGGCCGCGGCGGCATGGGGTCGATGTTCAAGGTGCTCGCGGTCTCCGAACCCAACCTGGTCTCGCTGGCGGGATTTGCCGAGGAGAAGCAGGACGCCGGGACCGGCTCGTCATGAGGCTCGATTCGCCGCTGCTCTCGGCCATTCCCGGCCTGCGCCACGCTTTCTTCACCCGCGACGGCGGCGTGTCCGAGGGCATCTACGCCACCCTCAATGGCGGCCTCGGCTCCAACGATGAGCCCGCTCGCGTCGCCGAAAACCGCCGCCGGATGGCGGCGCAGATGGGGGTGACATCGGAGCATTTGCTCGGCGTGTGGCAGATCCATTCGCCCGATGCCGTGGTGGCCTCGGGGCCATGGGGCGCGTCGCGGCCACGCGCCGACGCCATCGTCACGCGGTCGGAAGGTCTCGCCATCGGCGTCACCGCGGCCGACTGCGGACCGATATTGCTGGTCGATCCGAACGCGCGCGTGATCGGTGCGGCGCATGCTGGCTGGAAGGGCGCCCTGACCGGCATTGTGGAATCCACCGTCGAGGCGATGGAAAAGCTCGGCGCCGAGCGAACCGGCATTGTCGCCGCCATCGGCCCCCTGATCCGCCAGCACTCCTACGAAGTGGGCGGCGAATTCGTCGAGCGATTCATCGAAGCCGACGCGGAGAACGCGCTGTTCTTCATTCCGTCCGCGCGTGAGGGCCACGCGACGTTCGATCTCGCCGGCTTCATCAGGATGCGGCTCGAAAACGCCGGCGTGCTGATGATCGACGACATCGGCGTCGATACCTATGCCGACGAGCGCTTTTACAGCTACCGGCGCTCGGTGCATCGCAAGGAGCCGGACTATGGCCGCAATGTTCATGCGATTGCGCTTCTCCCCTGACGCGGAAGTGTGGTCCGATCGTGGCCTGGTTGCCTGATTTCGTCCTGCTTCTGTGTCGTCCCTGCCCTAGAGCGTTTTCCACCTATCATGCAGCATATCCGGAGTTGCGGAAGTAGTTTGCGCATTCATCTGGCTGGAAGGCATCGAGAAGACATGCGATGCGGTTCCAGAGGTCCTCCCTGGAGCGCTCGGCGGCCTTTCGTAGCAAGGCTTTGAGTTTTGCGAAGAGCTGCTCGATCGGATTGAAGTCCGGCGAGTAGGGAGGCAGGTAAAGCAGTTTTGCGCCCGCGGCTTCGATCGCTTCACGTATCCCCGGCACCTTGTGGGCGCTGAGATTATCCAGCACGACGACATCGCCTGGCTTGAGGGTCGGCACGAGGACTTGTTCGACATAGGCGAGGAATGCATTGCCGTTCATCGGACCGTCGATGACGCATGGTGCAGTCAGAGCTGTGGAGCGCAGGCCCGCAACAAAGGTGGTGGTTTTCCAGTGCCCGTGCGGGATTTTGCCAACCAGCCGTTCGCCGCGTGGGGCCCGACCGTGCAGCCGCGCCATTTTGGTTGAGGTACCGGTTTCGTCG
The DNA here is from genome assembly GCA_036266415.1 of Bradyrhizobium sp. GTDB lineage: Bacteria > Pseudomonadota > Alphaproteobacteria > Rhizobiales > Xanthobacteraceae > Bradyrhizobium. The sequence continues at coordinate 455 of DATANB010000053.1, read as the reverse complement.
ATGAAGACCAGTCGGTCGGGATCGAGCCTGGGTTGATCGTCCGTCCATGCCATTCGCGCCGCGGCAACATCAGGCCGATCCTGCTCGGCCGCCCGAACGCTTTTTTTTGAAGCTGATGCCGTGGCGGTCGAAGAACCGCCAAACCGAACCGAGCCCCGCCTTTTGTTGACGCTCTTCGAGCAGGCGGCGCTGGATCTCTTCCAGCGTCAGGTCGGGCTCCTGCCGAACCAGCCCAAGCAACCATTCCTCATGCTTCTTCAACGGCGACCGGCTCCGACCCTTGTTGGATTTGGCCTCGAAGCTGCCGGTCTCCCGCCAGCGCTTCGCCCAGCGGATCGCCGTCGCATCCCCAATCACAAACTGTCTTGCCGCCGCCCGCGCCGCCGCGCCACCCTCAACAACCCGGATCACTCGAACTCGTAAATCGTTCGAATACCCCATTGCCAGCCTCCTCA
>DATANB010000052.1:0-16824 GCA_036266415.1 Bradyrhizobium sp. | reverse complement strand
TTGAGTTCGCTCGCCTTGTCCGCGCTAACCTCATGCAAAGACGACCCATCGACCGGCTGCTCGAACCGTTACAGCCAATTCCGATATGTCCAAATCAGTTGAAACTCGGGCTATACTTCCAATGAACCGGACAGGCTTGGGACAAGCCCGGCCATGACGGCATTTGCCTTACCGCGCCGCGACCGTCCGGGCGTCGGCCGGAAGGCCGGCCAGCAGCGCCTGCAAGGTGGTCAGCGTCGAGCGATCGGCGACGCCATCGACGCGGGCGGGACGAAAATGCCGCTGGAAGGCGGTGACCACTTCCATGGTCGTCGCGTCGTATTTCCCGTTGATCGGCACCGCGTAGCCGTATCGGGCCAGCGCCTGCTGCAGGTCGCGGACGTCGTCGCTGATGGTGCCCTGTTTAAGGGGGTCGCCGCGCACGATCGGCGCCGGCTGCACCCAGTGGCCGACACCCGAATTGGCCAGCGAATGCCATGGAAATTTCTCGCCCGGGTCTTTCTTGCGCGACGGCGCGACGTCCGAATGCCCGAGGACGCGATGGGAGGGAATCTTGCGGCGGAGCATGATGCCGCGGCACAGCGCGATCACAGCGGCGATCTGGCGCAGCGGAAATTCCGGGTAACCCCAGTCGTGGCCGCGATTGACGATCTCGACGCCGATCGAACAGGAGTTGATGTCTTCTTCGCCCGCCCATGATGCTACGCCGGCATGCCAGGCGCGCTTGGCTTCCGGCACACACTGCACGATGCGGCCGTCTTCCAGAACGATGTAATGGGCGGAAACGTCGGTGCCCGCCGTGCACAACCGGGCGATCGCCCCTTCTACATCCGGCATGCCGGTGTAGTGCAGCACGATCATGTCGGGCAAACGGCCCTTGTTGCGGTCGCCATAATTCGCCGACGGAATGACGTCGGACGCGATCGAGGAATCGGGGGTGAATGTCTTCATGTTCGCGTTGGCTCTGGGAAGCGGGACGGCGCGTTGACGCTTCGAATCGACACCAGCAGACGCGAACGGACCGAGCGACATTGGACAACTCAAACCGGGCAGGAGAACGGCAAAGGCAGAACGGCACAGGCATCGTCTTCGGGACGAGGTGGTTTACTATTCCTTTACCTTGCCGTCGGCGCAATCTGTGAGCCGGTCGCCGCTTCGCATTTTGGCCGGGTGTGTGCGGGAAGCATCACCGGCACCAGGCACCGGTTCCGTCTTCCGGCGCGCTTAATTGTAGCAGTTCCTTCAACGCTTTCTTAACGTCAACTGCCGTTACTAAGTGGTGAAGAGCCGAACCGGTTTCGGGGGACGGCCGAGGCCCTCTTTCACGCTCGATATCCCATGGCAGCCCAGCAAATTCCATCGGGAAATCAGGATTTGCGATTGGGGCCGCGTGGGATCGGCAACCGTGCCCCGCGCCGGCTTTTCGAGGCGAAAAGTCCGGCGAAGCCGAGAGATTTGAGGCGCAATGGACCCGCTCGCGTCCAGTTTCCGCACTCCGACCGGGGCGGCGCCCGGAGCTGGCGCATGAATCCGGCTGGCCGGCATATTCCCGTTCTCGGCCGCGAAGCCGTCGAGATGCTCGCCCCCCACGACGGCGGTATCTACGTCGACGCCACCTTCGGCGCCGGCGGCTACAGCCGTTCCATCCTCGACACAGCGGGAACCCGGGTCATTGGCATCGACCGCGACCGCTCAGCGATCGCGGCCGGTTTCGAGCTGGTCGATCGGTCGGGTGGCCGACTGACGCTGGTCGAGGACCGGTTTTCCAATCTCGCCGGGATTTGCGCCGCCCAGGGTGTCCAGGAGATCGACGGCGTCGTGATGGATGTCGGGGTGTCCTCGATGCAGCTCGACCAGGCGGCGCGCGGCTTCTCATTTCGCCTCGGCGGCCCGCTTGACATGCGGATGGGCCATGACGGCCCGACCGCGGCGGATGTGATCGCCAAGGCGTCCGAGGCCGATCTCGCCAATATCATCTACATCTTCGGCGAAGAGCGCCATTCCCGCAGCCTGGCCCGCGCCATCGTCGCCGCGCGCAAGCAAGCGCCCGTTGTCACCACCCGCGCGCTGGCCGATATCGTCGCAAAAGTGGTGAGGTCGAAGCCGGGCGAAATTCACCCGGCGACGCGGACGTTTCAGGCCTTGCGGATCTTTGTCAACGAAGAACTCGACGAATTGCATCTGGCGCTGTCGGCGGCGGAACGGGTGCTGAAACCGGGCGGCCGGCTGGTGGTGGTGTCGTTTCATTCGCTCGAAGACCGCATTGTCAAGAATTTCCTGGTTGACCGCTCCGGGGCCGCCGGCGGATCGCGGCATCTGCCGGAAGTCGCGCGGGCCGCGCCAAGCTTTCACCTTCTGACCAAACGTCCGATCACCCCGGATGAAAACGAGATATCGGCAAATCCGCGCGCGCGCTCGGCAAAACTGCGCGCCGCCGAGCGCACGGCGGCGGCGGCGCATGCCACGGCGACATTGTCGGCATGGCCGGTTCTCGATGACGTGATGAGGGGAGGCTGACCATGCGGATCATCCATCTCCTCGTGATCGCCGTCCTGGTGTTCGCCGCGGCTTACGTCTACCGGATCAAGATGGATTCCACCTCTCGCACCGAGCGGGTGCTGCGGCTGCACGCCGAGATACGCGAGCAGCGCGACGCCATCGCGGTGCTGCACTCGGAATGGGCCAGGCTCGATGCACCGCTGCGGCTGCAGGGCCTCGCCGAGCGTCATCTGCCGCTCAGGCCGATCAGCGCCACCCAGTACGATTCCCTGAAGAACCTGCCCGAGCGTCCGCCGAGCTTCATGGTCAAGCCGGGCGATCCGGATCCGATCGGCGCGATGATCCAGACCATCGATGCCGCCGCCGATGCCGGCGCGGTGACGGGCTCGGTGCCGGCGCCGGAGCATCAGCGATGACGGGCCGGGCGCGGAGATCGGTCAGGCCGGCAGAACCGTGGCGGCAGCGGCTGATCCGCAGCCTGCTATACGGGCGCAACGTCGACCGGTCTTCGAAAGCGCGTGTCCGCGTCGGATTTGCGATCGTTGCGTTCGCGGCGATCTATGCGGTGATCGGCGGACGGCTGATCATGTTCGCCGCCGTCGGCGACAGCCACGGCGCGCGCCGCACCGCGGCACAGGACGCCATCGCGACCGCGCGGCCGGATATCGTCGACCGCAACGGCGAGGTGCTCGCCACCGACGTCAAGGCGCCGAGCCTGTTCGGCGAACCGCGCCGGATCATCGACAAGGACGAAGCCATCGAGCTTCTGACCGCGACATTGCCGGATCTCGACACCGGCGAAGTGCGCGAGCGGCTGTCGGGCAAGAAGGGGTTCGTCTGGCTAAAGCGCGAAATCACCCCGCTGCAGCAGCAGGAAATCCACCGGCTCGGCATTCCCGGCATCGGCTTCCTGCGCGAGAACAAGCGCGTCTATCCCACCGGCAACGAAGTCGCGCATTTGATCGGCCTGGTCAACATCGACAATCAGGGCATCGCCGGGATGGAGAAATGGCTCGATACCAACGGCCTCGCCGACCTACACCGCGCCGGCTTTGCCACCGATCGCCTGCAGCGGCCGGTGGAATTGTCGGTCGACCTGCGCGTCGAGCACGCGCTGCGCGACGAATTGCTGAAGGCCAAGGAAAAGTACCGGGCCAAGGCGGCTTCCGGCCTCGTCTCCAACGTCAGGACCGGCGAGATCGTGGCGATGGTGTCGGTGCCGGATTTCGACCCCAACAGCCCGAAAGAGGCGCACGATCCCGATCGCATCAATCGTCTGACCACCGGCGTCTACGAGATGGGATCGACGTTCAAGGCGTTCACGCTGGCGATGGCGCTGGATTCCGGCAAGGTCGATCTCAATTCGATGTGGGACGCGCGCGGTCCGCTGCAATACGGCAAGTTCACCATCCATGACGATCATCCGCTCGGGCGCATGATCAACATGAAAGAGGTTTTCTACTACTCCTCCAACGTCGGCGCGGCGCGCATCGCGCTGTCGCAGGGTGTCGAGGCGCACAAGGCGTTCCTGCGCAAACTAGGGCAGCTCGAGCGGCTGCGCACCGAATTGCCGGAGAGCGCCTCGCCGATCGTGCCGAAGCGCTGGGGCGAACTGAACACGGTGACCATCGCCTTCGGCCATGGCTTGTCGGTCGCGCCGCTGCAGGCGGTGATGGGTATCGACGCGCTGGTGAACGGCGGTTATCTGATTCCGCCGACCTTCCTGAAGCGCACGGAAGCGGAAGCCATGGCGCTCGCGAAACGGGTGATCAAGCCCGAGACCTCTGAGAAGATGCGATTTTTGATGCGGCTGAATGCCGAAATCGGCACCGCGAAGAAAGCCGACGTCAAGGGCTACTACATCGGCGGCAAGACCGGCACGGCTGAGAAGGTCGTCAACGGCCATTACGCCAAGAAACGCGTGCTCAACGCCTTCACGGCGATCCTGCCGGCCGACAATCCCCGCTATCAGTTGCTGATCATGCTGGACGAGCCGCAGCCGCTGAAGGAAACCTTCGGTTTCATCACTTCCGGCTGGAACGCGGTGCCGACCGGCGGCAAGGTGATTGAACGTATTGCGCCGCTGCTGGGCATCGAACCGCGTTTCGATCTGCCGCCGTCCGACCGCCTTATTCTTGCGGCATCCAAGACAACCCAGTAAGGCGTATCAACGCGCCGGCCGGACCGGAAGATAATGAGACTTCGCGACCTGTTCAGCGATGACGCCACCATCGACCCGCGGGCGGAAGCGGCCGTGGTGTCGGGCCTTGCCGTGGACAGCCGCGCGGTGAAGCCCGGCGATCTGTTCTTCGCGCTCGCAGGCCGCAAGACCGACGGCGCCCGCTTCATTGAAGCCGCGATTGCATCGGGCGCGGTCGCGGTCGCCGGTGATCATCCCCCCTCCGGTGCCTTGCGCGTGCCGTTCGTGACGACGCCCAATCCGCGCCGCGCGCTGGCGCTGGCGGCGGCGAAATTCTTCCCGCGGCAGCCCGCAACCATCGCGGCCGTCACCGGCACCAGCGGCAAGACCTCGGTCGCCGCCTTCGCGCGACAGATCTGGCAACGGCTCGGCCACCAATCGGCCAGCATCGGCACCATCGGGCTGGTGGCGCCGAAGCGCACCATCTATGGGTCGCTGACGACGCCGGACCCGATCGCGCTGCATCGACAGCTCGACGAAATCGCGCGCGAAGGCGTCACCCATCTCGCGCTTGAGGCCTCCTCGCACGGGCTCGATCAGTATCGGCTGGACGGCGTGAGAATCTCCGCCGGCGGCTTCACCAATCTGTCGCGCGACCACATGGATTACCATCCCGACGTCGCACATTATCTTGCCGCCAAGCTGCGGCTGTTCCGCGATCTCGTCGCCTCCGGTGGTGCCGCGGTGATTTCGGCCGATCATGATTGCTCGCAGGCGGTGATCGCCGCGGCGCGCGCCAAAAATCTGCGGATCGTCGCGGTCGGCCGCAAGGGCAACGGCGCCGCCGACGGCATTCGTCTGATCGAGGCCGAGATCGACGGCTTCGCGCAGAAGCTTGCGCTCGAACATCGCGGGAGCCGGCACGCGGTCCGGCTGCCGCTGGTCGGCGAATTCCAGATCGAGAATGCGCTCGTCGCCGCGGGGCTCGCGATCGGCACCGGCAGTGAGCCCGAATCTGTGTTCGCCGAACTCGAACTGCTCGAGGGCGCCAGGGGCCGGCTGGAGCGGGTCGCCGAGCGCAATGGCGCGCCGATCTTTGTCGATTACGCGCACAAACCCGACGCGCTGGTCAAGGCGCTGCAGGCGCTGCGGCCTTACGCCAAGCGCAGGCTGGTCGTGGTGTTCGGCGCCGGCGGCGACCGCGATGCCGGCAAGCGTCCCTTGATGGGAGCGATTGCCGCGGAAAATGCCGACGGCGTCATTGTCACCGACGACAATCCGCGCAGCGAAAACCCTGAACTGATCCGCGCCGCGATACTGAGCACCGCAAAGGGTGCAAAGGAGATCGCCGACCGCGCCGAGGCGATTCGGACGGCAATATCGGCGCTGCAGCCGGGCGATGCGCTGTTGATCGCCGGCAAGGGCCATGAGACCGGGCAGATCGTCGGCGACCGGATCTTGCCGTTCAGCGATCACGATGCGGTCGCCTCGGCACTTGCGCCGAGGGTCGCATGAGCGCGGTGCCGCTATGGACCTCCGGCGCGATGGCGCAGGCGATGGGCGCCTCCATCGGCGGCGCGTTGCCGGAAGCGGTCACCGGACTTTCCATCGACAGCCGGACCATCGCGCCAGGCGAGGCTTATTTCGCGATCAGGGGCGAGGTCCATGACGGGCATGATTTTGTCAGGGCGGCCCTGGAGGCGGGCGCCGCACTGGCGGTGATCGACGCCGCCCAGCGCGAAAGATTTCCGGATGATGCGCCGCTATTGGTCGTCAAGGACGCGCTTGCCGGCCTGGTCGACCTCGCCCATGCCGCCCGCGCGCGTCTTGCCGCGCAGGTGATCGCGGTCACCGGTTCGGTCGGCAAGACCTCGACCAAAGAGGCGCTGCGGCGCGTGCTTGGCGCGCAGGGGCCGACCCACGCCTCGGCGGCCTCGTTCAACAATCACTGGGGCGTGCCGCTGTCGCTGGCGCGCTGCCCGGCCACGGTGCGATTTGCGGTCTTCGAGATCGGGATGAATCACGCCGGCGAAATCGAGCCGCTGGTGAAGATGGTGCGGCCGCAGGTGGCCGTGATCACCACGGTGGAGCCGGTTCATCTCGAATTCTTTTCCGGCATCGAGGCGATCGCCGACGCCAAGGCCGAAATCTTTGCCGGTGTCGAGCCCGGTGGCGCCGTCGTGCTCAACCGCGACAATTCGCAGTTCGCCCGGTTGCAGCAACGCGCCGAACAGCTCGGCATATCCCGTATCGTCTCGTTCGGCGCCGACGAGAAGTCCGACGCGCGGCTGATCGACCTGGCGCCGCATGCGGCCTGTTCGGCCGTGCATGCCAATATTCTCGGCCATGACGTGACCTACAAGCTCGGCATGCCCGGCCGCCACATGGCGATGAACTCGCTCGCGGTACTGGCCGCCGCCTCGCTTGCCGGCGCCGATCTCGCGCTCGCGGCGCTGTCGCTGTCGCAGATCGAACCGGCGATGGGCCGCGGCGCGCGGCGCACACTGCAACTGGTCAATGGCGAGGCGACGCTGATCGATGAAAGCTATAACGCCAATCCGGCATCGATGGCGGCGGCGCTGAACGTGCTCGGTCAGGCTGCGGTCGGCCCGCGCGGCCGGCGCATCGCGGTGCTCGGCGACATGCTCGAACTCGGTTCCACCAGCCCGTCGTTGCATCGCGGACTCAATGAGGCCATCAAGGCCAACCGCGTCGATCTAGTTTATTGCTGCGGACCGCTGATGCGCAACTTGTGGGACGCGCTTTCCACGGGTAAACGGGGCGGCTACGCCGACAGCGCGGCCGGTCTCGAAGCGCAGGTCGTTGCGGCAATCGGCGCCGGGGACGCGATCATGGTCAAGGGATCGCTCGGCTCGAAGATGAAGACCATTGTGAACGCGCTCGAAAAGCGCTTTCCCGGCAGGACCGCGCTCGACGAAGCCGCGGTATAGGGCGAATCAATGTTTTACTGGCTGATCGAGCTTTCCAACACGGTTCCCGGCATGGGCGTGTTCCGTTCGGTTTTGAACGTGTTTCGCTACATCACCTTTCGCACCGGCGGGGCGATGGCGACCGGAGCATTGTTCGTGTTTCTGTTCGGTCCCTGGATCATCGATCACTTGCGGCTTCGCCAGGGCAAGGGCCAGCCGATCCGCACCGACGGTCCGCAATCGCATCTCCTTACCAAGAAGGGCACGCCCACCATGGGCGGGCTGATGATCCTTTCCGGAATGGTGGTTTCGACGGTGTTGTGGGCCAACCCCCTCAATCCCTATGTCCTGATCGTGCTTGCGGTGACGCTCGGCTTCGGCTTCGTCGGCTTCTACGACGATTATCTGAAGGTGACCCAGCAGAGTCATAGCGGCTTCGCCGGCCGCGTCCGGCTCCTGATAGAGGGGCTGATCGCGCTCGCGGCGTGCTATGCGCTGACCCGGCTCGGGCGCGACCCGTTCTCGACCTCGCTGGTGATTCCGTTTTTCAAGGACGTGGTGCTGAATTTCGGCTGGTTCTTCGTGCTGTTCGGCGCGTTCATCATTGTCGGCGCCGGCAATGCGGTCAACCTGACCGACGGCCTCGACGGGCTCGCCATCGTGCCGGTGATGATCGCGGCGACGAGCTTTGGCATGATCGCCTATCTCGTCGGCAATGCGGTGTTTTCGGATTACCTGCAGATCAACTACGTCGCCGGCACCGGCGAGCTCGCGGTGCTGTGCGGCGCGGTGTTCGGGGCGGGGCTCGGATTCCTGTGGTTCAACGCGCCGCCGGCCTCGATCTTCATGGGCGACACCGGCTCGCTCGCGCTCGGCGGCATGCTCGGCTCGATCGCGGTCGCGGTCAAACACGAGATCGTGCTGGCCGTGATCGGCGGGCTGTTCGTGCTGGAAGCGGTTTCGGTGATCGTGCAGGTGGTGTCGTTCAAGCTCACCGGCAAGCGCGTGTTCATGATGGCGCCGCTGCATCACCACTTCGAACAGAAGGGCTGGACCGAGCCGCAGATCGTGATCCGGTTCTGGATCATCTCGGTGATGCTGGCGCTGGCCGGGCTCTCCACGCTGAAGCTGCGGTGATCGCCTTGCATACCCTCAGTTGTCATTCCGGAGGCCGCCAACGGGTCCGCGCGAAGCGCGGCCCGATGACAGGCTCCACGGCAATCCGGAATCTCGAGATTCTCCGATGCGCAATTGCGCATCGTAGTTCGTGCTTCGCACGCCCCGGAATGACAGACGTCAAGCCATGATCCCCGTCACCTCCTTCGCGGGCAAGACGGTTGCGGTGTTCGGCCTCGGCGGCTCCGGACTTGCAAGCTGTCATGCCCTGAAGGCGGGCGGCGCCGAAGTGATCGCAAGCGACGATGATGGCGACAACGTCGCCAAGGCCGCGCAGGCCGGCTTCGTCACCGCCGATCTGCGAAAGGTGCCGTGGACGAATTTCGCCGCCCTGGTGCTGACGCCGGGCGCGCCGCTCACCCATCCGGCGCCGCACTGGAGCGTGCTGGCGGCGCGAGAGGCCGGCGTCGAGGTGATCGGCGATATCGAACTGTTTTGCCGCGAACGGCGCCGTCATGCGCCGGACGCGCCGTTCGTCGCCATCACCGGCACCAACGGCAAATCCACCACGACGGCGCTGGTCGCGCATCTGATGCGCTTCGCCGGCTACGATACCCAGATGGGCGGCAATATCGGCACCGCGATTCTGTCGCTGCAGCCGCCGCGCATGGGGCGGGTCCACGTCATCGAGATGTCGTCCTACCAGATCGATCTGGCGCCCTCGCTCGATCCATCCGTCGGCATCCTGCTCAATATCAGCGAAGACCACATCGATCGCCACGGCACGCTGGCGCATTATGCCGCGGTGAAGGAACGTCTGGTCGCCGGCGTGCAGAAAACGGGCACCGCGATCGTCAGCGTCGACGACGGCTTCAGCCGCAACACCGCCGACCGGATCGAACAGGCCGGCCGGCGCGTGGTCCGGGTCTCGGTAAAAAATCCGCTGCCCGACGGCGTCTATGTCGAGCATGAAACCATCTGGCGCGCCTCGGGCGGCGCGCGCGGCGAGATCGCGCGGATCGGCGGCATCGGCTCCTTGCGCGGCCTGCACAATGCGCAGAATGCGGCCTGCGCGTCGGCCTGCGCGCTCGCGCTCGGGGTCAACGCCGAGGTGCTGCAAAACGGCCTGCGCAGCTTTCCCGGCCTCGCGCATCGCATGGAGCAGGTCGGCCGCCGCGGCCATGTGCTGTTCGTCAACGACTCCAAGGGCACCAATGCGGATGCGGCGGCGCATGCGCTGTCGTCCTTCGCCGATATTTTCTGGATCGCCGGCGGCAAGCCGAAGCTCGGCGGCATCACCGGCCTCGCCGAATATTTTCCGCGCATCCGCAAGGCCTATCTGATCGGCGAGGCGGCGCGGGAATTTTCGGGAACCCTCGGGAACGTGCCGCACGAAATCTCGGAAACGCTCGAGGTCGCGGTCGCCCATGCCGCGCGCGACGCGGAAGCCTCCGGGCTCGACGATCCCGTGGTGCTGCTGTCGCCGGCCTGCGCCTCGTTCGACCAGTACCGCAATTTTGAAATCCGCGGCACGGCATTCCGCGACCTCGTCACCGCGTTGCCCGGCCTCAAGCCGGTGGTGTGAGGTCCGCCCCTGTTGCGCGAGAGTCGGCATCGGCGGCGGCCGACGGCCGAAACGCCGATGCTCTGCATCGGCTATCGAGCCGCATTTGGACTAAATGACATTTTCGCTTTTCTCAGAGACTGATGCATTTGGGTGACAGACCTCGCCCGGTGAGAGGAGCTATGTTGGACAACATATGTTTGAGAAGGGCATTTCCATGAAAAAGCTTCTTGCATCAGTATTGTTTGTCGTTCTCGGCTCCGCCACTGGTTTGGCCGCCGATCTGCCCATGAAAGCTATGCCTTATGGGGCTGCCGCGCCGGTCTTTAGCTGGACCGGCTGTTACATCGGTGTGCATGCGGGCGCTGGCGTGATGCGTGACTCTGTTGGGGCCTCGATGGTCGCCGGGAACGACTATACCGGCACTGGCGGTCTCGCCGGCGGTCAGCTCGGCTGCAACTACCAGGATGGCAATTGGGTTTTCGGCGCCGAGGGCGAAGGCTACTGGTCGGGGATGAAAGCAACGGACGCGCGCAGTTCCTCAACTTTTCGAGATGCCGACACCGACAAAAACAAGTATGACTTTAGCATCGCAGCTCGGGCTGGCATCGCCTTTGACCGCACGCTGGTTTACGGCAAGGCGGGCTGGGTTTGGGGCAAGTTCGATTTTCTTTCAACAGAGAGCGATACCTGCTGCGGCTTCAACAACGCTCCCTTTGTTTCGTCGACTTCGGCCAGCGGCACATTGGATGGCCTCCTACTCGGTGTTGGTATTGAACACGCGCTCACCAACAACTGGACCGTCAAACTCGAATACAATTTCTTGAAGTATGGTTCGAAGGAGCTTTCCTTCACGACCTGCTCAAATAGTAATACACCGTCCGTCACCTGCTTCGCCGACGGTACCGGAACCGTTCATGCGGACAAGCAGATCTTCAAAATCGGCGCCAACTACCTTTTCAACATGACGGCTGCGCCCCTCGTCGCGAGATACTGATTTTCGTCTACTCCAGCATTTTAAAGCCCCGGATTCGTCCGGGGCTTTTTCTTGGGCCGGGCCGTGTCCGGCTATGGAGGCCTAAGGCGCGTAATGAGGCGTAACGCGACGCCATGTCCCCAGCCACCAGTAAAGCCCCGCGGTCACCAGACCAGCCAGAGGATATACGGCCGTCAACGGATCGGCGGCCCAGCGCACCAAGAACACCAGGAAGTTTTCTGTCGGAGGTCCCGAATCCGGGCCACTGCTCTTCCATTCCATCAATGTCACCGGCACGAACGCAGCCGCACCGAGCACCAGGCCCAACAGGCAAACGTTCAGCGCCGTCAGCGGCCGCCACAGCGAAAGAAGAAACAGCGCGGGGAGGAACAGGAACATCGTCGTCCCGTAGGAGATGATGCAGCTCGGTATCATCAGGATCAGGAACGTGAGTACCGGACTGCTTGTACCGGACAGGCTCAGGAAGACTGCGCTAAACGTCAACGGCACCAACAAAGGCGCCAGCAGCAGACTCCTCCAACTGAAGCGCATCGCCTTAGCTCCGCACGGTCTTGATGGGATTGCAGGCCGTTGAAATTATGGTCGCACGCGCAGCTAGTCGTCGTTTGATTGGGTTTTAATGGTCCTCAAACAAGTGACCTCGGCGGCATTCAAGCTGCACACGCTTTCGATGCGATGCTCGGCGTCGGCCACCCCTGAATTCGGAAAAGCTGTCCTCAGATTTTGCGTTCAACCATGACCATTGTGGCCTGCGCGAACGAGGCGCCCCGGCATCGCGCCGGTGTGCTCGCCGCGCTCGAAGATGGGAATACCTGCCGCAAGCGTTGCTTGATATCCATCGACCCGTTGCACGAAACGCCGGCCGCCGGCCGGCATGTCGTGGACGAGCTCCGGCTTGTGCAGCCGCAGGCGGTCAAAGTCGATGATGTTCACATCGGCGCGCAAGCCCGGCGCCAGCCGGCCGCGATCCGACATGCCGAAGAAGTCGGCGGTTTCGGATGTTTGCCGCTTAACCAGATGCTCGAGCGGCAGCCGTGGCCCCCGGCTGCGGTCGCGCCCCCAATGCGCCAGCATGTAACTCGGCAAGCCCGAATCCACGATCGAGGTGCAGTGCGCGCCGCCGTCGCTCAAGCCGAGCAGGCAGGCCGGATCGTTGAGCATTTCGCGGATCGGCTCGTGGTCGCCCGTTACGTAATTCACCACCGGGAAGTACAAATACTGATTCTCCTCGACGATGTAGTCGTAGGCCACTTCATCCGGCGTACGCCCCGTGCGCGCGGCGATCGCCGCGACGCTCTTGTCTGAATCCGGCTCGTAATCCGGCGGGTTGCCCATCGTGAAGAACTTATCCCAGCGGCTGGTGATGAGCTGGCGGAACTGGGCGAGTTTTGCTACCTCGGCGTCGGAAGGCTTTTCGGCGAGGATTTTCCGCCGCAATTCGGGATCGCGCAGCCGCCTGCGCTGCTCCGCGATAGGAAGGCTTTCGAGCGCCTTGTAGCTCGGCCGCACCGTGAACGGGTTGAGCGCGGTGCCGATGCCCATCATCACGCCGATTGGACGACCGGCGATCTGCGCGGTGAGCGACAGTCCCTCGGAGCGCGCCGCATGCACCGCTTTCATCAGACGCCGCCAGCGCTGCGGATCTCCATAGCGATCGGTGAGCAGGAACCAGACCGGGCGGCCGGTTTCCTTTGCGAGCTTTCGCATCCAGCGCAGCTCATAGTCTTCGTCGTCGAAGTCGCTGTTCATGCCGAATGCGCCGGTGCCGGTCTCGGTCAGCGCGGAGCCGATACCGAGCAGCTCCAGGTCGTCCGCATTGCGCGAAGGCACCAGCTCGCCGTCAGGGGTCTTGTGCGAATCCGTGCGCGAGGTGGTGAAGCCGAATGCGCCGACCCGCAAGGCCTCGATGGTGAGTTGCCGCATCTGCGCAATGTCGTCCGCGGTTGCGGGTTCCCGGCGGATTGCGCGATCACCCATCACATAGACGCGCATCGGCAAGTGCGCGGCCTGCGCCGCGATGTCGATGACGCGCTCGCGGCGCTCCAGAGCATCCATGAAATCAGGAAAGCTCTCCCACTCCCAGGTAATGCCCGCGGCCAGCACGGGGTTTGGAATTTCCTCTACCCCTTCCATCAAATCCATCAGGGCCTGGCGGTGATGCTTTTTGACGGGTGCGAAACCCACGCCGCAATTTCCGAACAGCACGGTCGTCACGCCATGCCAACATGAGGGCGCAAGCAGCGGATCCCACATCGCCTGACCGTCGTAGTGCGTGTGCACGTCGACCCAGCCGGGCGTGACCATCAGCCCCGTGGCGTCGATCTCGCGCCGGGCAGGGCCCTGCTTGCCGCCGACCCCGGTGATCCGGCCTTCTGCGATGGCGACGTCGCCGCTAAATGCGGGCTTGCCGGTGCCATCCATGATCGTGCCGCCACGAATAACGATGTCGTGCATGCCAACCTCCCGCATGGTCGCGCCGCCGAGGCCGCGCGGAAACCTGTTTGCTTTGGACGAATATCGCCTGACAGAGGGGCGGGAAACCTGGGCTCCTGGAGTATCCCTCCCTTGCAGCGACACTACACCAACTTCCACAACACGAGAAGCCGGACGACTCCTTCAGCGCGCTGACTTGGTCGGCCCGATGAAAGGCGAAATGTCCGAGATGGGTCGAAAGCGCCGATGGCGGAACGTCAGATCATGGCCCAGCGGTGGAAAACATCTGCTCCGAGCCGGTATTTTCGCCGCTTGACCGCAGCCTGGACATCATCAGTCAATGGGCCCTTCCTCAATTCTCCTCGGGTGCTCTTCCAATCTTCGACGTTGCCCGCCAGAATAGAGGCATTTCAAAGTCGCAACTGAGCATCGGCACTGGCAATGAAACGTCGCGAATTCGTTGTGGCCCTCGGCGGCGCGGTCATTTCCGCGCCTCTGGACGCGTGGGCGCAGCGGGCCGTCCCAATAGTTGGAGTCCTGTCGCCCTTCAACGATGCTGAAAGTACCCTGCTTGCCGACTTGCGCGCGGGATTGCGCGACTATGGATATGTCGACGGGCAGAATCTCAGAATTGAATATCGGTCTGCAGAAGGACGACTCGAGCTCCTACCCGATCTGATTTCGGACATCCTGAGGCGGAATGCCGATGTCATCGTTACATCGAGCGCGCCGGCAATACAGGCAGCTCGTCAGGTGACGAGTAAAACGCCGATCGTATTCGCAAGAGTAGGTGACGCGGTAAATCAAGGTATCGTTACAAGTCTTGCACATCCCGGTGGCAACATAACCGGCATCTCGTGGTTTGCGCCGGAACTAAGCGGCAAGATTCTCGGCATCCTGAAGGAGGCGTTTCCGGGAATGTCCCATGTTGCAATTTTTCGGGAGGCTGCCGCCGACGCTGCTTCGGCCGTCGCGGTAAACGTTGCCGCGCAACGCCTCGGCCTGAAGGCGCAAATCTTCCAGGCGCGCACCGCGGATGAACTGGAAGCCGCCTTTTTCGCCATGGCGGACGCCAAGGTCGACTCGCTGGTTGTTCTCGAAGGCGTGATAATCTTCAACAACGCAAAGGCAATTGCCGCCCTCGCGGAGAAATCGAAGCTGCCTGCTATTTTCTTCGATGCAGCGTTTGTCGATGCCGGTGGACTCCTCAGCTACGGCCCAAACTTTTCCGAGATGCATCGTCGCACTGCCTACTTCGTTGATCGGATCTTAAGAGGTTCGAAACCCGGCGATCTTCCTGTCGAGCAACCGACAAAATTCGATCTCGTCATCAATGTGACGGCCGCTGCCAACTTGGGGCTAACTATTCCCCCCGCATTGCTGCTGCGGGCCGATCGCGTCGTCGAATAGCCCAGAAAAGTTGGACCGGTATCGGCATTTCACTTTACAAAAATAATGTCCGTCACGCCCTCCTGATTGACATTTGCCTGCAACATGACAAGTGCTGAATCAGATTTTGGGATCCACGTATGAATAAACCCGAACGGCTCCTCCTGAATCGCACCGGCTGGTCGTAACTCGGTGCGGCTTTCGCCGGAAAGTGCATCAATTGTCGCCGCCGGCCACATTGTGATCATTCCCTCGGCGAGCACATAATAGAGCGCAGCGCCGGACCGCGTGTGCGGCTTTGGACCCGTGGCCCCGGCAGGCAACGTCGCACGTGCCAGGCTAAACTCATAAGGCCCTGGCTTGAGCGTATTGCGGGGTATTGCCATCCGTCTTAGCACGGTCTCAACCGCAGGCGCGCCTAGCGTTGGATCGGCCGAGTTACTCGTGGCAACAAGCTGGAATTGGAGGATTTCGGCAGGTGCATTCGGTCCCGCCTGCAAGGTGGCTTCGGTGTTCGAAGGGATGTACGCGCCATCGCCCTGCTGTACCGACTGGCTCTGATTGCCGCTAGTAACGGCCAGCGCACCCGATACTACATAGATTACGCTGTGGTCGCCGAGGTAATTCGCCGAGGCGCTGGCTGGAATCGAAACTCGCGATAGCTTTAACTCGACGGGTTTGTCGACCATGCTCGCAACCCGTCCGACGGCAAGTACGGCCCGGATCGGCCGTCCGCCCGTTTGCGCGCTTGTAGCGCACGCCCACAGACAAACGACCGTAGCCACGGCAAGCGAGATTCGTCCATTGCGACCCATATCAATCTCCACCCTCATCCGCAGTCCAGTGACGACCATCGGCCTTCCAACACCAAACCTCCGATACTATTCCGTCACCATTCATGCCATGAGCGTTGGAGAGGCGCGACTCTAGCCTGGCGTTTAGCGTCGGCGAAAGGCGGCATGGCCGAGGGAAGATATCGTCCCCAATTTGTGAAGCAAGTTTTCGCGCCCGGTGGCGTGCGGGTTGCGGGGAAGGTCGACCGGGCGAAGCGAGGGCGGGGCGGGGGTAGCGCATGGCAGTGCGCATATAATCACTTTGCTGGAAGCGCCCGCCGAACTGGCATCGGCCCGGCCACCTTCCCCACAAGGGGAGAGGGATAAGAAGATTTCCAATTCATTAACCTCTCGGAAACCATCATGGGCGACCAATGGGCAAACCTTCAGGCCCGGGGAATGCCCATGCTCTCCCGTGAACAACGCAGCCCCTTCAGCGAATGGTGGTGGACCGTCGACCGCCTCCAGCTCGGAGCGATCCTCGCGCTGATCCTGGGCGGCATCATTCTTTCGCTGGCGGCTAGCCCCCCGGTGGCGACGCGGATCGGGCTCGATCCCTTCCACTTCTTCAACCGCCACGTCTTCTTTCTGCTGCCTTCCTTCATCGTGCTGATCGGCGTCTCCTTCATGTCGCCGCGGCAGATCCGCCGCACGGCGCTGATCGTGTTCGCGGTCTCGATCGCGCTGATCGTGGCGACGTTGCTGATCGGGCCGGAGGTCAAGGGTTCGCGGCGCTGGATCACCCTGATCGGCGTCAACATCCAGGCTTCCGAATCCGCCAAGCCCGCCTTCGTGGTGCTGGCGGCATGGCTGTTTTCCGAGTCGACGCGGCGGCCCGAAATGCCGGCGACCACCATGGCGCTGGTGCTGCTGATGATGCTGGTGTCGCTTTTGGTGATGGAACCTGATTTCGGTCAGACCAT
>DATANB010000051.1:0-11310 GCA_036266415.1 Bradyrhizobium sp. | reverse complement strand
GCTAGGCTTTGACCGACCCGGAGGTCAGGCCGGCGACATAATGCTCGACAAAGAACGAGTAGATCACCGCCACCGGGATCGAGCCTAGCAGGGCGCCGGCCATCAACTGGCCCCAATAGAACACGTCGCCGCGGATCAGCTCTGCGATGACGCCGACCGGCACGGTGCGTACCGAGCTCTTGGTCAGGAAGATCAAGGCATAGAGAAACTCGTTCTGCGACAGCGTGAAAGCGAAGATGCCGGCCGAGATGAAGCCCGGCGTGCACAGCGGCAGAAAAATCTTCCACATCGTCTGCACCCGGCTCGCACCGTCGATGCGCGCGGCTTCCTCGAGCTCCTTCGGAACGGTCTTGAAATAACCGAGCAGCAACCAAGCGCAGAACGGCACCAGCATCGTCGGGTAGGTCAGTATCACCGAGGTGAGCGTATTGCCGAGGTGGAGGTGGTTGATCACGTCCGCAAGCGGTATGAACAGCAGCGGCTGCGGCACGAGGTAGATCGCCGCAATCGTCATTGCAATCAGCGACGATCCGGCAAAGCGCATGCGCGCCAGCGGATAGGCGAGCATGGTGCCGAGGATCAGCGAGATTGCGGTTGCCACCACCGCCACCAGCATCGTGTTCCACGTCCACAATAGGAAGCTCGACTTGGTCAGAAGGTCGACATAGTGCTTGAGCGTCGGCGCATGCACGATCAGCGGCATTACATTCTTGTTGTAGAGCTCTGCGTTGGGTTTGATCGACGTGATCGCCATCCAGTAGAACGGAAACAACGCCAGCACGAGAAAGAAGCCGACCGGGAGCCATACCCGCAACGCCTGATGGATGCGTCCTTCGCCGCTGACCATCATTCCCTCCGCAAGTAGATGGTCAGCGCCACGATCAGCAGCGCGAGCGCCGGCAGCATCGCCAGCGCGATCGAGGCTCCGAGCCCGAGCTTGCCCGCGCCCATCGCGATATCGAACGCGTAGGTCGCAAACAGCTGCGTGGCGTTCGCCGGCCCGCCATGGGTCAGAACGTAGATGAGCTGGAAGTCGGCGAAGGTGAAGATGACCGAGAACAGGGTGACGATCAGGATGATCGGCCGCAGCAGTGGCAAGGTGATGAAGCGAAACCGCTCCCATCCGCCGGCGCCGTCGATGGAGGCCGCTTCATACAGCTCGGAAGGCACCGTCTGCAGGCCGGCGAGCAGGGTGATTCCATAGAACGGCAGCCCGCGCCAGGTGTTGATGATGATGATCGAGACCATCGCAAGCGTCGGATCGCCGAGCCACGATGGGCCGGGCTTCGGCCAGCCCAGCGCCACCATGAGCCGGTTGACGACGCTGAAAGCCGGGTCGAGCATCCACAGCCAGGCGACGGTGCTGAGCACGGTTGGAACGATAAACGGCAGCAGCAGCAGCGCCCGCACCAGGTTCTTCATGCGGAAGTGCTGGTTCATGGCCAGCGCCAGGCCGAGCCCGCCGATCATCTTCAAGAGCGTCGCGACGCCGGTATAGATGAAGGTGTTGATCGCCACCCGCCAGAACACCGGATCGTGTGCGTCGGTGATGAAATTCTTCAGCCCGACGAAGGTGCCGGTGTGCGCGACCGGCCGGTCTTGCAGGCTGAGCAGGATGCCGTAGCAGAACGGATAGCCGACGAGCGCCGCCAGGAAGGCGAGCGGCAGCGCCATCATCAGCCAGCTGAAGACGCTTTCGCGGTCGAGCACCACCGCGAGCGACGCACGCTTGCGCGCCGCACGGGCAGGTACGAGTAGACGCTCGGATGCTATCGTCATGTGTCAGGCCGAGCGATAGATGTCCTTCAATTGGCCCGCGGCGTCCTTGATGACGTCCTTGGTCGACGCGCCGGCGCAGGCCTTGGCGAACATGTCAATGACGACATATTTGGCGACGACTTCGGCCAGCTGCCGGCTCGCCGGAGCGGGCCACCCCGGCAGATGGGCGTTTGCGAGCGCATCGCGGAACGGCAGGTTGCGCGGCTCGACGTTCCACATCGGCGCATTTTCATAGCCGTGCACCAGGGGCTGGTAATAGGAATCCGCGACCGCGTACCAGCCGCCCAACTGCTTCGGCTGCATCAGCCAGCGCATGAAGGTCTGGGCCTCCTGCCGGACCGGCGAGAAATCGAAGATCGAATGGCTGATCGAGTTGAGCAGGTGGAAGCGCCCCTTCGGCCCCGCCGGGTTCATCGCCTGGTCGGTGACCTTGCCGATTTCGGGAAACTCGCGCTTGGCGAACCACAGGATGCTTTCGGCATTGTTGGTGCAGGAGATCTGCTCCGCCATCCATGCCTTGTTGTTGCTGACGTCGGTCCAGCCGAGGACGTCGTCGAGCATGGTGTCCTTGAAGAACTTGCGGCAGAAATCGACGGCGCGCGCGGTCTCGTCGGAATCGATGACCACGGTCTTGCCGTCGGCTGCCACCTCGGAGCCACCATAGGACCACAGCAAGGGATAGAGCCAGCCGTGGTTATCGCCGAAACCGTGGCCGAGCTCGAAGCCGAAGGGATGGTCCTTGGCCTTCAGCTTCTTGCCGACTTCGTAGAGCTCTTCCCAGGTCTCCGGGAACTTCTTGACGCCGACCTCGGCGAACCAGTCGGTGCGCCAGTTCATCAATTGACCGATATTGGCGAAGGGGATCGCCTTCCATTTGCCCTCGACGACCACGGCCTCCTTGGCGGCGTCATACCAGCCGCCTTGCGCCTTGCCGACCTCGTCGGCGATGTCGCCGACGTCAAGATATTTGTTGCCGAACTGGATCACCTGCAGCAGGCCGTTCATCGTGATGTCGGCGCCCGAGCCGGTCTCGGCAATCGTGCTGATGCGCGTCGGCAGGCTGCCGACACTGGTCACTTCGTAAACGATCTTGATGCCGGTCTCTTTCTCGTAGACCGGGGCGAGCGTGTTCGCGACATATTCGTCGAACGGCTTGATGAACGAGCTTTCGTGCAGGATGGTGATGGTCTTCTCCGCAGCGCCCGCCGGCAGGGGCCGGCTCAACGCCGCCGCGGTGCCCGCGGCCGCGATCTTGAGAAAGCCCCGCCGGTTCGTCAGGTGATTGGTTGCCGACCCTGTCATGCTGCTCCTCCCTGCGTTGATGTCCGGGGTTGATTGCCCGCTTCTTTTCGTCGGCGGCAACACTACAGCAAGATCGGATTTGGTACAGTCGGGAATCGCGGTCGGGCTGCGCGTCCTTAGTATCAGATTGGTTTGAACTGGCTGAGCAGCTCGATGCTCTAGGCACGGCACTCGCAAGAAAGGACAATATTGTTGACCGAAGTGAGATCGTGCAAGCGACATGGGGCGACTGCGGCAGCATGTCCGTTTGTGCCAGGGCAATTGGTAAGGGCGCGGTTGTGATGCTGAATTCCAATCAGGGCTGGATGTTGCGGGGCGAGATCACGGCTGCCATAGGCCGCGAATACGGCTGGCCTGCGCTCAAAGATATTCCGGAGATCAGCAATGTCTTGCCAGACGTTGCGTATGCCGGAACCTATGAGAGCGTGAACGGCAACCGCCTTCTCGTCGAGTTCGCGCATCGGCAGGCGCTTCCGGTGTATCCTGCGGCCGCCGGGGAATTCATTGCAAGAGCGATTAATTTGCGCAAGAGCGATTAATTTGCGACTGCGATTTGCCGGCGGCGATACCGCAAGACCGCCCGAACTGACCGTCGTCAATGGTCACAAGACGGAGTCGTTCAAGCGCACCGACTGAAGCCAGTGTCGCCCGCGTGGTCCGAACGCGAACATTTCGTCGTCAATTCGAATGTTCGCCATCGCTATTTCGAAGACCTTTCCCCAGGACCCGCGGATGCTCGCCGAAGCGGCATCACGGACAATGGAGTCAAAAAGAGCCGGCCGCGAAGACGTCGTAGGTCAGGGCAGAGTGGGATCGGGTCAGCGCCCCGCGCTCTTGAACGATTTCGCTAACTCGCCAGCAGCCTTAAAGGCGGCCATGGCCTGCTTTGCCGTCATGGCAACCGTGGTTTTTGTGTCCGTGTTGCTGCCACCTGCTGCTCCGACGACCGCTATGGACAACGCGACTTCGTTGTTAGGACAATCAATGATGACTAGCCAATCATCGTCCCCGAACGTCAGGTAATACGAAAGCAACTTGCCGCCGGCTTTTTCCACGACCTTGGCAATAGCGGCCTCGCGATCTTCTGGGCTTGCGATCATTCCTTTGAGCGCTTCCGAGCTATATCGACCGCGGAGAACATAAATTGGCATGACGGCGTCTCCCTGAGCCTTGGACCCCCACGGATGTTTTAGCACCACGGTTCGGCCTCTGCTATGTTACTAAATGGGCTTACCTTGCCATTCGGGTAATCGAGCACAAACGCCGCAAGCCATTGGAAGCGCATCACCTAAACGTTTTCGGTACACAGGCCTGGCCTTGACGCCCGCGCGTCGCGGGCGCCGCACTCGATGGCATGGACCAGATCAGGCGCCGTAGACCTTGACCATCTCTCCGTGCGCCCACTTGACCGCGTCGGCAGGCGACATGCCCTGGATCGCCTTCGCGTACATGTCGACGACGATGTATTTGGTCTGCACCTCGGCGGCTTTTTGGTTGGGTGATCCGGCATAGCCTGCCATTCGTCCCGTGACCGGTATCAGCTTGAAGGGTGCGAGTACCGGATCGACACTCCACACGTGATGATTTTCCCAAACCTTGGTGGGGCCGGACGTATAGCCCTGCTGAGACACGAACCACTTGTCGAAGATTTCCTTCGATGAGATCCACCGGAGGAATTCCTTTGCCGCCGCTTGATTGTTTGAGTATTTCATCAGCAGGTTGGTGAACGGCCCGGGTAGATTGAACTGACCTCCGGGGCCGCCGGGAATGCTGGCGTGAAGGATATCGTCCTTCATTGGGGTTCCCCGCTCGGTCTTGTAGGTGTCCGGCTTTTTCTTGGCCTCCAGGTAGATCGACGCGCCGTTGTTGGTTGCGCTGATCGTGCCTGACAGGAAGGCGCGGTTGTTGTTCGTGTCGTCCCAGGCAAGCCCGCCCTCATCCATCGTCTCCTTCCAGAGCGGCACGGCGAACTTGACCGATTCGAGCGTCTCCTTGCTGTCGAGCACGACTGTCTTGCCGTCGGCCTCGACCTCCTTGCCACCCCACGACCACAGGTACGGATACCACCATCCAGGCGCGTCGCCGAAGGTGTGCCCGGCAGTTTGGCCATAGGGTCGGCCCGCTTTTTTCAGCTTTTGGCCGGCGGTGCGAAATTGATCCCACGTGGCTGGGAACTTACCGTCGAACCCGGCCTCGGCCAGCCATGACTTGCGGTAGGCGACGAGTGTACCGCCGACGCACCAGGGCACCCCGATCCACTTACCATCGACCGTCGAGACAACCTTGCAGACGTCGTAAAAGCCGCCCTGTGCCTTGCCGAGCTCATCGGCGATGTCGCCAACATCGGCGCAACTCTGAGCATAGAGTTGCGGCCAGTTGTTGAGGGTCATGAAGATATCGGGGCCGGAGCCGGACTGAATCGAAGAAGTAATGCGCGCCTGGATGTCGTTGGCGTTGATGGTCTCGACCTCGAGCTTGATACCGAGCGCCTTTTGGCATTCTTCCGTGATCTGGCCCTTGAGCAACTGGTCGGATGCTGGCACGAAATCGGCCCAGCGCAGCCAATGCACGGTCTTGGCCTGCGCCAAGGCGGGCGCTCGTCCGGCGGCCAGAATGGCGGCGACGCCGCCGGTTCTCGCCGCGACGGCGCCGGCTCCGGACAGCTTCAGAATTGTACGCCGTGTTATGCGTGCCATGTTTCCTCCTGCTTATTGTTGTGCGATGGAATCGCGCATGCTCGGTCGCGCTCTCGCGCGGACCGAGGCGTCCAACAGGGGCTTCATGGCCGTAGCGTCCGGCCGAGTGCACCCGGATGCGACGCCAATGGAGAATACGCCCATCCGGCCCAAACCGCATCCCCAATCGGTGTGCTCGCTCTGGCCATGATACCGGCGAGCGCTTCGCAGACAGGCCAAACATCTCCGAAAAGAGCCGACAGCCGTGCTCCTGCCCCTAATCGTTCAGAGAACGAGCGGGGCTTACAAGCGCGACGAGCGCGCGCCGAATAATTTAAGGTGGTGACCACGGAACTCCGTCGGTTCGCGCAGATTGATGAATCGGCGCAAAAGCGTCAAAACGCCGCAAGTTGCTTCCGATGAGCAAAAGCGGTTTTTGTCCACCCTGATAGAGGCCTGCGCCTCCAAGGGCGCGGGCTGGTATCTCGAACGAGGAGCAGCCCCATGTGTGACTATAGTCTGCACACTGTAAAATCGCGCCCCGCCCAAGTTGGAGAGACGCTGATCACTACGACATTTCAAGGGACTTCGACCCGCGGATTCGCATCAGAAAGTGAACCCGAGGTCGCGGTCTGCTTGCTTCCGGGAACCGAGCTGGCGTTCGCGGAAAACGTCAAATATGAAGGTGATTTGATTTCGACCAAAGCCAGCGATTTCCGAGTGGGCAAATTTGGAGCGGTGGATCTTCATATTCCGCACCGTCACCATGATGCGATCGAGTTTCCGGATGGAAGCAGGGTGCTCGCGACGCGACTATTGGAGGGTCAGCGAGTGACGGTTCTGCAACTACCTGTTGCGCCTCAAGCTTCAGAACGCGCACACGGACAATCACTTCTCGCCGCTATTGAAAATGAGCCCGTACCGGCAGCCTAGTTAGCGGGCTCCACGAGGAGATCGCCTTTGGGCGGCGGCGATTGTCCGGTATGGGTCGTCAAAACCGGAAAGCTCGAGGCGAGCATATGTTTTCGCTTTGCCTCCGATACCGGACCTCGCTCAATTCGGTGACCAGGTCCGGTTCGGGCTAACAGGCGATCGCGCGCTCTGGTTCCGACATTCTTGTTGGCGAGCGTCACGGCCTCGCATCAGATTCTATATTTACCAAAACTTCCCCGGCGATGATTTCGGGGTCTCCAAGCTCAAGGTCATGCAGACTTGCTTTAACAAACTCCAGTACTTTATCGTTCGCCGCATTGGCGCTTTCGCGATCTTCAAATATCATCACGGCGACACCGACGCCTTCGCCCCCATCCAGTACATAGTAAGATATGAATCCGCGCGATTCCCTGAGGAGCTGACCGACACCGCTTTTGGCGCGGCGGGCAGCATCCGCAACGGAACGAACCTTGGTGAACTTTCGAATAAAGATGTACATCGGGCCCTCCGAGCATCTCAGTTCCGGCCGCACGCATCAGAGCATATCGGGCCGCTGCTGGACTAGGGCCGACTTCCGAGGTGGGTCAAAGCCGGATGTGGCCCGGCTTCTGGCGCATGTCCGTTCTACCTCAGAAGCAGACATCGTCAGGCCACGGCATGTCTGAAAGGTGCCCCAGAAGCGGAAATAAGGGCTTATCTCCCGCAAGGGAGACTGGCACCGGGCACGCAGCAAGCGCTCGTTCTGCATTCAATCTGAACCAGATATCACCCCTCTCCATCGCGCTTGCGCAAGAGATCCTTTGCCAGATCGCCGAGCGCGGGCCTCGGCAAGGCCGTGAACGGCAGCGGGCGGGTGACGTCGATTGCAGACAAGCCGAGCCGCGCGGTCAAAAGGCCGTTGAGCACGCCTTCGCCGAGCCGCTGCGACAGTTTTGCCGCGATGCCATGGCCGAGCACCTGCTGCACCAGGCTGTCCGAGGCCGCCATGCCGCCGGTGATCGCGACATGCGCGACGACGTGGCGAAGCAGGGCGATCATGCCGAGCGCGCCGGGCCGACCGCCGTAGAGTCGCGCCAGTTGCCGGATCAGCCGCAGCGAGGCTAGGAACACGAACAGCACGTCGACCAGCGCGCGCGGGCTGACGGCCGTGACGACAGAGACCCGCTGCGCGGCCGAGGAGACCAGCCGGCGCGCCTCTTGGTCGAGCGGCGTCATCAACTCGCGCTCCGCCAGCCGAATCATGTCGGCGCCGTCGATGATGTCGCCGGCATGGCCCTGCAACGCGGCGCGCGCCCGCGCCAGATGCGGGTTCTGATGCGCAAGTTTTATGAGATCCTGGACGACGGCGCGGCTGTCGGCGCGATCGTCGCTGGCGAGCACCTTGGCGGCGCGCAAATGCAGTTGTTCGATCGTCGCCAGCCGGATCAGCCCGAACGCTTCGCGCGCGACAACCACGGCGAACGCCAGCGCGGCGGCGCCGGCAAAGGCCAGACCGAGAAACCCCAGCTCGGCGCCGCGCGCGAACAAATCCTCGATCAGCCGGGCCACGCCGAGACCGAGAGCGAGCAGTACCAGTCCGCCCACGGCGCTCCAGAACACCAAGCCCCAGGAAACGCCGCGCCGCACCGGGACGAACGGCGCCTCGTCGATCGGGACCGGGAGAGCCGCAGCCTCGATTTCCGGCGTGACGCGGACCGTGCCCCGCGCCAGGCGGCTTGAATCATCCGCATCCACCACGGCCACGGCGGGATCGTCGAGCCGAAAGGTCACGGGCTTCCGGTGATGCGAGTGCTCGCTCATTGCAGTCTGTCTCCGAGCAGGAACTGGAGGGCGCGGTCAACGCGGATGTGAGGTAAAGTTGGAGGCTCCGCGCCCAGGCTCTCCAGTTGCGGTGGCCGAAAGCGCAGAAAGCGAAAATCGGTCGTTTCGGCTGACGCGCTGGAACGGCCGCGAAACGCGCCTTCGCCAGCGAAAAGCTCCTCGGCGTCGGCGGGCAGGTCGCCCGGAAAGGTCGCGACCTCGGTCCCGCCGTCGAAGGGTTCGTCACCCGCGATCTCGCCGGGAACAGGGGTTCCGAGGATCGAGGGCAATTTGTCGCGGCCGCGCGCGACCGTCGCCTCGCGGGTGGCGCGCACCGCGGCCAGCGCCACCACGTCGATCGCGGCGCCGGTATCCTCGGCGCGCCAGGCGGCCTTCGCCACGATTCGCCGCAACGCCGCCTCCAGGCGGTCGTGGCTCGAATGGTGCAGGTGATCGGCCTTGGTCGCGGCAAACAGAATCCGGTCGATCCGCGGCCGGAACAGGCTGGAGAGCAGGCTGGAGCGGCCGATCCTGAAACAATCGAGAATTCCAACCAGCGCCGCTTCGAGATCGTGCAGCGCGTCCGGTCCGGCGTTGAACGCCGCGAGCGCATCGACCAGCACGACCTGGCGATCCAGCCGCGCGAAATGATCCCGGAAGAACGGGCGCACCACCACGTTCTTGTAAGCCTCATAGCGCCTGCTCATCATGGCCCATAGCGAACCCTCGGGCGCCACACCGTCGTCGGGCAGATCGAGTGGCGCAAAGGTCAGCGCCGGCGAGCCCGCGAGGTTGCCCGGCATCAGGAAACGGCCGGGTGGAAGCAAACTCATTGCAAAACGCTCGTCACGGCAGGCGCGCAAATATTCCGTGAACAGCCGGGCTGCGGACAGCGCCGCCTGCTCGTCCTCGCGCCCTGCGGCGCTAAGCGTCGCAATTTGCGCATGCCATTCTGCCGCAAGCGGGGCGCGTGGCCACTCCCGCGACAGGGCGAGGCTCTCGGCGGACCATCGCTCGTAACTCTTGTGGAGCAGCGGCAGATCGAGCAGCCATTCGCCGGGATAGTCGACGATATCGAGCGTCAAGGTGCGGTCCGCGCCATTTTGCCGCTGATAGTCGATCACGAGCCGCAGTTCGCTGATGTCGACGGTCGAATTCGGCCAACGGCGCTGCTCGGTCAGGGCGCGGAGGTGGCTTTCATAGTCGAAGCGCGGCACCGCGTCGTCGGGCTGCGGCTCGAGCCGGGCGCGCGCGATCCGCCCGGTGGCGAAAGGCTCGAAAATCGGAAAACGGCCGCCGCTGGTGAGGCCGTGGATCAGCGCCGTGATAAAGACCGTCTTGCCGGCCCGTGACAGCCCCGTGATGCCGAGCCGGACCGTCGGATTGAAAAAATGCTCGCCATAGTCCTTTAAGGCCCGCGCCGACAGGCGCGCTTCCTCGACAATATCTTGAAAACGGATGGCCATAAGGGGCTGATGAACTCGATGTGACGGAGGCAATTGGCCGGGAAACCTATCCGGAAAGTGGCGATTGGCGGGCCAAAATCAAGTTTCACACTTAGGACGCGATTGCAGTCTAGGCGTTTTCAGGGTTCGTTGACCTTCCCGGCGGTATCATCTATCGCTTCGCCGGCCAGTGTCCCGAAGACGAAGTTCGCCGATCCCTGCAGCGCTCTCTTTTGCGAATTTCTGCACTGAAACCACACGAGCTTGCTGGGCTGCATGACCATCTTCAGACTGAAACAACTTGCCTCGACCTCCGTCCAAGCCGCGGCCGGCGCCATGCGCTGGAATTACGATCGGGCCGAACTGATCGCGGACGGCATCGTGCATGGCATTGGCGTGTTCTGCGGACTGGTCGCGGCCACCGTGCTGATCGTGCTTACGGCTGTCTACGCCTCGCGGTTTGAAGTGGCGGTCGTCTCGGTTTACGTCGCCGGGCTGCTGACCATGCTGGTGCTGTCGGCGACCTATAATCTGTGGCCGGTGTCGCGCGCCAAATGGGTGCTGCGCCGCTTCGATCATTCGGCGATCTATGTGCTGATCGCGGCGACCTACACGCCGTTCATCACGCAGATGAAGGACAGCATTTTTGCGATCGTGCTTCTGATCGGCGTGTGGTGCGTGGCGATGGTCGGGATTGTGATCAAGCTGGGGTTTCCGGGCCGTTTCGACCGGCTGGCGGTCGGCCTCTATCTGGCGATGGGCTGGAGCGGCTTCATGGTCTACGACGCCGGCGTGTCGTCGCTGCCGACCCTGACATTGTGGTTCATCGCGGCAGGCGGGCTGCTCTACAGTCTGGGCGTGATCTTCCACGCCTGGCAGCGGCTGCGTTTTCAAAACGCGATCTGGCATTCCTTCGTGCTGCTGGGCGCGGCCTGCCATTACACCGCCGTGCTCGATCTCGTTCTGACCTAAAATTCAAGACAGTTGAGGGTGCGATGCAGGTGGCGGGCAAGATTGTGGTTGTCACCGGCGGCGCCAACGGTATCGGGCGCGCGCTGTGCGAAGCCTTTCATCGCGCCGGCGCGGCCAAGGTGGTGGTCGCCGATCTCGATGCCGCCGGCGCCGAAGCCGTCGCCGCCTCGATCGGCGGGGTGGCGTTCAAATGCGACGTCGGGCAGGAAAAGGACATCGTCCACGTTATCGAGGAGACTGAACGAAAATTCGGCCCGATCGCACTGTTCTGCTCCAATGCCGGCATCGGCGGCGGCTTCGATCCGATGTCGGTGAATGCCGGCGGCACCTCCGACGAGCCATTTGCGAAGAGCTGGGCTGTTCATGTGATGGCCCACATCTACGCTGCGCGGCATCTGATCCCC
>DATANB010000050.1:0-3595 GCA_036266415.1 Bradyrhizobium sp. | reverse complement strand
CGGGGCCGCCGACCGGGCGGCCGGTCAAGATCAGGTCGATCGCCTGGGAGTGGCCGATCAGCCGCGGCAACCGGATGGTCCCGAGATCGATCAGCGGCACGCCGAAGCGGCGGCAGAAGATGCCGAAGGTGGCATCCTCGGCGACAACGCGCATGTCCGCCCACAGCGCCAGTTCCATGCCGCCGGCCACGGCAAAGCCTTCCACTGCGGCGATCACGGGTTTTGTCAGGCGCAGGCGGCTCGGTCCCATCGGCGCGATCGAATCGTGACCGCCGATCTCGCGTTTCTTGTTGGGATCGCCCGATGCCACCGCCTTGAGGTCGGCGCCGGCGCAGAAGTAGCCGCCGGTGCCGGTGAACACTGAGACCGACGCCTCGGCGTCGGCATCGAAGGCCCTGAACGCATCGAACAGCTTTCGCGCGGTGGCGCCGTCGACGGCGTTACGGCAATGCGGGCGATTGATGGAGACGACGGTCACCGGTCCATCGCGTTCGACAAGCACGGTATCGGTCTCGGTCATGTCCTGCGCTCCCTTCGCGGTTTTCGGTTTTCAAAACCGATGCTTCTAACTTCGCCTCGTCCCGCTTGCGGGGAGAGGTCGAAATTCGAGCAACGCTCGAATTTCGGGTGAGGGGGTGCCAGTGTCGCGCTGTAAATATGTTTCCGATATTTTTCCGGCCGATAGAGCCCCTCACCCCGCAAGCGGGGAGAGGGAGAAGCCCAGTTCGTTCCCCGTGACGCGGCGATAGGCCTCGAGATAGCGTTTGCTGGTGGCGTCCACCACGCTGGCCGGCAGCGGCGGTGGCGGCGCGTCGCCGTTCCAGCGGCCGGCGCGGCGCTCGGCGTCGAGATAATCGCGCAGCGGCTGCTTGTCGAAACTCGGCTGCGGCTGGCCGGGTTTGTAGGTATCCGCCGCCCAGAACCGCGAACTGTCGGGGGTCATCACCTCGTCGATCAGGATGATACGGCCGTCGCGATCCCGCCCGAATTCAAACTTGGTGTCGGCGATGATGATGCCTTGTTCGCGGCCGATCTTTTCGCCGAGCGTATAGATTGCGCGGGCCATGCTCTCCAGCTCATAGGCCACCTCGTCGCCGACGACCGCGCGCATGCGCGCCACCGTGATGTTCTCGTCGTGGCCGGTCTCGGCCTTTGTCGCCGGGCTGAAGATCGCCGGCTCCAGCTTGCCGCTTTCCAGCAGGCCGGGCGGCAACTTCTCGCCGGCGAGTGTGCCCTGTTGTGCGTATTCTTTCCACGCCGAGCCCGACAGATAGCCGCGGATCACGCATTCGATCGGGAACACTGCTGTGCGCCGGCACAGCATCGCGCGCCCGGTGAGGTCGGCGCGATAACCCTTAAGCGCCGGCACTTCGCTGACGATGCTATCGGCGTCGGCGCTGATCATGTGATGCGGCACCACGCCCTCGAGCCGTTCGAACCACCAGGCGCTGATCTGCGTCAGCACCGCGCCCTTCATCGGGATGGTCTCGGCCATCACGACGTCGAAGGCGCTGATGCGGTCGGTGGTCACCAGCAGCAGCTGGTCGTCGCCGACGGCGTAGATATCGCGGACCTTGCCGCGCCCGATCCGTTGCAGGGGCAGGTCGCTGGCGAGCATCGTGTTCATCGGTCAAACTTTCAAAGACGGCGCCTTCTCGCGGATGCGCGTGCGGGCAAAAAAGAAAAAGGGAGCTGAGCGGTTCACTCCGGCAGCGGAATGAACTCGGTCTCGTTGGGGACGTGCGCGAAGCGGCCGCTCTTCCAGTCCGCCTTGGCCTGCTCGATCCGCTCCTTGCTGGAGGAGACGAAATTCCACCAGATATGGCGTGGGCCTTCCAGCGCATCGCCGCCGAGAAACATCATCCGTACCGGTTTTGCAGCCTTTACGGTGATGCGATCGCCCGGCCGGAAAATCAACAGCCGCGGGCCCTCATAGCGATCGCCCGCGATCTCGACTTCGCCATCGACCAGGTAGATGGCGCGTTCTTCGTGGTCGGGATCGAGCGGTACGCTGACGCCTTGGTCCGCGCTCACCTCGGTGTAGAACCACGGCGACACCATCGTAACCGGCGATTTCACGCCAAACGAATTACCGGCGATGATCCGCGCCGTGAAGCCGCGGTCTTGTACGACAGGCAGGTCGGCTGCCGCGTAATGCTGGAACGACGGCGCGATTTCTTCGGCGCCTGATGGCAGTGCGATCCAGCTCTGCAGGCCCAGCATCTTCTGGCCGTTCTTTCGCTGCACCTCCGGGGTGCGCTCGGAATGGGCGATGCCGCGCCCGGCCGTCATCAGGTTCATCGCGCCGGGTTGGATCTCCTGGATGTTGCCCTCGCTGTCGCGGTGCATGATGCTGCCGTCGAACAGATAGGTGACGGTGGCAAGCCCGATATGCGGATGCGGGCGCACGTCCATGCCCCTGCCGGACACGAACTGCACCGGTCCGAAATGATCGAAGAAGATGAAGGGGCCGACCATCTGGCGCTTGCCGTGCGGCAGCGCCCGGCGCACCTCGAATCCATCGCCGAGGTCGCGGGTACGCGGCACGATGACCAGTTCCAGCGCGTCGCAGGATTTGGGATCGCCGAGCACGGGATCATTGGAAGGAAGCCAGCTCATGAGGTCTCCGTGATTTTTGCTAGATCATAGCAGCAATTATCCACTGCCGTCCAAGCGCGGAAACATTATCGTCGTCCCGGCGAACGCCGGAACCCATAGCAAGCGGGGTTCTGATAGAGCGCCACCACGTCATTGCGAGCCAACGGGTCGGCGCAAAGCGCCGCCCGATGACAGGCTCGGCGAAGCAATCCAGAGGACAGCAAAGTCAGCCTGGATTTCTTCGTCGCTTGCGCTCCTCGCAATGACGGCGGTAAGCACTTTCCAAGAAAAATTGAGAGAATGGAAAAACCGATGTTACCCCCGCTCAAGCCCGGCATCACGCTTACCCAGCCGAACGGCCCCGTCATTGAGACCGAGCGGCTAAAACTGCGGCAATGGCGCGGCGCCGACGTCGAACCGAACAGCGCGATGCTGGCCGATCCCGGCACCGCGCGCTACATCACCGTCGACGGCAAACCCGTCACCACCGCGTTGGCCGGATGGCGCAATGCGGCCGTGATGGCCGGGCATTGGGCGCTGCACGGCGCCGGCATGTTCGTGGTCGAGGAAAGACAAACCGGAAAATTCGTCGGGCGGGTCGGTGCGTGGTTTCCACCGAGCTGGCCGGGCTTCGAAGTCGGCTGGGGCATCTCAAGCGAATTTCGCGGCAAGGGCTACGCATTGGAGGCGGCGCGGGCGTCGATCGACTGGGCGTTTGCGACCTTCGAACTCGACCAGATCATCCATTGCATCGATCAGGAAAACACCGCGTCACAGGCCGTGGCACGACGGCTCGGCGCCGAAAAACAACGCGAGATCGACCTGTTCGGCCATGTCGCGGATGTGTGGGTGACGCGCCGCGATATCTGGACGGCCTGACCTGGCGCGCGCCGCCTTACTGCCGTCCCAGGTGCGTCGCTTTCTCCACGCGATCAAACCGCTCGAGCGACAGGATCGCGTCCGCAAGCTGATCGGCGCGGCCATTAAGCACCGGGCG
>DATANB010000049.1:0-2891 GCA_036266415.1 Bradyrhizobium sp. | reverse complement strand
CGGCGCTGCGTTATAAATACGATCGCCGCGGTCACCAGACGGCAAAGCGGGCCGAACCCCTCGCCGCCGATTTTCGCGAGGACGGGGAGGGCCGGCGCCTCGCCTTCCTGAAGCTCGTCGCCGGGATGCTCGGCGTCGGCCTCGACGAACTGGTACAGCGCGAGACCACCCGCCGGCAGCGGCGGCTAGCTTACCTGGCCGCGGCGTCGATCGCCGGGATGGCGGTGACAAGCACGCTCGCGGTCACCGCGATCCAGGCCCGCAACGAAGCGCGCGAGCAGCGGCGTGAAGCCGAGGGACTGGTCGAGTTCATGGTCGGGGACTTGAGGACCAAGCTCGAGCCGATCGGCAAGCTCGACGTACTCGACGGCGTGGGCTCGCGGGTCCTCAGCTACTATCGAAAAGAGGACGCATCGGAGCTGTCCGACGCCGCCTTGCTGCAACGCTCGCGTGCGCTCAACCTCATGGCGGAAGTGGCGTTCCTGCGCGGCCACCTGGATGAGGCGGATGGCCTCTATCGCCAGGCGATGGCGGGTACCGCCGAAGCTGTGCGCCGCGCTCCGACCGATACCAAGCGTCTGTTCGACCATGCGCAAAACGTCTTTTACGTGGGCGAGATTGCCCGCTTCCGAGGCCAGTACCCAGAAGCCGAAGCCCAATATCGAGAATATGCGCGGCTCGGCGGGCGCCTCGTCAGTCTCGAACCAGATAATCTGAAGTGGCGAATGGAGGATCTCTACGGGATCGAGAACGTCGGAATTGCTCTTTATGACGAGCGCCGTTTCGACGCCGCCGCGCTGCAATTTTCTGCTGCGATTCGGCCGATGCAGAATCTGATGGCGATCGATGCGGGAAATCAGACGTATCAAAAGGAGTTTTCGACAATATTGGCGTGGCTGGCCGATGCGCAGCGCGCCCGTGGGCAGTTGGAGGCAGCTACGTCTCTGCGGCAGCAACAAGTCTCGTTACTCGACACCGCGGTCGGGAGAGGCGCGACAGACGTTGCTTTTCGTGAAAATCTGATCCCCGCTCATCAGGCGCTCGGGATGCTGCTCGCTTCACGAGGATTGACCGACAAAGCGTTATTAGAGCTCCAGGCAGCCGCGGATGAAGCAGATAAGCTTGTCCCCGTCGACACCACCAACGCCAGGTGGAAGCAATTCGGTGCAGCCGCCCACCTCGAGCTTGCCAAGACACTCTTGGCTGCCGGCAAGAAGGATGATGCCGCGCGCCAGACGGGGGTGGGCTGCAGCATCATTCTCGCCCTCGCGGCACGCGGTCCCGGACCGGCAAGGATCAGGTCCGTGGAAAGTGATTGCCTCGCGATGCGATCGAGAATCGCCGCCGCAAGCGGCATCAAAGCCGATGCGTTGGCCTACGCAGGGCGTGCGCTCGCTTCCGCGCAGACTGAGCGCAGCGGCGATCCAGTATCCGATCGGTACAGGGTCGCATCGGCGTACAGGCTCCTCGGCGACATGCGCCGGGCGGCAGGCGACTATAGCGGGGCCGCATCCGCCTGGTCTGCAGGGCTCGCTCAGCTGCCGGTGAACGTCGCGGAACGGCCGCCCGACATGGTCGAACATGCCGACCTACTGCAGCGGCTAGGGCGCACGGCGGACGCACGGCCGCTTGAGGCTCGGCTCGCCTCATTTGGATATCACAGCGTTATTTAAGAAGCGATCGAAACGGGCTCGCGGGTCGGGCAAGCGTAAGGAGGAACACGATGAAACACGTCACCATTACGAAGAAGGGTCGGGGAGGTGTGAAGACACTCAAAGAGGCGAGGCGATTGGCGGCCGCTACGGGTTGGGCAAGAACGGTGAAGGTTTGGGCGATTGGCAATCCTATTACGTGGAAGCTCGAGTCGAGCCTGAAAGATCCTCAATCCGGCTATTTGGTGTTCAACAAGAAGAACGACCAAATGCCGAAGAAGGACTATTACCTTGTGGAGTTCAAGCTGCAGGACCAAAGCGGCTTGAATCTCAGTTTCAAGTCAAACCCGATGAAGGCGTTCGCGGTGAAGATCTGGGGACAGCAAGCGCCGCCGGCAGGATATTGTCCGCCTCAAGGTTCATATGCGGACACGATCTACGCGATCAGTTGCGATCAAAGCGGCCAGTCCCTGACCATCCGCAATGACGATATGACCTCCGAGTACTTCTCTTTCGCGCTCTTCTTTGACAGCACGAGCGGCGACCAGTGCTGCGATCCGGGCGGTGATAATCAGAATGGCAACTACATATTCCGCGACTGAGATAGGAGCAGTCGATCTCCGCTCCTGAATTGCAGATTCAAGCAGCGGTTGGCGGTTTGAGAAGACCGCCGCCCGTGCCATTCGTCCTCGCCGTCGGGGTCACGGGGCATCGCGCCGAGGTCCTCCCCGCAGACAGCGTGCCGATTCTTCGCGAGCGCATTCGCGACGTGCTCGAACGCATCGCGGAATCCGGTCGCGCGCTGTTCGCCGCCGAGCGCGATTGCTTTGCCGCGACCGAGCCGAAGCTGCGGTTCGTCTCGCCGATCGCGGACGGTGCCGACCAGATCGCCGCCGAAGTGGCGCTGGAGCTTGGCTGGGAGTTGCAGGCGGTCCTTCCGTTCGAGCGGGCGCACTATCGCGCAAGCCTCGCCAATCACGGGTCGCGGGAGGGGTTCGACGCCCTGATCGAACGGGCGGCATGCGTCCTCGAGCTGCCCGGCGATCCCGGCCATACGCTCGACGCCTACGTGATGACCGGGCGGGCGACCGTCGCTCATTGCGATACGCTGATCGCGATCTGGGACGGGCTGCCCCCGCGCGGGCGCGGCGGTACCGGCGAAGTGGTCCAGCTGGCGCTCACCCGCGGAACGGCAATCATCCATGTGCCGCTGGCGCCAGGCGGCGACACGCGCATCCT
>DATANB010000048.1:0-21208 GCA_036266415.1 Bradyrhizobium sp. | reverse complement strand
ATCCACCGCGACCGGGCGGTTGCTGCGCGCCGGATCGTTGAATGTCAGCGTCTCGTGACGGATCGCCCATTTGCTCACGGTGAAGTACCCAACCGTGATCAGCGCGGTAAGCGAGAGCAGAATGGCAATTCCACGTTTCATGTTCGTCCCCGAGGCACCGGACCCTGCCGTCCTCTATCCTTAATAATTTATATACGTCACACCGACGTGACGGGAACACCAAATGTTGTGAATTGACGGCCTGACTATTGTGCAGCGCACATTTTTATTGTGCAGATGGAAAATCCGATAATACCGCCGTTTTGGTGCTTATGTTCGGAGGCCATGAGGCGCCCACCGGTCCAGCCCGATTGCAATCAGCCGTAATCAGTAACGGATTACCGCGAAATTTAGGCGCCGAGGATCTCGTGGACTTCGAGCGGCTTGTCGACCTGGGTGAACCATTCGGCCCGGTTGGCGGCGCGGCGGCGGCCGCGCGCGTCGAGCGGCAGTTTCAACTGGCGCAGCAGGCTGGTGACTTCCTCGCGCGCGGTGACATGGCCGAGACTTGGACGGGTGCCGAGCGTGGTCTCGTCGAGGTCGTCGAGCGCGGTGAGCCCGCGGGGAAAAAACTCGCGATAAACCACGCGTTCGGCAAAACCGTCGATCGAGCGGAAGCCGAGCCGGAATGACAATTCGTTGAGGCCGTCGGCGACCAGCTGCTTATTGCGCGATCCCAGCATCGACAGCCGGTTGCGAACCACGATCCAGTCGGTGGAAGCGCCATCGAACTGGCGGCGCTTGCGCCTCGTATCCCGCACCATCTCCGCATAATGGCTCTCGCCGGTCACGGCATAGGTCGCGGGATCGACGGTTCCCAATACGTCGAAGTCGAGGAAGCTGTCGTTGATCGGCGTCACCAGGGTGTCGGCCATCGAGTGCGCCAGACGCATCAGGTAACTGTCCGATCCCGGGGTATCGATCACGATGAAGTCGAAAGCGCGCTCGACCGCGCTCACCGCGTCCATGAACTGCTGGAACTCGGAGTTTTCGTTGTCGGCGATCTGCATGGTCTCGCCGAGCTTGATGCAGCGATGCACGGGGATTTCGAGATCGAGGCCGGTGCGGCGCGCCCAGGTGCTGCGGTTGCCGATGTAACGGGTGAAGCTTTGCTGGCGGCAATCGAGATCGATGGTGGCGACGCGCTGGCCTGCCTTCATCAACGCGACCGCGATGTGCAAGGCGGTGGTGGATTTTCCCGAACCGCCCTTCTCGTTACCCAGCACGACCACATGAGCCGAGCCGGATTGCCCCTGACTGGTCTGCACCAACATGCTTCGTCCCCTGTCGATATCTTCAAATTCCGCGCGACCGCGGTCAAGTGAAATGCGCAATGATGTCCTTAAATCGTTTATGATCTGCCTTAATGGTGAATCGCATCCACGACGCGGGCGGCGTTGCCGGTTTTTTTGCGCGCAAAAGCTGGCGCCGCCGAATCATTCGGCGCTGATCCTCCGCCGGCTGGTTTGGAGGCCGGGCGTCAGGCTTGATAACGTCGGCATACTCGGTCACGGGGTCGGAGCAACTGACTCCCTGCCCCCGAACGTTCGAGTCAGATGCCGCCAAGTCGCTTGATCGCGCGCACGGTCACTGCGTTCCGCCGTACCCTCGACAGTCCGCGCGCGAAAAAAGGCCACAATCGCGCTGGTGCCCACCATGGAGCTCCACGAAGGCCATGCACCACTGGTTCGGTTGACGAAAACCCGCGCCGCCTTCGACAACATCGCGGCCTAAAGCAGCCCGAGTTCGCGCAATTCGCGGCGCAGCGGCTCGGGCATCGCGGCAACGCCGGCACCAGCGGACTTGAGATCCGGCGGGGCGGCGTCCGGCGTAAAATAGCGCCAGCCCTGGAATGCCCGCATCGGCCGGGGCAGCACCGGGATCACCTTGGGCTGCATCATCAGCCGGCATCGGCCGATACCGTCGCGATCCCTGAACGGCTCGATGGCGATGATTTTCTCGCGGGCCGCGATTTCACCCCGAATCACCCAATAGAGTGAGCCGCCTGCGAGCAGTTCTTCGACGCGCTTCGGCGTCATCCGGGTGATATGGATGTGATGAAGCGGCAGGCCCTTTTTTCTGGCGGCCTGCATGCGCTCCGCCACCCAGCCCTTGAGTTCCTTTACCGACTCGCAGCCGACGGCAAGCTTGATGAGATGAAGCGGCATGAATGCGACGTTAGAGCATGATCCGGAAAAGTGGAAACCGGTTTTCCCCCGGATAAACGCAAAACGTTTGTACGGAGATCGCGCCAAATCCAGAGATATCGGCGATGTCCTTCGAAAACATCAATCATTCGACGCGGCGGGAGCCGCCGCCGCGGGCGCAAGCTGGACCGGTGCCTGCGGGCGCGCCGATTTCGGGGCGGCCTGCTTTTTCGCCGCCGTGAGCGCGGGGGGT
The DNA here is from genome assembly GCA_036266415.1 of Bradyrhizobium sp. Taxonomy (GTDB): domain Bacteria; phylum Pseudomonadota; class Alphaproteobacteria; order Rhizobiales; family Xanthobacteraceae; genus Bradyrhizobium. The sequence goes on along the minus strand of DATANB010000048.1, from coordinate 18,769 downwards.
GCCGTCGCAGCCGGGCGTGCTGACGGCAGTGGCGCATTCGCGGCCGGCGACGAGGCTGGCGCGCGCGGCGAAGCTGGCGCTGCAGGCTGGCCGGGTTCCGGCGACATGATGCTGACCGGCGGGGTCGAGGCTGCCGTTGGAAAATCAGCGTTGGTGGGTTTGCCCGTGGGCATCGACGGCGAGAGCGCGGCGACCGGTGCCGCCGCCGCCGCCGGCGCGTTCCACAGCGGCGCGTAACGCGCGATCAGGCCGTCATAGACCCGCTCATCCATGTTGGCCGCGATCTGATGACTATCCGTCAGCGCGCGGAAAGCGGTGCAGTTCGATGGCGTACACTGGTCTCGCGCCGCCAACACGTAGGCCATCAGACCATAGCGATCGCGCTCAACTGCGCGGCGCAGCGTTCGCAGTTCGGGTGTCAGGTTCTTGTTCGCTGCGGCGACATCGCCGAACCCGGTCAGCCGCGTGATCTGGGACGCCGCATAGGATACCGCCGCGGCGGCAGTATCGGCCGAGCCGAACAATGCCTTCTCGCACGCCGCCAGAACGGTATCGCCGGCCATATCGTCGACGCACGACAATGCCGGCAGCGCGGCGTTGACGGGCTGGAAGGATCGGGTCTCGGCCGCCACATGCCGGCCATCCGGCTCGAATTCGCGGATGGTGGCGGCGACAGCGATGCCGATCGCCAGCAGCGTGATCACCGTCAGCGCACCGTTGGCGACCGATTTCTCGGCGCGCAAAAGCGTGATGAGAACGATGATCCCGAAGAATCCGCCCGCTGCCAATGTCAGCCACATCGGAAAGGTCGGCGAACGCCAGAGATGGTTGAGCGATGCAGCCCAGGCCCAGTTCATGCGCGATGTTCCTCAACGCGGCATCGAACGCGTTCCGCTGATGTAAACGCCAGTCTCCTCGCACTCAGCCGGCACAGAGCGGTTCCGCGAACAGAGCCCCTTGAGGGGGATGAAGGGCAACCCGCCAGCCGTGCGCGCAAACTCTTCAGGAAACGTCGAGCTGACTTTCCTTGGCCACCCGCTCGAAAGCTTCGGTCGAATTTTTGATCCGGTACTGGCAGTCGTCACCATCAGTCGGCAGCAACTTGAGCACCTCATAGGTGCCGCTGGCAGCCGGGCGGGCGACATTGCTGGCAGTAAAATAGACGGTCTCTCCAACGTTATATTTATGCTTCAACGCCCTCTCCATCACGCGACAATACCGGCCACACTCACAGTCCCGCTTACGGCGGCCGACTGAAAACCCGAGGCGCTGTATAGCACGGCGCCGATCCCCTTGACCAGTTACATCGGGACATAGCAAATGCGCAAATTTTGCAGGTTTTTCAGTATGATAATGTCTGTTTAGGGGGTTCCGGACGAATCTGTCCCTGGGCCGTCCCGAACCGTCCTGCGTCCATCTTCAGGCGGCATGCGGGAGCTTGCCGTCCGGGCTGGCGTGGTCCACGGCGGCAGGCAGTTGCTGCGCCAGAACCTTGGCAAGTTGATCGACCGGAATATTGAATCTGGCGGCCAGCTGCTTGACGGTGTCGCTGCCGAGCACCTGCTGCAATTGCTCGGCGGTGATGGGAAGGTTCTGGCCGTTTCCGATCCAGGACTTGACCTGATCGCCGAAGCCAGCCTGCTGCAGCTTGGCGACAATCGCGTTTAGCCCGCCCTGGCTGCCGTTGCCGAGCACTTCGCTCAATACGACCGGGACCACGGCGGCCTCAAGTTGCCCGAGTACGCCCTTGAAGGCCGGTGAATTTTCCAATGAATCGAGAATTCCCATGGCCAGACCCTTTCCCTGAATGCGCAACGCCGAATACAGATTCAGAGCCCTTTTGCACGGCTCGGTCAAGCCGGCAATCCCGCTGACTTAGCGGTCCTATATTCGCGGGCTCGCCGGGATGGCGGGTAAACGCCCCCGCGATTCAGACGGGTGGCTCGACATCGGGCGCCCGAGGGCTTTTGTCTGGTGGCGGCTTCGTCTCGTCAACTTGCGATTTGAGATCGGCAGCCTTTTCGACCAGGACCGCGGCGAGTCTGGGGTCCATGGTAGAGCTGGCGAATTTGAGAAGCGTTGTCGCCTGACGCACGAAATACCCTTTACCGATCACGATGCTACCCCATCTTGCCACCCAGCACGGTACATCACGCGGCAAACTGGAATTCGTTCCGCTGAAATGTATAAAAGTGAACCATGGGGAGTTCCGTTTCGCGCCTGGGTTCCATTGGAAGGAACTGCGCTCGGATCAACACCACAGCCACGGGGACCGATGGAGACAATCAGCGCCCGCCTGAAGCTCACACCGTCTCGAACTTCTCGATAACCAGGGTTTCGGCGAGACCGGCGCGCGTCCATTCCTGAAAGGCCGGCACGGCCATCATCGTTTCCATGTAGGCCCGGGCCTCGGACTCAACCGCAATGGCATAGGTGCGAAAGCGATGCACCACCGGCGCGAACATGGCGTCGGCGGCGCCGAAGGCTCCGAACAGGAACGGCCCAAGCTTTGCGTGGCGGTGGCGGCATTCGAGCCAGATCTGCTGGACGCGTGTGATATCGGAGCGCGCATCCGCCGACAGCGCGATCGCGCCGACCGGCCGGTGCAGGTTCATGCCGCATTCGTTGCGCAGCGCCGTAAAGCCCGAATGCATCTCGGCTGAAATCGAACGGGCGTGGGCCCGGCGGCCACGGTCCTCGGGCCACAGCCCGGCCTCCGGAAACCGCTCGGCGATGTATTCGATAATCGCCAAGGAATCCCAGATCGTAATGTCGCCGTCGATAAGCGCCGGCACCTTGCCCGAATCGGCAAAATTCAGGATCCGCTTTTTGTCCTCGTCACCGGTATAGAGCGGGATGAAGACTTCATCGAAGGCGATGCCATTGGCGCGCAGCGCCAGCCACGGCCGCATCGACCACGACGAATAGTTCTTGTTGCCGATCACGAGCGTCAGGGCCATGCAACAGATTCCTTCCTGGCCGACATTCTGCCATGGCGCTCGCCGCGGGTTCAAGCGGCGCAGGCGCCCTGATGCCGGTTGCCGCGACCGGTCACGCATGGCAGCATTCGCGGCCGCGAGGGATGCAACATGGCTGCATATTGGGTCGACATTCTAGCGGTCAGCTTCTTCGTGCTTGAATGGACCGTATACGCCGTCACCCTCGAGCACACCGCCTACGGACAGGATAGCCTGTCGGCACGCATGCATGGCTACCGCGAGATCTGGATGCGACGCCTGCTCGAGCGCGAGGCCCGCATGGTCGACATGCAGATCATGGCGGCGCTGCAAAACGGCACGGCCTTCTTTGCGTCCACCAGCCTGCTTGCGGTCGGCGGTGGGCTGGCTCTGCTGCGATCGACCAACGAGGCTCTCGCGGTCCTCGGCGCCTTGCCGATCGATCTCAGCCCCTCACCCGGGCTTTGGGAAATCAAATGCGTCGGGCTGATCCTGATTTTCATCTACGCCTTCTTCAAATTCGCCTGGGCATACCGGTTGTTCAACTACGTCGCCATCCTGCTCGGCGCGATGCCGCCGGCTCAACAACGCGACACGCCGCAGGCCGAAGCGCATGTCATCAGGACGACAAGATTGTTCGAAGCCGCCGGCCGGCACTTCAATCGCGGCCAGCGCGCGTTCTTCTTCGCGCTGGGCTATCTCGGCTGGTTCGTCAGTCCCTGGGTTCTGTTCGTGTCGACGGCAGCGGTCGTGATCGTCACCTGGCGCAGACAGTTCGCCTCGAACGCCTGGCGGGCGATGGGGAGCTAGAGGCGGAGCCGCAAGTACGCGGCCAAATCCGAATGGGAGCGCCGCGCAGCCCGGCAACCCCGCGCCTCAGCGCAGACTTGCCGACGCCAACCCATCTCCTCGTGATGGATCATCCGGCACGGCCGCCGGCGCTTGGAACCTCCGCGTTACCGAAGGCGCGTTGCCGGCCCAGTCGGATGGATGCCCCTTCGCGGGCGCGGATCTGGATCGGCTCGTCTTCCGCATCTGCTTCGCCGGCCCGATGTCCGCAAAGGCGCGGTCGAATTTGCGCTGGCGATAGAGGGCGGGGCCGCGGTCGACGTAGGCAACCGAAAATTTCGGATCAAAATGAACCGCGCGATCCAGCCCCGCGATCGCGCCGGTCGGATCGCCGCTGCGGGAGGCGAAATTTCCCCGCGCCTGCAAGAATCCGGCCTCGCTCGCGCCGGAGTCGGGAGCCGGGCCGACCTTGGCCGCCGGGATCCTCTCCGCGTTGGGCTGCGGCATGGCCGCGCTCGACGCAATCGTGTCAGCGCGAATGGCTTCATTCTCGTGTTGAACGGGCGACGCTCCGGTGCCGGCCGTATCCTGTGGCACTGCCCAACTGAGGGAAGCCATCTCAACCACGGCGTGGATGGCGAGGTCAATCTTGTTTGCCGAAGCGACCGATGCCACCGACATGTACACGAACAGCAGATATCCCCCGGCCGTCACGGCCGAGGCTCCGACCAGAGCGATCACGCCGGAGGCGAGCCTGTGAACCCTGGCGGCTCTGGCGTATCGCGAAGCCGAGACCTGCTCCAGGCGCGCCTGCTCCAGCAGATCGTCGTAAGCGGCGCGCAGCTCGATATCGCCAAGGATTTCGTTGGCGCGAATAATCTCTCTGAATTTCAGCGCCGCGTCGGGATCGCCAGGTCGGATGTCGGGGTGGGCGCCTTTGACGGCCCTGCGGAATGCGGACCTGAGTGCTTCGGCGTCATCGTCTGGAAGGGCCCCGAGCAAATCGTAAAGCGTCTTCATCGTCGCTCTCGCCGCTGGATTTCCTCGTCTCCGACCGAAATTCCTGCCGCGAATTTACTCGGGAGCACGCGTACAAACTGAACGTCACTACCTGTGGATAATGGTGATCCAGTACGGCGGAAAAATGACTTTCCGGGTGCGGTCGCGCCCATGCGCCGGGCCGCGATGGTCGAGCGGGTCGATGGCGGCTTGCGCCAGGCGCGAACGCCCGCGCGACCGATCTATTCGGCATTGCGACGGCATTTTCGCTGATATCGTACCTCAGGCGTGTCCAGGGATGGAGGTCGGGGGCTCGAGGTTGGACCGCCGAAAGCCACAACCGGGTGCGGGTTGTGGCGCAAGCAAGGCACGACCGGACCCAGCTTCTATGCTGTACCGGACCGGCATCGATTACCGCTGGCCCACATCTAGGACGCGCCGGCAAAATCCTGCGGGGTGAGGCTGAGATCGAGCACTTTCCATTCGCCGTATCTGTCGGCCGGCAACATCGCATAGGGCTGGCAGGCTTCAAGCGCAGCGATCGCGCTTTGCATCAGCACCGGCCCCTTTGGCGACGCGCTGGCCTCGACCAAAATGGGCTCCGCCGCGAGCTTGCCTTCCAGGGTCATCCTGATCCTGAGCGTGATCGTGAGCTTGTCGGTGGGCATAATCGATTCCGGCAGTTTCGAGCACGTCTTGAGACGGCGCCGAAACTCCGTAATCAAACTCGATGCGACGTCGGCGGTCTTCGACGCCGGGGCGTCGAAGTCGTCGCCGGGTTTTCCGCTGGGCGGGGCGGCGGGCAGATCGGGGGGCAGGCCAAGCATCACGTGATACTTGACGGAAAGATCGGGCTCGGGAGGGCGATAACCGGCCGCCGGCGATGTCGGTCGCGGCTGCGCCGTCGCCGGTTGTGGGCTTGCAGACGGTATCGACAGCGCCGCCTGCTGTTGTGGTCGCGTTGCCGACGCCTCCTCCGGAGCGGCAGGCTCCGGTGAAGCCGAGGGCGCCAGTTTCGAGGACGGCTCGAGGCCATCGGAAGGCTGCGTTTTCGGCGGCTCTTTCCTCTCCGGGATCGGGGTAACCTCGGCCGGCGAAACAAGATCGACCGTGATCGGCTCGGCCGTAACCGAACTAAACGGATGCACCTCGGTAAAGAACAGCACCAGCATCAAAACCGACAGATGGGCGATCGCCGATGCCGTGATGCCTGTGCGTATGACCAGTCGTGGTTTCATCGTGCTTGATCAAGGTTTCAATATCGCCGGGAGCATTTTCCGCGGAAGCATACCTCTATGAGCTGCGCTTGTCCTGATCGCAAAACCGGCCTGCACTTTTGCCGAACACGCAGCTCGCCGCCACCCTAGCGGCCCCTGTCGCAGCCTCAATCCCATTTCGGCGCGAAGCCGAAATCGGTGAGCCGGCCCCTGGCGCTCGCCAGCCCGGAGATTTGCCGCATCTCCTCGGCCGAGAGCGCGAAGTCGAAAACGCCGATGTTTTCCGACAGCCGCTCGATCCGCGACGTCCGCGGAATCGCGCAAACCTTCTGCTGCACCAGCCAGCGCAGGCAAACCTGGGCGGCGGTCTTGCCGTGGGCCAGCCCGATCAGCGCCAGCGTCTCATCGCTCTTGATACGGCCCTTGGCGACCGGGCTGTAGGCGACCAGCGCCATGCCGTGTCGCGCGCAGGCTTCCCTGACCTTGCTCTGGTCGAGATAGGGGTGATATTCGACCTGATCGCACACCAGAGGCTCCGGGCAGGCTGCAACGGCCTCCTCGATCAATGCGACGGTGAAGTTCGAAACGCCGATATGCCTGCACATGCCGAGTTTCTTGGCATGGGCGAGCGCGCCCAGCGTCTCCGCAAGCGGCACATGCGGATTTGGCCAGTGCAGCAGCAATAGATCGACCTCGGGAAGCCGCAGCTTGACCAGGCTCTCTTTGGCGGACCGCTCCAGATCATGCGGCGCGAAATGGGTGGTCCAGACCTTGGTGGTCACGAAAACGTCGTCGCGCCTGACCCCGGAGGCGCGCAGGCCGTCGCCGACCTCGCGCTCGTTCTCATAGATCTGGGCGGTGTCGATGTGGCGATAGCCGAGCCTCACGGCCTGCTCGACGATGCGCGCGCAGGTTCGCCCGCGCAGTTCCCAGGTGCCCAGCCCGACCGCGGGGATTTTAGCGCCGTTGGCCTCGACGAATTGCATGGATGGGGACTCGCGCAAGCCGGGGTTCATTATGTCCGGAGCGCGTCGCGCTGCCAATCAGGAGCTCAGGGGACAGGATTTGTTCCCGAAATCAAGCGTTCGCGATCAAGCCACTTATTCGCGTCAAGCCATTTCCTCGCAATCAAGCCCTGGCCAGCGTGGCAAACACGACGTCCGGGGCGTGCGCGATCAACGCGAGAAGCGCCCGCGCCGGCCCGCGCGGCATGCGTTTGCCCTGTTCCCAGTTTCTGATCGTCTCGACCGGCACCCCCAGGCGGGCGGCGAATTCCTGCTGCGTCAGGCGCGCACGCCTGCGAAGGTCGCGCACCGCCGGAGGTGTTGGCGTCTCTGAGGCGGCCGAGATCGCCGCCGGCGCAGCGAGAGGCGCAGCCGGCGCGAGCGGAAACTCCCGTCCATCCCGCAATTCGACGATCCGTCCGTCCGCTTTCAGCCGCAAGCGCTGCATGTTCCACTCGATTCCGAAGCGCGATCCGCGACGCAAGACCGGATTCCACGCGCCAGGGAGTCTCGGCCAAGCCCGTTAAGGTTTGATTAACGATGACGCTGGCGGCCGCGGATTTGGCCAAGTGCCCGCTGGACGCGTTTCTTCACGCAAACCGGCAACCGCTTCGCCCGAACGCTTTTTACTTCAGCCCGAACCACAGCGTCGCGATGCCGAGAAACGAGAAGAAGCCGACCACGTCGGTCACGGTCGTGACGAAGGTGCCCGAAGCGACCGCGGGATCGGCGCGCACCCGCTCCAGCACCATGGGAATCAGAATGCCGCCAAGCGCGCCGGCAATGAGATTGCACACCATCGCAAGACCGATCACGACGCCAAGCGCGGGGATTTTGAACCAGGCTACCGCGGCAATGCCGGTGATCACCGCGAAGGCGAGGCCGTTGACGAGGCCGACCAGGCCCTCGCGCATCACCACGCGAAACGCATTATTGGCGCCGAGTTCGCGGGTGGCGAGCGCGCGCACCGCGACCGTCATGGTCTGGGTGGCGGCATTGCCGCCCTGGCTGGCCACGATCGGCGCCAGCACCGCCAAAGCCACCATTTTTTCCAGCTGGCCTTCGAACAGACCCAGCACCGAGGACGCCAGAAAGGCGGTCGCGAGATTGACCAGCAGCCAGTTGAAGCGGCCCTTGGCGATGGTCCATACGTTATCCGACAATTCTTCGTCTGACGTGACGCCGCCCAGGGCCTTGAGGTCCTCGTCGGCCTCCTCCTCGATCACGTCAACCACGTCGTCGACGGTGATGACGCCGACCAGCCGGTTTTCGGTATCGACCACAGGTACCGCGACCAGATTGTATTTGCCGAACAGCCGCGCCACCTCCTCCTGATCGTCCATGACCGAGACGCGGCGGCGGTCTTCATCGATCAGATCGGCCAGCGGCACCGTTCGGCGCGAACGCAACAGCGCATCCAGCGAAACCGCGCCCTGCCAGTGCTGCGCGCCATCGACCGCATAGATTTCATAAAAGCGATCCGGCAGTTTCGACGCGTCGCGCATGTAGTCGATCGCCTGCCCGACGGTCCAGTCTGGCGGCAGCGCGATGAACTCGGTCTGCATCCGCCGCCCGGCGGAATTTTCCGGATATTCAAGACGGCGCGCGAGCGCGTCGCGCTCGGACGGCGGCAGCTTTTCGAGGATTTCTTCCTGGTCCTGCTCGTCGAGGCCCTCGAGCAGTTCGACGGCGTCGTCGGAATTCAGTTCGCGAACGCCTTCCGCGACCGTCTCGGGTTCGAGTTCGTCGAGGATATCCTCACGGACGGAATCGTCGACTTCGTTCAGCGCCGCGAAGTCGAAATCGGTACCCGTCAATTCGACAAGGCTGACACGGTCGTCCGGCTCGAGCGCCTCGATCAGATCGCCGAGATCGGCCTCATGGAGTTCCGCGACCACGGCGCGCAGGAACGGCGTATCGCTGGCATGGATCGCGCGCGCGATTCTCTCGACGAATTCATGGCGAATTACACCATCTTCTTCGCGCATCGGCAGGCGGTCGAGCACGGAGGCGGCGGGTTGAGCAACGTCCAGATCTTCGGCCATGTCGCGCCTCGCCGGTTTGACAGAAATGCTCAACTCGTCTGAGTTGTCGCTTCACGCATTACCCAATGGACGGCGCCAAGCGCAATGATAAATATCGCCGGCAGAATGCGCGCCCGGAAGTTCATCAACGTGCCGGCTGCGGGGCTCGTCGCCCTTGTCGCGTGGACGGCGGCCGGTGCGGCGGAGTGCCCGCGCCCCGGGGTGCTCGGTACGTCCCGCATACTTCGCGTCGATGCCGCGACCGCGCCGCGGGTGGGACTGAAGCAGTATCCGCGGACGCTACCGCTCGGCGATCACGAGGTGGTGCTTACCTTTGATGACGGCCCATGGCCGTCGACGACGGCGAAAGTGCTGGCGGCGCTGGCCGAGCAATGCGTGCGAGCCACCTTCTTCCTGATCGGCAAGCCCGCGTCAGAACATCCGGGGCTGGTGCGGCGGATCGCGGCCGAGGGCCACACCATCGGCCATCACACTTGGAGCCACCGCAGCCTGATGAAAATCCCGCCGCGCGAGGCCACAGTGGAAATCGACCGTGGCATATCGGCGGTCGAAACGGCGCTTCACGGCATCGCGACGACGGTTCCGGAGACGCCGTTCTTTCGCTTTCCCGGCTTCGAGTCGACGCCGGCCACCCTTGCACTGCTGCAGTCGCGCGGCATCGTGGTGTTCGGCGCCGACCTTTGGGCCAGCGACTGGAATACGATGACCCCGAAGCAGGAATTGAAACTGATCGTCGACCGACTCAACATCGCCGGCCGGGGAATCATCCTGTTTCACGATACCAAGGCGCGAACCGCGGCCATGCTGCCGGCGTTTCTGCGCTATCTGCGCGACCATCGCTACCATGTCGTGCATATCGTGCCGTCCGGGCCCGGGATCAGCTATGACGGCGTTCCCTGAAGGCCGAAATTGTGTGCGGAACTCAAACATTAAGCCGCCGTTCATCCCGCGGCGCGTGTAATGATCGGCCAGCTAATGGGAAGGCAGACGGTGTTTCGTATGACAGGTGATGTGTTGGCCGGCGCAGGCAGGCGGCAATGGGCCGCCCTGGGTCTGGGGTTATTTGGCTGCATCGCCGCCCAGTCCGCCCTGGCCGCCGATTGTCCCGGCCATCCCGACGCGCTCGGCACCTCGCGCACGCTGGTGGTCGATCCGCGCGAACATCCCCGCATCGGCACCATGCAATATCCGGAAACGCTGCCCCTCAGAGATCATGAGATGGTGCTGACATTCGACGACGGGCCATTGCCGCGCTACAGCAATCAAATTCTGGAAATTCTTGCCGCGCAATGCGTGAAGGCGACCTTCTTCACCATCGGCGCCATGGCGCGAGCCTCCCCGGAGGGGGTCCGCAAGCTGCGCGAGGCCGGCCACAGCATCGGCACCCACACCCAGGATCATCCGCTCGGCATGAAGCGGATGCCGATCGAGCGCGCCAGGCAAGAGATCGACGACGGCATCGCATCGGTAACGGCGGCGCTTGGCAACGGAGCGCCCGCCCCGTTCTTTCGGATCCCGGGTCTTTCGCGCGCCGAGGGCACCGAGGACTATCTGGCGTCGCTGGGCATCCAGATCTGGAGCGCGGATTTCCTGGCCGACGACTGGCGGCATGTTTCCTCCTCGCGGGTCTATGACCTCGCGATGAAACGGCTTGAGGAAAAGGGCAGAGGCATTCTGCTGCTGCACGACATCCAGCCGCGAACGGTTGCCGCATTGCCGAGGATTCTGCATGAGATGAAGGCGCGGGGCTATCGCATCGTCCATGTCGTGCCGGCCACCCCTGAGCTGGCAGCGACGCCGACCGAGCCGCAGGAATGGCAATTGCACCCGGCGTCGGAAAATGTGGCGATCTCGCACTGGCCGAAAATTCCCAACTTCGTTATTGGCAATGCCGATATGCTTCCGGCTCCCTCGCTTGCGGATCTCGACTGGCGTGAGACAGAATCGATCGCGATCGCGCAATCGTCGGATCGCGGCAGGCGGGCGGGGCGCGGCGTTCCCTTGCCGCCGGAAGCGCCGTGGCCGCGGCAATCGCCGCCGCCACCGGTCGGCGCCGCCATCGCGCTACCGGTGCCGGCGCAGAGTGTCTTTGAGGTACGGGAAGGACTGCGCACGGCGATGCAGGCGATCACGCCGCCTCGTCGCGCCGAGCTGACGGTCCCGGACCATGATGAAGCGATGGCGGTCGACGCCGGCGCGTCGCGGCCGACGATCCGCGGCAGGCCTCATCCCGGCCGCACCCGGCATGCGGCCCATGGCCGCCGAGGCACGCTGAAGCACCTGGTGCAGGTCAGGAAGAGAAGCGTGTGACGTGAGTGCTCAATTCGTCACGATCTTCGAGACGCACAGCAGCACGACCATCGCGAGAAACAACAGATCGATATACGAATTGATCTCGCCGGCGCGACGCAGCACGCTGACGTCGTTGACGACCTGCCTGCGCGAGGCCGATGCGGCGGGCCCCTCGCCGGCCGCATCCGCCAGACGCCGCGCCTCAAGCTCGAGCCGCTCGATGCGCTGGAAGAAGTAAAACGACCGCAGCACCGACGCCGAACGCATCACGCCATAGACCAGCACCAGGATCGCGACCACCGCGCGCTGCTGATATTTTTCCATGAAGTTCAGGCTGTAATAGACCAGCGCCAGAAAGACGAAGTTGGAGAGAAAGCGATAGGCGTGGCTCAGGAACTTCATTGGCGGGTCGCTTTCGGCCGGCGCGGCCCCACTGCACGATTTTCTGGTGCGCTCGGAGGGACTCGAACCCCCACGATGTTACTCACTGCCACCTCAAGGCAGCGCGTCTACCAATTCCGCCACGAGCGCTTTTGTCAGATCGGTACGGGATTTGCGCCGGACCGGATCAGCGGCGCGGATGTAACAAATCGGGGATGGGGGGACAAGGCCCGCAACCCCGGTGATTTCTGGCCTGTTTCGGATCGCCTAGCGGCTGCCGGGCAACCGCGGCAGCATTTGCTTGACTTCGACCGCGATCCGGTTGCGATCCACCAGCACCACGCCGCTGGCGATCGGCAGATTGTTGGCGAGGATCTTGACCTCGTCCGCTTCGGTGGCGTCCAGTTCGATGATGGCGCCGCGGCTCAGCCGCATGACCTGATGGATGGGCATCGTTGTGGTGCCGAGGACCACCAGCAGGTCGACGCTGACTTTATCGAGGGTTGGCACTGGGGTGGGCGACCTGAACTGACAGGGTGTAAAATTGCTGCCTTGAGATCACCACGTTATGGTTAGCCAATGGTTAATGACCGCCAAAGCCTTGATTTGACGCTGTTCGCCGACCCCGTCGGCGGCGGGGCGGTGGAATGGCGGATATCTGACGCGCCGGTGCCCTATCCCGAGGCCCTGACCGCCATGGAGGCGCGGGCGGCCGATATCGGGGATCATCGGGCGCCGGAACTGGTCTGGCTGCTGGAACACCCCCCGCTCTACACCTCCGGCACATCGGGCAAGGCTTCCGACCTGCTCGATCCCCGCTTTCCGATGTTTGCCACCGGGCGCGGCGGGCAGCTCACCTATCACGGCCCCGGCCAGCGGGTGGTCTATGTGATGCTCGACCTGAAGCGGCGGCGGCCCGACGTGCGGGCCTATGTCGCCGGCCTCGAGGAATGGATTATCCGGACGCTGGCCGCCTTCAACATCCGCGGCGAGCGGCGCGAGGAACGCGTCGGCGTCTGGGTTAGTCGGCCGGACAAGGGTTTTGGGTGCGAAGACAAGATCGCCGCGATCGGCGTGCGGCTACGGCGCTGGGTGTCGCTCCACGGCATATCCATCAATGTGGAGCCCGATCTTACCCACTTCGATGCGATCGTGCCTTGCGGCGTCGCGGACCCCCGCTACGGCGTCACCAGCCTTTTTGATCTTGGCCATCCCGTAACCATGGCCGATGTCGATGTAGCGCTCCGGCAGGCGTTTGAGAAGGTGTTCGGCTCGGTGCAGGCGCGGCTGCCGGAAGCGACGGGCTGAACGTGTCGCGGGGCCAGCTACTTCGCAATCGTCGGAGCGACACGCAGCTTCCAAAGATTCCAGATGCGATCGAGCACGACGAAGTTGACTTCGTCAGCTTTCGCGCCTTCTCCCGGCGTCAGAAAGTTGATGTCGCCCCCCAATGCGATGGCTTGCGACTGCAGCCGGGCATTGACGTCGGTGTAATAGGCGCGAAACACCGCCATTTTGACTGATGGTCCCACCGCCACGTCGCCATGGCCGCGCATCAGGACCACTGACTTCTCGCCTAGCGTCAGCGCCAACGATTTGCCGCGCGGGGGATCGCGGACCAGCATGTCGGTCTCGCCAAAATCCTTTCTGATTTCCCATACCGGCGCACCGCGGGCGAGGAAAGCCGCGTTGTGAAACATCGGCCGCAAAGGCACCTGGGTCACCGTGAATGGAATGACACCGGGTGAATGGGTGTGAACCACCGACATCACATCCGGCCGCGCCTTGTAGATTTCACCGTGGATGAAGCGCTCCAGAAATACCGCCCGGCCACGCGCATCGACGGCATTTCCGTCGAGATCGAACTCCATGATGTCGTCGGCGTTGACGAGGGCGGGCGCCAGCGAGCGCGACATCAGGAAATGGTTGGGGTTGCCGGGATGGCGCGCACTGACATGGCCAAATCCATCGACCACGCCGAAGTCGGCGAGGATGCGGCTGCCAACGACAATATCCTCGATCACAGCGGCATCGGCGCCGGAACCCGGATTAGCCGGGGTTTGCGCGCCGGTCGACGCCAGGCTGCACAGCAGTGCGACCGCCACAACTGGGGCGAGGCAAGCGAATGGATAGTGCGCACGTGTTCCAGTCACCCGGCCAAAGTGCTTCGCCGATTTTACTGTCAATGTCGCGGTCATTGTCGCTCCCGACTGGGCGGCCGAGCCGTTATATCAGATCGTCCCCAGCACCGAAAACCGCTCGCCGGGCCGGCGCAGCTTCAGCGCCTCGGGACTGGCCGCTCCTTCCTGGACCGACTCGACCCGCGCCGATGACGGCCCGCGCCGGCACCGCGCCACCATTTCCGACACCACATCCTCAGGCCCCGCAAACAGCGCTTCCACGCTGCCGTCCCTGCGGTTGCGCACCCAGCCCTCCAGATCGTGATTTCTGGCCTGATGATCGACCCAGGCGCGGTAGCCGACGCCCTGCACCCGGCCGGTGATCGTCACCTGACGGATCGCGCCGCTCATCTACCGCTTCAGACCCAGAAATTCCGCGCTGCGCGCTTTCGCTACCGCCTCGCGCGTGACGCGGCCTGTCAACTCCGCCGACGCCAGGCCCTTCAGCTGCTTGGGCGGCAATCCTTCACGCAGCGCTTTAAGCGTCTCGTACACCGCCAGCGTCGCGGCCGCGAACGGCGCGTGGCCCTGCAGGGCGACCCGCACCCGCAAGTTCGCGAGATAAACGAGATCGGACATCTCCTCGGGCGCGCCGCCGAGCACGATCGGCAATTTCGTCGCGGCCGAAATGGCCTCGAGTTCCCCTCGCCTTTTGATGCCGGTGAAAAACAGCGCGTCGAGCCCGCATGCCTCGTAGGCTCTGGCGCGGGCGATCGCGTCATCGAGCGAGGTGATCGACACAGCGCCGGTGCGCCCGATGATGACCAGCGACGGATCGCGCCGCGCCTCCAGCGCCGCCTTCATCTTGCCGACGCCTTCCTCGAGCGAGATCAGTTGCGTCGCGGTCTGCCCAAAGGCCTGCGGCAGCAGCGTATCCTCGATGGTGAGGCCGGCCGCGCCCGCCGTCTCCAGTTCCTCGATGGTGCGGCGGACGTTCATCGCGTTGCCGTAGCCGTGGTCGGCGTCGACCAGCACCGGCAAGACCGCAGCGCGCGACATCCGGCGCATCTGCTCGGCGAGTTCGGTCAGCGTGATCAGCGCGATATCGGGATCCCCCAGCACCGCGAGCGAAGCCACCGATCCGCCGAACATGCCGACCTTAAATCCGAGGTCCTCGGCGATGCGGATCGAAATCGCGTCATAGACCGAGCCGGGGCGAATACAGGATGAACCCGACAGGATCGAGCGCAATGTTTCGCGGCGTTTGTGGAAAGCCATCGAAATTCCCTACACTTTCGTCATTGCGAGGAGCCAACGGGTCGCGCGAATGCGCGCCCGATGACAGGCTCCGCGACGAAGCACCTTCGTCATTCCGGGATGGTGCGTTAGCACCAGACCCGGAATCTCGAGATTCCGGGTTCGATGCTTCCGCATCGCCCCGGAATGACTGTTCTACGCAAACTCCATAATCAGTGCGTCCACCGCCAGGGTAGCACCCGCGGCGGCGTGAATTTTCTTCACCGTGCCGTCGCGTTCGGCGCGCAGCACGTTCTGCATCTTCATCGCTTCCACCACCGCCAGCGTCTCGCCGGCCTTGACCTCCTGGCCTTCGGCGACCGCGATCGACACCACCAGTCCGGGCATCGGGCACAGCAGTTTCTTGCCGGTATCGGCCCTGGCGCCGACCGGCATCAGCCGCGCCGCCGTCGCCTCGGATTCGGTGAAGACGTTGACGGCTACGTCATATCCCTGATGCGAAAGGCGGAAGCCGTTGGGAATCGGGCGCGCCTGCATCGCCACCGGATGGCCGTCGATGGTGCCCTGCCAGACCCCTTCGCCCGGCGTCCACCGCGAAACCAGATGATGCGGATTGCCCGGCGCGCCGTCGGCGCCGACAAAACGCACCGCGATCCCTTCGGCGTCGCGCGCGACATCGAGCGCGATTTCGGCGCGGCCGAGCCATACCGCGCGGCGGCGCTCGCGCTGCACCGCCCTGCCGGTCAACTGGCCTGAAATCTGCCGCTTGCGTTCGCCGAGAACGTGATCGATGGCGGCGCCGACCGCGGCCAGCCGGCGGGCGACCTCGCCCTCGGGAGTGCGAACCGAAAACCCCTTCGGAAACTCCTCGGCGATGAAACCGGTGGAGAGCTTGCCCTCGCGCCAGCGCGGATGAAGCATCAAAGCCGACAGGAACGGAATGTTGTGGCGGATACCGTCGATGTAGAATGAATCGAGCGCGCTCGCCTGCGCCTCGATCGCCGCGGCGCGGGAGGGCGCGTGCGTTACGAGCTTGGCGATCATCGGATCGTAATAGATCGAGATCTCGCCGCCTTCCTGCACGCCGGTGTCGTTGCGCACGGTGATGCCGCCGGCTGAGCTCTCGAGCGGCGGACGGTATTTCACCAGCCGTCCGATCGAGGGCAAGAAGTTGCGGAACGGGTCTTCGGCATAGACCCGCGTCTCCACCGCCCAGCCGGTCAGCCTGACGTCCTTCTGCTTCAGCGAAAGTTTTTCGCCGGCGGCCACCCGGATCATCTGTTCGACAAGGTCGATCCCGGTGACAAGCTCGGTCACGGGATGCTCGACCTGCAGCCGCGTGTTCATCTCCAGGAAGTAGAAGCTCTTGTCCTGGCCGGCGACGAATTCGACGGTGCCGGCGGAATCGTATTTCACGGCTTTCGCCAGCGCCACCGCCTGTTCGCCCATCTGGCGGCGGGTGGTCTCATCCAGAAGCGGCGACGGCGCTTCCTCGATCACCTTCTGATTGCGGCGCTGGATCGAGCATTCGCGCTCGCCGAGATAGATGACGTTGCCGTGCTTGTCGCCGAGCACCTGGATTTCGATATGGCGGGGATCGACGATGAATTTCTCGATGAAAACCCGGTCGTCGCCGAACGACGCCTTGGCTTCCGCCTTCGCAAGACCAAAACCCTCGGCGACCTCGGACGTCGAATGCGCGATCCGCATCCCCTTGCCGCCGCCGCCGGCGGAAGCCTTGATCATCACGGGATAGCCGATGGCGTCGGCGATTTTCACCGCATGCGCTGCGTCGGTGATGACGCCAAGGTGGCCCGGCACGGTGGAGACGTCGGCCTTCGCGGCCGCCTTCTTGGACTCGATCTTGTCGCCCATCGCGGCGATGGCGCCCGGATTGGGCCCGATGAAGACGATGCCGGCCTTAGCGAGCGCGCGCGGAAAGGCCTCGCGCTCGGACAGGAATCCGTAGCCGGGATGCACGGCCTCGGCACCGGTCTTGCGGCAGGCCTCGATGATCTTTTCCATCACCAGATAGCTTTCGGCCGCGGCCGGCGGCCCGATCAGGACGGCGTCATCGGCCATTTCGACGTGGAGCGCGTCGCGGTCGGCCTCGGAATAGACCGCGACCGTCTCTATTCCCATCCGCCGGGCGGTCTTGATCACCCGGCAGGCGATCTCGCCGCGATTGGCGATCAGAATTCGTTTGAACATGGGCTTGCTTACTTGCAACCTTCTGGGCGGGATCGGGCCCTCGCGGGCCGGACCGCAATCTGGCACGCGGGGGCGGCTGTAACAATTCCGTCGTACAGCAAAACCGGACGGAGGCAACGGTCGATCACCCCGAATTGGCATGTTATGGGAAGATTTGGATGCGCCGCTCCGGCACCGACCCACGGCTTTCACGAATGCTGGCAACGCTATCGGTCCGTTCTTTTGTCCTGATGCTGGCGGTTTTCTCGGCGAGCGAGGGCCGGGCCACGGGCGCGAGCGTCGGGGATGGCGGCACCCTTGAGGTCGCCGGCGTGACCTACCGGCTCGACGGCATCGACGCGCCGGAACTGGACCAAATGTGCATCGACGAGCACGCCGACACCTGGGCTTGCGGCATCGAGGCGCGCGATCAACTGGCTGGGATGATCGGCGGCCGGCAGGTCGGCTGCGAGGATCTCGGTGCGGACGCAGCCTCCAGGAAGCGGCATATCGGCATTTGCACCCTGGAGGGTGAAACCGTCAGTTTGAACCAGCTCCTTGTTCGCCAGGGTTTCGCCCTGAATTCCAACTCCACCGCAAAGGGGCGATTTGGGGACGACGAGACGGCGGCGAAAGACAATCGCCGGGGACTCTGGAAAGGCTGTTTTGTCGCGCCGCGGGAATTCCGCCGGGGGCGAAAGGACGGCGCGCTGCTGGGCGATTCCTGCAGGGCCGACAAGGACCGCGAAATACGCGCGGCGCTCGACCCCGCCATGCCCTCGGGTTGCAGCATCAAGGGTAAACTGGCCGCGCGCGCCCGCGTCACCGGGAATGTGGGGGTCTATCACCTGCAGGGCTGCCGCAGCTACCCTGCCCTGACCAAACCCGATCGCTGGTTCTGCACCGAGGAAGACGCGCAGGCCGAAGGCTTTCGCAAAGCCTATAATTGCGGGGCAACCGGCCGGGGACGGATGTAACAAATCGGTCGTATAACAAAACTAAACAGAGGCGACGGCCGACATGCCGGAAATCCGCTTCTCGAGGGGAGAGATTTAATGCACCGCTCACTCGCGTTCATCACCGCCGGCCTGACGCTGCTGTCCGCCGGCACGGCGCTTGCGCAGAACGACACGCCGCGCAATCTGATCCTGTTCGTGCCGGACGGATTGCGGGGGCGGATCGTCACCCCGCAGACCGCGCCCGCCATGGCCGAGGTCCGCGACAAGGGCGTCAATTTCGGCAATTCCCACTCGCTGTTTCCGACCTTTACCACCGCCAACGCCTCCGCGATGGCCACGGGTCACTACCTCGGCGATACCGGCGACTTCTCCAACACGATCTATACCGGGTATCCCGTGGGCCCCGCGAACGGCACCGTCACGCCGTTCCTCGAAGTCGATCCGGTCATCATCGACGCCGACGAGCATTTCGGCGGCGATTATTTGAACGAGGAAACGATACTGAAGTTGGCGCGCGCCAGAGGCTACAGTACAGCAGCGCTCGGCAAGGTCGGACCCA
>DATANB010000047.1:0-2386 GCA_036266415.1 Bradyrhizobium sp. | reverse complement strand
TGACCGGCGCGGAGCGCGGGCGACCCGCGATCGAACAGGTCGGCCCGCAGGGCTGTCCGGTGATTCCCGCGACCTCGGGCGGAATCAGCGCGCTTCTCAACAGCGCCCCGGAACTGATCGACCGCATCCAGCGACTGACCGAGCGGCTGACGGAGCTGCTCAGCGACAAGAACCAGAATTCGATTTCGGACATCCTCGAGAATATCGACGCCACGACGGCCGAGCTGAGGAAGCATGCGCCGGAGATGGGGGACACCATCGCCGAGATTAAGACCGCGTCGCACAACGCAGGTCTCGCGGCGAACAGCATCGCCGCGCTCGGCAACAACACCAACCGGCTGGTGACCGAGCAGGGCCAGCCGGCGATGGAGAATCTGAACAAGGCGATTGTCTCGGCCCGCCAGGCGGCCGACAGCCTCAACGCCATGATCACCGATGCTCGTCCGGGCGTGCAGAACTTCACCAAGGAAACGCTGCCCGAGGCGAACAAGCTGGTCCGTGACCTGCGCCACCTGTCCAGTTCGCTCGAAGCGGTGACCAATCGCGTCAATCAGCAGGGGATTGGCGGCGCGCTGGGACCAGAGAAGCTGCCCGACTATAATTCAGGGAAACGCAAATGAGGCTGCTCACAAAATCGGCCGTGATCGCCCTGGCGCTTGGCCTGTCCGGCTGTTCGGGCTTGCTTGGCGGCGGCAAGCCCCCGGCGAACCTCGTGAGCCTGACCCCCGAGGCGGCCGAGCCCGCGCAACTCGCCCGAAGCGCCGCGGCGGGGCAGGCAGTGACGATCGAAACGCCGACGGTGCCGAAGGAGCTGTCGGCGGTCAGGGTGCCGGTCCAGGTCAGTCCGACCGACGTCCAGTACGTTGCGAACCTGACGCTGGTCGATACGCCCGACCGGCTGTTCCAGGCCCTGCTTCAGGAAACCGTCCGGCGCACGACCAATCGCGTGGTGCTCGATCCCAACCAGACCGGTTTCGATCCGGGGCTGACGGTCAACGGCCAGCTTCAGCGCTTCGGCTATGACGCGTCCACCGGACAGGTGGTCGTGACGTACGACGGCTCGTTGTCGGCGGGCGGCGGCGCGCGCGTCGAAACCCGGCGGTTCACCGCCACCGCGCCCGCCGACGGCACCGCGGCGACGGTCGGCCCAGCGCTCAACCGCGCCGCGAACCAAGTTGCGCTCGACGTTGCCAAGTGGATCGGCGGCTAGTTAGCTTTCTGGCGGCGATGCCGCTCCTTCTGAGTGGCGCTCCCGCAGCTCCTGCGCCGAATGTACGGCCCGCGCCGGTGGTCGATTATCACCAGCACCTCGTCAGCCCAGCATTTTCCCCGATAGTGAAACTGCCCGTGCGTGATGGCGCTGCGCTAGTCCGCGAGCTTGACGCAGCGGGGATAGATCGTGCCGTGGTCTTGTCCGTCGCCTACAGTTTTGCCGATGACCGCAAGGCGCTTCCCGATCCGGATCGGCTAACTCGTGAGGAGAATGACTGGACTTCCGCGCAGGTCGTTGACAACGCGCCGCGCCTGATCGGTTTCTGCAGCGCCAATCCGTTGCGCGATGCTGCGCTCGAGGAGCTCAAACGATGCCTGAAGCTTCCCGGCATGGTGGGCATCAAGCAGCATTGGGGAAATAGCGGTGTCAGCCTCCGTAACCCGGCGCATCTGGCGCGGATGCAGCAACTCTTCGCTCTCGCCGAGCTCCTCAGAGTTCCGATCCTGATCCACATGCGCTCACGCGGCGGCGAGAATTACGGTGCCGAGGACGCCCACCTCTTTCTCGACAAGCTGATGCCGCTCGCGCCGGATGTGGACGTGATCATCGCGCATCTCGGCGGTGGCGGCGGCTATTCCCAACAATATGACGAGGTCGTGGCCGCGTTTGGGGCCGCGGCGCAGCGGCACGGGAAAGGAACGAAAAACCTATATTTCGACGTCGCTGGCGTGGTCACTGAGGAAGCCTCGGCCGCGGATTGCGCCTTGATCGCCAAGCGGATCCGCCAGGTCGATGCGTCGCACATACTCTACGGCTCGGACACTTTGCCGCCGGGCGGAAGCATTCACGCGGGTTGGGAAATCTTCCGTTCGAAACTGCCCCTGACATCAGCGGAGTTCCAGACAATCATTAGCAATCGCCTGGCTTTCATCCGTTAGGCGAGGCTCTTCGATACCTGCTCGAAGACGTCCTTCGACAGGCCTGGCGTCGCGGCGATCCGCTCCAGTTGTTGCCGCATCATCTCGGCGCGCTTGGGCTCGAAGCGCCGCCACCGTCCGAACGGCGGCACCAGCCGCGCCGCGACCTGCGGATTGAGCTTGTCGGCGGCGATGATCATGTCGGCGAGGAACGCATAGCCACGCCCGTCGGCGCTGTGGAACGCCCAGTGATTGC
>DATANB010000046.1:0-1760 GCA_036266415.1 Bradyrhizobium sp. | reverse complement strand
CGCGGCACCGCCTTGAAGAACTCGGCGGCTTCCTCGACTGTCATGTCCAGCACATCGGCGATCGACTTGCCCTTGAACAGCACCTCGAGCGTCTCGCGGTTGTAGCGCTTGCCCTTGCAGACGTCGCAGGTGACGTAGACGTCGGGCAGGAAGTGCATCTCGATCTTGATCACCCCGTCGCCCTGGCAGGCCTCGCAGCGGCCGCCCTTGACGTTGAAGGAAAACCGCCCGGGCTCGTAGCCGCGCGCCTTGGCCTCGGGCAGGCCCGCGAACCATTCGCGGATCGGGGTGAACGCCCCGGTATAGGTCGCCGGGTTGGAGCGCGGGGTGCGGCCGATCGGCGACTGGTCGATGTCGATGATCTTGTCGATATGCTCCAGCCCCTCGATGCGGTCGTGCGGGGCGGCGCCCTCGCTGGCGTTGTTGAGCTTGCGCGCGATCGCCTTGTAGAGCGTGTCGATCAAAAGCGTCGACTTGCCGCCGCCGGAAACGCCGGTGACGCAGGTGAACAGCCCCAGCGGTATTTCCGCCGAGATGTTCTTCAGATTGTTGCCGCGCGCGTTGATCACCTTGACGGTGCGGCGATGGTTCGGCGGCCGCCGTTCGGGGATCGCGACCGACAATTCGCCGGTGAGATATTTGCCGGTCAGCGAATCCGGGTTGTTCATGATGTCCGCGGGCGCGCCTTGCGCGACGATATGGCCGCCATGCATGCCGGCGCCGGGGCCGATGTCGAGCACGTGGTCGGCCAGCCGAATGGCGTCCTCGTCATGCTCCACCACGATCACGGTATTGCCGAGGTCGCGCAGCCGCTTCAGGGTTTCCAATAACCGCGCGTTGTCGCGCTGGTGCAGGCCGATCGAGGGCTCGTCCAGCACATAGAGCACGCCGGTCAGCCCCGAGCCGATCTGCGAGGCGAGCCGGATGCGCTGGCTCTCGCCGCCCGACAGCGTGCCGGAGGCGCGCGCCAGCGTCAGATAGTTGAGGCCGACATCGAGCAGGAACGACAGCCGTTCGCGGATTTCCTTCAGCACGCGCGCCGCGATCTCGTTCTGCTGCGCGTTGAGCGCCTTCGGCACGGTCTCGAACCATTCACCGGCGCGCCGCACCGACAGTTCCGAGATTTCGCCGATGTGCTTGCCGGCGATCTTGACGCACAGGGCTTCCGGCTTCAGCCGGTAGCCCTGGCAGGCCTCGCAGGGAATATCGGAAAAATATTTTGCCAGCTCCTCGCGCGCCCATTCGCTCTCGGTCTCGCGGTAGCGGCGGTCGATATTGGTGATGACGCCCTCGAACGGTTTCTTGGTGTCGTAGGAGCGTACCCCGTCCTCATAGGAAAACCTGATTTCGTCGTCGCCGGAGCCGTGCAGGATCGCGGCTTGCGTCTTCTTCGGCAGGTCCTTCCATTTGGTGTCGAGGGTGAATTTGTAGAATTTGCCGAGCGCTGTCAGGGTCTGGACGTAATAGGGCGAGGACGATTTTGCCCACGGCGCGATCGCGCCCCTGCGCAAGGTCAGCTCCTTGTCGGGGATCACCAGGTCTTCGTCGACATGCTGCTCGACGCCGAGGCCGCCGCAGGCAGGACACGCGCCGTAGGGATTGTTGAAGGAAAACAGTCTGGGCTCGATTTCCGGAATGGTAAAACCGGACACCGGGCAGGCGAATTTTTCGGAAAACAGGATGCGCTCGGGTCCGCTCTTGTCGTGGATCTTTGCGATTTTCTTTGCCGCAGGCTCAGTCTGCTCCCTCCCCCCTTGTGG
>DATANB010000045.1:0-3552 GCA_036266415.1 Bradyrhizobium sp. | reverse complement strand
AGCGCAAAGATCGCCATGCGGTGAATGCCGCCGCCGGCGAACATGTTGAACATGCCGAGAATGCCGCCAGCCTGCGAGCGGAACACCTGTTCCCAGATGTTGGGATCGATGCCCGGGAGCGGAATGTAAGTTCCGAGCCGGTAAACAAGCAGCGCCCCCAGTGTGAACCAGATGCGCTTTTTCAGCTCTTCGGCTTTTCCGAGCGCCGAGAAATTGAGGTTTGCCGCCAGTTGTTCCGCTGCTGAGACCATGTTTGGCTTTCTCCCGCCGCCCTCGCGCTGTCATGCCCCAAAAGGCGGGGTATTCAGCAGACGCCGGACATTATTTGGTGCTCGGCTTCAATAAGTCCATCGTCCTGCCGTGCAGATTGCCCGCCCGCGCTGCGCGATGACGCAGATGTTACGCCGCCTCGCCTTCGTCTTTTTTCGCCGGCGCCAGGATTTTCACCGTGCCGCCCGCCTTCTCGACCGCCGCGATGGCGGATTTCGAAGCGCCGTGAACCTCGATATTCAATTTCGCCTTGAGTTCACCGCGGCCGAGCAGCCGCACGCCGGCTTTCGCGCGCCTGATAACGCGGGATTTCACCAGCGACTCGGCGTTGATGGTGCCCTTGGCGTCGAGCAGCTTGGCATCGATCGCCCCTTGAATGCGATCGAGATTGATCTCGGCAAATTCGACCCGGAAAATGTTGGTGAAGCCGCGCTTGGGCAGGCGCCGATGCAGCGGCATCTGGCCGCCTTCGAAGCCCTTGATGCGCACGCCGGAGCGCGCGGTCTGGCCCTTGCCGCCGCGGCCGGCGGTCTTGCCCTTGCCTGAGCCGATGCCACGGCCGACGCGCATGCGCTTCTTGCGCGAGCCGGCATTGTCGGCGATATCGCTGAGCTTCATCGCCCTGTCTCCTTATTTCTCGTTATTTCTCGTCGACGACGCGGACGAGATGTTGAACCTTTGCGATCATGCCGCGAATTGCAGGCGTGTCCCGCAGCTCGGTGACCCGGCCGATCTTGTTGAGCTTGAGGCCGATCAGCGTCGCACGCTGCGAGTGGTGGCGGCGGATCGCGCTGCCGGTCTGCTCGACCTTGATCATCTTTGCGGCCTTGGCCATCGTCGTAACTCCAGTGCGCCTTTAGTTGGGCATGATCTTTTCGGAAAACCGGTATCCACTTTTCCGGATCATGCCCTGTAATTATTCCGCCACAACTTCAGCGTCGCCGCCGACCCGGCGCGACTGCAGCATGGACACCTTGATGTTGCGGCGCGCCGCAACCGAACGCGGCGAATCCTGATGCTTCAGCGCGTCGAAGGTGGCGCGAACCATGTTGTAGGGGTTCGACGAGCCGATCGACTTCGCCACCACGTCCTGGATGCCGAGCGTCTCGAACACCGCGCGCATCGGCCCGCCCGCGATGATGCCGGTACCGGCCGGCGCCGCGCGCAGGTAAACCCGCCCCGCCCCGTGGCGGCCGGCGATATCGTGATGCAGCGTGCGGCCCTCGCGCAGCGCCACGCGCGTCAGGTTGCGCTTGGCCGACTCGGTCGCCTTGCGGATCGCCTCGGGGACTTCGCGGGCCTTGCCGTGGCCGAATCCGACCCGGCCCTTCTGATCGCCGATCACGACCAGCGCCGCAAAACCGAAGCGCTTGCCGCCCTTGACGACCTTCGCCACACGATTGATGTGAACGAGCT
The DNA here is from genome assembly GCA_036266415.1 of Bradyrhizobium sp. GTDB lineage: Bacteria > Pseudomonadota > Alphaproteobacteria > Rhizobiales > Xanthobacteraceae > Bradyrhizobium. The sequence goes on along the minus strand of DATANB010000045.1, from coordinate 1,866 downwards.
TGTCGACGAACTCGCTGTCGCGTTCTTCCCGGCCGCCCCTGTGGCCGCCACCGCGTTCGCGTTCACCTGCCATGGTGTTTTCCGATCCTTAAAAGACTTGCCTTGAGAGGCTTGCGCCCCCAACCTTGCGTCCGTTCAATTCCAAACCTTAGAAACTCAATCCGCTCTCGCGCGCCGCATCCGCGAGCGCCTTGACGCGGCCGTGATAGAGATAGCCGCCGCGATCGAACACCACTTCCGTGACGCCGTTCTTGACGGCACGTTCCGCCAGCAGCTTGCCGACGGCTTTGGCCGCGTCGATGTTGGCGCCGGTGTTGCCGGTCTCGCGCATCGCCTTCTCCAGCGAAGACGCCGACGCCAGGGTCTCGCCCTTGAGGTCGTCGATGACCTGCGCATAGATGTGCTTCGAGGAGCGGAACACCGACAAACGCGGGCGGCCGCTTGCGGTACGGCGCAACGACAGCCTTACGCGTTGCTTGCGCCGGGCATTCGTAATCTTGAGTCTCGACATGGCCGGCTCCGTTACTTCTTCTTGCCTTCCTTGCGGAAGATAAATTCATCTGAATATTTCACGCCCTTGCCCTTGTAGGGCTCCGGCGGACGGTAGCTGCGGATCTCGGCGGCGACCTGGCCGACGCGCTGGGAATCGTTGCCGTTGATGACGATCTCGGTCGGCTTCGGCACCGTGATCGCGATGCCCTCCGGAATCGCATAGACGACATCGTGGCTGTAGCCGAGCGCGAGCTGCAGCTTCTTGCCCTGCAGCGCGGCGCGGTAGCCGACGCCGGTGATTTCCAGCTTCTTCTCGAAGCCCTTGGTGACGCCGGCGACCAGATTCGCAATCTGCGCGCGCGCGGTGCCGTAAAGCGCCTGAGCGCGGTTGGTTTCGAACCGCGGCGCGACCTTGACCGCGCCGCTTTCGAACTTCACCTCGACGTCGTCATGCACGACGAACTGAAGCTGGCCCTTCGGACCCTTCATTTTGACGGTCTGTCCCTCGACGGTCGCGGTAACGCCCGACGGAACCGTCACAGGCCGCTTGCCGATACGTGACATGTTGTTCCCTTCCTCAGAACACCGTGAAGAGAATTTCGCCGCCCACATTCGCGTCGCGCGCTTCGTGGTCGGCCATGATTCCCTTCGGCGTCGATAACACCGAAATTCCGAGACCGTTGTTCACCCGCGGCAGGTTCTTCACCGAGGCGTAAACCCGCCGCCCCGGCTTCGATACCCGCTCGATCTCGCGAATGACCGGCTCGCCGTCGAAATACTTCAGCTCGATCTCAAGCTCGCTCCGGCCAGAGGCGTGCTCGACGCTGGCATAGCCGCGAATGTAGCCCTCTGTCTTGAGCACCTCGAGCACGTTGGCGCGCATCTTCGAGCCTGGGGTCGAGACCTTGGGCTTGGCGCGCATCTGCGCATTGCGGATGCGGGTGATGAGATCGCTGATCGGATCGTGCGTTGACATCTGACGACCCTCCCTTACCAACTCGACTTCACGAGCCCGGGAACCAGGCCCTTGGAGCCGAGTTCACGCAGCGCGATGCGGCTGAGCTTGTTCTTGCGATAGACCGAGCGCGGGCGTCCGGTCATTTCGCAGCGATTGCGGATCCGGGTCGCCGACGAATTGCGCGGCATCTCGGCGAGCTTCAGCGTCGCCGCGAACCGCTCTTCCATCGGCTTCTTCTTGTCGGCGATGATGGCCTTGAGCTTCGCGCGCCTGGGCGCGGCGTTCTTGGTCATCTTCTTGCGCCGGTTGTTCTTCTCGATCGAACTCTTCTTTGCCATGCTTGGCTCCTGGGTTTCCGCGTTTGAGAGGCTGGTCAGCGTCTCACTGCCGGAACGGGAAATTGAATGCGGTCAACA
>DATANB010000044.1:0-2430 GCA_036266415.1 Bradyrhizobium sp. | reverse complement strand
GGGCGGCCGCCGAGGCCGAAGCGATTGAGCGCGATCGTGGTCGAAAGCATCCGCCTCTCCTTGGACGCGAAATAACTCTCGTTCGGCTGAACGGCCTGTGAAGCGGAATTTTACGAAACTGTAACCTTAAAAGCGACTTGCGGGCAGGCTCACCGGCCCGACCAGTTCCTCATGCCTGGCGATCGCGAACCGATCGGTCATTCCGGCGATGAAGTCGCCGATTGTGCGAAGCTGCTCAACCTCGTCCCCGCCGCGGCGCCATGAATCAGGCAGCAGCGACCGGTTATCGCGATAGGCTGCGGCGAGGTTGGCAATCACGCGCTCGGCTTCCCGGCGAACCGGCTGAAGCTCTGGCAGGTCGTACAGCCGCGCATGAAGGAAAGTCTTCAGCCCACGCTCCTCGCCGGCGAGTACTTCGGAAAAACCGGCGAGCGGCCTTCCTGCGGAGCGCACATCGTCAATCGAGCTCACTCCTGCCTCGCTGGCCCTGCGCTGGGTCTCGGTGAGCACATCTTCAACCATGTGCCCGATCATGTCGCGGACGAGCGCCCGCTGCCTCTTGTCAATCGGGAGGCCGGGATGACGCTCGTCGATCGAATTCCACAACCGGCTGACGAGCGGCAACTCGAGGAGTTCGTCGATGTCGAGAAGGCCCGCGCGCAGGCCATCGTCGATGTCATGATTATCGTAAGCGATGTCGTCGGAAATCGCCGCGATCTGCGCTTCCAGACTCGCCCAGCTGTCGAGCTGGAGTTCCCACGCATCGTCCGCTTCCGCCATCGCCCAGGTTGGCGACCTCACCGGTCCATTGTGCTTCGCCAATCCCTCAAGAGCTTCCCAGCTGAGATTGAGCCCGTCGAAGTCCGGATAGGGCGTCTCGAGTTTCGTCACGATGCGGATCGTGTGGGCATTGTGGTCGAACCCACCCGCATCGGCGAGCGCGCCGCTCAGCGCATCTTCGCCCGCGTGGCCGAACGGCGGGTGGCCGAGGTCGTGGGCGAGGCATAAGGCTTCGATCAGGTCCTCGTTGAGGCCGAGCGCGCGGGCCATGGTCCGACCGATCTGCGCCACCTCGAGGCTGTGGGTCAGGCGGACTCGGTAATGGTCACCGTCCGGGGCCACGAATACCTGCGTCTTGTGCCGCAACCGACGGAAGGCGATCGAATGGATGAGCCGGTCGCGATCGCGCTGGAAGATGTCACGCGGGCCGCGCGGACCTTTATTGTCTTCGGAGTGTAACCGGCCGCGCGATCTAGCGGGAGTTGCGGCGAGCGCGGCGAGAGAATTCATTCGGCAGCGAGTGGAGCAATCCTGTCGCTTTGGGAATCGCTAAATCGGAATGCGTCGATGCCGACGGTCTTCAGGTCGTCCGCAAAAATCGACGCATCTGATTCACCGCGGAAAGGCCCGACGAGAAGTCGTGCCCGATTCTCGCCCCGCGAGACAAAGGGCCTTATGCCGTTGAATAGGTCGGGATTATCGGTCTTGAGCCGCTTAAATTGCTTGGAGAGGCCGTCGACATCCGGTCCGCTGGCGAGCTGCAGCCAGATCTTGGGGTGGTAGGCAACGACCGTGCGCTGCACAGCTGAGGGCTGAGGCGACGGAGAATAAGCAAGCTGAACGGCAGGGGCCGGCTGCGGCGGCGCTGCGCGAAGCATGGTGTCGATTCCGGCCAGACGATCGTTATTGGCGCTGGCCGTCGATACCGGTGCTGACGGCGTGGCGGCGTAGGTCGTGCCGTTCGAATCCGGGAAGATGCCGAGGTTGACCGCCGCCGCCTTCTGCCCCGCGGACAAGGCAGGAAGCCGCTGGAGAAAAGGAGCAACTTCCGCGGCAGTCCCGGGCATCGCGGCATTGACCGCATTCATCGCCGCGCCGGAATCACCGGTGAGCGCCAGGACGAAGGCCCGGACTCGCGCGACGCCCGCGCCGCCCCTGGCTGACAACGGTGCAAGCATCTGCAGCGCTCCGGACCGGTTGCCGCTGATCGCAAGACTCAAGGCGAGCCGGCTACGCGCCTCGTCCGCGTCCGGACCGCCGAGGGCAATGCGATAATCCGCCTGCGCCTGCCGCTGATCACCCATCAAGTCGTAAGCGAGGCCGCGCTCGCAGGCGAAACTTGCGACCGAGGCGCCGAGCTGCTGAGCGCGCCTGAAGTAAGACAGCGCCCCCTGCGGGTCTCCATTGGCAACTGACACGGCGCCCATCCCCGCCTGGGGCAGAGGGCTCTCGGGGTTGACGTCGTCGGCGCGGGCGAAAAAGCCTGCCGCGGCCTGCGCGTCCCCGAGCGCCAGGGCGGCCTTGCCGGCCCCGATCAGCGAATCGAAATCCTTGGGGTCCGATGCAAGGTTGCGCACATAACGTCCCAGCGCGGAGGCCGGGCTCTCGTCATATTGCGAATAGCTGCCCTGCGCCGCCGCAGGCGCAGCA
>DATANB010000043.1:0-48882 GCA_036266415.1 Bradyrhizobium sp. | reverse complement strand
TGGTTCGCATTGGTCGATGTCGGTTTCCTGCACCATGACGCCAGGATACCGCTGGCCCCATGGATCAATTCAGGCGATCTGCAGGTCGTGTGGTCGCTCCGGGTCGATACGCTGACTGCCGTGATGCTCGTGGTGGTGAATACCATCTCGTCGCTCGTGCACCTCTATTCGATCGGTTACATGGACGAGGATCCGTACCGGCCGCGGTTCTTCAGCTATCTCAGTCTGTTCACCTTCGCGATGCTGATGCTGGTGACATCAGATAACCTGGTGCAGCTGTTCTTCGGCTGGGAGGGCGTCGGGCTGATGAGCTATCTGCTGATCGGATTCTGGTACCAGAAGCCTTCGGCGAATGCGGCGGCGATCAAGGCCTTCGTTGTGAATCGTGTGGGTGATTTCGGCTTCGCGCTCGGCATCTTTGCCATTTTCATGCTGATCGGCTCGACCGATTTCGAAACGATCTTCGCCGGCGCGCCGGCGCTGACCGGCAAGACCATCGACTTCTTCGGCTGGCACGCCGATGCGTTGACGCTGACCTGCATCCTGCTTTTCATGGGCGCAATGGGCAAGTCCGCCCAGTTCCTGCTGCACACCTGGCTGCCGGACGCGATGGAGGGCCCGACGCCGGTCTCGGCGCTGATCCACGCCGCGACCATGGTCACCGCCGGCGTCTTCATGGTGGCGCGGCTGTCGCCGCTGTTCGAACTGGCGCCGAATGCGCAGGCGGTCGTGATGTTCTTCGGAGCGACCACCGCTTTCTTCGCCGCGACCGTCGGCCTCGTGCAGAACGACATCAAGCGCATCGTGGCCTATTCGACCTGTTCGCAGCTCGGCTACATGTTCGTGGCGATGGGGGCGGGGGCCTATTCCGTCGGCATGTTCCATCTGTTCACGCACGCCTTCTTCAAGGCATTGCTGTTCCTCGGCTCCGGCTCGGTGATCTATGCGATGCACCACGAGCAGGACATCCGAAACATGGGTGGGCTGAAGGACAAAATACCCTTCACCTATATTGTGATGGTGATCGGCACGCTGGCACTGACCGGCTTCCCGCTTACGGCCGGGTATTTCTCCAAGGACGCGATCATCGAATCCGCGTTCGCCTCGCACAATCCGCTGGCGTTCTACGGCTTCCTGATGACGGTGGTTGCGGCCGGCCTGACCTCGTTTTACTCGTGGCGTCTGATCTTCAAGACCTTCCACGGCGAACCGCACGACCAGGCGCACCATGAAGCAGCGCACGAAAGCCCGCTGTGGATGCTGATCCCGATCGGCGTTCTTGCGGCCGGCTCGCTGCTGGCAGGCTTCCCGTTCAAGGAATTGTTCGCGGGCCACGGCGTGGAGGAATTCTTCCGCGAGTCGCTGAAGATGAAGCCGCACATCATCGAGGACATGCACGATATCCCCGAGACCATCGCCTTCCTGCCGACGGTGATGATGGCGCTGGGCTTCGTGGTGGCCTACGTCTTCTACATCCGCCGGCCTTATTTGCCGGTCGAACTCGCCCGCCAGCAGCCGCTGCTCTACCAGTTCCTGCTCAACAAATGGTATTTCGACGAAATTTACGATCTGATCTTCGTGCGCCCGGCGAAATGGATCGGGCGTTTCCTCTGGAAGGTCGGTGACGGTTATATCATCGACGGCTTCGGCCCCGACGGTGTGTCGGCACGCGTGCTTGACTTGACCCGCAACGTGGTGCGGCTGCAAACCGGTTATCTCTATCACTACGCCTTCGCGATGCTGATCGGCGTTGCCGGTCTGATCACCTGGTTCATGTTCGGCTTGGGAGGCCAGTAATGACAACCTGGCCCATTCTCTCCGTCGTTACCTTCCTGCCGGTATTCGGTACGCTGCTGGTCTACCTGCTTGCGCGAGGCGGCGACGAAGCGGCCAACCGCAATGCGCGCTGGATCGCGCTGTGGACCACGCTGATCACATTTGCGGTGTCGCTGATCCTGGTCTGGCGCTTCGATCCCGCGCAGCCGGATTTTCAGTTCGTCGAGAAGGCGTCGTGGCTCGCCACTGGCATTACTTATCATATGGGCGTCGACGGCATTTCCTTGCCTTTCGTGATCCTGACCACCGCCCTGATGCCGTTCTGCATCGTCGCGAGCTGGAGGTCGGTGACGAGCCGGGTGCGTGAATACATGATGGCGTTCCTGATCCTGGAAACGCTGATGGTCGGCACCTTCGCGGCGCTCGACCTCGTGCTGTTCTATCTGTTCTTCGAGGGCGGCCTGATCCCGATGTTCTTGATCATCGGAGTGTGGGGTGGCCCGCGCCGGGTCTATGCCTCCTTCAAGTTCTTTCTCTACACGCTGCTCGGCTCGGTCTTGATGCTGCTGGCGATCATGGCGCTGTACTGGAATGCCGGCACCACGGACATCCCGACGCTGATGCACACCGCGGTACCGCGCGGCTTGCAGACCTGGGCCTGGCTGGCGTTCTTCGCTTCCTTCGCGGTGAAGATGCCGATGTGGCCGGTTCATACCTGGCTGCCCGACGCGCATGTCGAAGCGCCGACCGCGGGCTCGGTGATCCTGGCCGCGATCCTGCTCAAAATGGGCGGCTACGGCTTCCTGCGCTTCTCGCTGCCGATGTTTCCGCTGGCCTCGCATGATTTCGCGCCGCTGATCTTTTCGCTCTCGGTGATCGCCATCATCTACACCTCGCTGGTGGCGCTGATGCAGGAAGACATGAAGAAGCTGATCGCCTATTCTTCGGTGGCGCATATGGGTTTCGTCACCATGGGGATTTTCGCCGGCACTACCCAGGGCGTCGCCGGTGGCGTATTCCAGATGGTGTCGCATGGCATCGTGTCGGGGGCGCTGTTCCTCTGCGTCGGTATCGTCTACGACCGCCTGCATACCCGGGAGATCACCGCCTATGGCGGGCTGGTCAACCGCATGCCGCTCTATGCGCTGGTATTCATGGTCTTCACCATGGCCAATGTCGGGTTGCCCGGCACCAGCGGCTTCGTCGGTGAATTCATGACGCTGATAGGTACCTTCAAGGTATCGATCCCGACCGCCACTTTTGCGACGACGGGCGTAATCCTGTCAGCGGCCTATGCGCTGTGGCTTTACCGGAAGGTGGTGTTCGGCAGTCTGACAAAACCGTCGCTGGCGAGCATCAAGGATATCACCTTCCGTGAGGGCCTTGTCATGATGCCGCTGATGGCGCTCACCCTCCTGTTCGGGTTCTATCCTAAGCCGGTGCTCGACATGTCGGCGTCGTCGGTGCAGCAGCTCGTCAACAACTACAACACCGCAGTGACTGCCGTGAAGGCAGCGGCACTTCTGCAGTGAAGGCAGCAGGTCAGGACCACGCGCGATGAGCTTTGAGAGTGCAGGTTATCAGTTGCTGCCCGTGCTGCCGGAGCTTGTGCTCGCCGCGGGTGCCATGGTGCTGCTGATGATAGGGGCCTATCGCGGGACACAGACCACGAGCCTGGTAACAGGGCTTGCGATCTGTCTGCTGGTGCTGACCGGTGTGCTGGAACTGATGCTGCCGGCCGGCAAGGTGACGACCTTCGGAGGCAGCTTTATCGTCGACGACTTTGCCCGCTTCCTGAAAATCCTGGCGCTGATCGGCTCGGTGGCGACGCTGGTTCTTTCGGTAGAATTTCTGGCCGATGCATCGCACCGCATCTTCGAATATTCCATCCTGGTGCTGCTCTCGACCTTGGGCATGATGGTGCTGATCTCGGCCGGCGATCTGATCATGCTTTATCTCGGGCTCGAGCTGATGTCGCTCGCGCTCTACGTGGTGGCGGCAAGCAATCGCGACAACGCCAAATCGACCGAGGCCGGCCTGAAATATTTTGTGCTGGGCGCGCTGTCCTCGGGCATGCTTTTGTACGGCGCCTCGCTGGTCTACGGCTTCACCGGCACCGTCAGCTTCGTCGGCATCGCGGCGGCGGTGAAGGCCGGCAGCGTCGGCATCGTGTTCGGCCTGGTGTTCCTGCTGGCGGGGCTTTGCTTCAAGATTTCGGTGGTGCCGTTCCACATGTGGACGCCGGACGTTTATGAGGGCGCGCCGACGCCGGTGACCGCCTTCTTCGCCTCCGCGCCCAAGGTCGCCGCGCTTGCGGTGTTCACCCGGGTGGCGCTGACGGCGTTTCCGGGCATCCTCTCGCAATGGCAGCAGATCGTCGTGTTCGTTTCGATCGCCTCGATGGCGCTGGGCGCGTTCGCCGCCATCGGACAGAAGAACATCAAGCGGCTGATGGCCTACTCCTCGATCGGCCATATGGGTTTTGCCCTCGTAGGTCTGGCCGCAGGCACGGCTGAGGGCGCGCAGGGCGTGCTGATCTATATCTCGATCTATGTCGCAATGACGCTCGGCAGCTTCACGGTCATCCTGGCCATGAAGCGCAATGGTCAGAATTTCGAAGACATTAGCGACTTCGCGGGGCTCTCGCGCACCAATCCGTTGTTGGCTTTCTTCTTCGCGATGCTGCTGTTTTCGCTGGCGGGTGTTCCGCCGCTGGCGGGCTTTTTCGCCAAATGGTACGTGTTCGTTGCGGCGATCAAGGCGGGACTGTTTACGCTGGCCGTGGTCGGCGTGCTCACCAGCGTGGTTGGCGCGTATTATTATCTCTCCATCGTCAAGGTTATGTATTTCGAGGAGCCGCTCGCCATGCTTGACCCGATGCGAATGGAACTGCGCACGGTGCTGGCGGTAGCGGGTCTTTTCAATATTTTCTTTTTTGTCTATCCGGGGCCGCTGGTCAGCATCGCGACATCGGCGGCGAAGTCGCTTTTCTAGGGCATGATCACGAAAAGTGGACCCCGGTTTTCGGAGGAGATCATGCCCGACAAAAATATCGGCACCCAGATAATTCCGGCAAAGCCGGATCAGCCCTGAGATGGCTTTTTCGCTCGGTCCGCGGGCCATATCGGCGGGTTTCCGTCTCGCCGCCTTCGATCATATCGGTTCGACCAATGCGGAAGCCATGTCGCATGGGCGCGAGGGCGAGCGCGGGCCGATCTGGTTTGTAACCTCGGAGCAGACCGCGGGACGCGGGAGACGGCATCGCTCCTGGATTGCGCCGCGTGGTAACCTCGCCAGCAGTGTCCTCGAGGTGATCGACATATCGCCCGCGGTCGCGGCGACGCTCGGCTTCGCCGCCGGGCTTGCGCTGGAAGCGGCCCTGCGGAAGGTAAGCGTGGAGGCATCGCTGAGGTCAGCGGGATCGGACGATATGAAGTTTTCGCTGAAATGGCCCAATGATGTGCTGGCGGGGCGGCAAAAGCTCGCCGGCATCCTGCTGGAAGTGGAGGCTGTCGCCGATCATCGGCTGGCGGTCGTGGTCGGGATCGGCACCAATGTCCTGACCGCGCCCGAGGGCACGCCAACGCCTGCGACCTCGCTTAAGGCGCTCGGCGTCGATATCGGCGCCGAGGAATTGTTCGCCGAGTTGTCGGACAGCTGGGCGGAGTTCCGCGGCATCTGGGACCTCGGCCACGGTTTTGACGAAATCCGGCGACTCTGGCTGGAGCGCGCCACGGGACTAGGGCAACCGGTCGCGATTCAGACCGGCGGCTCGACCGTGGAGGGGACCTTCGATACCATCGACGAGACGGGTTGCATGATGGTGCGGACCACGGACGGCACGCGGGTCCCGATCTCGGCGGGCGACGTCTATTTCGGCGCGGCAGCGTCGGTGGGGGCCGCCTGATGACGCGCCCGGATGAACTGACCTTTGCGCCGCTCGGCGGCGTCGGCGAGATCGGCATGAACCTGTCGATCTACGGCCTCGGTAACCGTCACCAGCGCTCCTGGCTCGCGGTCGACCTCGGCGTGTCCTTCGGCGACGAGGAACACCTGCCGGGGATCGACCTGATCATGCCCGATATCCGCTTTCTGGAAAAAGAGCGTAAGAATCTGATCGGCCTGGTGTTGACGCATGCCCATGAAGACCATTTCGGCGCGATCATCGATCTATGGCCAAAGCTGAAATGCCCGATCTACGCCACCAAATTCAGCGCGGCCTTATTCGAGGCCAAATGCGCCTCCGAGCGCCATCCGCCGAAAATTCCAGTCACCGTGGTACCGTCCGGCGGACGCATCGATCTCGGGCCGTTCAGTGTCGAGTTTATTCCGGTTGCGCATTCGATCCCGGAATCCCACGCGCTGGCGATCCATACTTCCGCCGGTACGGTGCTGCACACCGGCGACTGGAAGATCGATCCGACGCCCATCATAGGCGAGCCTACCGACGAACGCCGGTTGCGCGAACTCGGCGATGCCGGTGTTTTGGCGCTGATCGGCGATTCCACCAATGCGGTGCGGGAAGGGCGCTCGCCATCGGAAGCCGAGGTCGCCAGGACCATCACCGAACTGATGAAAGCGGCAAAGGGGCGCGTCGCCGTGACCACCTTTGCTTCCAACGTCGCGCGGCTGCGCGCGGTGGCCGATGCGGCAAAGGCCGCCGGCCGCGAGATTGTGGTGGTCGGCCGGGCCATGGAGCGCGTGGTTCAGGTGGCGCGCGAGACCGGCTTTCTCGACGGTGTACAGAGTTTCCGCGGCGCCGATCTCTACGGGCATTTTCCCCCCGATAAGGTGGTGGCGCTGTGCACGGGAAGCCAGGGCGAACCGCGCGCGGCGCTGTCGCGTATCGCCTGCGACGATCACCCCCAGGTGACGCTGAACAAGGGCGACTGCGTGATCTTTTCCTCGCGCACCATCCCCGGCAACGAGAAAGCCGTGGGCGCCATCATCAATGGCCTAATCAATCAGGGTATCGAGGTCATTACCGACCGAACCCACCTGGTCCATGTCTCCGGCCATCCGCGCCGTGACGAGCTTCGCGACATGATCTCGTGGGTGCGTCCGCAACTGCTGATCCCCGTTCATGGTGAGGCGCTGCATCTGTTCGAGCACGCCAGGCTGGCGCGGGCCGCGGGCGTGCCGAAGGTTCTGATCTGTCGCAACGGCGACCTGGTGAAGCTGGGGCCGGGCGATCCCGGTATCATCGAGGAACTGCCGTCGGGGCGGCTCTACAAGGACGGTTCTATCCTGGAGGATGCCAGGTCGCGCGCCGTCGTTGAGCGGAAAAAACTGGCCTTTGCCGGCTGCGCATTCATCGCGGTGGCGGTGACCGAAAAGGGCGAACTTGCCGACGATCCCGAGGTTGATCTCGTCGGTATACCCGAGAAGAATACGGCCGGAGAGATCATCGACGAGATCGTGTTCGACGTCGTGGTGTCGACGGTAGAGGGTCTGCCGCGGGCGCGGCGGCGCGATCCCGACGCCATGGCGGAGTCGGTGCGCCGCGCGGTGCGTGCCACCATCAACGAGCATTGGGGAAAGAAGCCCCTATGTTACGTTCACGTCCTGACGGTCTGAGTTGGCGCGTGTTCCGCAAAAGCGGATACCGGTTTTGCGATCAGAACCCGCGCAAGTTATAAAACAGGCGGAGAAGTGTCATGCTGGGCCGGCTCAATCATGTGGCGATCGCGGTCAGGGATGCCGAGAAGGCCGCCAGGATCTACGGCGCGGCGTTCGGCGCCGATATCTCGCACGCGGTGCCGCTGCCAGAGCACGGTGTTATCACCGTGTTCGTGACGCTGCCCAACACTAAAATCGAGTTTATCCAGCCGCTCGGCGAAGCCTCGCCAATTACCAAATTTCTCGAGCGCAATCCCGACGGCGGCATCCATCACATCTGCTATGATGTGCCCGACGTCATCGCGGCGCGCGACACCCTGATCAGGGAGGGCGCGCGCGTGCTCGGCGACGGCAATCCCAGGATCGGCGCTCACGGCAAGCCCGTGCTGTTTCTGCACCCGAAGGATTTTTCCGGCGCGCTCGTCGAAATCGAACAGGCCTGAGGCCAGCGATGGTCTACACAATCTCGACCGGCTTTGCGATCTACTTCGTGATGTGGTGGATCGTGCTGTTCCTGACGCTGCCGTTCGGCGTGCGCAGCCAGCACGAGGACGGCGAGGGCGCTCCCGGCACCGACCCCGGCGCGCCGGTCGCGACGGCGATGGGCCGCAAGCTGATCTGGACCACGGTCATCTCGGCGGCGGTTTTCGCTGCCGCCATGCTGGCCTATAACGCCGGCTTGCTGAACGTCGAACGGCTGTCCAGACTGATGGGAATGCCGCTCTGATCGGTGGGGTGCCTTGAACATGATGCGAAAAAAGCGGGAGCCGGCTTTTCCGAAGTTCGTGCTCAAACAAAGGGAATGGGATCATGATCGGATCATGGTCCGGGGGTAGGGCAAATGACGTTTCAAAGAACCATTGTTGCATTATTGATTCTGACGATCGCCGGCCTCGCCGGCGCCTTCTACATCGACTGGAAACTGGCAACCCAGCTCCGGACCGTGAAGGCATTCGTCGAGGGCTATGTCTTCGCCGAAGCCGTTTCGGCCTGCGAGAAGACGCAGAGCACGACCCCGTTCAAATGGAATGCCGGGACCCGGACTTCCGTCATCGGACTGAACTCGGTCAAGCTCGACAAATACACGGTCAGCGCGAGCTACACGCTTGTCGCCGACGGCGTGTTTTGCGACTACGATCCGATCAAGAAGAAGGCCGACATCGGATCCAGTTTCCTCGATCGGGATTGATGATTTCAGGCGTTTCGATTCATGCGTCGCTTTGAGCGACGACTTGATCGAGCTCCGCCAACAATCTTCGCCAGGCGTCCTCGATCTCCGGCGACCAGTCGGCCCCGAGAATCTCGCGCATGGTGTCGGCGATCACGCCGAAAAAGTCGCCGAACAGTTTGCGGGGCGTGCCATAGGCATCGTGCGACTGCACCTCGCATTCGATCATGCGAAAACTGCCTCTGCGATCTCCGGCAAAATCCATCATGGCGTCGATGGCTAACGCCAGCATCGAGCCTTTCACGAGATCGCCGGCCTCGCGCCGGAACATTGCTTCGGCTTCGGGGTGTTCGCGGAACAGGCGGCGATAAACCGCCGGCGTCAGATCCTCGCAACGCTCGGCGGCCAGTTCAAAACTGCGCTGGATCGGATTTGTTGGCGTCGGCATATCCTTGGACGTTGATCCCTGAGTTTCCAGGTTTTTGATGCGCTTTCCTGATGCGAACGGGTATGCTTTTCGCTTGAGAGCGAAATGCAGACATCTCAAAAAAAAAGAGCAGGGCGCAAGCCCTGCTCAAAAATTGTGTCGACCCTATTTCCCCGCAAATTTGGATTTGATCTTGATTGGCGGGGCGACGCTGCTTGTGCGCGCCAGGGCTCCTCCCGAGACTTGGACCACCAGACCTGAGCCTCTCGGCCAGCCTGAGCCCGCACTGGTAGACCATCTTTTTCGCCTTGTCACCAATTTCAGCAACGATTGTTCAAATTTCGAGCAATTGGCGTAATGATCGGGATTTCGTCATTCCGGGTTGGGGTCCGGGTCGCGCGAACTGAGCTTTGGCGATGGAGTATGGGCAGAAAAGGGCCAAAAAAATGCAGAGTCCGCGATAACTGATGACCGTCGGGTTCCATCAGACGGAATAATTCCGGTCCCCAAATGTATCACTCTCAGATCGCCGGGAACCTGATATCGACACCGGACTCTCTGCATGATTAGCTAGCGAGGCTGGAAAAGGTGGATTGATTGATGCGCCGGCGGTTGTCGAAGTATTTTCCGATCGTTCTGGTTGCCATGACGGTGCAGATCCTCGCGCCGGTCGCGGCTTGCTGGGCGGCCAGCATCGCCCCGGCCGATCCGCTGCATGCGGCAATTATCTGTCACGGCGATGTGGCCGCGACCCCCGGTCAAAACGATCATCAAACCGGTCAGCCCCGCGTGCATGATGGCTGTTGCGCGGTTTGCAGCGTTGCCTTTACCGGCGTGCCTCTCGATTCCCCGCAGGCCACAGCCGTTACCGCGCCCTGTCTCCAGGTCGAGCGCGTGCTCTGGCCCGACCGCGGTCCGGATCTGTTCGGCTCGCGGACAGGCTCCCACGCCCAGGCGCGCGCGCCACCGCTGTTGAGCAGAGCCTGACGGCCATTGGCCGTCCTTCTTTGTTCACGACTTGGCACTTGCGGAGGTTTTCATGTCGATCCGTTATACGCGCGCGGGCCTGGCAGGGCTCGCCATGGCAGTTATTCCTGTCGGCGAAAGCGTCGCCCACGAAATCGTCGGCAACCGCTTCTTTCCGGCTACGCTTGGCATCGACGATCCCGGCGTCAACGACGAATTGTCCTTTCCCACCGTCTCCAGTTTCAAGACCGGCGACGATCCGTCGTTCAAACAGCTTGATTTTTCCGGTGAGTTTTCCAAACGGATCACTGAGGCCTTCGCAATATCCGTTAACGCCACCTATAGCCGCCTTAGCCCGCCCGGAGGTCCGACCGGGATGGGAGCAGGCGGATTTCAGAACCTTGAGTCCACCTTCAAATACCGAGTTTTCAAGAACCCGGAGCATGAGTTCGTGATGTCGGTCGGTCTTTCCGTCGAATGGGGCGGGAGCGGCGCGCAGAGCGTCGGCGCTGACCCCTTCAACACTTACACGCCGACCGTCTTTTTCGGTAAGGGATTCGGCGATCTCCCGGACACGCTGTCGTGGATCAGGCCCGTCGCGATCACCGGCCAGATTGGCTACGCGATACCGGGCCGGAACTCGACCACCACTTTCGGCATTGATCCCGACGGCGGCAATTTAACGGTTGATACCGAATTCCACCCGCGCGTTCTGAATTGGGGCGGAACGCTTCAATACAGCATGCCTTATCTGAAATCCGCCGTCGTCGACCTCGGCCTGCCGGATTTCATCAATCACCTGATCCCGCTGGTTGAAGCAAGCCTGCAGACGCCGGTGACGAATACGCTCACCTCGGGAACCATGACGACGGGCACCATCAATCCCGGCGTGATCTGGGTCGGGAATACCTTTCAGGTCGGCATCGAGGCGCTGATTCCGATCAACCGGCAAAGCGGGACCAATGTCGGCGTGATCGCGCAACTGCATTTCTACCTCGACGACATCGATCCGCACGGGATCGGCAAGCCGATCTTTGGCGCCGCCGTGCAACCCGCAAGCCCCTTTTCAAGGAATTGACCATGCGTAGCTTAGCTGTTGTTCTAACAATTCCTCTACTGCTTTTGCTTGTGACGGGTAACGCAAGCGCCCATGCCATGCTCGATCACGCCGAGCCGCGCGTCGGCAACAAGGTCGCCACAGCCCCGCATGAGGTGACGCTTTGGTTCACCCAAAAGCTGGAGCCGGCTTTCAGCACCCTCACGGTGACCGACCCCGCCGGCAAGCGCGTCGATACCGGGAAAACCCGCGTCAGCGGCAGCCAGATGTCCGTCTCCCTGCATCCGGGGGGAAACGGAACCTACCACGTGACGTGGCATGTGCTCTCGGTGGACACGCATACGACTGACGGCAGTTTCACCTTTCAGGTCGGCCAATAGGCACAACCCATGGACTGGCTCGGTGCGGAGATCAGCGGGCCCTTGGTCGCGGTTCGCGCGATACATTTCGCGGCCACGGCGATAACAGCCGGAAGCCTGGTTTTCCAGGCGGTGGCGGCGAAGCCGGCCTGGCGTTCGGAGGAAACGGTCGAAAAACTGCTGAAGAAGCAAACCCTGAGCGTTGCGTGGATCGGTCTGGCCGTCGCGGTTTTGTCCGGGGCGCTCTGGTTCTTACTTCAATCCGTCTCGATGAGCGGGCTGCCGCTCAGCGAGGCCATGACGACGCGCGTGCTGTCAACGGTACTAAACCGGACGCAATTCGGACTGTTGTCGGAAATTCGCATCGTGTTGGCGATCGCGGTTGCCGCTTGCCTGGCATATTACCGGTTTGCGCTGGCGGAATGGCTCGCGCCGGCGGCGGCCCTGGGCCTCGCCGCCGCCATCGCGTGGACTGGCCATGCCGGCTCAACGCCCGGTGACGCGGGATTGCTGCATCTTGCCGCCGATGCGTTGCATCTGCTTGGCGCGTCCGCCTGGATCGGAGGACTTGTGTCGCTGGTGCTTGTGCTCGCCGCGGTCCGGCATCGTCGGTCTGTCGCATCGGCGTCGCTTGCCTGGGATGCGACGCGAAGGTTCTCGACGCTCGGCATCGTCAGCGTGGCAATTCTGGCCGCAACCGGAATCGTCAACGCATGGATTCTGGTCGGCTCGTTTCACGCGCTGGTTACCACCGGATATGGGCGCCTCCTGATGCTCAAGCTTGTTGTCTTCGCTACTATGCTGGTGTTTGCCTTCGTGAACCGGTTCTGGTTGACGCCTCAGCTTGCCACGTCGCCAGATGAACTGCGGCTCGAAACGCTCCGTCAGCTTACGCGCAACAGCTCAATCGAAATCGTCCTGGCGCTTGCGATATTCGCCATCGTCGGGGTGCTTGGCACGCTGCATCCCGCGGTCCATCTTTTGTAAATCGTCGGAGATTAGAGGAGGCGGGAAGTGCAAATCAGAAGAACGGCGTTGTTTTCGATTGTCGGCGCGGTCGGGTGCCTTGCCATGCTCAGCTGTTTTCTCGCCGTGCCCGCGTGCGCCGAGGAGATCAGGGCCGGCGATCTCGTGATTACGCAAGCCTGGAGCCGCGCCACGCCGGGTGGAGCGAAAATCGGCGGCGGATATTTGACCATCGAGAACAAGGGCTCCGCGCCGGATCGGCTGATCGGTGGCTCCGCCGAGGTCGCCGCCAACGTCCGGGTGCACGAAATGACGATGAATAACGGCGTGATGACGATGCGTCCGCTCGAAAAAGGTCTCACAATCGAGCCCGGCAAGACCGTCAGGCTTGCGCCGGGCGGCTATCACCTGATGCTGTCCGACCTCAAGCGTCCGCTCAAGCAGGGCGACCAGCTGCCGGTCACGCTCGAGTTCGAAAGAGCCGGCAAGGTGCAGCTATCGCTGGATGTGCTGGGCGTGGGTGCGCAGGGACCGGCGGGGGCTGATGGTTCAGGCGGTCGGATGCAGATGAAGAAGATGCCCTCCGGGATGAAGATGTGATGGCGATGATGTCGCGGGCGGCCTGATCGCGCCTTATTCGCGCCCGCGATGCCGCCTCGAGGAATCCGCTTGGTTGGCGGCTTTTGCTGGTCCCGCCCTTGTGTTTTCGCACCCGATCCGGTTTCACTGCTGGCTTCCCGTGCCTGACCGATTCTTCTGGTGTGCCCATGCGATTGTCGCGGTTCTTTCTGCCCATCCTCAAGGAAAATCCGAAAGAGGCCGAAATCGCGTCGCATCGGCTGATGCTGCGCGCGGGCATGATACGGCAGGAGGCGGCCGGTATCTATGCCTGGCTGCCGCTGGGTCTGCGGGTGCTGAAGAAGATCGAGCAGATCGTCCGCGAAGAACAGAACCGCGCCGGTGCGCTGGAACTCCTGATGCCGACGCTGCAGCTCGCCGACCTCTGGCGCGAAAGCGGCCGCTACGATGCCTATGGACCGGAAATGCTGCGCATCACCGACCGGCACAAGCGCGAGCTGCTGTTTGGTCCAACCAACGAGGAGATGATCACCGAGATTTTTCGCGCCTACGTCAAATCGTACAAAAGCCTGCCACTTAATCTCTACCATATCCAGTGGAAGTTTCGCGACGAGCAGCGTCCGCGCTTCGGCGTCATGCGTGGCCGCGAATTCCTGATGAAGGATGCCTATTCGTTCGACATCGACGAGGCCGCCGCGCGGCGTTCCTACAACAGGATGTTCGTGGCCTATTTGCGGACCTTCGCGCGGATGGGACTGAAGGCGATCCCGATGCGCGCCGAAACCGGTCCGATCGGCGGCGATCTCAGCCACGAATTCATCGTGCTCGCGGAGACCGGCGAATCCGCGGTCTATTGCGACAGCGACGTGCTCAACCTGCCGGTGCCCGGCGAGGACGTCGACTATGACGGCGATCTCACGCCTGTCATCAAGCAATGGACCTCGGTCTATGCCGCGACCGAGGACGTCCACGACGTCGCGCGCTTCGACCGCGAGGTGCCCGCCGAGAAAAGGGTCCACACCCGGGGCATCGAGGTCGGCCAGATCTTTTACTTCGGCACCAAATATTCCGACACCATGAAGGCGCTGGTCGCGGGCGCCGATGGCGCCGAAGTCGCGGTCCATGGCGGTTCCTACGGCGTTGGCGTCTCGCGGCTGGTCGGCGCCATCATCGAAGCCTGCCATGACGATGCGGGGATCAAATGGCCGGAAGCGGTCGCCCCGTTCAAGGCTGTGATCCTCAATTTGAAGCAGGGATCGCAAGACACAGATGCCGCATGCGAACAGCTTTATCGCGAGCTTTCCGCCAAGGGCGTCGAAGTGCTGTACGACGACACCGACCAGCGCGCCGGCGCCAAGTTCGCCGCCGCCGACCTGATCGGCATTCCCTGGCAGATTCTGGTTGGCCCGAAGGGCCTCGCCGAGGGCAAGCTTGAGATCAAGCGGCGCAGCGACGGAACGCGCGAGAACATGAGCTCCGCCGATATCGCGGCGCGGCTGATCTCGTGACGAATTATCCACCGCAAGCGCCGGGATATCAGAGGTTTAGGCCACAATTAGCCCGAATCGTGTGAAAATCGGGCTATGGATGAATCTATGAGCGAGCCCATTCGTACCCCACCTTTTGCGCCATTCGAATGGCTGCTGTCCGGACGCTATTTGCGGGCACGTCGCAAGGAGGGTTTTATCTCCGTCATTGCCGGTTTTTCCTTCCTCGGCATCATGCTCGGCGTCGCCACGCTGATTATCGTGATGGCGGTGATGAACGGGTTCCGTAAGGAACTGCTGGACAAGATCCTCGGCCTCAACGGCCACCTTCTGGTGCAGCCTCTGGAATCGCCGCTGACCGACTGGAAGGACGTCGCCGAGCGCATCAATCAGGTCGCGGGCATCAGGCTGGCTGCGCCCGTAGTGGATGGCCAGGCGCTGGCTTCCTCGCCGTTCAACGCCTCAGGCGTATTCGTTCGCGGCATTCGCGCCGACGATCTCAACAACCTCACCTCGATCGCCAAGAACATCAAACAGGGTACGCTGGAGGGATTCGACGAGGCGCAGGGCGTCGCTATCGGCCGCAGGCTCGCCGATACGCTGTCGATACATGCCGGCGACAGCATCACGCTGGTGGCGCCGCGCGGCGCGGTGACCCCAATGGGCACCACCCCGCGCATCAAGCCCTACAGGGTTGCCGCGGTGTTCGAGATCGGCATGTCGGAATATGACGCGAGTTTCGTGTTCATGCCGCTTCCGGAGGCGCAGGCCTATTTCAATCGCAACAATGACGTGACCGCAATCGAGGTGTTCACCACCAATCCCGACAGGATCGACGTCTTTCGCAAGACTGTAACCGAAGCGGCCGGCCGGCCGGTGTTTCTGGTCGACTGGCGGCAGCGCAACTCGACTTTCTTCAACGCGCTTCAGGTTGAGCGCAACGTGATGTTCCTGATCCTGACCATGATTGTGCTGGTCGCGGCGCTGAACATCGTCTCCGGCCTGATCATGCTGGTGAAGGACAAGGGCAGCGACATCGCGATCCTTCGCACCATGGGCGCCTCGCAGGGCTCGATCATGCGGATATTCCTGATCACGGGAGCCGCGATCGGCGTGGTCGGCACGTTGACCGGGTTCTTCGTCGGTCTCCTGATCTGTCTGAATATTGAATCGATCCGGCAATTCCTGTCCTGGCTCACCAGCACCGAATTGTTCTCGCCGGAACTCTACTTCCTCTCCAGGCTGCCCGCCGAGATCGATTTCGGCGAAACCGCCGCGGTCGTGATCATGGCGCTGACGCTGTCTTTCCTGGCCACGCTGTATCCGTCGTGGCGCGCCGCCCGCCTCGATCCCGTCGAAGCGCTCCGGTACGAGTGAGGAACAAATGGAGCAGGAGGCGGAAGATGTACCGGTCATCTATCTCCACGAGATAAAGCGGCAATATATGCAGGGGGCGACGACGCTGACGATCCTCGACGGCGCCAAGCTTGCGCTGTGGGCGGGACAGTCGGTGGCGCTGGTGGCGCCGTCGGGCGCGGGCAAGTCAACATTGCTGCATATCGCGGGCCTCCTGGAGAGCCCCGACGACGGCGAAGTCTATATCGGCGGTGCGCCGACCTCGGGCTTGACCGACGTCGAGCGAACCCAGATCCGCCGCACCGACATCGGCTTCGTCTACCAGTCGCACCGGCTGCTGCCGGAATTCTCCGCGCTCGAGAATGTCATGCTGCCGCAGATGATCCGCGGGCTGAAGCGTGCCGAGACCGTCAAACGCGCCACGGAAATTCTGGCCTATCTGGGCCTCGGCGATCGCATCAAACACCGGCCGGCCGAACTGTCCGGCGGTGAGCAGCAGCGGGTGGCGATCGCGCGCGCGGTCGCCAATGCGCCGCGGTGCCTGCTGGCGGATGAACCGACCGGAAATCTGGACCCGCATACCGCCGATCACGTGTTCGGCGCGCTGATGCAACTGGTCAGGGCGACCCGGGTGGCGATGCTGATCGCGACCCACAACATGGAACTCGCCGGCCGCATGGACCGGCGGGTGTCGCTGGTGGACGGCCAGGTGGTCGAGCTGGATTAATTCAATAGGTGCGGCGATGCCGATAGCGCCGTCCTGCTGGCTCTTCCGCGCTCGCGAAATAGGGATTGATGAGGCACTGCGCCGCACGCCCCGAGGCCGAAGCGTTGCACTGAGGCAGCGACATGTAGCGACATTCGTAATAGCTGACCGGTCCGTACACGTGCAGGCAGACCGGATAGTCCGGAGCGTAGGTTTGGGCCGCCGCCGGTCCCGCGGCGGCAATTGTTCCCGTCGCCAGAATCGCCATGACCAGAATACGCATCAGAACCTCTTGCCGGAACGGCGGCCTTGATTAGGCCGAGGATCGGCGGGGGCGTTGAAATAGGGATTGGCGTCGCAATAGGCGTCGCGGCCGGAGGCCGATGCCTGGCACTGCTGGTAGCTGGTAAAAATGCAGTCGCCGTTCCCTCCGAAATCGCAGCCCTTGATGCAGAATGGATAATCCCGGGCGGCAGCCGGCGATGCGCCTGTTATCGAGGCTGCGCACCACAACATCAGCGCCCAAATTATCGTTCGCATGGCGTCCTCCGTTCGGGCTTCGGGACCTTCCACTTGGCGCGCAAGCAGACAGCCCTCCCTGATGTCGGTCAATTCACGTTCACGCGTGAGCCTGCGGCGGGGATACCGCTGCCGTCGCGCGTTTCAGCGGCGCTCGGCTGCGGGCAATCCAACTAAGTCGGGCCAAGCGTGGCAGCAGCAGGCCCAACACGAAGGCAGTGTGGCGTTTGCGCTACATTCGCAGGAATTCTATCAAGCTCTCGGATATGTTGCAGGTCATAAGTTGCAACTTCGGGCACAGGAAACCTTCGGGTACCAAACTGAGCTTCGTTTGGGCCGGCTTGATGGGGAGGTAGTTATGAGACATTCGAAGTTCATAATTTCAGTCACGGCCCTCAGTGCCATCCTTGGCATTGGCGCGGCATCCGCTGCGGACTTGCCAATGCAAGGCTATAGCAAGGCGATTGCACCTGCGATCTATAACTGGACCGGCTTCTACGTCGGTGCAAACTTGGGTTACAGCTGGGGAAGGGCCGATTCGACCATTGCCAGTACGCCAGCGGGCACAACGAACACGAGCTCACTGGATTTGAACGGCGCCGTGGGCGGCGGTCAGATCGGGTTCAACTGGCAGACCAGCGCCTACGTGTGGGGCCTGGAAGCTGATTTCCAGGGCACCGACCAGAGAAACTCACTTTTCAACATCGACCGCAATTTTGCCGACGTTAACGCCGCCACGGGAACAGCCGTGCCTGGGCAGGCCATCGTATCCAACTTCGATCAGAAACTGACGTGGTTCGGCACCGTTCGAGGCCGCATTGGTTTCCTGCCGGATCCTCGTTTGATGGTCTATGCAACCGGCGGCTTTGCCTATGGGCGAGTGGAGTCCAGCGTGACAACCATCGACCCCGATGGTGACGCGGTCGGCGCAAAATGGGCGGAAGACCGGTTCGGTTGGGTCGTCGGAGCCGGCGTCGAAACCGCGATTTACGACAATTGGAGCTTGAAGTTCGAATACCTCCACGTCGATCTGGGGAGGGGAGGCAGTGCCACGACTTCGCCTTTGGCCGGTCTTGCCGGCTCACCGAATATTCCCGCGGGCACGATCGTGGGCAACCTGGCTATGAACACCAGATTGACTGACGAGATCGTGCGCCTCGGTGTGAATTACAGGTTTAGATATTGATCGAACCTGCGCGGCGGGAGGACAAGCCCTGGGCGAAAGCCCGGGGCTTTTTCTTGTGGGCCAGCATGGCACTCTGAGGCGGAAATCCTTCTGCGAACGGTTTGGAGCCGGGTCGACGAACACAATCTGGATAGAGGGCTCCGCCGTCGGTGATCCCCTTAACCAAGTCATTTGTTTTTCGACCACGTTTCAAAACTGGCGCCTGCCGTCCCTTGACTTCCAGGAACATAAAGAGAACAATGTTCTTCTTATGTTCTAGTATGAAGGAGGTGGGCATGTTGAAGACATTCGTGGAAGAAGCAGCCGCGTTGGCGTCGATTACGCTTTTTGTCGGGATGATTGCGGTCTGGGCCCAGCTGATTCCGCAGCTCTAAGACGGTGACCGGACCGGCGGAAGGCGACAGGAAAACGGGGACGTCTGGCCTGGTTTGACGGTTCCGCGTGGACTCATCCGGCCCGAGGCACCACCATCGCGGGGGCGAGTCGGCCAGACCGGCGGCTTTGCGCTCCCTCAGGCCCGGTGATCCCCAAGTCCATGACCCAGAAGCCGTTGGCCGCCATGTCCAATGCCGGATTCGTCCATCTCCACGTCCATTCGGCCTATTCGCTGCTGAAGGGGTCGATCAAGATCCAGAAGCTTGCCGAGCTGGCCAAGGCGGACCGCCAGCCGGCCTTGGCGCTGACCGACACCGACAACATGTTCGGGGCGCTGGAATTCTCCGACAAGATGGCCGGCTACGGCATCCAGCCGATCATCGGCTGCGAGCTCGCGGTCGATTTTGGCGATCAGGACCTGGGCGCGCGCAATGCGCTGGCAGCGGGACCGTCGCGGATCGTGCTGCTGGCGGCGCGCGAGCGCGGCTATCGCAGCCTGATGCGGCTGAACTCGCGGGCGTTTCTTGAGACGCCAATCCATCAGTCTCCCCACATCAAGTTCGAATGGCTGCAAGGCGACGCCGAAGACCTGATCGTCTTGACGGGTGGCCCCGAGGGGCCGATTTCGCTGGCGATCGCGGCCGATCATGCTGATCTTGCCGCCGCGCGCTGCGACCGGCTGGCGAGCCTGTTCGGCGACCGGCTCTATGTCGAATTGCAGCGCCATGGCATTGAAAAGGAGCGCCGCGCGGAAGCCGGCCTGATCGATCTCGCCTATGCAAGAGGATTGCCGTTGGTTGCGACCAACGAGCCGTATTTCGCGACCGCCGACGATTACGAGGCCCATGACGCGCTATTGTGCATCGCCGGCGGACGCCTGATCGCCGAAACCGATCGCGATCAGCTCACCCCGGATCACCGCTTCAAGAGCCGCGCCGAAATGGCTGTGCTGTTCGCCGACGTGCCGGAGGCGCTGGCGTCCACGGTCGAGATTGCCGAGCGCTGTTCGTTCCGCCCGGTGACGCGCAAGCCGATCCTGCCGCGGTTCACGGTGGGCGCCGGCGCCAGCGCCGCCGGCGCGGAAAGCGACGAGGCGGTGGAATTGCGCCGTCAGGCCGAGGAGGGCCTCGGCAACCGCATCAGGGTTCACGGCCTTTCGCAGGGCACCTCCGAGGAAGACTATCGCGCGCGGCTTGCCTTCGAGCTCGATGTCATCACCCGCATGAACTACGCGGGCTATTTCCTGATCGTTGCCGATTTCATCAAATGGGCGAAGGCCGAGGGCATTCCGGTTGGACCTGGCCGCGGCTCCGGCGCGGGCTCGCTGGTCGCCTATGCGCTCACCATCACCGATCTCGATCCGATCCAGTTCGGCCTCCTGTTCGAGCGCTTTCTCAATCCCGAGCGCGTGTCGATGCCCGACTTCGACATCGACTTTTGCCAGGACGGACGCGACCAGGTGATCCGTTACGTGCAGGCGCGTTACGGTCGCGATCAGGTGGCGCAGATCATCACCTTCGGGACGCTGCAGGCGCGCGGCGTGCTGCGTGACGTCGGGCGCGTGCTGCAGATGCCCTATGGGCAGGTCGACAAGCTGACCAAACTGGTGCCGCAAAATCCCGCTGCTCCGGTAACGCTGGCGGCCGCGATCGCGAGCGAGCCGAAGTTGCAGGCGTTTCGCGACGAGGACCCGGTGGTGGCGCGTGCCTTCGATATCGCCCAGCGCCTGGAGGGCCTGACCCGGCACGCCTCCACCCACGCCGCCGGCATTGTGATATCAGACCGTCCGCTCAGCGAACTGGTGCCGCTCTACCGCGATCCGAAATCCGACATGCCGGTGACCCAGTTCAACATGAAATGGGTCGAGCCCGCGGGCCTCGTCAAATTCGATTTCCTAGGCCTCAAAACGCTGACAGTGCTCGATCTCGCGGTGAAGCACCTGAAGCGGCGCGGCATCGACCTTGACCTGGCGCGACTGCCGCTCGACGACGCGCCAAGCTACGCGATGCTGGCCAAGGGCGATGTGGTCGGTGTGTTCCAGGTGGAAAGCCAGGGCATGCGGCGCGCCCTGGTCGACATGCGGCCCGACCGCTTCGAGGACATCATCGCGCTGGTGGCGCTGTATCGTCCGGGTCCCATGGCGAACATTCCGACCTATTGCGCCCGCAAACACGGCGACGAGGAGCCGGAATATCTGCATCCGATGCTTGAGCCGATCCTTAAGGAGACCTTTGGGGTCATCATCTATCAGGAACAGGTGATGCAGATCGCGCAGGTCATGGCCGGCTATTCGCTCGGCGAGGCAGATCTGTTGCGACGCGCGATGGGCAAGAAAATCCGCAGGGAAATGGAGCAGCAGCGCGAGCGCTTTGTGTCAGGCGCGATCGCGCGCGGCATCTCGCCGGCGCAGGCCGACACCATCTTCGAACTGCTCGCCAAATTCGCCGATTACGGCTTCAACAAAAGCCATGCCGCGGCCTACGCGCTGTTGTCCTATCACACCGCCTACATGAAGGCGCATCACCCGGTTGAATTCCTGGCGGCGTCGATGACGCACGACATGAGCAACACCGACAAGCTCAGTGAGTTTCGCGCGGAGGCGCAACGGCTCGGGATCAAGGTCGAGGCGCCCTCGGTCAATCGTTCCGGCGCCACTTTCGAGGTTGGCGACGGGACCATCTATTATGCGCTGGCGGGCCTCAAGGGCGTCGGCCACCAGGCGGTCGAGCTGATTGTGGAGGCGCGCAAGGACGGGCTATTCACCTCGCTGGCCGATTTCGCGGCGCGGGTCAGTCCGCGTGCGATCAACAAGCGCGTGATCGAAAGTCTGGCTGCGGCCGGCGCGTTCGATTCGCTGGATTCCAACCGGGCGCGCGTGTTCGCCGGCGCCGAGGCGATACTGTCGGCCTGCCAGCGCAGCCACGAAGCCGCGACCATGGGGCAGAACGACATGTTCGGCGGTGCCGCCGACGCACCGACCATCATGCTGCCACAGGTCGAGCCATGGCTGCCGGCTGAGCGGCTTCGGCGCGAATACGACGCGATCGGATTTTTCCTGTCCGGCCATCCGCTCGACGATTATGCCACCGTGCTGAAAAGATTGCGGGTGCAATCCTGGGCGGAGTTTTCCCGCGCGGTCAAAACCGGCGCGACCGCCGGCAAGGTTGCCGCCACCGTGGTGTCGCGCATGGAACGGCGCACCAAGACCGGCAACAAGATGGGCATCATCGGGCTATCGGACCCGACCGGCCATTTCGAGGCCGTGCTGTTTTCCGAAGGGCTCGCCCAGTATCGCGAGGTGCTGGAGCCCGGCGCAGCCGTGCTGCTGCAGCTCGGCGCCGAGTTGCAGGGCGAGGATGTCCGCGCCCGGGTGCTGCACGCCGAGCCGCTGGATGCCGCTGCTGCCAAGACCCAAAAGGGTCTTCGGATTTTCGTCCGCGACACCAGGCCGCTCGACTCCATCGCCAAGCGGCTGCAGATGCCCGAGGCAGGGCAGGGCGCTGCGACCCGCGGCCTTCAGACAAAACCGGCTCCCGCGGCGGCGGGCGGGGGTGATGGCGACGTGTCGCTGGTCATTATGCTCGACCTCGAAACCGAGGTGGAAATGAGGCTACCGGGCCGCTTCAAGGTCTCGCCGCAGATCGCCGGCGCGATCAAGGCGGTTTCCGGCGTGGTCGACGTGCAGACATTGTAGCGGTGGACGGAGGTTCCGATGTGCATGACGGACTGCAAGAATGCGCTCCAACGATTTGATCCCTCGCGACGCAGTCTAGTTCTCGGCATCGCCGCGAGCATGGGCTTGTTCATGGCGAAACCGGCCGCCGCCAAGGAGATCAAAGCGCCGCCGAAGCCGCAGAATGTCCTGTCGCCGGATGCTGCGCTCGAACGCCTGCGGCAGGGAAATTCTCGCTACGTGAAAGGCCTGGCACTGCGCCACGATTTCAAGCACGAGCGGGAGGCCTTGGCGGGAGGACAAAACCCCTATGCCGCCATTTTGAGCTGCGCCGATTCGCGAATCGCGCCGGAATACGCTTTTGACAGCGGTCGCGGCGATCTTTTCGTCTGCCGCGTGGCCGGTAACTTCGCCAGCACCGAGACGATCGCCAGTCTGGAATATGCGGTCGCGGTGTTGGCCGTGCCCTTGATTTTGGTGCTGGGTCACGACAGCTGCGGCGCCGTCGACGCAACCATCAAATCGCTCAAGGACGAGAAGCCGCTGCCGGGTCACATGCCCTCACTCGTCGAGGCCATCGCGCCGTCGGTAAAGGCCGTGCGGCAACAAGGCGGGGATACGCTCGACAATGCCATCCGGCAGAATGTCATCGACAACGTCGCCAAGCTCGGCTTGGCAGCACCGATCCTGAATGCGGCGGTCGAACAGCGCAAACTCAGGGTCGTTGGTGGTATCTACCGGCTGGCCAACGGCAAGGTCGATATGGTCGCCTAAACATAGGCTCGCCCGCGTCCGGGACGGCGACGATCGCCGAGACTAACTTCGTCGGAAAGCACTCTCGAACCGAGGCATCTCGAGGCAAGGGACCGCTTGGAAGCCGGCGTAATGCGCCCTCTAAAGCGGGCGGCCGGGCCGCTTTGCCTGAAAGCAGCGAAACCGGCCCAATTTCCTTGCTTCTGCTGGAAATACCGCTATATAGCGGCCCATCTCACACGGAAACATGGCTCAAAAGGCCGTCCGGTGGCAGCCGGGCCATAAGGCTCGTATGCTCACACGTTTCCGGAGGAACCAACCGGAGAACTGAACTATGGCGCTTCCCGATTTTTCTATGCGTCAGCTCCTGGAAGCTGGCGTTCACTTTGGCCACCAATCGCACCGCTGGAATCCGAAAATGTCGGATTACATTTTCGGTGCCCGCAACAACATCCACATCATCGACCTCGCCCAGACCGTGCCGCTGTTGCATCGCGCGCTGCAGGCGGTCAGCGATACCGTCGCCAAGGGCGGCCGTATCCTGTTCGTCGGCACCAAGCGGCAGGCGCAGGACGGCGTCGCCGAAGCCGCCAAGCGCTCGGCGCAGTATTTTGTAAACTCGCGCTGGCTCGGCGGCACGCTCACCAACTGGAAGACGATTTCCGGCTCGATCAAGCGGCTGCGACACCTCGATGAAGTACTCAATTCCGGCGATGCCAACGCCTACACCAAGAAGGAACGGCTGACGCTGCAGCGCGAGCGCGACAAGCTCGACCGTTCGCTTGGAGGCATCAAGGAGATGGGCGGTCTGCCCGACATGATCTTCGTGATCGACACCAACAAGGAAGACATCGCGATCCAGGAGGCGCAGCGGCTGAACATTCCCGTGGCCGCGATCGTTGATACCAATTCCGATCCCAAGGGGATCACCTACGTGATTCCCGGCAACGACGACGCCGGCCGGGCCATCACGCTGTATTGCGACCTGGTTGCCCGCGCCGTCATCGACGGCATCTCGCGCGCGCAAGGCGAATCCGGAATCGACATCGGCGCTTCCGCCCATCCTCTCCGCGAGGAAGTCCCGGTGGTGTCGCAACCCGTGGGCTTCCAGGGTCTTGCCGGGCCACGCGGGGCTGCCGACGATCTCAAGAAGCTGACCGGCGTGTCCGGCGCGATCGAGAAGAAGTTCAACGACCTCGGCATCTTCCACTATTGGCAGCTTGCCGAACTCGATCACGACACCGCTCACAAGATCGGTGAAGAGGTCGGACTTCCCTCGCGCGCCGATGGCTGGGTGGCCCAGGCCAAGGCGATGACGGCGGAAGCCGAATAAATCCAGCGCTGGCCGGGACCCTCCGGCCACCAGTTTTCAATTTTCGTAATTCCTGACGGTGGACGGCGGCGAGGCGGCAACCTCCGCTTCGCGACCGCCCTGACAGGCAAAGGATTGTAACGATGGCAACAATCACAGCGGCGATGGTCAAGGACCTGCGCGAGACTACCGGCGTCGGCATGATGGACTGCAAGCAGGCGCTCGCCGAGAACGACGGCGACATGCAGGCGGCAATCGACTGGCTGCGCAAGAAGGGGCTGTCGAAGGCCGCGAAGAAGGCTGGTCGTATCGCGGCGGAAGGCCTGATCGGCGCGCTGACGTCGGGTACCAAGGGCGTTGTGGTCGAGGTCAATTCCGAGACCGATTTCGTCGCCCGCAACGAGCAGTTCCAGGGACTCGTCAAGATGATCGCCCGGGTCGCGCTCGAAATCGGCGCCGACCTGGAAAAGATCAAGGCCGCGAAGGTCGGCCAGGTGACGGTGGAAACCGCGGTCGCCGACGCGATTGCGACCATCGGCGAAAACATGACGCTGCGCCGCGCCGCTTCGCTCGAGGTCGGCAAGGGGGTGGTATCAAGCTACGTGCATAATGCCGTGATCGAAGGCGCAGGCAAGATGGGCGTGATCGTGGCGCTCGAATCTGTCGGCAAGGCGGATGAACTAGCGGTTCTCGGCCGCCAGCTTGCGATGCATGTCGCCGCCACCAATCCGCAGGCGCTGGATCCGGCGGGGCTGGATCCCGCCGCCGTGAAGCGCGAGAGGGACGTGCTTGCGGACAAATACCGCCAGCAGGGAAAGCCGGAGAACGTGATCGAAAAGATCGTCGAGTCCGGGTTGAAGACCTATTACAAGGAAGTCTGCCTGCTCGAGCAGGCCTCGATCCATGCCGACCACGGCGGCAAGTCGATCGCCAAGGCCGTGAAAGAAGCTGAGGGTAAGGTCGGCGCGCCGGTCAAGATCGCCGGATTTGTGCGCTATGCTCTGGGCGAGGGAATCGACAAGCAGGAAACCGATTTCGCAGCCGAGGTCGCGGCCGCCAGCGGCAAGAAATAACCGCGGCATCGGTGCTTCCCGCCCGTTTGCGCCGGGGAGCAACCCGCGGGGAAGGAAAGCTAATCGCAATGGCCGAGCCGGTCTATCGTCGCGTGGTGATCAAGCTCTCCGGCGAATACCTCGCCGGCGCACAGTCCTTCGGCATCGATCAGCCGACCGTCGATCGCATCGCCGGCGATCTGATCGCCGCCCGCCAGCTGGGCTCCGAGGTCGCTGTCGTGGTCGGCGGCGGCAACATGGTCCGTGGCGTGGAAGTCTCTTCGCGTGGCGTCTCGCGCCCTACCGGGGACGCCATGGGCATGCTCGCCACCGTGATGAACTGCCTTGCGCTCGAGGCGGCGATCGAGCGGCGGGGTTCGCCGGCGCGGACCCTGTCGGCATTCGTCATGCCGCAGATCTGCGAGCTGTTCACCCGGGGTGCGACGCACAAATATCTTGCCGAGGGCCGGATCGTGCTGTTGGGCGGCGGAACCGGCAACCCGTTTTTCACCACCGATACGACGGCGGTATTGCGGGCGGCCGAAATCGGCGCGCAGGCGGTACTGAAGGCCACCAATGTCGATGGCGTCTACAGCGCCGATCCCAAGAAGGACCCGGCAGCCCGGCGATTTGACCGCCTGACCCATTCACAGGCGATTGAAGGCGGCTACAAGGTCATGGATGCGACCGCATTCGCGCTTGCCCGTGAGACGTCGCTGCCTATCATCGTGTTCTCGATCGCCGAGCCGGGTTCGATCGGCGCGATCCTGCGCGGCACCGGCCACGGCACCATCGTCGCCGGCTGACGGGTTTGCGAAGGACCATGCGCGGGCCTGGCGGCCTCGACGATAGGTTTTCAGGAGGAGAGCGTTATGTCCACGGGTAAGTTCGACATCAACGAATTGAAACGCCGCATGCAAGGCGCCAGTCAGGCCCTCAAGCATGAACTTGGCGGTCTGCGAACCGGCCGTGCCGCAGCCTCGATGCTGGAGCCGGTGCAGGTCGACGCCTATGGCACGCACATGCCGCTCAACCAGCTTGCCACCATCAGCGTGCCCGAGCCGCGGCTTCTGTCGGTGCAGGTGTGGGACAAGTCGATGGTCAAGGCCGTGGAAAAGGCGATCATCGATTCCAATCTCGGCCTCAGCCCCGCCACCGAAGGACAGGTGCTTCGCCTGAGAATTCCCGAGCTCAACGAAGACCGCCGCAAGGAGCTTGTGAAGGTCGCACACAAATACGCCGAAGCCGCGCGCGTCGCTGTCCGGCATGTCCGCCGCGACGGTCTCGATACGGTCAAGAAACTGGAGAAGAATCACGAGATTTCCGAGGATGATCAGGAGCGCCTGGCCGCCGATGTGCAGAAGGCAACCGACGGAACGATTTCGGAGATTGACCAGTTGCTTGCGGCCAAGGAAAAAGAAATCCTGACGGTTTAGGGATTGACCGATGTCGAACGCTGCCGCCCCCGTGACCGAAGGACCGGATCGAACCGACGGCCCCCTGCACGTGGCGATCATCATGGACGGCAACGGCCGCTGGGCGGCGGCCCGCGGCTTGCCGCGCACGGAGGGCCATCGTCGCGGCGTCGAAGCGTTGCGCCGGGTGGTTCGCGCCGCCAACGAACTCGGCATTCTCTATTTGACGATCTTCTCCTTTAGCTCGGAAAACTGGTCGCGTCCCGCGACCGAAATCGGGGATCTGTTCGGTCTGCTGCGGCGGTTTATCCGCAACGACTTGGCGACCCTGCATCGCGACGGCGTCCGGGTGCGGGTGATTGGCGAGCGCTCCGGCCTGGAGCCGGACATCTGCGCGCTCCTCAACGAGGCGGAAGAACTGACCGAGGACAATACCAAGCTCCATCTCGTGGTCGCCTTCAACTACGGATCGCGGCAGGAAATCGCTCAGGCGGCGCAGCGGCTCGCCCGCGAGGTGGCCGAGGGCAAGCGCGACCCCGGCTCGATCGACGCCGACACCCTCGGTCAATACCTCGATGCGCCGGACATTCCCGATCCCGATCTGATCATTCGCACCAGCGGTGAGCAGCGGCTGTCGAATTTCCTGATGTGGCAGGCGGCCTACAGCGAACTTGTGTTCGTGCCGATCCACTGGCCTGACTTCGACAAGGCCGCGCTCGAGGACGCCATCGCCGAATATGCCAGGCGGGAGCGCCGTTTCGGCGGTCTGGCCGCGAAAACCGGATCGTGAGCGAGGGCGAGGCCGCGCCGGCGGTGGAACAGGGTTGGCGCAATCTGGTGCTGCGCGTCATCGCCGCATTGGTGCTCGCACCGGCAGCGGTCACGATCGCATATGCCGGTGGCTGGCTGTGGACTATGCTGGTGACGCTGGCCGCGATCGGCCTCTATGTCGAATGGCTGATGATCGTTGGCGTGGTGCGCGAGCGGCGCGTGGTCGCGTCGGGCGTTGTCGGGCTGGCGATATCGGGTCTTTGTCTCGCGGCGGGGCGGATCGATGCCTCGCTGATTGCGTTGGTTCTCGGTTTCGCTGCCGTTGCGCTATTCTCGCCGGAGCGGCGCCATTGGACCACGGCTGGATTTGTCTATGCCGCCGCGGCGGAACTCGCTTCGGTGCTGGTGCGGCTCGATCAAACCCACGGATTTGTCGCGCTGATCCTGATCCTGCTCGTGGTGTGGGTGACCGATATCGGCGGCTATTTCGCAGGCCGCGGCATCGGCGGGCCGAAACTCTGGCCGCGGGTCAGTCCGAAGAAAACATGGGCGGGGGCGCTTGGCGGGTTTGCGGCGAGCATGGTCGTATCGGGAGGATTTGTGGCATTTGGTCTCGGCAGAGCCGGTCCCCTGTTGCTGATGGGCGCGCTGCTCTCGGTCGCGTCCCAACTTGGCGATCTCTTGGAATCGGCGGTGAAACGACGGTTCGGCGTCAAGGACTCCAGTCAGCTCATTCCCGGTCATGGCGGGCTGATGGATCGTCTCGACGGGTTCGTCGCCGCGGTCGTCATGGCTGCGATTTTCGGCCTTTTGCGGGACGGCGCGGATGGCGTCGGCCGCGGTCTTATGGTTTGGTGACGACATGAGCGCAGTTCCGTTGCGTAACAACAAGGCCGCGATATCGACCGTACGCGCCGTGACCGTCCTCGGCGCCACCGGCTCGATCGGCGACAGCACCATGGATTTGCTGAGGGCCGCGCGCGACCGTTACCGGGTCGAGGCTTTGACAGCCAATACCAATGTGCCGGCGCTGGCAAAGCTGGCGAAGGAGTTCGGCGCGCGGTTTGCGGCGATCGCCGATCCCGGCCGGCTGGCCGAGCTGAAGGATGCCCTGGCCGGCACGCGCATCGAATGCGGCGCAGGCGAAAGCGCGGTTATCGAAGCGGCAACCCGGCCGGCGGATTGGGTCATGGCCGCCGTCAGCGGTGCCGCCGGATTGAAGCCGGCGCTTGCGGCCGTGGATCGCGGCGCGACCGTAGCACTTGCCAATAAGGAATGCCTTGTCTGCGCCGGCGACTTTTTCATGCAGCGCGCGGCGAGGGCAGGTGCCTGCATCCTTCCCGCTGACTCCGAACATAACGCGCTTTTTCAGGCGCTGGGCTCGGGAAACCGCGAAGAACTCGTCCGCGTCATTATCACCGCGTCCGGCGGGCCATTCCGGACATGGGCCAGCGCTGATATCGAGCAGGCGACGCTGGTGCAGGCGCTGAAACATCCGAACTGGAGCATGGGACAGAAGATCACCATCGATTCCGCGTCGATGATGAACAAGGGGCTCGAAGTCATCGAAGCCTCTTACCTGTTTGCGCTGACCCCAGACGAGATCGACGTGCTCGTGCATCCGCAGTCGATCATCCACGGCATGGTCGAATTCTCGGACCGTTCGGTGGTTGCGCAATTGGGGGCGCCCGACATGCGCACACCGATCGCCCATTGCCTCGGCTGGCCCGATCGAATC
This sequence comes from Bradyrhizobium sp., assembly GCA_036266415.1. GTDB lineage: Bacteria > Pseudomonadota > Alphaproteobacteria > Rhizobiales > Xanthobacteraceae > Bradyrhizobium. The sequence continues at coordinate 19,622 of DATANB010000043.1, read as the reverse complement.
GTCGGGCCGGCAGCCCGGCTCGATCTTGCCGGGATCGGACAGCTGACCTTCGAGGCGCCCGATTTTGTGCGATTCCCCGGGCTTCGGCTGGCATACGACGCGTTGCGAACGGGACGCGGCGCGACCACGGTCTACAACGCCGCCAATGAGGTCGCGGTGGCCGCGTTCATCGCCGGAAAAATCAGATTTGGCGCGATCGCGCGCCTGGTCGAGGCGACGATCGAGGACTGGATCCGTTCCGGCAACCTCGCGCCACTGACTTCCGCGGACGACGCCATCGCCGTTGACCATAAGGCGCGAAATAAAGCTGCCACCCTCTTGCCTCAAATTGCCTTAAAGGCATCCTAGACTGTCGGGGACGGGGCCTCCGGCTCTGGTTAAGGGGAATCGGATGTCCGAGTTTTTTCTACATAGTTTCAATACGTTGAGTCATGGGCTCATCGGTTACATCATTCCCTTCCTGTTTGTGCTCACCGTCGTCGTTTTCTTTCATGAACTCGGTCACTTCCTGGTTGCCCGCTGGGCGGGCGTAAAAGTGTTAACATTCTCGCTTGGTTTCGGGCCGGAACTCGCCGGTTTCAACGATCGACATGGCACGCGCTGGAAGATCTCGGCGATCCCGCTCGGCGGCTACGTCAAGTTTTTCGGCGACGACAGCGAGGCCTCGACACCATCGTCCGAAGCGCTTGCCAACATGACCGAGGAAGAGCGCCAAGGCAGTTTCCACCACAAGAAAGTTGGACCGCGGGCGGCGATCGTGGCCGCCGGTCCGATCGCCAATTTCCTGCTGGCGATCGTGATCTTCACCTGCCTGTTTGCGTACTTCGGCAAGCCCAGCACGTCGGCCCGCGTCGATCAGGTCGAGGCGGGCAGCGCCGCGGCGGCAGCGGGCTTTCAAATCGGTGACGTCGTAACCGCGATCGATGGCAAGTCGATCGAAACTTTTCCCGAGATGCAGCAGATCGTCGCCACCAAGGCCGGCGAGCAACTGACATTCACCGTCAAGCGCGGCGACACCATAGTGCAATTGCGCGGCACGCCAGTTCTGAGGGAAATGCCAGACCTGTTCGGAAACATTAGCCGGCGCGGCGTATTGGGCATTACGCGCAAGACGGTGGCCGGCGATGTCACGACCGAGCGTGTCGACCCAGCGACCGCGCTATGGCTTGGCGTTAAGAAAACCTGGTTCGTGATCGACCAAACGCTCTCCTATATCGGGAACGCATTGAGAGGCCGTGGCGCGGACCAGATCGGCGGCCCGCTTCGGATAGCCCAAATTTCCGGGCAAGTCGCGACCCTTGGAATCATCCCGCTGCTCGATCTCGCCGCAGTCCTCTCAATTTCGATCGGGCTGCTTAACCTGTTTCCGGTACCGTTACTCGATGGCGGTCACCTTTTGTTCTATGCCGTGGAAGTGGTAAGAGGGCGACCCTTGTCGGATAGGGCGCAGGAATACGGATTCCGCTTCGGGCTCGTTCTCGTGCTGATGTTGATGGTCTTTGCGTTCTACAACGACTTCCATCAAATGCCGTGGTTGAAAAGCCTTTTCGGATAACTTCAGAAACGGCTTTTTTGTGACGTGGCCAATAGGCAACGTCTTGGAATGAAAATGAAATTGCACTGCGATAGAACGTTTGCCGCCCCGGCAAAATTGGCTACAAGCGGGGCGACAAATGGGAATCTGCGGGTTCGCTGGGGTGCGAATCGGCATTGGAATGACAAGGGCGCTTGGCGCATGAATGTTGGAATGCGAGTGCGGGGGGGCCTGTTCGCCGCCCTGATCATGTTCGCCGTGCCGGCCGTCGCCACGCTGGCGGCGTCGCCCGTCGCCGCCCAGGGCGTGTCGTCGATTCAGGTCGAAGGCAACCGGCGGGTCGAGATCGAGACCATCCGATCCTATTTCAAGCCGGGTCCCGGCGGGCATCTGGATCAGGCCCAAATCGATGACGGTCTGAAGGCGCTGATCGAGACCGGCCTGTTTCAGGACGTACGAATCAGCCAGCCGGGCGGCCACCTGCTGGTCACCGTGATCGAAAACCCGGTAATCGGGCGCGTCGCCTTTGAGGGCAACAAGAAGGTCAAGGACGAGCAGCTTTCGGCCGAAGTACAGTCCAAGCCCAGAGGCACGTTGTCGCGGCCCATGGTGCAGTCCGACGCCCAGCGCATCGCCGAAATCTACCGCCGCTCCGGGCGCTATGACGTGCGCGTCAATCCCGAAATCATTGAACAGCCGAACAATCGCGTCGATCTTGTTTTCACGATCACCGAGGGCGCGAAAACGGGCGTCAAGTCGGTCGAATTCATCGGCAACAATTACTATTCGTCGTACCGCCTCAAGGATATCATCAAGACGCACGAAGCCAACCTGCTGAGCTTCCTCGGCGGTGGCGACGTCTATGATCCGGACCGGGTCGAAGCCGATCGCGATCTGATTCGCCGCTTTTATTTAAAGCACGGCTTCGCCGATGTGCAGGTGGTGGCAGCGCTGACGGAATACGATCCGGAGCGCAAGGGCTTCCTGGTGACCTTCAAGATCGAGGAGGGCCAGCAATATCGGGTGGCGTCGGTCAATTTCGCCTCCAGCATCCCCACATTTGACGGAAACGCGCTTCGCAGCTTCTCCCGCGTCAGCGTCGGCTCGACCTACAACGCCGAAGCGCTGGAGAAGTCGGTCGAGGAAATGCAGATCGAGGCCTCGCGGCGCGGTTACGCCTTCGCGATCGTGCGCCCGCGCGGCGACCGTAATTTCGAGAGCCACACCGTTACCATCACCTTCGCCATCGACGAGGGCCCGCGGACCTATATCGAGCGCATCAACGTGCGCGGCAATACCCGCACTCGGGACTATGTGATCCGTCGCGAATTCGATATCTCCGAAGGCGACGCCTACAACCGCGCGCTGGTCGATCGCGCCGAGCGCCGCCTGAAGAATCTCGACTTCTTCAAGAGCGTGAAGATCGTGACCGAGCCCGGATCGTCGAGCGATCGCGTGATTCTCGTTGTCGAACTCGAGGAAAAATCGACGGGCGACTTCTCGGTGTCGGGCGGCTATTCGACCACCGACGGCGCGCTCGCCGAAGTCAGCATTTCCGAGCGCAATTTCCTCGGTCGCGGCCTGTTTGCCAAGGCGTCGGTGACCTATGGCCAGTACGCGCGCGGCTACTCGCTGTCGTTTGTCGAGCCCTACTTGCTGGATTACCGGGTGGCGCTTGGTCTCGACCTGTTCCAGCGCTCCCAGCTTGCCAACAACTTCATCTCCTACGGCACCTCGACGATCGGTTTCAGCCCGAGGCTTGGCTTCGCGCTGCGCGAGGACCTTTCCTTGCAGGTCAGATATTCGATCTACGAGCAGAAGATCTCGCTGCCGTTTTATCTGGACAACTGCAACAACAACCAGTTTCTGGCCGACGGCGTGACGCCGAATCCGAATTACAATCCAAGCCCGGCCTTCCTCGCTCTGGGCAACCCGGCCAGCCCCTTCAACACTTCGCCGTTGGGCTGCTACGTCGACGGCGAGGCGTCGCTGCCGGTCCGCAAGGAACTGGCAAGCGGCAGTACGCTGACCTCGTCGGTCGGTTATTCGCTGAACTACAATACGCTCGACAACAACAAGAACCCGACCGACGGCCTCCTGGTCGACTTCAAGCAGGACTTCGCCGGCGTCGGCGGCGACGTGACTTATCTGAAGAGCGCGGTCGACTTGAAATACTACACGCCGCTGGTCGCCGATATCGTCGGACTGATCCATGGTCAGACCGGTATCCTCACCAAGATCGGCAACAACAACCTGCGCATGCTCGATCACTTCCAGATGGGCCCGAATCTGGTCCGCGGCTTTGCCCCGAACGGCATCGGTCCGCGCGACATCAATCCGTTTGGAACTGGCGATGCACTGGGCGGTACCAAATATTGGGGTGCCTCGGCGGAGTTGCAGATGCCGTTCTGGTTCCTACCCAGGGAAATCGGGTTGAAGGGTGCGATTTATGCCGACGCCGGCGGTCTGTATGATTACCAGGGGCCGACGACCTGGGCTTTCACCAATGAACTCACCACGCCGGCAAACTCGGGATGTGTTCCGCCGAATCCCAAGGTCAACCCCACGTTTTCCGGGACCTGTACGGGGCTGGTGTACGACAGTGGCAATACCGTTCGCAGTTCCGTGGGCGTCGGCGTGATCTGGGCCTCGCCGTTCGGTCCGCTGCGCTTCGACTATGCGGTGCCGTTGACCAAGGGGCCGTTTGACCGCGTGCAGCAATTCAAATTTGGCGGCGGGACATCGTTCTGATTACCGGTCTGACTGCGGCGGGTGGAATGACGCAGCCAAATTTTTTCGAGCAACCACCTTCGTCGACGCTGGCTGAACTCGCCGCGTTGACGAAGGCGCATTTGGTCGATCCGTCCAGGGCCGGCCAGCAAGTCAGGGGGCTGGCCTCGCTCGACGAAGCCGGCCCGATGCATCTGACGTTTTTCGACAATCTGAAATATGCCGACCAGCTCGCTGCGACCAAAGCGGGGGCGTGCCTGGTGAGCGAGCGTTTCGAGGTCAATGTCCCAGCGCATGTCAGCGTGTTGCGCGCGAGCCAGCCGTTCCGCGAATTTGTAACGATCGCGCGCGAGCTTCACCGCGACGCGCTTCGTCCGCAATCGTGGTTCGGCAACGCGGGCATCGCCGCTTCCGCCATCATCGATCCCGGCGCGCACCTGGAAGACGGCGTGATCGTCGATCCGCTGGCCGTGATCGGGCCCGGCGTCGAAATCGGTACCGGCACGATCATCGGATCGGGTGTCGTGATCGGCGCCAATGTCAGGATCGGCAGGGATTGCAACGTCGGCGCGCGCTGCGCCATTCAATTCGCGCTTATCGGCAACAACGTCCTGATCCATCCCGGCTGCAGCATCGGACAGGACGGCTTTGGCTTCGTCTTCTTCGGGCCGGACGGCCATTTGAAAGTGCCGCAAACCGGCCGGGTGCTGATCCAGAACAACGTGGAAATCGGCGCCGGAACGACCATCGACCGCGGCAGCCTGCGCGACACCGTGATCGGCGAAGGGACCAAAATCGACAATCAGGTCCAGATCGGCCACAATGTGACGATCGGCAGGCACTGCCTGCTGGCGGCCCAGATTGGGTTGGCGGGCAGCCTGACGATCGGCGACAATGTGGCGCTGGGAGCCAAGGTGGGGATCAACAATCACCTTCGTATCGGCGATGGGGCTCAGGTCACGGCGATGAGCGCGGTCAAGGATGATATTCCTCCAGGCGGACGCTGGGGAGGTTTCTTTGCGAAACCGACCAAGCAATGGTTCCGGGAAATCGTTGCGCTGGAGCGTCTGGTGCGCGACAACTCGGCCGATCCGAAGGGCGAGGGGCGGGAGTAATGGGGGAGGCATCGGTCAAATTTGAGCTCGTGGATATCAACGAGATCCTCAAGACTCTGCCGCACCGCTATCCGATGCTGCTGATCGACCGGGTGATCAATATCCGCACCGACTACAGCGGTATCGGCATCAAGAATGTGACCTTCAACGAGCCGCCGTTTCTCGGACATTTTCCGGATCGCCCGGTCTATCCGGGCGTGATGATGATCGAGGCCATGGCGCAGACCGCCGGCGTGATCGGAATCAAGTCGGTCGAAGGCACCGAGAGACCGCGCGCGGTGTATTTTCTCACCATCGACAAATGCAAATTCCGTAAGCCCGTGATGCCGGGCGATACCGTCGAATATCACATGCGTAGCATCGGCCGGCGCAAGACCATGTGGTGGTTTCACGGCGAGGCCAAAGTCAACGGCGCGACGGTGGCCGAAGCGGACGTCGGCGCGATGCTGACCGACTGAAGGGGGCCGGGTTCTGCCGCCGGATCGAGGTGTCGAAACAGGGCGTAACCATACGTCACTGGACAGTGCTGGAACCTCACGCTAACCAGCGGAAAACCTCAACCGCATCAACCGCGATATTGGCGAATCCCGGACATGACTACGATCGATCCCACCGCGCGGATAGAAGACGGCGCTGTGATCGGCGCGGGCACTACCATCGGTCCCTACTGCGTCATCGGCCCCCGGGTCGTGATCGGCAAGAACTGCAAGCTGGTCGCGCATGTCTACGTCACGGCGCAGACCACGATCGGCGATGACTGCACCATCCACCCCTTCGTCTCGCTCGGCGGCCCGCCGCAATCCCAGGCCTATCGCGGCGAACTCACCAGGCTTCAGATCGGCCAGGGCTGCACCATCCGGGAGCAATCGACCATGAGCGCCGGCACCGTGGCTGGAGGCGGCATCACCCGCGTCGGCGATCGAGGCTACTTCATGAATTGCAGCCATGTCGGCCACGACTGCGTGGTGGGCAACGATGTAATCTTTGCGACTTCGGCGACGCTCGGCGGCCATTGCGAGGTCGGCGATTTCGTTTTCATGGGCGGCCTGTCGGCGGTGCATCAGTTCGGCCGGGTCGGATCGCAGGTGATGGTCGGCGCGCTGACCGCCGTGCGCAGCGACGTGATTCCATTTGCGCTCGTGAACGGCCAGTCTGCGGCGCTCGCCGGCCTCAACGTCGTCGGCATGAAGCGCCGCAAGTTCACCCGCGAGCGGCTCGCACGCCTGAGATCGTTTTATCGAACGCTGTTTCACGGCCCGGGCGTGTTTGCCAAGCGGCTCGCCGAGGTGAGACATCTGGCGGATACCGATCCCGCGATTGCGGAGATCCTCGGCTTCATCGATGCCGGAAAACATCGAGAGCTGTGCCAGCCGGTCAAGGGCCGCAAGAAGGCGCCATGACGCGAGATCCGGGGCATACCGTGACAAATCGGGTTGTGGATAGCTGCTCGCCCATCGGCTTGATCGCGGGCGGCGGCGTCATGCCGTTCGCGGTTGCCGATTCCCTGATCGCGCGGGGGCGCCATCCGGTTGTGTTCGCGCTGAAAAGCGCCTGCGATCCGGTAGCCGTAGCGCGCTTTCGCCATCACTGGATTTCGGTCGGCCAGTTTGGCCGAGCCAAGAAGCTGTTCCGCAAGGAAAACTGCCGCGACCTGGTTTTTATCGGCACGCTGGTACGGCCGGCGCTGTCAGAAATTCGCCTTGACTGGGGTACGCTTCGCGTGATCGGTCGGGTATGGGCTGCGTTCCGGGGCGGAGACGATCATCTCTTATCCGGCATCGGGCGTATTCTCGAGCAGGACGGCTTCCGGATGGTAGGGATCAGGGATGTTGCCCCGGATCTGCTTATGCCGGAAGGTTGTCTCACCCGGACCGTGCCTGACGAGAATGCCGCTGCCGACATCGCCAGGGGGCGCGAGGTGCTGCGCGCGCTCAGTCCCTTCGACATCGGCCAGGCCGCGGTCGTGATCGACGGTCACGTGGTCGGGGTGGAAGACATCGAGGGTACCGACGGGTTGCTCGCGCGCGTATCCTTGCTGCGCAGCGAAGGCCGCATTCGCGCCAAAACGGCCCGCGGCGTGCTGGTGAAAGCGCCGAAAAGCGGACAGGATCTGCGGTTCGACCTGCCGACGATTGGACCGGGAACCATCGAGGGCGCAGCCGCGGCCGGGCTTGCCGGGATCGCGATCGTCGCCGGCAACACGATTGTCGTCGAGCCACAGGCCATGATCGGGGCGGCCGACGCCGCCGGCCTTTTCGTGACCGGTCTGTCCGTGTGATGTCTGTGCGCGCTGCCACCAGTGTCGGACGGAAGATATTCCTGATCGCGACCGAGGAGTCGGGGGATCGGCTCGGCGCCACCCTGATGAAGGTGTTGCGCCAGCGGCTCGGCGACGCCGTACTTTTCGAGGGCGTCGGCGGCCAGTCGATGGCGCGCGAAGGTCTGCAGTCGCTATTTCCGATCGAAGAACTATCGATCATGGGACTGGCCGCAGTTGTGAAACAGCTGCCGATGATCTTGCGGCGAATTCGGGAAACCGCCACCGCGGTCACGGAAACCTCACCCGATATTCTCGTGATCATCGACAGTCCCGATTTTACCCATCGGGTGGCAAGACGCGTTCGGGCCCGCGATCCCTCGATCCCCATCATCGACTACGTATCACCCTCGGTCTGGGCGTGGCGACCGGGCCGCGCGCGGGCGATGTGCGCCTATGTCGATCATGTTCTGGCCTTGCTGCCGTTCGAGCCGGAAGAGTACCGGCGACTGCGCGGGCCGCCCTGCAGCTATGTCGGCCATCCCCTGGTCGAGCAGATCGGAACCTTGCGGCCCAGCGCCGAGGAACAAAAGCGCAGGCTGGAGCCGCCGCCGGTTCTGCTGGTGCTGCCGGGAAGCCGCCGCGGCGAAATCAGGCACCATATGGCGGTGTTTGGCGAGACGCTGAGCCGGCTAAGGGACGAGGGTGCGGCGTTCGAACTGATCCTGCCCACCATGCTGCATTTGCAGGAGGCGGTTGTCGAAGGCGTGAGGAGCTGGAGGGTCGCGCCACGTATTGTGGTCGGTGAAAAGGAAAAGAAGGCGGCATTCCGCATTGCGCGCGCGGCGTTCGTTAAATCGGGCACCGCGACGCTCGAGCTTGCGCTTGCGGGTGTGCCGATGGTTGCCGCCTACAAAGCGGGCGCGGTCGAGACCTGGATCGTGCGAAGCATGATCCATCTGAACTCGGTTATACTGGCAAATCTGGTGATGGGCGAAAATGTCGTGCCGGAATTCATCCAGCGGGATTGCACGGCGGAAAATCTGCTGCCGGCGCTTCACGATATTCTTGCGGATTCGCCGTTGCGGCGCCGTCAGGTCGAGGCTTTTGCGAGGATCGACGCCATCATGTCAACCGGCAAGCAGCCGCCGAGCGTGCGCGCGGCCGACATCGTGCTGGGGACGATGCGAAAGACCCGGCGGCCGATCTAATCAGTCAGCCTCGATCGCGGATAGATCAAGCACTCGCAAATTCGCGCGCGATGGCATTGAAGGCCGCTTCGGCGCCGTCACACCGGCACAACTTTTCGGTATCGGAGGCGTCAGCCGGCGACGGATCAGGGCTTTGTCATCCACAGGTGATGCGTGACGAGATAAGGATCAATGGCCCGGCTTCTTACTTGCGCTTTTCAATATCAACGTAGTCGCGGCGCGCGACGCCTGTATAGAGCTGCCGCGGACGGCCGATCTTCTGGTGTGGGTCTTCGATCATTTCGCTCCACTGGCTGATCCAGCCGACGGTGCGGGCGACCGCGAACAGCACAGTGAACATCGAGGTCGGGAAGCCCATCGCCTTTAGCGTGATACCCGAATAAAAGTCGACGTTCGGATAGAGCTTGCGGTCGATGAAATAGGCATCGCTCAGCGCGATCTTTTCCAGTTCCATCGCGACCTTCAGCATCGGATCGTCGCGGTGACCGGTCTCCGCCAGCACCGCGTGGCACATCTTCTGCATGATCTTGGCGCGCGGATCGTAGTTCTTGTAGACCCGATGGCCGAAGCCCATCAGCCGGACTTCGCTGTTCTTGTCCTTCACCCGCCTGATGAAGTCGGGAATCTTGTCGACGGTGCCGATGTCGGCCAGCATCGCCAGCGCCGCTTCGTTGGCGCCGCCATGGGCCGGGCCCCACAAGCAGGCGATCCCGGCGGCGATGCAGGCGAACGGATTGGCGCCGGAGGAGCCGGCGATCCGCACTGTCGAGGTCGAGGCGTTCTGCTCGTGGTCGGCGTGCAGGATGAAGATCTTGTCGAGTGCATCCGCCAGCACCGGATTGATCTTGTAGTCCTCGCAGGGCACCGCGAAGCACATATGCAGGAAATTTTCGGCGAAGGAGAGCGAGTTCTTCGGATACATGAACGGCTGGCCGATGGTGTATTTGAACGCCATCGCGGCCAGCGTCGGGATCTTCGCGATCATGCGCATCGAGGCAATCATTCGCTGCTGGGGATCGGTGATGTCGGTGGAGTCATGGTAGAACGCCGCCAGCGCGCCAACCGCCGCCACCATGATCGCCATCGGATGAGCATCGCGGCGGAAACCCTGGAAGAAGCGCGCCATCTGCTCGTGGACCATGGTATGATGGATCACGCGGTTGTCGAAATCGGCTTTTTGCGCCTTGGTCGGAAGCTCGCCGTAGAGGAGGAGGTAGCAGGTTTCGAGGAAGTCGCCTCTTTCGGCCAGCTGCTCGATCGGATAGCCGCGGTACTCCAGAATGCCGGCGTCGCCGTCGATGTAGGTGATCCGGGACTGGCAGCTGCCGGTGGAGGTAAAGCCGGGGTCATAGGTAAACATGCCGGCCTGGGCATAGAGCTTGGCGATATCGATCACATCAGGCCCAACGGTGCCGCTTAAAATCGGGAAATCGTAGGTCTTGTTGCCGACCGTCAACGTTGCGGTTTTGTTGTTGGATGTTGCGTCCATCGTGAAGTCCCCGATGAGATCGTTGCAAAAACCGGCGGGCGCGGGCGCCATGAAGGTTGGGATGACGGGGCCAGTCGGGTATTCCAGAAGCAGCCTTTAGATGGGTATCTTATTGCTGTTTGCACTGCAAGATGGCGACGTCTGCCCAACAATACCAGCTTATGAGGGGACTTGGTCGCCAAGCCGGGCGAGGCACTCCTGCCGTCCCAACACCGCCAGGACGTCGAAGATGCCGGGCGACGTGCTGCGCCCAGTCAGCGCCACGCGCAGCGGCTGGGCCACGGCGCCAAGCTTGAGATTGTTGCTTTCCGCGAATGCGCGCATCGTCGCCTCGGTGGTTTGCGCGGTCCATGGCGTGACCGCCTCCAGCGCCAGACGAAGCCGGCCGATCAGTTCGCGATTTTCCGGCGTCAGCAGCGCCGCCGCCTTGGGCTCGATCTCGAGCGGCCGGTCGGCAAAGATGAAGTAGGAAGCGTCGATCAGCTCGATCAGCGTCTTGGCGCGTTCTTTCAGGTTTGGCATCGCCTGCAGCAGTTGCGTGCGCGTGGTGTCGTTGAGCTTGGTCTTGAGGTCGGAACCACCGGGGACAAAGTCCAGCACGCCTTCGAACATGGTCACGAGGGATTTATCGTCGGAATGACGGATATAGTGGCCGTTGAGGCTTTCCAGCTTGGCAAAATCGAAGCGGGCGGCTGATCGCCCGATCGCCGGCAGGTCGAACGCGGCGATCATTTCCTCGGTCGAGAATATTTCCTGGTCGCCATGGCTCCATCCGAGCCGGACCAGATAATTGCGCAGCGCCGCAGGCAGATAGCCCATGGCGCGATACGCGTCCACGCCCAGCGCCCCATGACGTTTCGAGAGTTTCGAGCCGTCGGGCCCGTGGATCAGCGGAATGTGCGACATGCTGGGAATATCCCACGAAAGCGCATCGTAGATCTGCTTCTGGCGCGCGGCATTGATCAGGTGATCGTCGCCACGGATGATGTGCGTGACGCCCATGTCGTGATCGTCGACCACGACGGCGAGCATGTAGGTCGGATTGCCGTCACCACGCAACAGCACGAGGTCGTCGAGGTTCTCGTTCTGCCAGACCACGCGGCCCTGAACCTGATCGTCGATCACGGTCTCGCCGGTCTGGGGCGCCCTCAGCCTGATCGTGGGCCTCATGCCCTCTGGCGCTTCCGAGGGGTCGCGGTCCCGCCACATCCCGTCATAGAGGCGCGTGCGCCCCTCGGCGCGCGCCTTTTCCCGCATCTGCGCGAGCTGCTCCGGTGTGGCGTAGCAGCGATAGGCCATGCCGCCGGCAAGCAATGCTTCGGCAATTTCGCGGTGCCGCGCCGCCCGGCTGAACTGGTAGATGACCTCGCCGTCCCAATCGAGCCCGAGCCATTTCAGCCCGTCCAGGATCGCGGCGATCGCCGGTTCGGTCGAGCGCTCGCGATCGGTGTCCTCGATGCGCAACAGCATCTTGCCGCCGCGCCCGCGCGCATAAAGCCAATTGAAAAGCGCCGTGCGGGCGCCTCCGATGTGGAGAAAGCCGGTCGGCGAGGGAGCGAAACGCGTGACGATTTGAGCGGTCATTGCGGCGATGGCGGGGAAAGCGGGGCACGCGCGGAAGGGGTCGAGGGTGTATAGCAGGAACCGGGCATAACTAAAGCCTTCCTTGGGGCTGATGGATTTGGCAGATAGTCCGTTGATTCCCGAACAGGAAACCAGAATGACAGCAGAAACGGTGGCGGCGGAGACAGGGCGCGATTTCATTCGCGACATCATCCAGGCCGATCTCGACGCCAAAAGACATCGCCAGATCGTGACCCGGTTCCCGCCGGAGCCGAACGGCTACCTGCATATCGGCCACGCCAAGTCGATCGCGCTCAATTTCGGTATCGCGCAGGAGTTTTCCGGGCGTTGCCACCTCCGGTTCGACGACACCAATCCGACCAGGGAAGAGCAGGAATACATCGATTCAATCCAGGCCGATGTGCACTGGCTCGGCTACGACTGGGGAGACGACCTGTTCTATGCATCGGATTATTTCGACCAGCTCTATCAATGGGCGGAGGGTCTGATCCGCTCGGGCCTCGCCTATGTCGACGACCAGTCGCAGGAGGAGATCAGGATCACGCGCGGCACGCTGACCGAGCCGGGCCGGAACAGCCCGTTTCGCGAGCGCTCCGTGGAGGAAAACCTCGACCTGTTCCGCCGCATGAAGGCAGGCGAGTTTCCGAACGGCGCGCGCGTGCTGCGCGCCAGGATCGACATGTCTTCCGGCAACATCAATCTGCGCGACCCCGTGCTGTATCGCATCCTGCACGCCACCCATCCGCGCACCGGTGACAAATGGTCGATCTATCCGAGCTATGACTATGCCCACGGCCAGTCGGACGCGATCGAGGGCATTACCCATTCGATTTGCACGCTGGAATTCGAGGACCACCGGCCGCTCTATGACTGGCTGCTCGACAAGCTGCCGGTGCCATCGAAACCTCATCAGTACGAATTCGCCCGCCTCAATCTCAGCTATACGCTGCTCTCGAAGCGGGTGCTGACCGAACTCGTGCGCGGCGGCCACGTCGCCGGCTGGGACGATCCGCGGATGCCGACCATCGCCGGCCTGAAGCGCCGCGGGGTGCCGCCGGCGGCGATCCGGGAATTCGTCAAGCGCATCGGGGTAGCGAAAGCCAACAGCGTCGTCGATGTCGGCATGCTGGAATTCTGCATCCGCGAGATTCTCAACAAGACGGCGCAGCGGCGGATGGCGGTGCTGCGACCGCTCAAGCTCGTGATTGAGAATTATCCGGAAGGTCACAGCGAGGAACTGGAAGCCATCAACCATCCGGACGATCCGGCCGCTGGCACCCGCCGCATCGCTTTCGGCCGCGATCTCTACATCGAGCGCGACGATTTCATGGAAAATCCGCCGAAGAAATTTTTTCGGCTTTCACCCGGAAACGAAGTCCGGCTCCGCTACGCCTACTTCGTCACCTGCCGCGAAGTCATCAAGAACGCGGCTGGCGAGGTGATCGAGTTGCGCTGCACCTACGATCCCGCGACCCGCGGCGGCAACGCGCCGGATGGGCGCAAGGTCAAGGCGACCATGCACTGGCTGCCGGCGGCGCAGTCGGTGCTGGCGGAAATCCGCATCTACAACCAGCTGTTTGAAAAACCCACCCCCGATGCCGGCAATTTCGCCGCCGACCTCAATCCGCATTCGCTGGAGATCCTGAAGGACGCGCGCGTTGAGCCGGCGATCGCCGCAACCAACTCGGGCGAGGTCATGCAGTTCGAACGGCAGGGCTATTTCGTGCGTGACAAGGATTCGACACCAGACCGTCCCGTGTTCAACCGGACCATTGGTTTGCGCGACACGTTTGCAAAAGAGGTCGGGACCAAGGGTTGATGCGAAGTGCGGCCGAGGAGGTGGCTTCCGGTATCATCGCGAAATGGTCGGCCGCGTTCAGGAAACTCGACGCCGGCGCTGGCGTCGCTTTATTCGAAAAATGCGTTCTTCCAAGGGTCCAAGTCTTCGCCGTATCGTGGTCAGGATGGCGTTGCCGCTTATTTCAACGCGCGGCGATGGAATTCGCCGACGGTTCAGTTCACGGATGTGACGACTGCGCAGCCTGATCAATTTGCGGCGACTGCGACCTTTGTCGTCAGTGAAAACGATCCGCCTTTGTCGGTCAAAATAAGCTGGGTCATCGTTCGCAAGGACGGCGACTGGCAAAATCGTCATCCATCACGTCTCATCCAGAACGCCGCTGCTTTAGTGGCTTGCCGCGCAGCCTAATCGCAATAGCCGTAAAGGCCGCAGGCATAGGGCAGGCGGAAGCCTTCCCAGACATAGGGTCCGCCATAATAGGGGCCGGGATTGTAGTAGGACCATTGCGAGCCGTAATAATAGCCGCCGCGGGCCCATGGGTAGTTCGGCAGCATGTTGTAGGGGATGATCGGACCCGGAAATGCCGCGGTCTGGTAGGGCCCCGGATACACCGGCGGGGGCACCCCGGCGGGCTCCGCGAAGATCGCTCCCAGCGGGCTTTGCGTCGGCAGATCGGCGGCACCCGCGGTCATCGCGGGGACGGCGATTGCCAAAACGGCGAGCATGATCCTGCGCGGCATGGCCGAACCCCCGGTTGATTCGGAGAATCCTAGTCGCTGGGCCGTTAGCAAAGGTTAACACCGCGCGCGGATCATCGATGCGTCACCGGTCTCCTTAAGTCGCCCCCGCCAGAAGGCGGCAAGAACTGCCAACATTTCCCACATATTCTCCGTCCGTTCCGCTAGCCGGCCGATCACAGCTTACGGTAGCATTTCGGCCTCTGGGGTTGCGTGGGTATGGCCGGATGGCGGAGCGGGGCAGGGCTCGGGCGCAGGGCTACGCGGGAACCTGGCCGCCGCGCGAGGCGGCGCGGGCGCCCGGTTTCACCCCGTCCGGCTTCGCATGGTCATCGCTGGTCACAAAACAGCGCGAATGGATTCGCGCCGAAGCCGGCGCCGGCCGCCTGCTGCCCTGGGTGCCCATAGCCTTCGGCACCGGCATCGCCTTCTATTTCACCGCCGATCATGAACCGGTCTTGTCGGTTGCCGCGGTCACGGCGGCCGCACTTTGCGCGGCCGCGTTCCTGTTGCGCCGGCAAAAGATATTTCCGATTGCGATCACGATCGCCGCGATGGCCGCGGGTTTTGCCACGGCGACATGGAAGACCGCGCGGGTCGCGCATGGCGTGCTGGCAAGGCCGGCTTATTCAGTGTCGCTGTCGGGCTTTGTTGAGACCCGCGACATTCGCGAGCGCACCGACCGGTTCGTGCTGCATGTGACGCAAATGGAGAGCCTGCGCGCGGTGACCAGACTGGAGCGCGTTCGGCTGTCAGTGCGAAAGGGCACGGCACCCGCCGTCGGCAGCTTCGTTGAAGTGAAGGCGCGGCTGCAGCCGCCGCTCGCACCGATGCGGCCCGGCAGCTACGATTTCGGCCGCGACATGTTCTTCCAGGGGATCGGCGCCTCCGGCTTTGTCATGGGCGCTATCAAGACATTGGAGCCGCCGGTCTCAGGCGGCCTGTCGCTGCGATACGCCGCCTTCATGCAGGGCCTGCGCGATGCGATCGATGCGCGGATACGAACCACGCTCGACGGCGACAAGCGTGCGATTGCGACCGCGTTATTGACCGGCCGCCGCGACGCGATCACCACGCCGGTCAACGATGCGATGTTCATCTCCGGCCTCGGGCACGTGCTGTCGATCTCCGGCTACCACATGGCGGTTGTCGCCGGCGTGGTATTCTTCGCGGTGCGCGCGCTGCTGGCGCTGATCCCCGGATTGACCGTCGGATTTCCGATCAAGAAATGGGCGGCGGCGGCAGCCCTTGCCGCCGCCTTGTTCTATCTCCTGCTGTCCGGTGCCGAAGTCGCCACCCAGCGCTCGTTCTTCATGACGGCAGTCGTGCTGATCGCTGTGATGGTCGACCGCCGCGCCGTGACTTTCCGCACGCTGGCGGTGGCGGCGATGATCGTGCTCTCGATCGCGCCTGAGGCGCTGGTGCATCCGAGCTTCCAGATGTCGTTTGCGGCAACGCTCGGGCTGGTGGCGCTGGTGCAGATAGGCATGCCGCGCCTGTTCGCCGCGCCTGATCATTCCGCGACCGCACGCGTGGCGCTCTGGGGCGGGCGGGAGATCGCAACGCTGGCGCTGGCGTCGCTGGTGGCAGGGCTGGCGACGACGCCCTATGCCGCCTTTCATTTCCATCGCGTGACGCCCTATGGCGTGCTGGCCAATCTGGCGGCGATGCCGGTGGTCTCGGCGGTGGTGATGCCCGCGGGCCTGCTCGGCCTGGTCGCGATGCCGTTCGGCCTCGACGGCGTGTTCTGGTGGATCATGGGCATCGGCATCGACTGGATGATCGCGGTGACGCGATGGGTCGCGGGGCTGCCCGGCGCCATCGGCCGCATGGCCGCGTTCGGGACTGGACCGCTGATTGCAGCCAGCCTCGGGATCGTCCTGCTCGGCCTGTTGCGGACGCCGCTGCGCTGGTCGGGCGCGGCGGTGCTGCTGCTTTCGGTGATCTGGGCCGCGGCGGTGCCGCAGCCGGATATCCTGATTTCCGCCGATGGTCATAGTGTCGGCGTCCGCGGCAAGGACGGGCGGCTGCATCTGATGCGGGCCGCCAAGGACGCCTTCCTGGTGAAGGAGTGGTTGGCGGCCGATGCCGACGACCGGCAGCCCCAGGATTCCTCGCTCACGGAGGGCGTCTCATGCGACGACGCGGGTTGCGTGACCGAGATGGCCGGCGGCGCGTTCGTCGCGCTGGCGCTCAAGCCGGAGGCACTGGCGGACGATTGCGCGCGCGCGGCGCTGCTGGTGACGGCAAGGCAGGCGCCGCCTTCATGCCCGTCCGCCGTGATCGAAGGGGATCGTCTGCGAAGTCAGGGTGCGCTGGCCTTGCGGCGCGGGGCTGCCGGATTTGTGGTTGATGCGAACCGGCCAAGAGGCGTCGATCGCCCGTGGTCGCCGGCGGCCGGCGCTGACACGGAAGCTGCGGCCACCCTCGCGCCGCGCCGCGCGGTCCCGCGCGCTGTAGATGCGACGCCGGCGGAAGCCGATTTGCAGGCGGAGGACTGAGGCGACCCGAACCTCGCGCGCTAACGCCACTTCACTTCTCGCTGCTACCCGGCGCGGGATTTTCGCGCAGTTCGAACGCGCCCAGATGGAATTCCTCTGTGGCCTCCGACGTTGTCTTGGTGTCGGTCGCTGTCGCTGTCTTGACGAGCGCGAAAGCCGCGTCCGGGAATTTGTCCCAGACCGCCAGATCTTCCGCCGTAACCGTGAGCCAGCCGAATCTGAACATGTAGCGGCCCGGGTTGGTCACGTGCCCGACTTGCTGCCAAGTAACTTTATTGACGCCCAATCATATCTCCCCCTGGCTTGGAAGGATAAGTTGCGCACCGTGGCCCTGCGGTTCGAGACGCCGCGGCGCCCAGCTACACGCAGGCTGCGAACACCTGACAATGTGCGGTTCCTCGCGATGAGGATCGCATCGACCCAAAAAGTCTCAATACTTCCGGTAAAGCCCGATCAGCTTGCCCTGAATCTTGACCCGGTTCGGCGGCAGGATGCGGACTTCATAGGAGGTGTTGGCGGGTTCCAGCGCGATCGAGGCACCGCGGCGGCGGAAGCGCTTGAGGGTGGCTTCCTCCTCGTCGATCAGCGCCACCACGATATCGCCGGTCTCGGCGGTCTCGTTGCGCTGGATCAGCGCCATGTCGCCGTCGAGGATGCCGGCGTCTACCATGGAATCGCCGCGTACCTCGAGCGCGTAATGTTCGCCGGAGCCGAGCATGTCCGGCGGCACGCTGATGGTGTGGCTGCGGGTCTGCAGCGCCTCGATCGGCGTGCCGGCGGCGATGCGGCCCATCACGGGCACCGCGACCGGGCGCTCTCCATCATTCTCGGAACCGCCACCGCCTGAACGGACCCTGCCAAGCGTGCCTTCGATGACGCTGGGCGTGAAGCCCCGGCGGTTATTGCCGTTGCCGGCCCCGGACAATTCCGGAAGCTTGATCACCTCGATCGCGCGGGCGCGATTGGGCAGGCGGCGAATGAAACCACGTTCTTCCAGCGCCGTGATGAGGCGATGGATGCCGGACTTCGATCGCAGATCGAGCGCGTCCTTCATCTCGTCGAAGGAGGGCGGAACACCGGACTCCTTCAGGCGTTCGCTGATGAATCGCAGGAGTTCATATTGTTTGCGCGTGAGCATCTCGAGCGTTCCCCAGTTAAGTGCCGTCCGGTTCGAAAGCGTCTGGGCCGGAAGGCCCGGGAGTCGGCGGGCTCCCATTTGTAGACGTCGACGTTAGAAACAAATCATGAACGAACACTATATGTTCCATATGTGTTCCGCAACCACTTAATTTATCGTCAACGAAGCCAGGTTTCGTATGGGGGGCTTTGGTGGTTCAGGTTGGAAGCCGCAGGATATCGCAAGCCGAGCCGGCGGTGGCCCGGGGCGCAAAAGGGGGACGGATCACAAGCGCCCTTGCTGCAGCGAGATTTCCTAGCAGCGAGGAATCCTGATGGTCGACCGGGATAGCGATCAGGATGCCGTCGGCGCGCGCCTCCAGCCGCGCGCGGAGATAGTCTTCGCGCAGGTCATTGGCGCCGACATCGCGTCCCAATTGCGCCGTCTCCGGGCTGTGGTGGATCACCGCACGGCCCAAAAGCGCACGAATCAGGGGTACCAGAAACAGGAACCCGCATACATAGGACGACACGGGATTGCCGGGCAGGCCGATCACCCGCATCGCGCCCAGCCGCCCGTGCATCATCGGCTTGCCCGGCCGCATCGCGATCCGCCAGAACGCCATGGTGACGCCTTCGGCCTCCAGCGACTGCTTGACGAGGTCGTGGTCGCCGACGGAGGCCCCGCCGGTCGTGATCAGGATATCGGCGCCGGAATCGCGGGCGCGACGGATACCTTGGGTGGTGGCCTCGAGGGTATCGGCGGCGATGCCAAGATCGATGGTCTCGGCGCCCTCGGCCCGTGCCATTGCCCGCAGCGCGTAGCCATTGGAATAGACGATCTGGCCGGGGCCGAGGGTTGAGCCCGGCATGACCAGTTCATCGCCGGTGGCAAGCATTGCCACCTTCGGCCGGCGGCGCACGGGAAGTTCGGGGTGATTCATGCCCGCGGCCAGCGACAGGTCGCGGTCGGTGAGGCGGCTTCCCTTGGCCAGCAGCACGTCGCCTGTGCGAAAATCGATGCCGGCCGGGCGGATATGCCGTCCCGGGCGCGCGGCCTCGGTAAGGGTGATGCCGCCGCCCTCGACCACGGTATCTTCCTGGATGACGACAGCGTCGGCGCCATCAGGGATCACGCCACCGGTAAAGATCCTGACAGCCTCGCCCACGCCGACCGTCCTTTCGAACGGCCGGCCGGCCGCGACCTCGCCGATCACCTTGAGCCGCGCCGCCACGGCCGACGCATCGGCCGAGCGCACCGCATAGCCGTCCATCGCCGACATCGCCTGCGGCGGCTGGGTGCGCAAGGCCGCCACCTCGCGCGCCAGGATGCGGTGATGGGCGGCATCGAGCGCAACCATTTCCTCGGGCAATGGCTCGGCGCCCGCGAGGACGGCGGCAAGCGCGTCGGCAACCGGCATCAGCGCCACGGCGAGACTCCCAAAGCCGAAACTCCTAAATGCCGAGCGCAGCCAACGCCTCGGCCACATCATCAGGTGACCTCACATGGACCGCGGTCAAGCCCCTCTTGCGCGCGCCTTCGATGT
>DATANB010000042.1:0-47858 GCA_036266415.1 Bradyrhizobium sp. | reverse complement strand
GCCGGCGACGGTAGCGCGGCGCATGTCGCGCGGCTGCGACTGGTCGTAGCGGCGGACGCGGTGCATGGTCTGGCGGTTGTCCCACATCACGAGATCATGCAGCGTCCATTTGTGCACGTGGACGAATTCAGGCCTGGTGGCGTGCTCGGTGAGATCGCGCAGCAACACCCGCGCCTCCGGCATGCTCATGCCGAGAATCGCGCCGGCATGCGACGACAGGTACAGCGATTTGCGGCCGTGCACCGGATGGGTTCGCACCAGCCGCTGCAGCACCGGCTTGAACAGCTGTTTTTCCTCCTCGGTGTAGTCGAGGAAGCCCAGCGAGCCTCGCGAATACATCAGCGAATGTTCGCAGATCAGGTCCTCGATCTCGGCCTTGGTATCATCGTCGAGCGCGTCATAGGCCGCGCGCATGTCGGCGAATTCGGTGTTGCCGCCCTTGGGGTTCACCACGCGCGCCGACAGCAGCGAGAATTTTGCCGGAATCGGGCGGAACGATGAGTCGGAATGCCACAGGCAGTTGCCGAGATTGAACAGGTGCACGCGGCTGTCGCGCGGCAGCGGCTTGCCGTCCTTGCCGAGATTGGAGACGTCGTTGAGGCCGGTGGAGGCGAGCCGCGAATCTTCGGGCTTGACGACGTTGCCGCCGCGCGGATTTTCACGCTCGCCGAAATTCAGCGCGAACGCCAACTGCTGCTGGTCGGTGATGTCCTGGTTACGGAACAGCAGCACGGCGTATTTATCCATGCCGGCCTCGATATCCCTGGCCTCTTGCGGCGTCAGCGGCTTGCGTAAATCGACGCCGGACACCTCGCCGAAGAAATGCGGGTGAAGCTGCCGGATCGAGACGGTCATGGCGTTTCTCCTGAGCTGGGCGTATCCCGCCCCGTTTGGCGAAAAAACTACTCCCCGATCGGGCGTTGTCAACGCTGTCGGGCGCATGCCCGCCCTCAGGCGTTGCGCGCCATCAGGCCGCCGTCCACCGGAATAACGGCGCCGGTCAGGAACGAGGCCGCCGGCAGACACAGGGAGAGCGTCATGTGAGCGACTTCCTCGGGATCGCCGTAGCGGCCGAGCGCGGTCCGGCGTCGGGCATAGATCGCCTTGTGTTCGTCGCTGATCCGCGCCGTCATGCCGGTCGTGATCGGCCCCGGGCAGATGCAGTTGACGGTGATGCCGTCGCGGCCCAGCTCGACCGCGAGCGAGCGCGTCAATCCGGCCACGCCGGCTTTCGCCGCCGAATAGGGGCTGTGCAGCGCGGTGGCGCCAAGCGCCTCGGTAGAGGCGATATTGACGATGCGCGGCGATTTCGACTTTCGCAAATAGGGCAATGCGGCGCGGATCACGCGCGGATGCGCCGTCAGCATCACCGCCAGCGCCCTGGCCCAGGCTTCGTCATAGCCTTCATCGTCGATCGCCACGCGCACGGAGATGCCGGCATTGTTGACGACGATGTCGAGCCCGCCGAAATGGGAGGCGACGTCGTTGACGACGGCGATGATGTCGTCGCGGCTGGCGACGTCGAGCCGCCAGGCTTTTGCAATCTCGCCGCTTGCCGCAATCTCGGCGGCGACGGCTTCGGCGCCGTCGGCGGAAAAATCGGTGACCGCGACCCTCGCGCCCTCGGCGGCGAACACCCGCGCGGTGGCGCGGCCCATGCCGCTGGCGGCGCCGGTGACGAGAACGGTCAGGCCCTTAACCGAACGGCTGAGCTGTTTGAAACCGGACATGGATTGGCTCGAAAAAATGGTGTGGTGGGGTGCAGGATTGACAAGGCTGGCACCGATCCGCAGACAGGTCAAACGAAGCAGGAACAGGATACAAATGGTGGCCAATATTTCCGCTCTGCAGATTCGTCGCCTGGAGACTTCGGATGCCGCCCTCTACCGCGACATCCGGCTGGAGGCTCTCAAAAGAAATCCCGAGGCTTTCGGCAGCACATTCGAGAGAGAAGACGCGCAACCGCTCTCGTGGTTCGAGGCGGCCGTTGGCCGCGCCGATATCTTCGGCGCTTTCCTTGACGGGACGCTCGCTGGAATAGCGGGATACGCCGCGCGGGAAAGTTCGAAGCAAGCGCACAAAGCTCTGCTTTGGGGCATGTATGTGCGAACCGCAGCGCGAAACGCGGGTCTTGGGAGGAGACTTGTCGGAGCTGTTCTCGATCATGCGCGTGGGCGCGTGGAAATGGTTCAACTGACTGTAGTGAGCGAGAATGAAGCTGCGCGCCGGCTTTATCGTGCCTTGGGCTTTGTCGAGTTCGGTTATGAAAAGCGAGCCCTCAAGCAAGCTGGGCGATATTACGATGAGGTTCTCATGGTCAAATTCCTCGACGAAGGCTTAAGCTAGAACACAGGGATCGCAGGCGATGAATGAACTGGATTTCAGCGGCAAGCAGGTTCTGGTGGTCGGCGGCAGCAGCGGCATCGGCAACGGCATCGCGCAGGCCTTCCGCGCCAGGGGCGCGCGCGTGGCGGTCTGCGGTACGCGGGCTCAGGCCGCCGACTACTCGTCAGCCGAGGGATCGCATCTCGAGGGCCTCGATTACGTGCGGCTTGACGTCAGCGACGCCAGGGCGATCGAGCATTTCAAGCCGCCCTTCGACCGCCTCGACGTGCTGGTGCAGGCGCAGGGCGCGGTGATTTACCGGCGCGGCGAATTCGAAATGGCCGGATTTCGCCAGGTGCTCGAAGTCAATTTGATGAGCCTGATGGCCTGCGCCGGCAAATTCCATGACATGCTAGCCGCCAGCAAGGGATCGCTGATCATCGTCAGCTCCACCGCCGCCTATCATTCGACCAAGGGCAACCCGGCCTATAACGCCTCCAAGACCGGCGCCATGGGGCTGACCCGAACGCTGGGCCAAGCCTGGGCGGAAGACGGCATCCGCGTCAACGGCATCGCGCCTGGTCTCGTCGATACCAAAATGACAAAGGTGACGACGGCAAATCCGAAGCGCCTCGAAGGTGCGATCGCGCGCATTCCGCTGAAAAGGCTGGGCACGCCGGCCGACATGGCGGGCGCCGCGTTGTTCCTGGCCTCGCCGCTTTCGTCCTATATCGTCGGCCAAACGCTCGTGGTCGATGGCGGCCTCATTCTGTAGTCGCAGGAACCGAAACCCCTGTCATCGGTTAGCTCCTCCGAAGATCAGCTTAAGGAGTGACCGTGATGGATAAGGATCGGGTTGCCGGTTCGACCAAGGATTTTGCCGGTAAAGTCGAAGGCGCCGTTGGTGATATCGCCGGCGATGCAAAAACCAAGGCCGCGGCCCAGGCGCGAGAGGCCGCCGGCACGGTGCAGAACCTGTACGGCCAGGCCAAAGATGCCGCGCGCGACGCCACCGATGCCGCCGTCAGCTACGCCAAGGATGCCTATGACAACAGCGGCGACACCTTCCGCGACGGCTCGCAGGCGGTCGCGAAAAAAGTGCAGGACAATCCGCTCGGTTCGCTATTGATCGCGGGCGGAATCGGCTTTGCCCTGGCGCTGTTGATGACGCGTCCGCCGCGCCGGCCGCCGCCGCGCTGGCGGTATTAGGGCTGAACCCAAGGACGTCATTTCGCGATGCGCGCCGTCGTTGCGCGCATATCCGGACGCGCTTGGCGCGGACCCGTTAGACGCGCCCCGGCATGACGATTGTCGGAAGTTATCTTGCGAGAACGCCCGGTACCGACGCTGATCGGCCGACGTTGGCCGGCGGGCGCGGAACGCCGGGCGCGCGCGGCGGCGGCGACAGCTGGCGCGGCGCATTGCCCAAGCCGAAAAAGTTCCGCAGTGACGGCGTGCCCGATTGAGCCGGTTTTTTCGGCTTCGGCGGCGCGGCCGGGGCAGCCGTTCCATCCGGCGCAACGGTTGCGGTCGGCGTTTCGCCCTTGGCCTGTTCGCGTCCGATCTCGCGGCGCGGCCAGGCAAAATCGTCGGCACGGCCGGCGGGCGGCGCCAGCGGTTCGCCCTTGACCATGGTTCGCGCCGCGAGGGCGTCAACCGCGGCCGGGCGCGAGCCCGGGCCGCCGAGCAATTGATCGGTGCCGACGGATGAGGCCACCAGCGGCAGGATCGGTCCTGCGAGCGGACGCGGCGCCGGCTGGCCCGGCACTGCATTGGCGTCGGGCGTCGCCGGTTCGGTCGGCAGCGCGATCGGCCCGGACCGCGCGGCCAAGAGCCGGTTGATCTCGCGCTCGACATAATGGGCGAGCTTGCGCGCGCCGGGTTTGGTGAAATACACCCCGTCATAGGAGCGCAACTGCCGGATCTGGCCTTCGAAGTCCGGGCCCTTCTGCAGGAAGCGGCCGGCCTCGTCGACAAATCCGTCCCAGACATCGACATAGGTGATGCCGGTCTTGCCGGCGGCGTCGCGATACAGCGAATCCAGGAACAGCATGTCCGCCGTGGCCTTGGGGCCGCGCACCGCGGGCAGACCGACCCAGAGCACCGGCACGCCCCTGGATTTCACCACCGCGATCATCTCTTCGATCTTTTTGGTGTAGAGTTCGACCCAGCGTTCCTCGCGAAACTGATAGAGGCCGTTCGGCGAGCGTGTGCTCTTCTCGGGCGCGATGATCGGCGGCGCGTCATTGTCGGCGGCGTCGTCCGGAGACAATTCGGCATCGGCGGCTTTGTCGTCGGGCTTTGCGGCGTCGGGGGCGCCGTCCGGCCTGGTTCCGGATTTGTCGGCAGGCTTGGCATCGCCCTTGGCGCGGGCGTCTTTTTTGTCGCCCTTCTTGTCGGACGATTTGTCGGATTTATCGGCCGGCGGCTCGCGGATCGCCTGACGGTCGTCGAGCCCGAGCATGACGACGATGGCGTCCGGCTTCTCGGTGGCGAGAATGCCCTTGGCCGCGGCTGCCCAGTCGGCCGGCTCGCCCTTGGGCTGATACCTGATGAGGCCGGAGACGGTCTTGTGCTTGCGGATCACGCCCATGTCCGGCTGTTCGGCATAGGCGTCCTCAAGACCGTAGGCGAGCCAGTCTGCCATGGCGTCGCCGAGCACCAGCACGTTGCGCTCCGGCACGGTCTCGCGCTTGGCCGGCGGCGGCGCCTTGGAATAATTCTCGACCTGCTTTGGCGCCTGCTGCTGGAATGGCGCGAACAGATCGCCGCCGAACCAGCCGCCGCTGCGCGGCTGCGGGCGTGACCATCCGCCGAAATTGAAGAACTGCGCGGATGCCGGTCCGGCGATGCCGACCAGCAACGCAACCGCGACCGCCAGCACGATCAGCGGGCCGGTCTCGGTGAAAAGCCGGAAAAAGGATTTTGGCTTGGGCATGCGGCTCGGTCGCAATGGCTCGTCTTGCAATAAGTATGATAGCGGAATCAGGCCGCAAGCGGGCAGATTCTGCATCCATAAACCGGGCATCGGCCACTGCCGTCAAGGGCGCGGCGGAAATGTGCCCCGCAAGGTTACTTTTGGGCGGAAATCGACGCTTCAGCGCCCCCGGAGCTGCTCCAGCACATCGGCGGAGGCAAATCCGTCCGCAGCGGCTCCGATCGAGGCCTGGAAGCCGCGCAGCGCCTCTCGCGTCTGGCCGCCGAACTGGCCGTCCGGAACCCCGCGATAGAAGCCGCGCTGCGCCAGAAGCTGCTGCAGTTCCAGCCGTTCGGCGCGTGACAACTCCCGTTCCTGCCGTGGCCAGGGCTGCGCGAACGGCGCGCCGCCGCGCAACCGGTCGGCGAAATGACCGATCGCCAGCGCATAGGCCTCCGCCGGATTGTATTTCATGATCACCCGGAAATTCTGCAGCATCAGGAAACCGGGGCCTTGCGCACCGGCGGGCGCCAGCAGATAGGCTTTTTCCGCGGGGTGCGGAAACGGCTGGCCACCGGCCCGGCTGATGCCGAGATGCTCCCACTGCGAAATCGTCATCGCCTTGGCCCGGTCGGCCAGCATGTAGTTGAAGCCCTGGGGCACCACGACCTCATAACCCCAGGTCTGGCCGCTCTGCCAGCCATCCTTTTTCAGATTGTTGGCGGTCGATGCAATCAGATCGGCGGGATCGTCAACCACGTCGCGGCGGCCGTCGCCGTCGGCGTCCACCGCGTAGCGCTTGAACGCGGTCGGCATGAATTGCGTCGGGCCGAACGCGCCGGCCCAGGAGCCGCGCATCTGCTCGGGGCGCAGATCGCCGTGGTGCAGGATTTCCAGCGCCGAGAGAAACTCGTCTTTGAAATATTTCTGCCGGCGGCCGATGCAGGCCAGTGTCGCGGTGGATTGCAACACGCTGCGGTCGCCCATCTGGGTGGAGTAGTTCGACTCGATGCCCCAGATCGCCGCGATCGCATACCGGTCGACGCCGTAGGCTTTTTCCGCCGCGTCGAACTGCGGCTTGTATTTGGCGAGAATCTCGCGGCCCTTGGCGAGTCTGGCGTCGTTCACCAGTATGTCGAGATAATCCCAGACCGACTTGGTGAATTCCGGCTGCGAATCCATTAAATCCATGATGCGCAGATCAGGCGCCAGGCCGGCGGTGAAACGCTCGAAGCTCTGCCGCGAGATGTTGCGGCGTGCGGCATCGGGCCACATCGAGGCGACGCAATCATCGAAATTCGCCGCGGCTTCCCGGATCGCGGATGCGGTCATCAGCGGATGGCCGGAGGCGCCGTCCTCGCCGCTCCAGGGCAGTGGCGCGCCATCTGCCGTGGGCGCCGGTTGCGCCTGCGCCGAAGTCCCGGGCCGGGGCGTCGACGGCGCGGCCTGGCCGCCTTTCGAAAGCGAGCCGGTGAAGATGTTGTCGAGGAAGCCCGGCGGGCCGCCACCGCCGGAGGACTGCGCGTGCGCCGCGCCGCACACGACTAGCGCCGCAACTATCGCCAAACCAGTTCGCATTTTTTCCGGTAATCCCGTCCGTCGCGCCATCTTTCACCCGTGCTACCCGAAAATGTCAGGCTTTCAGGAGGCCCCGTCACGGTTTCCAACAGCTTAATAAAGCGGTTTTTTGTCGCCGATTCCTGCTTTCCCCGGCGGGGCCCGATGGCAGAGGGTAAAGTACGTCCAGAATTGCCGTCACACATCCGGCTTTGTTCCCGGCTGCAAACCGGCTACCAACATGAGATCAAACGCGCCATCCGCAGTTCCCTCAAGGCACTCCGACAGCCCCCCATGAAAATCCGAAAAGCCGTCTTTCCGGTCGCCGGTCTCGGTACCCGCGTCCTGCCCGCCACCAAGGCGATGCCGAAGGAAATGCTCACCATCGTCGACAGGCCGCTGATCCAGTATGTGGTCGACGAGGCCAGCGAGGCCGGCATCGAACATTTCATCTTTGTCACCGGCCGCAACAAGGGCGTGATCGAGGATCATTTCGACCGCATGTATGAACTTGACGCCACGCTGAAGGCGCGGGGCAAGAAGGCCGAAATGGAAATCCTGGCGCGTGACCAGCCCATGGCCGGCGCCATGAGTTTCACCCGCCAGCAGGCGCCGCTCGGCCTCGGCCACGCGGTGTGGTGCGCCCGCGACATCGTCGGCAACGAGCCGTTCGCGGTCGTGCTGCCGGACGAGCTGGTGCTGAACACCCCGGGCTGCCTCAAGCAGATGGTCGAGGCCGCCGGCAAGCTCGGCGACAAGTCAAACCTGATCGCGGTGGAAGAAGTGCCCGCGCATCTCACGGATCAATATGGCATCTGCGGCGTCGGCAAGCGCCGCGGCAATGTGTTCGAGGTTGACGGCATGGTGGAAAAGCCCCCGAGGGGCACCGCGCCCTCGAATCTCTCGATCACCGGGCGCTACATCCTGCAGCCGGAGATATTCGGGATCCTGGAAACGCTGGAGCACGGCGCGGGCGGCGAAATCCAGCTCACCGACGCCATGATCGGTCTGGCGAAAACGCAAGGCTTCTACGGCGTGGAATTCGAGGGCGAGCGGCATGATTGCGGCTCGAAGGCGGGTTTTCTCCGCGCCAACATCGCCTTCGGCATGGCGCGCGCGGATTTGCGCGACGGCCTGCGCGAAGAGATGAGAAAATATCTGGACCGCACGTGAACGACTACGACGCGCTGCGCGATTACCTGAAGCAGCAGAAGCTCCCCGAATTCGTGCTGAGCTTTGAACAGATCGAGGCGATTATCGACACGGCGCTGCCGCGCGCGGCGCATCGGGCGTCGTGGTGGGAGACGCTGCGCAGCCCGCAGGAGAAGATGCCGCAACGCGAGGCCTGCCTCGCCGGCGGCTACATCGCCACCAGGCTGGCGGACGGCAAGAGCGTTCGCTTCAAGAGGATGAAGTAGGGGCCTCACTACCGGCGTCGTCCCGGCGAACGCCGGGACCCATACTCCGCGGCCGCTATGAGAAAGGCAGTGCTCGTTGCCTTTCTTGGCCCCACGTCGCAGCGACAAGCATTGGTGGTTGGGTCCCCGCGTTCGCGGGGACGACAAACTCAGCTCGCCGCCTCTAGCCGCTCCTCGGTCAAGAGCCGCATCGCGGCATCGGCGTCCATCGGTTCGCCGAACGCAAAGCCTTGCGCGTATTCGCACCCCAACTGATAGAGCTCGACCGCATCCGAATCGGTCTCGGCGCCTTCCGCCACCACGTCCATTCCGAGGTCGTGGGCGAGCGCAATGATCGATTTGAGGATCACCGGCCTTGTGCCGCGGCTGGTGGTTCGCACGAAGGACTGGTCGATCTTGATGGTGTCGAAGGGAAATCGCTGCAGATAGGCCAGCGAGGAATGACCGGTGCCGAAATCGTCCAGCGACAGCCCGGTGCCGAGTTCGCGGATCCGCGTCAGCATCTGCGCGGCATGTTCCGGGTTCTCCATGACAAGCGATTCCGTCAGCTCGAGCTTCAGCGTGCCGCGCGCCACCGAGGAGCGCGACAGCACGGTGCGGATGTCGTGAATCAGATCGTGCCGCAGCAATTGCCGCGAGGAGACGTTGACGCTGGCGAAGATCGGTTCGCGCGAACGCATCGCGCGCTGCCAGATCGCAAGCTGCCTGGCGGTCTGGTCCAGCACGAACATGCCGAGATCGACGATCAGGCCGATCTCCTCGGCAATGGCGATGAATTCAACCGGCGACATCCGTCCCAGTTTCGGATGATCCCAGCGCGCCAGCGCCTCGAAGCCGGCGATCGAGCGATCTTCCAGCCGCACGATCGGCTGATAGAGGATGCTGATCTCCTGGCGCTCGATGGCGCGGCGCAATTCGGATTCCAGCGTCAGCCGGTCGGTTTTGCGCGCACGCATGGCTGGTTTGTACACATCGATGCGGTCGCCGCCGATCCGCTTGGAATGGTACATCGCCAGTTCCGCGTCCTTGATGATCTCGTCGGATAATTGCGTCTGCGGGTCGGACAGCGCCAGCCCGATCGAGGCGGTCAGGAAAATCTCGCGGTCGTTGAAGGCGATCGGCGCGCGGATGGTCTTGCGGATGGTCTCGGCAAAAGCGGTGATGCGGGAGGGTTCCTGTTCCGACATCAGGATCAGGCCGAACTGGTCGCCGGCGAGCCGCGCCAGCGTATCCTGGGGTTTGAGGATGCGGGTCAGCCGCCGCGCCAGCGTCAGCAGAATCGAATCGCCGACGGCGATGCCGACGGAATCGTTGACCTGCTTGAAGCGGTCGAGGTCGATCACCATCAGCGTCGGCCGCAGGTTCGGCATGGTTTTTGCGAAATTGGCCACCGCGCCGAGACGATCGATGAACAATTTACGGTTTGGCAGGCCGGTGAGATTGTCGTGCACGGAATCGTGCAGCAACCTTTCCTCGGCGTTCTTGGCTTCGGTCACGTCGGTCAGCGTGCCGACCACGCGGGAAACTTCGCCATCGGAGCCGACCACCGGACGCGCCTTCAGCGCGAACCACATGAAATGGCCGTCCGGCGTGCGCAGCCGGAAATCCTGCACCAGCCGGCCGCGGCGCTGGTCGAGCACGCTGTCGAGCGCGGCGCGGAAACGGTCCTGGTCGAGCGGGTGCAGCACCTCGAGCCATTTTGCGGCCGGGCCTTCCAGCGTGCCGCGTTTCAGGCCCAGCAGGCTTTCGGTCTCCGGGCTGGTGAAGACCTTGTCGGCCGACACGTCCCAGTCCCAGATCAGGTCGCCCGAGCCGGTCAGCGCCAGCGCGCGGCGCTCGACATCGGACACGATGCCGGTGGTCGCGCCGCCGCTGGCGAAGGCATGCTGCATCACCGTAAATCCGATCAGCATCACGATCAGCACGAGGCCGCCGAGCAGCGCCGGGCCGACGATGTCGTTGGTGACGCTGCCGGCCACCGTCATGCCGGCCGCGATCACCCAGACCACCAGCAGGAACCAGGTCGGGATCAACAGCACCGCGCGGTCGAAACCATGGGTCGAGAGATAGACAATCAGCGCGAAGCCGGCGAAGGCGATCAATACCAGCGACATCCGTGCGATGCCCGAGGCCACGGCCGGATCGAACAATGCCAGCGCCACCAGCGAGCCGAGGAAGGCAAGCCAGCCGACGGTTATGTGGGAGTAACGCACATGCCAGCGGCTGAGATTGAGATAGGCAAACAGGAACACCAAGAGCGTCGCGGCCAGAATCGCTTCGCCCGCCGCGCGCCACACCCGCTCGGCGTTGTTCGACATGTCGAGCACCTTGCCCCAAAAGCCGAAATCGACACCGATATAGACCAGCACCGCCCACGCCAGGGCGGCGGCGGCGGGAAACATGATGCTGCCCTTGACCACGAACAGGATGGTCAGCACCAGCGCCAGCAGACCGGAAATACCGATCACGATGCCCTGGTACAGCGTGAACGAGTTGACCTTGTCCTTGTAGGCGTCCGGTTCCCACAGGTAGAGCTGCGGCAATTTATCGGTGCGCAATTCCGCGACAAAGGTGATCACGGCGCCGGGATCGAGCGTGATGCGGAAGATATCCGCGGTGGCGCTCTCCTGGCGCTCCGGACGATCGCCGGTCGAGGGCGTAATCGTCGCGATGCGCGACAGTCCGAGATCGGGCCACAACAGCCCGGAGGACACGATGCGATAATGCGGGGCGACGATCAGGCGATCGAGCTGGTCGTCGGTATTGTTGGCGAGCGCGAACACCACCCAGTTCTGGCCGCCTTCGCGGGCGCGGACCTCGATGCGGCGGACGATGCCGTCGGTGCCCGGCGCGGTGGAAACCTGGATGCGGTCAGTTTCGCTGCGCTGATGATCGAGCACCGCGGTGAGGTCGATCGCGGGCGCGTCGCCGCGGACGCTGACGGCGTCGATCGCGCGCGCCGGTGGCGCGGCGGCAAAAATCATGAGGCCCAGCGCGAGGGGCGCAAGGCACCTGATCAGACGCAATGTCAGTTCTCCGCGGTCACTAACGTTTCCGGGCGAAGCCAACCACCCGGCGTGGCCGGATAAATGACATGAAAGCGAGGGAAATCAAAGGGTTTCCGGCTACCTATGGCTTGCGAGTATTAAACGGCCAACACAATTTTGCCAATATGTTCGCTGGTCTCCATGCGCCGATGCGCATCGGCGGCCTTTTCCAGCGGGAATGTGCTGTCCATCACGGGTTTGACGCGCCCTTCGCGCAGCAGCGGCATCACCTTGGCCTCGATGGCGGAGACCATCGCCGCCTTGTCCGCATTAGTACGGGGGCGCAACGTGGAGCCGGTATGGTGCAGCCGTTTCATCATCACCTTGACGATATTAACGGTTGCCTTGGGGCCGCCGAGCGTGGCGATCTGGACGATGCGGCCGTCGATCGCGGCAGCGTCGTAGTTGCGGTCGATGTAATCGCCGCCGACCATGTCGAGAATGACATTGGCGCCCGCGCCACCGGTTGCCGTCTTCACCGCCGTGACGAAATCTTCGGTCTTGTAGTTAATGGCGCGATCGGCGCCGAGCTTGAGACAGGCGTCGGCCTTGTCCTTTGACCCGACTGTGACGATCACCCAGGAGCCGAAGGCCTTGGCGAGCTGGATCGCCATGGTGCCGATGCCGGACGAGCCGCCATGGATCAACAGCGTCTCGCCCGGCTGAAGCCGGCCGCGCTCGAACACGTTGTGCCAGACCGTCATCAGCGTTTCCGGAATGGCGCCGGCCTCCAGCATCGACAGACCAGGCGGCACCGCCATCGCCTGGGCATCCTGCGCGATGCAATATTGCGCGTAGCCGCCGCCGGCCACCAGAGACATCACCTTGTCGCCGAGCTTGTGCCTGAGCGTGCCTGTGCCGAGCGCCACCACTTCGCCGGCCACTTCAAGGCCGGGCAAATCGCTGGCGCCGGGCGGCGGCGGATAGGCGCCGGAGCGCTGCGCGACGTCGGGACGGTTGACCCCGGCGGCGGCGACCTTGATCAGGACTTCGCCTGGCCCCGGCGCCGGAACGCTGCGGGTTTCGGGCAACAGCACCTCGGGGCCGCCGGGCTTGCTGATGCCGATGACGGTCATTTGCGCGGGCAGCTTTTCCATGATTTGTCCTCGGCAAAACGCTAGAAATCTGAAGCGGCATCTGATTAGCCAGCCGCGCCCCGGCTGGCAACCGATCCCTCAAGCCCGGAGGAGAGCGCATGGCCATCGAGGACGACGACAAGCCGAGAAAGAAAATCACCCACGAGATCGGGCAGGACCTGTCGCTGCTGTCGGTCGAGGAGCTTGCCGAGCGCATCGCGCTGATGACTTCGGAAATCGAGCGGCTGCAGGCCGCCATGGCCAAAAAACGCGCCTCCAGGGACGCGGCGAGCAGCTTTTTCAAGTCGTGATAAGGGACGCCCTCTCCCGCTTGCGGGGGAGGGGGCGCGCCGTGCCTGATCCGGTTTCTTGCACCACCACTGAATTGCACGAGGGGCCATGGCTCGGCCGGTGGTCGATGTGGCAAACGAAAGCTGAAAAATATCGTTCGTTTACGATTGATTAAGCTTTCGCATCTATGACTGAAATTGTCCTCGTTTGGACACCGAGTGGCTCCTGTCCACTCTGTTTGACGCCTCCCTGTTATCAACTTCAAAAGCCGCCGGAAACGGCGGCTCTTTTTTTGTTTTTTGGCGTCTGCCTCACCTCGCTGGAAACCATAATAAGTCTTGCGGCTGGACTCTCGTCCGGGGGCGCGCAATGATTTGTTCATCATAAGCCGGCGCCTCTTTTGGCGCAGGCTTCGTAAACAGTGGCGTGAGGCGTTAACCATGGCGGACCGTTCGCAAGGCGAAAGCGCTCTCGTACAACTCAGCGAGCGGCTTACCAGTTCGGCCGCGTTCGGCACCCTGTTCCGGGAAGGCATGGATCTGGTCGAGGAGACCGCCGCCTATCTCGACGGGGCCGGCCGTTCCGAGGCCAAGGCGCTCGATCGCTCCGTGAGCCTCACTTACGCAACCGAAAGCATGCGTCTGACCACCCGGCTGATGCAACTGGCTTCCTGGCTGTTGCTGCACCGCGCGGTGAAGGAAGGCGAGATGACGCTGACCCAGGCCAATCGCGAAAAGACCAAGGTGAAGCTCTCTGCGGCCGATCCCGGACCGGACGACATGCTCGAAAAACTGCCGCCGCAGTTGCAGGACCTGATCGCCCGCTCGATGGCGCTGCAGACCAAAGTGCGCCGCCTCGATTCCACCATCCACGCGCCGGCTTCCGAACGCGCCGCGATCGGTAATCCGCTGGTGCCGCAGCTCAACCGCCTGAAAGCGGCGTTCGAGCAATAATTCTCTACCTCCCGTAAGAAAGATCGTCATTGCGGGGAGCCAGCGGGTCGTGCGAATGCGCGCCCGGTGACAGGCTCCGCGACGTAGCAATCCAGTCTTTGTCCCGCATGGCTGGATTGCTTCGCTGCGCTCGCAATGACGGGATATAAGCAGTCGTCTCATTGCAGTGATCCCGCCTTGCTGACCCCATTGTCCATCGTGCTGGTTCTGGCGGCCGCGTTTCTGCACGCGCTCTGGAATGCCTTGCTGCGTGGCGGCGCGGATCGCACGCAGTCGATGGCGATCATGAATGCGACACTCGGCTTTATCGGCGTCGTCCTGCTGCTGATTTCCGGAGTGCCCGCAAGGGCAAGCTGGGCCTATGTGGTCGCCTCGGGGGTGCTGCACTGGATCTACGTAGCGCTTCTGGTGGTGACCTATCGCAGCGGCGATCTCGGCGAGACCTATCCGGTGGCGCGCGGCTCCTCGCCGGCGCTGGTCGCGCTCGGCGGCAGCCTGCTCGCCGGCGAATGGATGAACCTGCTCGGCATTGTCGGCGTCGGCCTGGTATGTGTGGGGATTTTCATGCTGGCCGTGGCCAAGGGGAGGCTTCGGCACATGAACCTTCCGGCGACGCTGGCGACCGGCGTCAGCATTGCCGCCTATACCGTTGTCGATGCCCTCGGTGTACGCGCTTCCGAAAACTGGCTTGGCTACACGGCGGCGATCTTTGCATTCTTCATAGCTGTGCCGCTGTGGTTTCTGGCGAGATCGGGAATTGCGTTTTTCAACGCTCCTTCCAGCGAAGTCGGCAAGGCGGCCAGCGGCGGGCTGATTTCGCTTGGCGCCTATGGCGCCATCATCTGGGCGATGCAGGCAAACGCCATGGGCGCCGTATCGGCGCTGCGCGAGACCAGCGTGGTGTTCGCAGCCCTGCTCGGAGCCGCATTTCTTGGCGAACGGCTGACCGGCCTGCGGCTCGCGGCATGCTGCATCATCGCCGCCGGCGCCGCCTGCGTCGGCTGGCGGTCCTGAAACTCGCCACCGCGCAAACAAAAACGCCCCTGACGGGCAGGGGCCTTTTGAGGTATTGCCTCGAACGAAAAGCCAACGTGGCTTCAATCTTTCTTGAGGAAGCCCGAAAACTTCTTCTGAAACCGCGATACGCGGCCGCCACGATCGAGCAGCTGCTGAGCGCCGCCGATCCAGGCGGGATGCGATTTGGAGTCGATATCGAGGTTCAGCTTGTCGCCTTGCTTGCCCCAGGTCGAGCGCGTCTGGTACTCGGTGCCATCGGTCATCACGACCGTAATCATATGATAATTTGGGTGAATTTCGGCTTTCATGGCATGTCCCTCGGCGCGCCGGCGCCCTGTCTTTCGATTGTGCGGAAACGGATTTGGGCCGCTCTATAACGCAGCGAGCCCACCAAAACAAGCCGGGTATCCCCCGGATTTGCCAGCGCTGTCCCAGGGGCCTATCTGGGGATGGCAAAACGACGGATCCTGATTTCATGAGCGCAGTGGAACGGCTTGAAGACCGACATGGCGAAGCGTCGCCACCACGCGATTTGGAGCCGCCGGTGGCATCCTCCATCCCAACGCCGCTGACGCCGCCGGCCAAGCGCGGCGCGCGGCTGCGTCCGTTGTTGGCGCTGGCGCCTTACGTGGCGCGTTACCGCGGGCGCGCTTTTCTCGCCCTGATCGCACTGACCATCGCGGCGATCACGACCCTGGTGGTGCCGGTAGCGGTGCGGCGGATCATCGACTTCGGGTTCTCTCCCGAAGGCATCGCCCTGATCAACAGCTACTTCGGCGTGATGATCGCGGTGGTCGCGGTGCTGGCCTGCGCCAGCGCGTCTCGATATTACCTGGTGATGACCATCGGCGAGCGCATCGTCGCCGATCTCAGGCGCGACGTGTTCGCGCATCTGCTGTCGCTGTCGCCGGCATTCTTCGATTCCGCGCGATCTGGCGAACTGATCTCGCGGCTGACCGCCGATACCACCCAGCTCAAATCCGCGGTCGGCGCCTCGGTATCGATCGCGCTGCGCAACCTCATGCTGTTCTTCGGTGCCACCACGATGATGGTGATCACCAGCCCGCGGCTTTCGGGCTTCGTGCTGCTGGCAATCCCGGTGATCGTGATACCGCTGGTGGCTTTCGGGCGATGGGTGCGGCGGCTGTCGCGCAACGCCCAGGACACGCTGGCGGAGGCGACGGCGTACGCTTCCGAACTGGTCGGCGCGATCAGAACCGTGCAGGCCTATACCAGCGAGCGGCTGGCCAATGCCCGCTTCGGCGGCGAAGTCGAACAGGCCTATGAAGCGGCGCGGACCTCGACGCGGGCGCGCGCGGTGCTTACCGCGATCATCATTTTCATCGTCTTCTCCAGTGTCGTGGCGATCCTCTGGGTCGGCTCGCACGACGTGCTGACCGGCTCCATCAGCCCGGGCCGGCTCGGCCAGTTCGTGCTCTATGCGGCGTTCGCCGCCGCCGGACTCGGCCAGCTCAGCGAAGTCTGGGGCGAGGTCTCGGCCGCCTCCGGCGCCTCCGAACGGCTGTTCGAAATTCTTCGCGTCAAGTCGCAGATCACCGTGCCGGCCTCGCCGCTGGCAATGCCGGTTCCACCGCGCGGCGACATCAGTCTCGAGAATGTCAGCTTCGCCTATCCGACGCGGCCGGACGCGCTGGCGATCGAGGGCGTT
The DNA here is from genome assembly GCA_036266415.1 of Bradyrhizobium sp. GTDB lineage: Bacteria > Pseudomonadota > Alphaproteobacteria > Rhizobiales > Xanthobacteraceae > Bradyrhizobium. The sequence continues at coordinate 31,588 of DATANB010000042.1, read as the reverse complement.
TCGCTTGCCGTGCGCGCCGGCGAGAAGGTCGCGATCGTCGGCCCCTCGGGTGCGGGCAAGAGCACGCTGTTTCACCTGCTGCTGCGGTTCTACGATCCGGCTTCGGGTGTCATCTCGTTCGACGGCGTGCCGATCCGCACCGCTGATCCGCGCGAGGTGCGCGCGCGCATCGCGCTGGTGCCGCAGGATTCCGTGGTGTTTGCCGCGTCCGCGCGCGACAACATCCGCTTCGGCCGTCCCGACGCAACGGATGCCGAAGTCGAACGCGCCGCCGATCTCGCCCACGCCAGCGAATTCATCCGTCGCATGCCCGGCGGCTTCGAAGCGCAACTCGGCGAGCGCGGCGTGACGTTGTCGGGCGGCCAGCGTCAGCGCATTGCGATTGCGCGCGCGATCCTTCGCGATGCCCCGCTGTTGCTGCTCGACGAGGCTACCTCGTCGCTCGACGCCGAATCCGAGACGCTGGTGCAGACCGCGCTGGAGGAGTTGATGCGCCACCGCACCACGCTGGTGATCGCCCATCGCCTCGCCACCGTATTGTCCTGCGACCGGATCATGGTGCTGGATCAGGGCCGCATCGTCGAGCAGGGCACCCACGCCTCGCTGGTCGCCGCCAACGGACTCTATGCCCGGCTGGCGCGGCTGCAGTTCGAGGGGGCGTGAGGCCAGATCGTCATGCCCGGACTTGATCCGGGCAGGCCTGGTTCCCCGCTTGTGGCTTCGAGTATCCAACCCCGGCGCGAAACTTTCAGCTAGATCAACGGGTTTGGGTCGATTGGGCGGATCGGCGTCTTGTGGTGGAAAGATCACAGTTCCGATGATTCCGCGAATCGATCCCGACGAGCCTTTCATGGAATCGGGATTGCCGCGATATTCGGCATCCGATCGGCATTTTTCGGGGTGGGAAATCATGCGCAAACTTTTTCTGGGCAGCGTCGCGCTGATCACGCTCGTTGGTGTTGCTGACGCCGCCGACATGCCTGTCAAAGCGCTCAAAGCAGCGCCGCCGATCGATTATCTCTGGGACGGTTTTTATGTCGGCGGTTATTACGGCGATGCAATCAGCCAGTCCAGCGTCCGAACCCCAAGGCCCTTTGACGCCGTGACCGAACCCGGATCCCGCATCGGCGAGATCAATGTTAATGACCACCAGTTCACGGCGGGTGCCACGGCGGGCTATAATCGCAGAATTGGTCCGAACTTCCTGGTCGGCGTTGAAGGCGATGTCGGTTATCTCGGTTTTGACCGGACCTTCAGGGAATTCAATGACGTCATCGTCGTCGGAGAGAAGGCCGATTGGTACGCCACCTTACGCGCGCGCGCCGGCTATCTCACCGGCCCTTCGCTGCTCTACGTCACTGGCGGCGCCGCATTCGTTCACACCACCGATACCTTCGGCGGGTTCGTCGACTTCAACACAAGTGCAACAATCATCCCGGCCTCGGCTTCCACAACCACCAGAACAGGCTGGACCGCCGGCGGCGGTATCGAAACCAAGCTTTCGCGGAACTGGTCGGCCAAAACCGAATATCTCTACATCGATACCGGCACCGGTTCGTTCGTGGCTAACCCGTTCGGCGAGAACGCAACTACCACCTTCAGTCACAATATCCATGTGTTCAAGACCGGCCTGAATTACAATCTCAGCGGTCCGGGTGACGGGATATCGTCGTTGTTCAGCCCGGCGATGCTGCCTTCAAATCACAACTGGGGCGGTGTCTATGTAGGTCTCAATGCCGGCGGCGGCGTGTCGAACTTTAGGGCCAGTGGTGCGCCGAACCCCGCTGTCGGGGTCGGAGTCACGGGTCTGAATGACATCAACGGCAACGGCTTGGCCGGTGGCGTTCAGGCCGGTTACAACTACATGATCACGCCAAGGTACTTCGTCGGTGTCGAAGGCGACATCGGTTACCTCGGAATGCAGCAGAACCTGTTCGACTGGTTCGACACCTCGGCGAACTTCACCGTGAAGACCGACTGGTATGGCACCGCGCGCGTCCGAGCCGGCGTCAGCACCGGCCCGGCGCTGCTCTATGTCACCGGCGGTGCGGCATGGGTGCATATGGCGGACGGATTTGGCACGATCGTGCCGCCGAATCCTCTTGTCCCCGGCGACCTCAACTGGACGACGCGGAGCGGATGGACGGTCGGCGGCGGTACCGAAGTGGCGCTCGACGCGCACTGGTCCGCGAAAATCGAGACGCTCTACATCAGCACTGGCATCAGCAACCATACCAACAGGCCCATCGGCGGGTTCTTTGCCGATTTCCGGGAGCGCATCGCGATCGCCCGCGCCGGCCTGAACTACAAGTTCGGCAACGACGTCGTGACGGCGCGCTACTAGGCCGCAAAGCTGGCACCAGGCGGCCGGCGCGCTTGCCGTTCGATGGGGTGTGAGGTTCGACGAAATGCGCCCGGTTTCGTCGCTACGCTCCTCGCAATGACGTATTACTCATCGCTTCCACGCCATCTTCAACACCGGCTTTCCCGAGGTCGGATTGACGTCGTCGCCGGCATGCGCAAAGCCGTTGCGCTCGTAGAAGCGGGTGGCGCGGGTGTTGTCTTTGTTGACGAGCAGCGTGATGCCGCCGGGCGAGCGGCGTTTGGCCTCGTTGACGAGCGCGGTGGCGATCTGCGAGCCCCAGTGAGCGGGCGCCACCACCAGTTGATCGAGATAGCCTGACGGATCGATGGTGACGAAGCCAGCCGGCGCGCCCGCCTGCTCGGCGATGATGATGGTTGCCTTCGGCACCAGCTCGCTGCGCCAGCGCGCGCGCCACCATTCCAGCCGCGCCGCAAAGTCGATTGAGGGATAAGCGTGCCGCCAGGTCTCCAGCCACAGCGCGATAACAGCGTTTTCGTCCTCGGCGCGATAGGGGCGAAGTTGGATGGCGGTGCTCATCAGAGCAAGATCGTCATGCCCGGCCTTGTGCCGGGCATCCACGCCTCCCTTTTCAGTGGCACCATAAGACGTGGATGGCCGGGACAAGCCCGGCCATGACGATGTGGCGGGATTCGCAAGGATCTCGTCACTTACCGTTCCGTCAATTTCAGTTCGATGCGGCGGTTGCGCTTGTAGGCTTCTTCGGTCGCCGCCGTATCGAGCGGCTGGAATTCGGCGAAACCCGCCGCGACCAGCCGCTGCGGCGGAACGCCGAGCGAGATGAGATACTGCACCACCGAGATGGCGCGCGCCGACGACAATTCCCAGTTCGACTTGAATACCGGGCTGTTCAGGATCGGCCGCACGTCGGTATGGCCGTCGACCCGCAGCACCCAGGCGATCTCGCTGGGGATTTGCCGGTCCAGATCGATCAGCGCGGTTGCGAGTTTTTCCAGTTCAGTGCGGCCCTCGGGCAGCAGCAAGGCTTGTCCCGTGTCAAAAAATACCTCCGACTGAAAGACAAAGCGGTCGCCGACGATCCTTATGTCCGGCCGGTTGCCGAGAATGGCGCGCAACCGTCCGAAGAAATCCGAACGGTAGCGCGACAGTTCCTGCACCCGCTGCGCCAGTGCGACATTGAGGCGCTGGCCGAGATCGGCGATCTTGCCCTGCGATTCCTTGTCGCGTTTCTCCGAGACGTCGAGCGCCTCCTCGAGCGCCGCAAGCTGTCGGCGCAAGGCACTGATCTGCTGGTTCAGCACCTCGATCTGCGCCAGCGCGCGCGCGGCCAACTGCTTTTCGGAATCCAGCGCCTTGTTGAGTTCGTTGGCGCGGCCGGCGGCGTCATTGCCGGCGCCGGCAAGGCCTTCATAGAGTCCCTTGACACGATCGCGTTCGGCCTCCGCCGACGCCAGCCCGGCCCGCACCTGCGAGAGCTGGTCGTCGAGATTGAGCTTGCCAAGTTTTTCCAGCGACAGCAGATCATTCAACTGCGCTATCTTGGCGTTGAGCTGCTCCAGCGCCTTGTCCTTGCCGGTGACTTCCTGCGACAGGAAGAACTGCACCACCAGAAACACCGAGAGCAGAAACACGATCGAGAGCACCAGCGTCGACAACGCGTCGACGAAGCCCGGCCAGTAATTGAAACCGGTTTCGCTGCGGCGTGCACGGGCAAGGGCCATCATACTTTCTCCGCTAAATAATCCGACCGGGCGTGAGTTCACCTCTCCCGATGGGAGAGGTGAACTCGCGTCCGGTGTTCGCCTTCGAGATCGACATCAGGGCCTAATTCTTCTCTGGCTGGCGCGCGAGCCGCTCGAGCAGTTTCCTGATCTCGCGGTTCTGCTCGCCCTGACCGTCGGCCCATTCGCGGATCATCTGCTGCTCGGTCCGCATATGCGCGACCAGGCCCTGAATGGCTTCGGCGAGATTGGCCATCGCCGCGGTGGTGCCGCGGCCCGCGCCGCCCTCTTCCAGGCTCGCGCGCAATCGCTCGACCGCGGCGTGAAGTTCGCCGCCCGAGCCCGCCTCGCCGGAATATTCGCGCACCGTGGAGGCTAGCCAGTCTTCGAGGTCGGTATAGAACCGGTTCTGCGCCTGGCTCGATTGCAGATCGAGAAAGCCGAGAATCAGCGAGCCGGCAAGCCCGAACAGCGAGGACGAAAACGAAATGCCCATGCCGCCGAGCGGCGCGGCGAGACCTTCCTTGAGGGTGTCGAACAACGCGCCGGCGTCGCCGCCGACCTTCAGCCCGTCGATCACCTTGCCGACTGAGCCCACGGTTTCGATCAAACCCCAGAAGGTGCCGAGCAGTCCGAGAAACACCAGAAGGCCGGTCATGTAGCGGGAAATGTCGCGGGCCTCGTCGAGCCGGGTGGCGATGGAGTCCAAGAGATGCCGCATGGTCTGTTGCGTGATCGTCATCCGCCCGGTGCGCTCGCCGCCGAGGATCGCCGCCATCGGCGCCAGCAGCGTGGGGTGCTGCCGCTCGACCGCGAGGCCGGGGTCGGAAATGCGAAAATTGTTGACCCAGGAGACCTCGGGATAAAGCCGGATCACCTGGCGAAACGACAGGATGGTGCCGATCAGGAGCACCGCGCCGATCAGCGCGTTGAGGCCGGGATTGGCGAAGAAGGCGGTGATGATCTGCTTGTAAAGCACCACCATGACCAGCGCGCACAGCACCAGGAACACCAGCATCCGCACCAGGAAGATCCGCGGTGAAGACAGTTTGTTCAGTTCGATCTCCATCGCGGAGCGGGAAGGGGGGCCTGAGGGCATTTCCGGTGTCATCCGTTTGCGAGGGACCGTGTGTGGGCACCAATATGGCACAGCGGGGGCGGGAAAAAAGACCGGTTGCGGTTCGTCAGCGATGGAAACGTGGAACTTCGGCGCAAAACCCGGTTTGGATATGAGCGTATTTCACTAATGTCATGGGTCATACGGTTTTAGCGGGATTTGGCATGACCGTTTGGCATTCAAGGCGCCGGAAAGCGCCGTTTCAACCCCTCTCTCCCCGATCAACGGACGTCATCAGACCGGCCGCTGGTCCGGTCGGTGCCAACAACGGTCAGTCAGGATCTCCCTGTCTTTGGCGATTAGATTATAGGTCCTGCCGATACAAGACCCCGACAGTTCCCAGTGTCAGCACGAAGGCGATGAACGCCAAAACCAGCACGTCATGTGTGGAGACCATCGGCGCGAGCTCGTTGACGGGCTGAGGCGAAAGCCGAACGACACGGATCGGGCGCGCGACAAGCGGCGATTGCGATGGCCCGATTTCTACCCAGCGATCCGCCCATGACATGCCAATGACAGCATGATCGCTTGGGCGCTCATCATCCAGTGCCGTAGCCGTCCTGAGCAATTGCCCAGGTTCGTCAGGCAACATCGCCGACATCGCGTCATGCCACTTGGGCTGGCTCGGCCGCCGAACTTCCCGGACTGGATGCCCCTGATGAACCTGGACTTGACGGTGTCGGGGGGAAGTCGCGTCCCAGCAATGATCCGGGCCATGCCAGAAAAGATGTGCCGAGCCAAAGTGCTGACGCGCCTCAGTCTTGCTCATGCAGGACTGTGCCGCTTCTGATGGCGTTGTCACCGCCACCATCGCCACAACGATAACCGCGACACGCATGGGGTCGCTCCATCACCTACGCGTCGCCCCCAACGACTCACTTCGGCCCGAGCCTGGGACCAAACAACCTGCAAATTATGGCGGTTAGAAACGGCAACGTGACAATCCATGGTTTCGGTCGGAAGCAGAGGTTCCCAGTGGCAGGACTCCGGAGAAATGCCGGATTTTCGACCGAGGAATGCCCCAATTGGGCGCTCACCTGCCGCAGCGCGATGCGAGAATGTTCGACCCGTTAAGGCCCATCCAGCAGTAGTTATCTGGCGCTGGGCCAAGTCGGCGCGGGGGCTCGATTGATAACCGGAATGGTCCAGCGTTTGCTTGAGCAAACCACCGTCGAGGGGGCGATTCAAACCATCCTCGATGACGTCATCGCGATGCATGGCGCCGAATACGGCAACGTCCAGATTCCGATTGGGAATGAACTTGCCATCGTGGCGCAGCGCGGTCTTTCAGCGGAATTTTTGCGGACGTTTGGGCGCGTCTATAGCTACGACGGCACGGCCTGTGGACGAGCCCTGCGGTCGGGTGAAGTTGTCCAGATCGCCGACGTCGAAAAGGACCCGCAGTTTGCCGCCTACAGGATGGATGCGAAAAGAGCGGGATTTCGCTCGGTCCAAAGTGCGCCATTTTTTACACAGGACAGAAGATTGATGGGGGTTGTATCAAGCCATTTCGCTAACCCGTATCAGCCAAGCAACGTCGAAGTGGAAATGCTGAAGGCGTACAGCCTTCCCGCCGCAGACCACGTCTACCGACTGCTTGGAGACGCCTCGCTTGCCGTCAAGGCAGAGCAAATGAGCCAGCAGCTGTACGTTGGTGCATTGGGCGATCCGGGCAAGTCTGATTTGCTCAACGCGCAGCGCGATCAGGCGGGCTGAGGCATTTTGGATTTTACGCGGGCTTTGAGACGGACCTGGAGATATTCTCTCCAGAGCGGACGTCGCTGCGGATTGAATGCAATCGCGGGACACGATGCGCCCGAGAGAAAAGAGCGCCTGACCGCGGTGAAACCTTATAATCCGAGCGGCTTCAGAATCTTCACCAGCTCGGCATGGACGAACTCGTTGCCGCAGACCACGCTGCCGGTCTTGAGCGGGTCGTCGCTGCCTTCGATGCCGCTGATGATGCCGCCGGCCTCGCGCACGATGATCTGCCCCGCCGCCAGGTCCCACGGCGACAGATTGCGTTCCCAATAGCCGTCAAGGCGGCCCGACGCGACGAAGGCCATATCGAGCGAGGCCGCGCCGAACCGGCGCAGACCGGCCACCCTGGCCTGGATTTCGGTCATCTCCTTACGCGACAATTCGAGGTCGCCGCGGCCGATATGCGGCAGGCCGCAGGCGATCACGCAATCGCTGAGCTGGCGCCGGCCGGCCACCCGCAGTCGCTGATCGTTGAGGAAGGCGCCCTTGCCGCGCTCGGCGATATAGAGATCGTCATTGGCGGGATTGTAGATCAGGCCCGCAATGATCGTGCCCTCGCGCTGCAGCCCGATCGAAATCGCGAATTGCGGGATGCCGTGCAGGAAATTGGTGGTGCCGTCGAGCGGATCGACGATCCAGGTATGGGTCTTGTCTTCGCCTTCGCGAATGCCGCCTTCCTCGCCGATGAAGCCGTAGCCCGGTCGCGCCTTGGTGAGGTCGGAGTGCAGCATTTCCTCGGCGCGGCAATCGGCCATGGTGACGAAATTGGCCGGCCCCTTCAGCGACACCTGAAGGTTCTCGACCTCGCCGAGATCACGCTTGAGGCTGCGGCCGGCCCGGCGCGCGGCTTTGACCATGACGTTGATAAGGGCTGAATGCAGCATGATCTCGGCTCAAGGCGACCTGAGCGTCAGGTCAGGACAGGGATTGACGGGATTGCTCCCAGTGGGTGCCCTGCGGTTGTTGTGGCGTCAAGGGCGGATCATTTGGCGCCGAGCCATCTGCGCGCGGCGGCTTCCGCCCTGGCGCGATCCTCGGGGCTAAGTTCCGCCAGGGCCTCGTCGAGCAGCGGGTCGCCTTTGCCTGCGGTCTTGGCGACAAGGTGCCATTTGAGGCCCTCGATCTTGTCCATCGGCGCGCCCTGTCCGTTCACCAGCACCCGCGCGAGCCGGTTTTGCGCGATCGGACTGCTTTGCTTCGCGGCCTTGCGCAGCAGCGCGACCGCGGCCGCTTCGTTCCTGGGCGTGCCGGTGCCGTTAAAAAGCGCGATGGCGTATTCGACCTCGGCATCGACGTTGTCGGCGAGCGACGCCGCCTGCAAAAGCCGGACCGCCCTTTCGATGTCTTTCGGGACGCCGGTGCCTTCCTTGTAGAAGGTCGCCAGCGCATATTGCGCCTCCGGATTGCCGGCGTCGGCGGCGACGCGAAACAGTTCCGCCGCGCGCTTGACGTCCTGCGGCAGCGTCTGTCCGTCGAGATAGAGCAGCGCCAGATTATAGGCTGCCTTCGGGTTGCCGAGCTTGGCCGAGGACGCCAGCATTTTCGCGGCCTCCTCGTGGTTGACCGGTCCGCCGCGACCGGACAGCCGCAACATCGCCAATGCGAACATGCCCTCGCGGTCGCCGCCGTCGGCGGCGCGCTTGTACCAGTCGGCGGCCTTGGCATAGTCGCGCTTGACGCCCAGCGCATTGGCGTAGAGTTCGCCGAGCATCGTCATCGCCTTGGGATCGCCGGTGTCCTGCACGCGCCTGGTGGCGAGATCGAACGCGGTCTTGTACATGCCGCGTTGATAGGCGCCGTAGACGAGATCAACATTCGGATCGTCGGGCGCGGGGGCAGGCGTGGTCGTCGCGGCCGTCGCGCCTGGCGCCGCGGGAGCCGGCGGCTTCGGCGTTGCGGCGGGAGCCGCGGGCTTTTTTGCGGCCGCCTGCGGTTTTGCTTTCGGCTTCAAGGTGTCTGCCGCGGGCGGCGTTTCAGCGGCTGGAGGTGTCAGTGAAATCTGCGCCAGCGCGCCTGCCGTCCACATCAGACAGCTCACCAGGATCGAAATGGGACGCAGGATCTTCATTTCCAGCGCTATTCCTGTCCGGCTTCGGCTTTTGCGGGCGCGGCCGCATGCGCCTGCCGGATCGTCTGCTCGACATCGATCAGCGCCGCGGCCGCGCCGCGCGGATCGGCCCAGATGAAATCGCCGACCAGAACGAAATCGGCGCCTGCAGCCGCGAATTCAAAAGCCTCCTCGCGCGAGGCCGCAAAGCCGACGCAAGGGGGCTCGAACAGTTCGGCCCACCATTGCAGGCGTTCGGCGATCGCCTCGACCGAAGGCCGCTGTCCCTTCGCGTCGGGCTCGCCGAACAACACGTAATCGGCGCCCAGCTCGCCCGCGGCCATCGAATCGTGCCGCGTCGCCAGCCCGCCGACCCCGGCGATGCGGTCGGGCTTCAGCGATGGCAGCGCGTCCTCGATGGCCTGGATGCCGGTCAGATGCGCGCCGTCGGCGCCTGATCGCGCGACCAGCTCGGCATGACCGTCGAGCAACAGCGCCGCGCCCTTGTGCTGGATCGCCGGCGCCAGCGCCTTGACCCGCGAGATCATGGTGCGCTGGTCGACAGGCTTGAGCCGCAGCAGCACCGCGGCGACATCGACGCCTGCGAGTAGATGCGGCAGGCTTGCGATCAATGGCGATGGATCGTCCATCTCGGGCGTCGCGAGATAAAGACGCGGCACCGGGCGCGGCGGAGCAGATTTGGCTGCCAACTCTATGCCGCCTTCTTTTCCAGATCGGCCTTCCATTCGCCTTTGCTCGCGAGCGAATTCATCCGCGCGCGGTGGGTAAAGGCGCGCTGGGCGGCGGCGACGTTCTCGGCCTTGCCCGACCAGGCCTTCTGCGGCGCGGCCTGCAGCGCGCGGCCATAGGAAAAGGTCAGGGGCCACGGCAGACCGCCGATCCGGTTCATGGCGTCGAGATGGGCGGTGGCGTCCTCGTCGGATTGGCCGCCGGAAAGGAAGGCAATGCCGGGTACTGCGGCCGGAACGCAAGCCTTCAGAAGCCGGATGGTTTTCTCCGCGACCTCGTCGACGGAGGCCTGTTTCGGACTTTTCTTGCCCGATATCGCCATGTTGGGCTTCAGGATCATGCCTTCCAGGGCGACCCGCTGGACTCGCAATTCCTGAAACGTCTTGTTGAGGACGCGCTGGGTCACCTCATAGCAGCGGTCGATGTCGTGATCGCCGTCCATCAGCACTTCCGGCTCGACGATCGGAACGATCTGCGCGGCCTGGCACAAGGCGGCGTAGCGCGCGAGCGCATGGGCATTGACGTGGATCGCGGTCATGGTGGGAACACCCTGACCGATGTCGATCACCGCGCGCCATTTCGCGAACCGTGCGCCGCGTTCGTAATATTTCTTCAGACGCTCGGCGAGCTTGTCGAGCCCGACGGTGACCAGCTCGCCCGGGCACTGCGGCAAGGCCTGCGTTCCCTCGTCGACCTTGATGCCGGGGATCGCGCCTGACTGTTCGATGATCTTGATCAGCGGGGTGCCGTCCCGCGCGGTTTGCCAGATGGTCTCGTCGTAGAGAATGACGCCGGAGATGTGCCGGGTCATCGCCTCGCTGGAGCGGAACAGCATTTCGCGATAGTCGCGTCGGCTGTCCTCGGTCGAATCGACCTTGATGGCGTCGAAGCGTTTCTTGATCGTGCCGGTCGATTCGTCGGCGGCGAGGATGCCCTTGCCGCCCGCGACCATGGCGGCAGCAACCTTGTTGAGATCGGCGAGATTCATCGATGCCTCCATTGCATGAGCGTTTGCAATTCAAACTAGACCGTTCCCGGGCAAGTGGCGAGTTGTCATGCGACTTTCGGATCAAGCTCGCCCTTGACGTAGCGCTTCGCCATCTCGGCCGTGGTCAGAACCTTCCTGATCTTGCTCGCCTGACCTGCGGTGTTGAATTCCTGCAGCCGCTGCTTGCAAAGCCTGGCCATGGCTTCCATCGCGGGCTTGAGATATTTGCGCGGATCGAATTCCTCCGGATTGTCCTTCAGCACTTTTCGGATCTGTCCGGTCATCGCCATGCGGTTGTCGGTGTCGATGTTGATCTTGCGCACGCCGTTCTTGATGCCGCGCTGAATCTCGGAAACCGGCACGCCCCAGGTCGGCTTCATCTTGCCGCCATTGGCGTTGATGATGTCCTGCAGCTCCTGCGGCACCGAGGATGAGCCGTGCATCACCAGATGCGTGTTGGGCAGCTTGCGGTGAATCTCCTCGATCACGTTCATCGCCAGAATGTCGCCGTCCGGCTTGCGGGTGAACTTGTAGGCGCCGTGCGAGGTGCCCATCGCAATCGCCAGCGCGTCGACCTTTGTCTCCTTGACGAACTTCACGGCCTCGTCGGGGTTGGTGAGCAGCTGGTCGTGGGAGAGCTTGCCCTCCGCGCCGTGGCCGTCCTCCTTGTCGCCCGCGCCGGTCTCGAGCGAGCCGAGCACGCCGAGCTCGCCCTCCACCGAGATGCCGCCGAGATGGGCCATGTCGGCGACCTTCCTGGTGACGCCGACATTGTAGTCCCAGTCGGCGGCCGTCTTGCCGTCGGCCTTCAGCGAGCCGTCCATCATGACCGAGGTGAAGCCGGCCTGGATCGCGGTCATGCAGGTGTCGGGACCGTTGCCGTGATCGAGGTGGACGCACACCGGGATCTGCGGATGGATTTCGGTGACCGCGTCCATCATGTGTTTCAGCATGATGTCGTTGGCGTAGGACCGCGCGCCGCGCGAGGCCTGGATGATCACGGGCGCGTCGAGAGAGGAGGCGGCGTCCATGATGGCGAGCGCCTGCTCCATATTGTTGATGTTGAAGGCTGGCACGCCGTAATCGTGTTCCGCCGCGTGGTCGAGCAATTGACGCAACGTAATGCGAGCCATCTGTCCTGTTCTCCGCGTTAGGCCTAAATCTGGCGTGTGCTCAAAACCTCGACGCCCGGCAACGGTTTGCCTTCCATCCATTCCAGAAACGCGCCGCCCGCGGTCGAGACATAGGTAAAATCGCCGGCCACGCCAGCCTGGTTCAGCGCCGCCACGGTATCGCCGCCACCGGCGACCGAGATCAGCTTCCTCGCCCGGGTCCGCGCCGCCGCGTGCCTGGCCGCCACCACGGTGCCGTGGTCGAACGGCGTCATCTCGAAGGCGCCGAGCGGGCCGTTCCAGACCAGCGTCGCGGCGTCGTCGATCGCGGCGTGAATCCGCGCGACCGATTGCGGGCCGACGTCGAGGATCATGCCGTCGGCCGGTATCGCATCGAGGCCATAGGCATGGGACGGCGCATTGGCCGCGAAATGATAGGCGACGATGGCGTCGACCGGCAGGATAATGGCGCAATTGGCCGCATCGGCCTTGTCGAAAATCCGCAGAGCGGTCGCCGCCAGGTCCTTTTCCGCCAGCGACTTGCCGATGCCGACGCCCTGGGCATGCAGGAAGGTATTGGCCATGCCGCCGCCGATCACCAGCGCGTCGACCTTGCTGACGAGGTTTTCCAGCAGATCGATCTTGGTGGACACCTTGGCCCCGCCGATGATCGCGATCACAGGCTTGGTCGGGGATTCCAGCGCCTTGCCGAGTGCATCGAGTTCGGCCTGCATGGTGCGTCCGGCATAGGCCGGCAGTTTGTGTCCGAGGCCCTCGGTGGAGGCATGCGCGCGGTGCGCCGCCGAGAAGGCGTCGTTGACCCAGATGTCGCCGAGTTTTGCGAGTTCGGCCACGAATGCCGGATCGTTGTTTTCTTCTTCCTTGTGGAAACGGGTGTTCTCCAGACACAGGATCTCGCCGTCCTTCATCGCCGCGACGGCCTGTTGCACCATCTCGCCGATGCAGTCATCGGCAAACCCGACCGGCTTCTTGATCACTAGCGCCAACGCGGCGGCGACCGGCTTCAGCGACTCCTTGGGGTCGCGCCCCTTCGGCCGGCCGAAATGCGCGAGCAAGATGACTTTGCCGCCCTTGCCGGATATCTCGGTGATGGTCGGACTGATGCGCTCGAGCCGGGTCAGGTCGGTGACGCGGCCATTCTCCATGGGAGCGTTGAGATCGACGCGCAACAGCACGCGCTTGCCCTTCACGTCGACGTCATCGAGGGTGCGGAATTTGTTCATGCCACGCTTCCCGCGTCATGGCCGGGCGTGTCCCGGCCATCCACGTCTTTAATGCGAAGAAAGAAGACGTGGATGCCCGGCACGGGGCCGGGCATGACGGCTAAATTTCCTACAGCAATTTCCCCATCGCCACGGCGGTATCGGCCATGCGATTGGAGAAACCCCATTCATTGTCGTACCACGACATCACCCGCACCAGCGTGCCGTTCAGCACCTTGGTCTGGTCCATATGGAAGGTGGAGGAATGCGGGTCGTGGTTGAAGTCGATCGAGACGTTGGGCGCGGTGGTGTAGCCGAGGATGCCCTTGAGCTGCTGCTCGGAAGCGCGCTTCATCGCCTCGTTGATTTCCTTGGCGTCGGTCTTGCGTGAAGCCATGATCTTGAGATCGATCACCGAGACGTTCGGGGTCGGCACCCGGATCGCGACGCCGTCGAGCTTGCCCTGCAGTTCCGGCAGCACCAGGCCGATCGCCTTGGCGGCGCCCGTGGAGGTCGGGATCATCGACATCGCCGCGGCCCGGCCGCGATAGAGATCGCTGTGCAGGGTATCGAGCGTCGGCTGGTCGCCGGTATAGGCATGGATCGTGGTCATGAAGCCGGTCTCGATGCCGACGGTATCGTTCAGGACTTTCGCCACCGGCGCGAGGCAGTTGGTGGTGCAGGAGCCATTGGAAACGACGAGATGATCCTTTGTCAGCTTGTCGTGGTTGACGCCGAAGACGATGGTCGCGTCGGCGCCATCGGAGGGTGCCGAAACCAGGACGCGCCGGGCGCCGGCGGCAAGATGGGCCGAGGCTTTCGCCTTGGCGCTGAAGATGCCGGTGCATTCCAGCGCGATGTCGACGCCGAGGTCCTTCCATGGCAGTTTTGCCGGATCGCGTTCGGCCGACACCCTGATCTTGCCGTTGCCGACGCTGATCGAATCGCCATCGACGGTCACGGTGCCGGGGAAGCGGCCGTGCACGGAATCGAAGCGAAGGAGATGGGCGTTGGTCTCGACCGGGCCGAGATCGTTGATGCCGATCACCTCGATATCCCGGCGGCCGGACTCGGCGATGGCCCGCAGCACATTTCGGCCAATCCGGCCAAATCCGTTGATCGCGACCCGGATTGCCATTCAACTTCTCCTCAAAGGTTCCAAAATTCGGCGGTTCTCGGCTGACATCAGCGTATTTTTGGGCAGTTCATGCCCTGAACCGGCGCTGGTTGCAATGCATCATAATCCCGAATGTTCCGATAACGCTACTTTGCATTCACCCTCCTTGACGCCGCCTCAACCACGGCCTCGGCCGTGATCCCGAAATGCTTGTAAAGCGCCTTCGCCGGCGCGCTGGCGCCGAAGCTGGCCATGCCGATGAAGTCGCCGTCCGGCCCGATCACTGCATCCCAGCCGAACCGGACCGCGGCCTCGATCGCGATTTTGACCGGGGCCGAGCCGATGATCGCCTTGCGCCGGTCCGCCGGTTGGGCCAGCAGCAATTCAAGCGAGGGGACCGACACCACCCGCGTCGCGATGCCGCGCCCGGCGAGTTCGTTCTGCGCGGCGACGGCGATTTCGACCTCGGAGCCGGAGGCATACAGCGACACCCTGGCCTCGCCCTTGGCGGCGACCAGCTCATAAGCCCCGTGGCGACACAAATTGTCCGACGTGGCTGATGTGCGCAGCGGGGTCAGGTTTTGCCGCGACAAGGCGAGCACCGTCGGGCCGGTCAGGTTTTCCAGCGCCAGTTGCCAGCATTCGGCGGTCTCCACCGCGTCCGCCGGACGCAACACCCGCATATTCGGCATCGCGCGCAGCGCGGCGAGATGCTCGACCGGCTGGTGGGTGGGCCCGTCCTCGCCAAGGCCGATCGAATCATGGGTCATGACATAGACCACCGCGGTGTGCGACAGCGCCGCGATCCGCATCGAGGGCCGGGCATAATCCGTAAAGCACAGGAAGGTGCCGCCGGCCGGCACGAAGCCGCCATGGGCCGAGATGCCGTTCATGGCCGCGGCCATGCCCATCTCGCGGATGCCGTAGTGGATGTAGCGGCCGCTGAAATCGTCGGGCGTCACTTCCTTCAGGCCCTTGGTGCGGGTGTTGTTGGACGGCGTAAGATCGGCCGAGCCGAGCACCAATTCCGGCATGACAGGCACCAGCACATCGAGCGCCATCTCGCTCGCCTTGCGGGTGGCGACCGTCGGCGGCTCGGCGACGATTTTTTCCTTCAGCTTGCGGATCGCCTCGGCAAGCGCCGGCGGGCGCTTGCGGTCGATTACGCGGCGGGTGAATTCGCCGCGCAAGGCATCGGGCCTGGCATCGAAGCGCCTGCGCCAGTCGGCGTGGGCACTGGCGCCCTGCTTGCCGACATTGCGCCAGGCCGTCAGCACGTCGTCGGGAATCTCGAACGGGCCGTAATTCCACCCCAGCGCCTTCTTGGCGCCGGCGAGTTCTTCGGCGCCGAGCGCCTCGCCATGCGCCTTCGAGGTGCCCGCCTTGGTCGGCGCGCCGAAACCGATGGTGGTCTTGCAGTCGATCAGCGAGGGGCGGTCGGACGATTGCGCCTGCTTGATCGCCGCGGCGATCGCCTTCTGGTCGTGGCCGTCGATCCGCACCGCGTTCCAGCCATGGGCCTTGAAGCGGGCGACCTGGTCGACATTGTCGGTCAGCGTGATCGGGCCGTCGATGGTGATGCCGTTGTCGTCGTACAGGAAGATCAGCTTCTTCAGTCTCAAATGCCCGGCGAGCGACAGCGCCTCATGGCTGACGCCTTCCATCAGATCGCCGTCGGAGCACAGCACATAGGTATAGTGATCGACGATGTCCTCGCCGAATTCCGCCGCCAGCAGCCGCTCGGCCAATGCCGATCCGACCGAGAAGGCGACGCCCTGGCCGAGCGGGCCGGTCGTGGTCTCGACCCCGGAGGTGAGGGAGTTTTCCGGATGGCCCGGCGTTCTGGAACCGAGCTGGCGAAAATTCTTGATCTGCTCCAGCGTCATGTCCGCATTGCCGGTGAGGTAGAGCAGCGCGTAAAGCAGCATCGAGCCGTGCCCGGCCGAAAGTATAAAGCGGTCGCGGTCCGGCCAGCGCGGATCGGCGGCGTCGAATTTCAAAAACTGCGTGAACAGCACGGTGGCGACGTCGGCGGCGCCCATCGGCAGGCCGGGATGCCCGGATTTCGCCTTTTCAACAGCATCCATGGCCAGCGCGCGGATCGCATTGGCCATACGGGAATGATCGACGCGCGTCATGATGAAAATCCGCCTGAAATGAGATGCTTGGTGGTGATCCGCCGGTGCAGCGGATGGTCTCGGCACAAGCCTTTGGGCAACGGGAACTGGGGGCTGGATAGCATCTCGGTTCCCGGAGTCCAAGGTAATGCAACGCGGCGCGGGGGCGAAAAGTTGCTTTGTGGTGCATAGCTTGGAAGCGACGTTGCGCTGGCCTTGCTTGCCACGTAAATTTCGTCGCCTAAAGGTTTGCCGAACCGCAAATTTTTCGGGGCGGCCGGCCTAAAATGGAGGTCCGCGCTGTCTGATGAGCGATCGTCCCGTCAACGGTTCGGGCAACGCCGAACCATCCTCTGCCGACATCGACGCCGCGACGCGGCGGCTGATGACGGCGCTTGAGGCGCTGGAGAGCGCGGCCGAGCGCCGGCGCGAAGCCGATCGCGACGAGAATGAGCTGGCGAGCCGGATTCAGGCACTCGGCGCGGATCGCTCGCGGCTGGCCGACGAACTCGACGGATCGCTGGTGAAATCGCGCCGGCTGGAGCGCGCCAATCGCGAGATCGCCGAAAGGCTTGATGCGGCGATCGGCACCATCCGCTCGGTACTCGATGCCGGAGAGGCCTGATGAACCCTATCAACAGCCATATCAACGTCACCATCAACGGCCGGCAATACCGGATGGCCTGCGAGGAGGGGCAGGAGGTGCGGCTGCTGAAGCTCGCCGAGAGCCTGGAATCGCGCATCGGCGGTCTGCGCGGCAAGTTCGGCGAGATCGGCGATGCGCGGCTGATCGTGATGGCGGCGCTGACGGTGTGCGACGAATTGCTCGACGCCGGCCAGCGCATCCGCGCCCTCGAGGAGGAACTCGATACCCTGCGCAACGTCCGTGTCGCGGCGGCCGATCGCGCCCGGGCGACGCAGACCGCGGTGGCCAATGCGCTGAACGCCGCCGCCGATCGCATCGAAAAAACCACGCAGGTGCTGAACCGCACCATCGGCGGCGGCGTGGCGATCGGGTGATGTGACTCCCGCCTCGTTGGGAGATGGTGGCACGAAGCGTTGCCGAGATCGATCGTGTCTTACGGTCGTGTACCCGGTTCAGCAGCCACACCAGAGCCTTCATAGCAGGACAAAGAAAGCGCCCGGCAGCCAAACTGCCGGGCGATTTCTTGGATTGTCGTCAGACGATCGCTGTCACCAGTTGCGCTGGGCGCGGATCAGGAGAAGTGCAGTGTTCTGATCCTTGAGTTCGTAGGCGGCTACCGGCTTACCGACGCTAGTGCTGGGTGCGATGACCGTACCCACCATCTTCTGATCCAGGTGGGTTAAGGTAACATCAGCCGTGAAACTCAGGTTCTTGACCGGGGTCCACCGAGTGACGAAACCAAGCTGCGCAATGTTGTAATCGGGGTTGCAGGTGGTGATGGCAGTCAAGGGAATGCCGGCGGCCACGGGATTTGCGCTTCGGATCGAACCACCCACACCATTAACACCGCACATCAGCACCTTGGCCGTGTCGTTGTAAGTGATCGCGGCGTAGGCACCGTAGATACTGGAGTTCCAGTGGGGGTCCCAGTTGTGCGTGTACCCGCCGCGCATACCCCAGGTTTGCAGCAACTGCTGCTGGGTGCCGACTGCGAACACGGTGTCGGAAGCAATCCCAAGTCCAATGCTCTGATAGGCTCCTGCTTGGCCTGTGCTTCCATAGATGGTGTTCGCACCTGCCTGGGCGGCCAGGTCCTGGATATTGTAGCGGGTTGCACCGTCCGTATAAACGCCCTGGATGTTAAGGACATCGCCGGTGCCCGTCATGGGGGTCTTGATCGACGCGGCCAACTGACCAGCCCAGCCCCACCTGTCGTCAGGATGGCCGGTAAGTTCAGTCCCACCATAATATGCCGCATGGTTGTCATGCGCCGCAATCGAACCCTGGAGCGAACCCCAAGCCTGGTCGAGCTTCAGCACGCCTACGATATCAGGAGCGACCGTTCCTGCGTAGTCGCTAGCACCGAAGGGGCCGAGAGCGCCGGTAGCGGAGCCGTTTGCATTGCGAGCGCCGAGATTGACGACCCCCGCCTGATAATAGGCTGTTTGTTCCTGAAGCGAAATCTTCCCCGACCAGCCGCCACCGAACTCGGCGGTGTAGGTGAACTGGTTCACCGCAGTGATAGCGCCGCCACCACCGACAAGGCCGTCGAAGATGTTGCCCGGATAGTTTTGAAAGGGAGCACTGAACTGCGAGATGGCCTTGCCAATCGTGAAGCCGGCGAACTGGATGAAAGCGGCATACACGCCCACGTAACCGCCGGCAACCGCGCCTGTATTTGCATTGTTCACCGCACTACCGTTAGTTGTACCGGGATTGAGTGAGTAAACAGTAGCTCCGTTCCCCACTCCGGCGAAGGTGTCCGTCCTCCAGGTGAAGGTTAAGAACGTAAGGGTGCGCACCAAGCCGTATTCGGTTGCCGTGCGCGTGTCGATGCTGAGATCTTCGCGGGAGAGCAAGGACAAGCCATTCGTAAAGCGATTTTGCGCGCCGCCGGCGCCAAATGTGTTACCGGTGTCGTCGATATTTGAATTGGCGAGTACATCGACGCGCAGATAACCGCCCAGCTTGATGCAGGTGTCGGTGCCCGGGATGTAGTAGAAACCGGCACCATACAGCGAGCAGATCCTCACATACTCGACCGCTTTGGCCTTGACCGGAAGATCAGCGGCCTGAGCCCCGCCCATGGCGAGAATACCCGCCGCTGAGCTCAGGGCTAAACGTCTAATCGATTTCATCGAAGCTCCCCCCCTTCGAAATTCAAAAGACGCGAATTATTCCTCCCTGAAATCTCTTTACCGAAAAACTCGCCCCTGGTTCCGGTTATCAAACTCCAGACCAACCGAAGCAATATGCGCCGACGCCAGGCCCGGCTTCCGGACCAATATTTCTGGGCATGTTGCATAAATAACGCAGTTGGAAACCGCGCTTGGGTGCACGTGATTCGAGGCTCCGGTTTCAGAGCTTGAAACACCTCTCGGGACAGGCAGCGCCATCAATTCGCATGGACCCGTCGCTATGTCGCTAACGCTCTGAATTTACTTCCGCTTTCGGCGGCACAGCGGACGTGACCGGACTCGGTGTGGGCTCGCCCCAGTCGCGAATGACCCATTTCGGTCCCTCAAAGATATCGTTGCTCTGGCCCCAGGGAAGCCTTCCAACCATTGAGTTTGGGCCGCTACACTAGCGCATCCTGATCCATGGAGGCGGTCATGGAACGACGCGTTTTCATCCTGGGGCTTGGTGGCGCGGCGTTGTGTTCAAACGCAGCGCGAGGACAGCAAACTTCATCGACGGCGCAGCACTCAACGACGAAGAAACGTATCGCGCACGTGGTTGCCGGCATGAAAGTGGAGGACATGCAAGCTGCCTACAAAGTTCTCTTCGATGAATTGAAACGGCTTGACTACGTCGAGGGAGAAAACCTGATTGTCGAGAGGTATTCGGGAGAGGGACGAGTTGAGCGGTTCGAATCTCTCGCTCACGAGGTCGTCGATACGAAGCCGGATTTGATTTTGACCTCGGGGGTCCCGCTAGCCCTCCGGTTCAAAGCAGCTACGACCACAATTCCGATTGTAACCATCACCGGAGATCCTATTCGATTTGGAATCGTATCGAGCATTGCGCGGCCTGGCGGCAACATCACGGGCGTCAGCGCTGATGCCGGAGTTGAAATCTTTGGTAAGCGCCTTGAGACACTTACCGAAGTTGTACCCAAGCTCGCCAATGTTGTTTTTATTTCGATCCGAGGGAATGAATACAGCGATCACGGTATCGGCGGCGCTGAGGGTAAGGCGGCGCAAGAGGCAGCGCAAAAATTGGGTATTTCTCTGGTAAATGGAGCCGTGGGCAGCCCCGTAACCGAAGCGGCGTACCGGCGCGTGTTTGATTCCATTCAACGGGATCAAGTCGATGGAATTCTGTTTTCGGCCGAGACTGAGCACTTCCGCTATCTGGCTTTGCTGGTTCAGTTGGTCCAGCAAATCCGGCTTCCCGCAATTTATAGCGCGCCTAGTTATGTGGAGGCCGGTGGGTTGATGTCATATGCGCTTGATGTGAAAGATGCGACTCGCACTATGGCCAGGCAGATCGCTGAGATTTTGAATGGCGCCAATCCGGGCGAGATGCCGTATGTTCAAGCGGTTCGCTTCGAACTGGTGATTAACCTCAAGACGGCAAAGGCGCTCGGCCTTGAATTGCCGGCGACGCTTCTCGCCCGCGCCGACAGGGTGATTGAATAAATTATCAAATTACTGCGGTGGTAAGGCGGCAAACATCTGCTCCTAGCGAGTATTTCCGAATCCGGAGTTTGAGTCGCTGTTCGAGAAACAGCGGAACACATACGCTCGCTTCAACTTTTGACCCAAAACCTCTCGTTGCAGCCGCGATAGACACCCCGCGCAGTAAGCCATAAAGTCGCGCTGGATCGGGCCGTGCCGGAGGACCTGTCTTTATGGCCAAAGAGCGCCCCCAAAGGCGGCTCGCAGCAATCCTGTCGGCCGATGTGGTCGGCTACTCTCGTCTGATGGGTAGCGACGAGACCGGGACTCTCGCGCGGCTGAAGGCCATGCGGCGCGATCTCATCGACCCGGCGATTGCCGCTCATTCGGGTCGTATTTTCAAGCTCATGGGCGACGGCGCGCTGGTGGAATTCGCGAGCGCCGTAGATGCTGTCGCCTGCGCCATCGAAATCCAGAAACAACTGCGCGAGCACGAGGCCAATCGCTCCGAAGTCGATCCAATCCGACTCCGGATCGGAATTAATGTTGGCGATATCATCATCGAGGATGACGATATCTTTGGCGACGGCGTCAACATCGCAGCGCGGATAGAAGGAATCGCCGAGGCCGGCGGAGTCTCAATTTCAGAGGACGCCTGGCGCCAGGTGCAAGGCAAGGTGGACGCCAACTTCGTCTTTACCGGTGAGCAGAACCTAAAAAATATCGCGCGCCCTGTGCGTGTCTATCAGCTTGACTTGGCGCCGAAGGCCGCGCCCATGGCCGCCGCGCCGAGACAGATGCTCTTGCCGTCAGACAGGCCATCGATCGCAGTCCTGTCATTCACTAACATGACCGGAAATCCCGACCAGGATTACCTTGGCGACGGTATCGCCGAGGACATAATCACGATGTTGTCGCGCAGCTGGTCGCTCTTTGTCATCGCCCGAAATTCAAGCTTTACTTACAAGGGTAGCGCGGTCGACGTAAAGCAGGTCGGACGTGAGCTTGGCGTTCGCTATGTGCTTGAAGGCAGCGTGCGGCGGGGTGGTGACCGTGTTCGTATAACGGCACAGCTTATTGATGCGGAGACTGGCAACCATCTGTGGGCGGAACGATACGACCGCAATCTGGATGACATCTTCGCGGTGCAGGACGAGATCACCGACGCAGTGACGCTTTCAATCGAACCCGCCATTACAAAAATGGAACGGCATCGTGCCGTCCGCAAACCACCGGAAAGTTTGGGCGCCTGGGAAGCCTTCCAGCGGGGGCTTTGGCATATGGGTCGCATCGGCGTCACGGAGAACGAGGCAGCGAAAGCATTTTTGCGCCAGGCTATTGATCTGGACCAGAACTTCGCGCCCGCCTACGCCACTCTCTCGATGGCTATCTTTCAGAGCTTTTCGCTCTATCAGACATCAAAATTCACCGACGTTATTGGCGAGGTTCTCGCGACTGCCCAACGGGCAATCTTGCTTGATCCGCTGCATCCAGGTGGTCATGTAAGTATGGGATGGGTATTGTTCGTTCGGGGGGATCGCGAGGGCGCTTTGGCTGAAGCACGGCAAGCACTCGCTGTGAGTCCAAATTTCTCTGTCACTCACCATCTTTTGGGAGCGGTGCTGCTATTTTCGAGCTCGCCGCGCGAAGGACTTCAATCCTTCCACGAAATGCTAAGGCTCGATCCACACTATCCCTCTCGTCACATCGTGTTGGTCCAGATTGCCATAGCTCATTATTTTCTTCGAGAGTACGACGCCGCCGTTGCAGCTGCAAAGGAGGCAATCCGGTCTTTCCCCGAACAACCGTGGTCCCACCGCTGGCTTGCTGCGGCACTCGGGCAGGCTGGCCGCTTGGAAGAGGCTATGCAAGCCCTGCAAAAGGCAATCGCCATCGCTCCGAAGTCCTTCGATATGTCAGTTCGCCAACGTCCCGCATCCTGGCAAGCTGAGGACCATGAGCATATGCTCGAAGGACTGCGGAAGGCCGGATGGCAAGGCTGACTCGCGCCAAAAGCAGGGAGAATAGAATGCAACGACCTAACGCCAGCATCGTGTTCGCAAGCGTCTTGATCCTATCAAGTTCACTTCCCGTCCTCGCCGCTGAAAAGGTTACCGGGGTCAACAAGGATTTCCAAAGGCTTTCGGAGACTACGGCGAACGTTCCGGACAAGCCGGGTCACACGTTCAAGCAAGTCACTGTTGTCTGGAAGTCGGTGAGCTCTAATCCGAAGTTTGGCGAAGCGTGGGCCAACGCTGTTGCACAGCAGGACAACTTCGGGGCCGACATCAACGAGCGGGGCTACGGAACCAATCACTATCAAGATGGGGATGTCAGCTATTTCAGCTTTGAGAGTGCCCTTAAGACCACAAGGAAGGATGGCGGAGATTTTGATACCGTTGGTCAGGGTAAGTTCACTTTTCTGGGCGGAACAGGCAAGTTCAAAAACGCTAAAGGGTCGGGAAGTTACACATGCAAGTTTTCGCCTAAAGGTGGTCAGTGCGACTATGAAGCAGAGGTGGAGATGTAGCCACAGCAGAGTCCGGGTCGCACCCATTGCCCCAGGGTCGATGGTTTCTGTGCGCTGCCGACGCTCCGCGGCGTGGCGATCGGCAGATGTGAGATCGCCCTCGAGGGAGCGCGTGTCGTGAATGGACCAGGTCTAGACCTTTCGGGAAGCTTGCTCAGGCAGATAGGATGATCGAATGAGACGACGCGATTTTATCGGTCTCGTAGGCGGCGTGGCGTTGTGTTCAAACGCAGCGCGAGGACAGCAAAATTCGCCGATCGCGCAGCACCCAACCACGAAGAAACGTATGGCGCAGGTGGTTCCCTCCTCGAAAGTGGAGGACTTGAAAGCTGATCCTGTCGGTAGAGTTTTCTTCGATGAATTGAAACGGCTTGGCTATGTCGAGGGAGAAAATCTGATTGTCGAGCGGTATTCGGGAGAGGGACGAGCTGATCGTTACGATGGTCTGGCTCGCGAAGTCGTCAGCACAAATCCCGATTTGATATTATCCGTTGGCACACCTCTAACCGTCCGTTTCAAAGCAGCTACGAACACCATTCCGATTGTGGCCATGACCGGAGATCCTATTCGGTTCGGAATCGTATCGAACATTGCGCGGCCGGGCGGCAACATCACCGGCGTCAGCACTGACGCTGGAGTTGAAATCTGGGCCAAGCGCCTTGAGATGCTTGCCGAAGCTGTGCCCAAGCTCGTCAATGCGGTTTTTATTTCGACCCAAGGTGGTTGGAACGGTGCGGGGGGTAGAGCGACGCAGGAGGCGGCGAAAAAACTGGGGATTTCCCTGGCAAGTGCGCCTGTGGGCAGCCCCGTAACCGAAGCGGAGTACCGGCGCGTATTTGATTCGATTCAGCGAGATCAAGTCGACGGAATTATTTTTTCGGCCGAGTTCGAGCACTACCCCCATCGGTTTTTGCTGGTCCAATTGCTCCAGCAAATCAGGCTTCCCGCGATGCACGACTCATCTCCATATGTGGAGGCCGGAGGGTTGATGTCATATGCGCTTGATGTGAAGGCTGCGGTTCGCACGCAGGCTCAACAGGCCGCCGAGATTTTGAAAGGTGCCAATCCGGGCGACATGCCGTATGTTCAAGTGGTTCGTTTCGAGCTGGTGATCAACCTCAAGACGGCGAAGGCGCTTGGTCTCGAATTGCCGGCGACGCTTCTCGCCCGGGCCGACAGGGTGATTGAATAGACGTAACCACAGTGCTGAACCCTGCGATCGGCGACGACGGCGGGGTTTCAGCGGCTCGGCCTCGCCGAAAATAATCATGTCCAAGATGCGAATTCTTCCATGGCTGATCATCGTTATTGTCGTGGTGATGACGGCGCTTGAGCTGCTGGCTGACTTCCACCCGTTGCCGGGCGTCTGGTGGACGCACAAGCAGGCGATGGATTTTGGCGGGTTGGCTGTTATTGCCGTGGTAATTTGCTTCTTGGTGATACGGAGGGATTAGCGCGTCGCGCCGGGGTCGCGCTCTCGTGGGCTCCTAACTCCGACCAGGCACGAATCGGGCGATCAATCCCAAGACCGCAAAGACGCTTGGCTCATCGTCCCCTGGCTCCTATCGCCACCATGGCGCATGTCCGCGCTGGGAGGCATGGCAGAAATCGCATTTGGGAGCCCTGACGTTGCTTTTGGCCGTCTCGGACATCGACGCCTAATTTTTGACGTGTGGCGCGAACGAGCCGGCGGTCCTTGTACGGGAAAAGTCTGCGCCCGTTGCCAGACTCCGGTCAGAAGGTCCCCGAAATCCGCCCACTGTGGCTTTCCGATGACATCTCGAACCGGCGAAGGCGTGCTAACGGTCAGCGATTGCATTGCTATTTTGGGATTTTTTGGGGGACGCATGGCGAAGTTTGGCAGATTTGCAGCAGCGGGATCGCGTGGCGCCCTGCACCCTTCGACCGTCCTGATTTTCGCCGCGCTCGTCGCGGGCGGTCTCGCCTGCGGCATTTCGCCGACGTTCGCCCAGCAATGCGTTACCTCCGGCAATGACATCACCTGCTCTAACTCGGGTAGCATTCCGGGCAGCATCTTGACGACGACGATTACCGGCAACGTCGCCACCATCAATTCCGGTTCCGTAGGAGGAAGCATCACGACGTCGACAATTACCGGCAACGCCACCACCACCAATTCCGGCTCTGTCGGATCCAACATTGCGACCGTGACAATAACCGGCAACGCAACCACCACCAATTCCGGTTCGGTCGGGTCCAACATCGCGACCATCACAACGATCGGCGATGCCACCACCACCAACTCCGGTTCTGTCGGGACCAACATCGCGACCATCACAACGAACGGCAACGCCACCACCACCAATTCCGGTTCAGCCGGGTCCAACGTCACGACCATCACAACGACCGGCGACGCCACCGCCACCAATTCCGGTTCGGTCGGGACCAACATGACAACCATCGCAACGACCGGCAACGCCACCGCCAGCAATTCCGGTTCGGTCGGGTCCAACATCACGACCATCACAACGAACGGAGATGCCACCGCCAGCAATTCCGGTTCGGTCGCGACCAACATCACAACCATCACAACGACCGGCAACGCCACCACCACCAATTCCGGCTCTGTCGGCACCAATGTCACGAACATCACGACCAACGGCAACGCAACGGTAATCAACCGCGGCATTATAGGAGACGGTGTCACTGACATTTCGAGCAATGGCATCGCGACGCTGACGAACTTTGCCGGCTCGCGGATCATTGGCGCGATAACGCTGGCGGGCACGACTAAAGTACTCAACTTTGTCGGCGGCAACTTCCTCTACACGCTGAACAGTTTGACGGGCGTTGCCATCAACACCAACGGCGCGCCGTTTGCGGTAAACGGAAATTCGGTGGCGGTGCTCGATCCCACGGCGCTCGCGCTGGAAGACCGCTCGGTCATGAACTTCACCGGCGGCGTATCCTCGATGCTGAAGGACCGCTTCAACGGGATGCCGGTCGCGGGCGGTGCGGTTGTCAGCGCGATGGGCTTTGCGCCGGAGGCGGCAAACCGCATGGATGCTGCGCATAACGCATTCTCCGGCATGCCCTCGATTTCGATGTCCTACAGCAGCACGGAGGCAAAGAGATCGAACGCCAACGCGATGTACACCAAGGCGCCGGCTCTTGCCGCGCCGGTTTACGACACCGTGGTCTGGGCCTCGGGCTTCGGCGGCGAGCGCCGTCAGTGGGAGAACGGCCCGATTCAGCGCGCAACGGACAATGCCTTCGGCGGGGCGATCGGTATCGACCGGCAGTTCACGCCGGATCTGCGGCTCGGCGCCTTCGTGGGCGGCGGCAACAGCAGGCTCAACGTTGCCTATAACATCCAGAATGTCGACAGCGACTACGTGTTTGGCGGCGGCTATGGCCGCTGGGACAAACGCAATTACTACGTCGATTTCGCGTTGTTCGGCGGTAGCCTGTCCAGCAACAGCACGCGGCAAATCTCCAACAACAACGTCGCCAGTGGTCTGGAGATCGCGACCGCGAGCTATCATGGCTGGTTTTTCAGCCCGGACGTCACCTACGGCTACCGCTACTTCACGGGAGACTATGTGTTCACACCAAAGGCGCGGGTGCGTTATGTCGGCGGCTCGCTCGATGGCTACACGGAAGCCGGTTCGGCGCAAGGCCTGACCATGGGCAAGCGCAACCTCAGCGACATCGAGGAACGTCTGGGCGTCGAGTTTGCCAGCGTCAGGCCGGTGACGTTCGGCGGCACGCTGAAGACGAGCGTCGAAGTCTCGGGCCTGGGGCTGCAGCGGCTCGGCGACAACGCCATCAATGCGGTGCTGCTGGCGCAGAATATCGCCTTCACCACGCCGGGCAGCAGCCAGGCCTTTGGTGGTGTTGTCAATCTCGGCCTTGATTGGCGGCCGAAAAGCAATGTCAGCGTTTATGCCAGCGTCGAGGCTACCGCGATGAACGACAAGAGTTTCAGCGCCACAGGCAAGGGCGGCATCCGCGTCGGGTTCTAGGGCGATCGCGGGCGCTGCAAAGCCGATGTAGCCTGTTGGGCAGCTTTGAGACATGCCAGCGGCCGCCTGGCATGTCTGCTCAGTGGGGAAGGCCGCAAGTGATCAGCCGACAGCCAAATTGACACGGTTGACCTGCGGCGGCCCTGACTGGCGTCAGTCTATGACGACGTCGCTGCGGAGCAGGACGTCAGGCGGGATTGTAATGCCCAGCGAAGCGGCGGTTTTGGCATTGACGATCATCTCGAACTTGGTGGGCTGCTCGACCGGCAGGTCACTTGGTTTTGCGCCTTTCAGGATTTTGGCCGCGATGGTTGCGGCTTGCCGCCATAACTCGGCGAGACTGGGCCCGTAGGATATCAGTCCCCCGGCTTCAGCGTGTTCTCTCCACTGGTAAATCGCGGGGAGCCGGTTTTCCGCGGCGCCATCGAGAATTTCCTGGGAAATGGAGGACAGAAACGGTGAGGAGAAAACATTGAGGGCCTGTGCTTTCTCCGCTTTCGCCGCAAGGAAGGCGCCGGGCAGGTCCTCGCGTCGTCGAACCTCCAGCACCTGAACCTTGATCTTGAGACCGCGAGCCGCTTGTTCGGTCATCGAGACTTGCGACACCCCCGTCGTCGGATCCCAGATCGCCGCCACGCGAGAGATGCCCGGCAGAATGTGGGTAAGCAATTCCAGCCTTTTTGCGCTCAGTTCGGGAGACTGGATGGTCAATCCCGTCGTGTTTCCGCCTGGTCTTGAAAGGCTGGTAATGAGGCCGGATCCGAGCAGATCGTCGCTCATCGCGACAATTGGAATGGTGCTGTTGGTTTCCTGAACCGTCTTGGGCGCGAAGTCTCCGAATGTGACGATAAGGGCCGCCTTCATCCGGACCAGCTCATCCACCAGGCTCCTGAACTCCTGGACGTCTTTTGCTCCATACCGAAGCTCGATCAGAACATCCTTTCCGGGAGTGAACCCTGACTCCCTTAAACCCTGCGCGAATGCGTCCATTCGTGGAGGTTGTGGCGGAGTTAGACCCGGCCAGATAACGCCGACCCTCGGAACAGCGCGCGAATCCTGCGCGTGGGCCATCAACGGCCAAAGCGCCGCTCCGCCAATGAGGATGCTGAAGTCGCGACGCCTCAAGAAAACCCCCCGGGGTCTCAGAATAGCACAACCGAGCCATTGTGGCGACTTCCGAAATCGGCACGAAACGGATATGGCGGCATGTCCGGCTTGCGTCCGCTTTCGCGGGGCAAAGCGGAAAACATATGCTCCCACTGAGCTTTCAGCTCTTGATCCAGCTCGGATATTGGCCTGAATTCTACCTTGCCGGGTACGGACGACGCTGTTCGATGCCGTGTTGAAGATCGCGGCAAGTTGTGATCGAGAGGGTAAGGCGGCCAAGGCGGTAATAGGCTATAAGACGCTACATTATATAAGACGCTACATTAAGAGCGAGGAGTGAGTTGCGGCATGGAGGGTTACATGAAAGCACTCAGTCTTGGGTTCCTGTTGGCAATGACCGCGTCTGTCCACGCGCAACGCTCTCCGGAGTCGCTGCCTGCTGCGACGGTTGATTGCTACCAATCCTTTGCCACAAAGGCTCAATTGCCGGACCTTCCTTCCCGGGAAATAGCAATTACCGGCGCTGATTTCGAAACACCGGTGATACGTTATCGACTTCAGGTCGTCGATAAAACGATCCTGAAAATAATCAAGGACCCAACCCGGCCTGCGTTTCGAGCCGAGCACGGAAAAAGCGCCTGGGAGCTGAAGCGGGATTTTACCAACAGGCATCAGATTATCGGGTGGCGAGAAGAATTGCCGGACGGAATCGCCAGACTTTTCACGTTCGATTTTGAGGATCTCCTGCTGAGTACTATTGACGTCTCGCCAGCGCGTTCGGTCGCCGCCGGGGTCGAACTTCATGTGATGAAATGCAGTAAATCGGATTGATACCCGAGCGTTTTTGAAAAGATGCCATGCAACGTCGGTCAGGGCGCGGGAAACGGGTCGCGCATGTCGCTCCATGGACCCCGACGCGGACATTCGGTCTGATCATTTTGCACTCGCCGGCCCCTCGAAAGTGCTAGGTTTTGGCGATCGCACCGGGGGCCTCATGCGACGCAGACAATTCCTGAAAATTGCTTCAGCCGCAGCCGGCTATGCCGGGCTAACGCACGCTGGGTCTGCGAACGCGCAATCCTTAACCGGCAAGCAAATCCGCGTCATCGTGCCTTTTCCTGCTGGCGGACCAACCGACATCGTGGCGCGACCTCTCGCCCAAATGTTGGGCGATGCACTTAAATCGACTATCGTTATCGACAATCGCGCGGGAGCCGGCGGCTCGATCGGGGCCGAAGCCGTGGCCAGGTCCAATCCTGATGGTCAGACGTTGCTGGTAGGAACGGTGGGGACGCTGGCTATCAACTCCGCGCTTTATCAAAAATTGCCTTACGATCCTGTTCGCGATTTTACGGCGATAGCCTTGGTCGCGACGGCTCCGGTAACGGTCGTCGTCAATCCATCGCAACCAGTGACTGATCTTGCCGGGCTCGTCGCGCTCGCAAAGCGAATGCCTGGCAAGCTTGACTACGGGTCCGCGGGTCCCGGTACGCCCGGGCATTTAACCGGCGAGATGTTCAAGCGTTTAGCTGGCATTGATATCCAACATGTACCCTACAAAGGCAGCGCGCCGGCAATAACCGACCTCATCGGTGGTCAGATTCAGATCATGTTTGACCCAATTCAATCGGTGCTGTCGAATGTGCAAGCGGGCAAGCTGCGGGCCGTTGCCATTTCCAGCAAGTCGCGTTTACCGGCCTTGCCGAATGTGCCGACCATCGCCGAGTCCGGTTACGATGGTTTTGAGACGACCGCCTGGTGGGGTTTGTTTGCGCCGGCCAGGATGCCCGATGCGTTAACGGCTGTGCTGGCCGGCGAAATTGAGCGGATCGTCCGGAGCGATGCGTTCCGAAGCCGGCTGGAGCCTCTAGGTGTAATCCCTGCCGTTCTCACCGGCGACCCCTTCTCCAGATTTCAGCAGAGCGAATTGGCCAAGTGGGGCAAGGCTGTGCGCGACGCCGGCATAAGGATCGATTGATTGCGATGAAGCTCAACGATGAAGAGAACGAAATCCTGATCGGCAAGATGGGCCCTGTCGCGCAGCAGGCGTTGCAGCACCAGATCAAAGTGGGCGAGTTTTTCGGTGCCGAGGATTTTGTGCCGGTGACGCAGGCCCATTTGATGGCCGATACCGAAAGTCTTGGTGAAGCCGGCGTCCAGTGGCTGGAGAGGCTTGCTGCGACCGACGACCGGCGACGGCTTGTGCGGATTCCAACGATCACCGATCCGCGCGGTACCGACTTTGCCCATGCCGATTTGCTGGGACAGACGTCGGCGATGCTCGATCTCGAACGGCGGGCAATTTCCGCGTTTGAAAGGCTGGGCGTCGCGATGACCAATACGTGCATCAACTATCAGACCATTCAGGCTCCCACACGTAACGAGCACGTGGCATTCGGCGATACCGGCGTAGTCATCTATTCAAACTCGATATGCGGTGCGCGATCGAATTTTGAAGGCGGGCCATCGGCGCTGGCGGCTGGCCTTACCGGGCGAACACCACGCTATGGCTTTCATCTTGCTGAGATGCGCCGCGCCACTCTGTGTATTCATGTGGAGTTCACGCCCACATCTCTCAACGGGTGGGGTGCTCTGGGCGGGGTCATCGGACGCATCGCGGGCAACTACTGGGCCGTACCGGCAATCGAGGGCATCGAGGGGGCGCCGAGGTCAGATCAACTCAAGCATTTCGGTGCCTCAATGGCGAGCTTTGGCTCCATTGCCTTGTTTCATCTGGTAGGTCTGACTCCCGAAGCCGGAAAATTGGACGACGTCGCGGCCTCCGGTCTGCCAAGGCTCCGCGTAACAAGGGCCGATGTCGACGAACTGCAAAGCTCCTACCACATCGACGATCGGGTCGATGTGGTGGTGTTTTCAGCACCTCAGCTGAGCCTTTTTGAATTGTGCGATTTGGCTGAACTTTGCGAGGGCCGACGATTCACTGTGCCGCTGCTTGCAATTACCAGCCCGCAGGTAAAGCCGGATGCCGACCGCATGGGCTACACGGCACGAATAGAGGCCGCTGGCGGCAACGTATTGTCCGGCATGTGCTTCTATCAATCCTATGCGCGCGAGATTTCGGAGGCCAGGGGCTGGAAGCGCTTGGCAACCAACAGCGCAAAGCTGGTCAATATATTGGGCGGCTATGGTTATCGGCCGATGCTGGCATCGATGGAGTCATGCGTGGAAGCCGCAGTGAACGGAAAACTGGCGAGAACATGAGAACGAAGGTCTTTCGAGCGCGGCATGCCATGGGAGATATCGTGCGAGGAACCGCGCTGGTGGCCCATGACGGCTTTTCGGCTCGTTACGACCTGGACCGCATCAAGGGCGTGTTTTCTCGTCCGGCCCACAAATTGGCCGGTCAATCCTATGTGGGGAAAATATTGGTGCTGGACACCG
>DATANB010000041.1:0-4413 GCA_036266415.1 Bradyrhizobium sp. | reverse complement strand
GCGGCTTCTCGCCGCGCGCCCGCCGCGACCGCGTCACGCTGACCCACACCGACAATTCCGGTCCGATGCGCGCGGTGGTGCCGCTCGGCACCGCGCTCGGCCCCGGCGATACCGTTCTCGTCGGCGAACGCTGGTTCTGACGAAGTACGAAGTACTTCGTCATCCCGGGGCGCGAGTGCAACGAGCGAACCCGGGATCTCGAGATTCCGGGTCTGGTCCTTCGGACCATCCCGGAATGACGACTGGATGGTGAGCGCCTTACTTCCTCAAATGCTTGGCAAAGAAGCCCATATCGCCGCGCGATTACTGCCACATCCAGTTGTGACCCCAGTCGCCCTTCCAGCCGGTCAGTCTGCCCTTGCGGAATTGCAGAAAGAGCCGGTCGTGGTGATTGAACAATCCGCTGCCGCCGAGATTGCGAATGGCCAGATAGATCTCGTCGCCCGGCCGCCCGCTGATGTAACTGAGCGGCTCGCCCAGTGCGCGCGAGACGTCCGCCACTTCCATCCCGAAGGCCAGCGGCACATGGTTCGACAAGGTCGCGGTGAAGCCTTGGCGCGGAACAGAGGGGGGCGCCGGCTGCTGCGCGCCGGCAGGCGCGGACCCGAAAGCGGCGATCAGCAGCAACGCCGCATATGCAAGCCTGATCATGACCGGACCCGTCTTTCCCCGGGCGCGCTGCGCGGCAGGCTATCGAGGAACGGCAACACGGCGGCGATGAAGGCCTGCGGCTGGTCGATGTTGACGGCGTGGCCGGCAGCCGGGATGACGACTTTTTTTGCCGCCGGAATCTTCGCCGCCATGTAATCGGAGGCGGCAAGAAATGGCGTATCGTCGGCGCCGACCACCACCAGCGACGGCACCTTGATATCGGGCAGGGATTCGATCACGCGGGCATCGCGCTGGGTCAGCATGCCGCGCGCGGCGCGGGCCAGACCCGAGGCATCGCGATGGCTCACATCAGAGCGTTCGCGGCTGGCCGATTTCAGCACCTCGAGGCCCTCGCGCTCGAAGCGGTCGCCGGTGTCATGCGCGCGCTGGTTCCAGGCGTCGCGGGCGTCGTCCTTCTTGAAGCCCGGTCCGGTGTCGATGATCAGGAGCGCGCGCACGCGTTCGGGATGGGCGCGATGGAATGCGAGCGACATGTACCCTCCAAGCGAAAGTCCGCCGACGATGGCGCGTTCGGCGCCGATCGTATCGAGCAGGGCGGCCATGTCCGCGACCGTCAGCGCCTCGCTATAGGCTGCGGGATCGTCGGGGTAGTCGGACTGGCCATGGCCGCGCATGTCCCACAACATAAGGGTATGATGTTTCGACAGCGCCGCGATCTGGCCCTGCCACATCGCCGATGTCGACGAGTAGCCGTGGGTCAGCAACAGCGCCGGGCCGCTGCCATGGACCTCGTAATGGATTTTGACCCCGTCCCGATCGATTTTTGGCATTGCGATTTCCTGGCGTCTCCCCGAAGAGCTCGTTCGCGGCCTATCCTAGCGCGATCCGAGGTCTGAGGGGAATCGCCCGGCCTGAAAACGGCAAACGCCGCGCCGGTTTGGCGCGGGCACCAAATCCATTGACAATTTTTCGACAAAATTGTTGCCGCAACGCACAACATCTCCCCTCGCATTTTTTTCCTTCACGCAATCCCAAATTGCATTGCCTCCGGATTGGAACGCGATCATTCTCCGCGCAAGGTCGGCATCAGCCCGGTGGGTGTCAGACCGCCAGACAAAGTGACTTGCCGCCGTAAGCGGCATCATGCACCGGCGGGGAGAAACCATGCCAAATCTCAACATCAATGGACGGAATATGTCCGTCGAGGCGGCGCCCGATACGCCGCTGCTGTGGGCCATCCGCGAACAACTGCAGATGACCGGCACGAAATTCGGCTGCGGCGCGGGCCTGTGTGGCGCCTGCACGGTTCACGTCAATGGCGAGGCGGTGCGCTCCTGTCAGACCTCGCTCAGCGATGTCGCCGGCAAGAAGATCACCACCATCGAAGGCCTCAGCGCCAAGGGCGATCATCCCCTGCAGAAGGCCTGGATCGCCGAGCAGGTCCCGCAATGCGGCTATTGCCAGTCCGGCCAGATCATGCAGGCGGCGTCGCTGCTTGCCAGGAACGCCAACCCGACCAAGGAAGAAGTGGTGGCCCACATGGACGGCAATCTCTGCCGTTGCATGACCTATTCGCGGATTCAGAAGGCGATCATGCGCGCTGCTTCCGAAATGCGCACCGCATCCAACACCGGCACCGAGCGGAGGGCAACATGAATACGCACGTCAAGATCACCCGGAGCGAGGCCGCCGATCTCAGCCGCCGCTCGTTCCTCGTAGGATCCGCCGCCGCCGGCCTCGCGCTCGGCTATTCCGCCGTCCCGGGCATGCTCGGCGCCGACCAGGCATTCGCCGCGCCGTCCAACTTCGATCCCAGCGTCTGGTATTCGATCGCGCCGGACGGGATCGTCACGGTCACCTGCGGCAAGGCCGACATGGGTCAGCACATCGCCTCGACCATGGCGCAGATCATTGCCGAAGAACTCGGCGCGAACTGGAAGGATATGCGGGTTCAGCTCGCTTCCAACGATCCGAAGTTCAACGACCCGGTGCTCGGCGCGCAGATCACCGGCGGCAGCTGGAGCACCATGATGAACTTCGATGCGATGAGCCGCGCGGGCGCCGCCGGACGCATGGCATTGACGGAAGCCGCGGCCACCGTGATGGGCCTGCCGCCGTTCTACAAGGACGAGCTGGTGGTCAGGGACTCCGTCGTCTCGCATCCGAAGACCAAGAAATCGTTGACGTTCGCGGAGATCGTCAAGAGCGGCAAGATCACCAAGACCTTCACGCCCGATGAACTCAAGGCGATCAAGCTCAAGACGCCGGACAAGTATACCATGATCGGCGTCTCGGTCCCGCAGCTCGATATTCCCTCGAAGACCAACGGATCGGCCAAATACGGCATCGACGTCATGCTGCCGGGAATGGTGTACGGCAAGGTCGTCACGCCGCCGGTGCGCTACGGCGCTACCGTCAAGTCGGTCGACGACAGCGAGGCGAAGAAAGTGCCTGGCTTCATCAAGGCCGTCATCCTCGACGACAAGACCGCGACCACGACCGGCTGGGTGGTGGCGGTGGCCAACACCTACGCCAACGCCCGCAAGGCCGCGGACGCGCTCAAGGTCAGCTACGACGGCGGCCCGAACGCCAAGCTGTCGAGCCAGTCACTGCTCGATGAAGCCAAGCGGCTTCAGGGGCTCGATGATTCCGGGCTGTTCTTCGTCAAGGACGGCGATACCGCGGCGGCGTTCGGCACCGCGGCGAAGGTGATGGAGGCGGAATACACCACCAGCATCAACATCCATGCGCCGCTGGAGCCGATGAACGCCACGGCGCAGCAGCAGGGCGATATCTGGCATGTCTATTCCGGCAACCAGTTCGCGACGCGCTCCGGCGCGATCGCGGCGGGTGCTGCCGGGGTCGATCCCAAATTCGTCGTGATGCACCAGATGTGGCTGGGCGGCGGCTTCGGCCGGCGTCTCGACGCCGACATGATGGTGCCGGCGGTGCAGGCGGCGAAGGCCATCGGCAAACCGGTCAAGGTCATCTACTCGCGCGAAAACGACATGACCATGGACTTCTCGCGGCCGCTGACGTTCCAGAAGATCAAGGCGGGTCTGGACGGCGACGGCAAACTGATCGCGATGAACCACGACGTGGTGAGCGCGTGGCCGACCAAGCGGTGGGGAATTCCCGATTTCCTCACCCCCTCGGTCGACAAGAAGGGCGGTCTCGACGGTTTTACCGTGAATGGTGCGGACTTCTTCTACACCGTGCCCAATCACAACGTCCGGGCCATCCTCAACGAGATGGCGCACAGCGCCACCCCGTCAGGTCAGCTGCGGTCGGTAGCACCGGGCTGGACCTTCTGGGCGGTCGAAAGCATGGTCGACGAAATTGCGCACGCGGTCGGCAAGGATCCCGCGCAGTACCGGATCGACATGCTCGACGGCAAGGGCGCCAACGCCGGTGGTGCGCAGCGCCTGCGCAACACCCTGCTTGCCGCGATGGGAATGTCCGGCTACGGCACCAAACAGCTTCCGAAAGGCGAGGGCATGGGTGTCGCCTGTGTCTCGTCGCAGGAAAGGGCGTCCGCAAGCTGGACCGCGTGCGTGGCTCATGTCGCTGTCGCGCCGAGCGGCGAGGTCAAGGTCAAGAAGCTGACCGTGGCCACCGACGTCGGCACGCAGGTGCATCCCGACAACATTCGGGCCCAGGTCGAGGGCGCGGCGTTGTGGGGACTTTCGCTCGCCATGTACGAGAAGGCGACGCTGAAGGACGGCGGTATCGAGCAGACCAACTTCGACACCTACACGCCATTGCGGATGAGTCAGGTGCCGGAAGTCGCCGTCAGCGTCA
>DATANB010000040.1:0-108093 GCA_036266415.1 Bradyrhizobium sp. | reverse complement strand
CAACCTTGACGCTGTGATCGCGAGCCTGCGCCAGCATCAAATTGCCGAGGACGCGCTGGTCGTTCGTATATCGATCCACCGCATCGTTGGCGGCTTTCTCGAATTCAGTGCGCTCAGCGCGGACCGCCGCCACCAATTTTGGTTTTCGCAGGGCGAGCTGTTCGAGAGACCCGTCCATGCGGCTGCGGGCAGCCGCCGCGCTGCGTTCCGATGGGGTGAGCAAACTCACGGCCAGGTCCGTGAGCCAGTACCGCATTTCGCCGAAGGCGATCCGAGCGCTGTTCGCCGAATCGATAATGCCGCTTAGCTCAGTTTCCTTAGCTACGGCAGCCGAATTGTTTGCGAGCTTACTTGTCAGATATAAATTTGTAGCAACCAGCATGCACAGCAAGGCGCCTGACAATATGATGAGACGCGTGCGAATGGTGAGGCGAAAGATCACTCTTGATACTTCTTGACGGCGGGCGTGACCATCAACGCTCCAGCTCTGCAGGCCCGGACGCGCAGGGTTCAACGGATAAAAATCGGCGAGGTCGCGACATCGTTGTGTGCTATTTGAACAGAGTTACGCTAATCACTGCGCCGAGATCACCTTCCTTGCCCCCTTCCTTGGGGTAACCGGTAATATCAGTTTCTCCCTTGGGCGATCCATGGCAGCTCAGGCACGAAGCTGCGTAATATTCAGGCATCATCATGCGGTAAGCTGATCGACCCTTTGTAACCGCATCGGCCGCATAGGCTTGACCACGAGGCCAATCTGCCTGAAGCAATTTGCTGCGCATTACGTCGCCCTCCCACCCGTCTGGTCGCGCCTTCCGGTTCCGTACCAGTTGCTCGGGAGCCGTCACCTTGACCTGGGCTTCATCCTTTGCGCGGATTTCGAAGGCCTCATTAACAAGCCGCGCGAAGACCGCCGGAATGAACGCTTTGAAGCCGACCCCTTTGGCGTTGATGGTTGTCTGATTGGCGTCAGTGACCTCAACTATCGCGTCCATCTGCGCATGTAACAGTCTGCCGTGCCGCGACGCTGGCTCGACGCTCGCGGGATCCGTCCCGGTGGTCTTCTTATATATCTCAACAGCTTGTTGCAGTACGACGTTGCCATTGAGGCCCTTATCGCCGAGATTGGGGTCGTTGATGCGGGTTTGGTTGTTGGAGATCACCTGGCGCGCGGCGCGCAGCATATCCGCCAGACTCTTGGCGATGGCCGCATCATCATCCGCGCCAGCGCGCAAGGGGACGGCAGACAGACCAAATACGGCGATCAGGAATATGCCGAGTAGGAACTGACTGAAGGAATGGGTCCGATTGTTCCAACCGCTCATAAGAGTCCTCCAAACGGCAATCTATAACATTAAACAGCCGAAGATAATACTACCGCTCACCGGGACGCAATCTACCTGTTTAAAATGGCGCTTTTAAAGTTGGGGCGGTCCTCTATGAAGCCTCGGACGGTTAGCCTCGGATTGACCGGCGTGGAGATTCGGACCCCGAAATTTCAGAACATCTGATCTGCGGAACGGGCGGATTTTCGAGCGTGGCGTGTCGACATAATTAGTGGTTATGGAAACGTCGCTCTGAAGGCGGACCTGATTGAACATCGACCAATGTAGACGGTAGTGAATCCGGTTGTTGCCGGTCTGAAAATCTGCCTCAATGCGTGCCGCGACGGCCCGCGCTCAGCGCGCGTTCCGAAAGCTGGTGCCGGCTTCGGGGCAGGACGCAGGAGTGACGAATGGCTGGTTTGATGATCACTGGTGGCCGGGTGGTGGATCCGGCCAGCGGGATGGATGCCATCGGCGATGTGGCGGTAATTGATGGCCGGATCGCCGCGGTCGGCACCGGGCTTGGCAGCGCCGAGCGCTCAATCGACGCGACCGGACTTGTCGTAGCTCCCGGCTTCATCGACTTGCACGCGCACGGCCAGTCGATCCCGGCAGACCGCATGCAGGCTTTCGACGGGGTGACGACGACGCTCGACCTCGAGGCGGGAGTGTTGCCGGTCGCATCTTGGTATCGGCGCCAAGGCGCCAAAGGACGCGTACTGAACTACGGTGCCTCCGCCAATTGGGCGTTCGCGCGTATCGGCGCGATGACCGGCTCCAACTCGGAAAGCTCGCTGCAGGGCTTTGGCAATGCCATGCGTGATCGGCGCTGGATTGACAACGTGGCCAGCGAGACGGAGGTGGCGAGCATCCTCGAGCGGCTTGCGGGCGGCCTGAACGAGGGCAGCATCGGCATCGGCATCCTCAACGCCTACGCCCCGGGTGCCGGCGTGCAGGAACTGACCGCGGTCTGCCAACTGGCGGCGGCGCATGACGTGCCAACCTTCACCCACGTCGCCTATATGTCTCGCATCGACCCGGAGAGCGCCGCCGAGGCCTATATCCGCCTAATCGGTTATGCCGGGGCTACTGGCGCGCACATGCACATTTGCCATTTCAACTCTTCCAGCAAGACGGACATAGTGCGCTGTGCCGCACTAGTAGCCAAGGCGCAGGCGCAAGGGCTCCCGATCACGGTCGAAGCCTATCCCTACGGCACCGGTTCGACGGTGCTCGCGGCGACGTTCTTCAGCGATCCCGACTTCGAAGCGCGCAATGGCACCGGCTACGATACGGTGCAGCGGGTGCACGACGGACGGCGTTTCCGCGACCGAGAGGAACTGCTGGCGGCACAGGCCGCCGAACCCTCCACGCTGGTGCTTTGGCATATCCTGGATACCGAAAACAACTCGCACCATCGCGACCTCCTCGATATATCGGTGCTGTATCCCGGCGGCGCGATCGCATCCGATGCCATGCCCTGGACGATAGCGGACGGCAGCGTTTACACCGGCGACGCTTGGCCGCTGCCAGACGACGCTACGTCCCATCCGCGTTCGGCGGGTTGTTTCACGCGCTTCATTCGCGAGTGGGTGCGCGAGCGTCGAGCCGTGTCGCTTCTGGAAGGCGTCCGCAAGTGCACGCTGATCCCCGCAGAGATACTCGCCGCCAGCACGCCCGCCATGCGCGCCAAGGGCAGGCTGCAAACAGACGCGGATGCCGACATTGTGGCGTTCGATTTAGAAACGCTCACCGACCGGGCGACGTTCTCGGCGATGAATCGTCCATCGGAGGGCGTGCGTCACCTGGTGGTCAGCGGCCATCCGCTGATCACCGATGGCGTGCTGGATCTGGCGGCGAGGCCGGGCCGGCCAGTGCGTCGGCCCGTTGCTGGGCGCTGAGGTGTCCGTCCCCGTGGTGCTAGTGACCGGATTCCTCGGGTCGGGCAAGACCACGGTCGTGAACCATTTGCTAGCGCATGCCGAAGGAAGGCGGATTGCCGCCGTGGTCAACGATTTCGGCGCGATAAACATCGATGCGGAGCTGATCACGGGCGCCGCCGATGGCGTGGTGAGCCTGAACAATGGCTGTATCTGTTGCTCGCTGGAAAGCGATCTGCTGCGCACGCTGGCCGACCTGCTACGGCGTGATCCGCGGCCGGAGGTCATCGTGATCGAAACCAGTGGAGTGGCGGATCCGACGGATGTTGTGCGCAACCTCATGGACCCGGTGATTTGGCGGGAGGCGCCGTTGGAAACGGTGCTGTGCGTGGTGGACGCGACAACGCCCGTAGCCGTGTTGGATGATGCGCTGCTGCGGTCTCAGATACGGGCGTCCGATGTGGTGGCGTTGAGCAAGGTTGACCTGGCGGATGCGGCCGACCAAGCGCGGGTGCGCGAAGCTGTCCGGGCGATACGACCGGCGGCGGTGCTAGTCGACGTGCCGCATGGCGAGATCCCCCTGGCGCTTGTTTTCCCCTCGGACGTGGATCGTACGCCGGCGCCGTACGCGCCAGCGCGACCACTGCCGGCAGCGGATCGGTTCGAGACGCTGAGCTGGACGTCGGAACAGCCGGTGTCGTTGTCGCGGTTGCAGCAGGCGATCGGTCGACTCGCGCCGAAACTGGCGCGGGCGAAGGGGTTGTTCGATACCGTGGAGCAGCCCGGCAGGTTGATGGTGTTTCAGTTCGCCGGCGGGCG
The DNA here is from genome assembly GCA_036266415.1 of Bradyrhizobium sp. Classification (GTDB taxonomy): domain Bacteria; phylum Pseudomonadota; class Alphaproteobacteria; order Rhizobiales; family Xanthobacteraceae; genus Bradyrhizobium. The sequence continues at coordinate 104,069 of DATANB010000040.1, read as the reverse complement.
GGCGACGCTGGCACCGGGCGGGGTGCCGACAGCGGGAATGCCGCGGACACGGATCGTATTCGTAGCCGAGATCGGCCTCCTGTCGAGCGCCGAGATCGACGGGATCATGGAAGGGTGCATTGAAACTGGGGCGAAGTGAAGGAGCGCTCTTGGCTGCGATGCTATTTATCAGCACGTATGGATGTCTCTATCGTGATGGCACCTTTCGGACATGGTCGGCTCACTGACGGTGCCCGCTCCAGGGGCGAAGCCAACGTCGCCTTCCCATAACATCTGATCTACGAACGACGGCTGTTGGCGCGAAGCCGCCTTTTGCATAGCCCGCGTTGGCATTGGCATTTGCGGCATCTATAGTTGCGCGATCGAGGAGCATTCAGAACCAATATGCGCGTTTCGATAATTACGGGAGGCGGGTCCGGCATCGGAGCTGCGGTCGCACGCCGGCTGGCGGCGCGCGATGAGTGTCTGATGTTGCATGGACAAGGGACCGACGCGGCAGGGCTGAAGCGATTGAAGGCGGTCGCCACGAACTGTGAGCGTGCCGGCGCCAAAGTAGCGTGGTCCACTGGCGACCTGGCAAACGCCGGGACGGCATCCGAAATTGTTCGCGCAACGCGCTCAACGTTCGGGAGCGTCGACGCGGTGGTCCACGCCGCGGGGTTTGCGGATCGACGCGACTTCGTGCATTTGCCTCGCGCTGCACTCGAACGGTCATTCGCTGTCATGGCAACGGCGTTTCATGAATTGGCGGTCTCTGCATTGCCGGATCTGGCGCGTGGATCGCAGGGACGTGTCGTCGCCATCAGCAGTTTTGCTGCCCATCGGTTCACGCGCGATGCGACATATCCGGGCTCTGCGGCGGCCAAGGCCGCGCTCGAGGTGCTGGTCCGGTGTCTCGCGATAACGCTTGCAAGTTCAGGCGCAACGGCCAATGTCGTCATGCCCGGCTATACGCGCAAGGATGCCGGGCTATTCGGCGCGTTGGACGAACAGAGCTGGCAATTGGCTGCTAAGGCCAATCCGCTCGAGCGGTTGGCTGAACCCGACCAGGTAGCCGCGCTGGTCGCCTTTCTGCTCTCGCCGGAGGCTGGACACGTGACGGGAGCCGTCTTGCCGGTCGATGGTGGTCTTACTCTGATATAGTGTTTCTAAGGTGGGGGCGATGACGGAAGGCGTGACAGGTCAAACAGCTGAAGTCATTGTGTTGGGCGCGGGCATCGTCGGCGTGTCAGCGGCCTATGCCGTGCGGCAACAGGGGCTGTCGGTCATCCTGATCGACCGGCGCGAGCCGGGCAGCGAAACCTCCCATGGCAACGCCGGTATACTTTCCAGCGGCTCGATATTGCCGCTCAATAAGCCGTCGCTCTGGAGGGCGCTGCCAACCTACATGACGAACCGGCACGCGGCGTTGCGCTGGGATCCTGCCTGGGCGATCCGGAATATCGACTGGCTTGTCCGCTTCTTCGCCAATGCGACCACGTCGCATATCAAGCCGCGGGCAACGGCCCTGCACGGGCTGATCGGCGCATCGTTGAAACTGCATCGCGAATGGATCGTGAAAGCCGATGCAGCGCAGCGCATCCGTGAGACTGGCTGGCTGAAGGCTTGGCGCAGCGACGCCGTCGCTGCGGCGAAAGAAGAGCAAGCCTTTCTGGCCGAATATGGAATCGCCAGTCAGATTCTCGACCGCCAGGCCATTTCCGCGCTCGAGCCGAATATCCTGCCGGTTTACAAGGTTGGCCTCTTGCACACACAGACGGCCTCGGTCGATTCACCGGGCGCCGTGGTCAAGGCCTATGCACGGATGTTCGTGGGCTCGGGCGGCCAGATCCGTCAGTCGCAAATCAATGCGATCATGCCTGACGGCGATGGCTGGCGCGTGGTGCTTGCAGATGGCGGGATTTCGGCGCGCCATGTGGTGGTTGCTCTGGGACCCTGGTCTGCGGATCTGTTACGGCCGCTTGGCTATCGTGTTCCCATGGCCTTCGAGCGTGGCTATCACCGGGAGTTCAAGCCGAACCCGGCGCGCTCATTGCAACGTCCGATCCATGACGCCGAAGGCAGTTTTCTGATAACGCCGATGGAGCAGGGCATCCGCGTCACTACCGGGGTCGAGCTGACCGCCCGCGATGCGCCCTCATCGTTCGCTCAGCTCGATCAGGTGGTACCGGTCGCTCGCAGCGTGGTCGAATTCGGCGAGGCGGTCGGCGAACCCTGGCGTGGGGCGCGACCGACATTGCCCGACAGCTTGCCGATGATTGGACCTGCGCCGCGGCATTCCGGTCTGTGGCTCGCTTTCGGCAACCAGCATATCGGCTTCACGACTGGGCCTGCGACGGGGGCTGCTATTGCCGCTATGATCGTCGGCGCGACTCCATCCTTCGATGCCAGTGCCTTTTCGCCGAGCCGCTACCTCTGATGCCTGACGAACGGCAACGACGAGGCGCGCAGTAACCGGGAGCAGACATGCCCTACGTTTGGGATTTCGCAATCCTCGGCAAATACAGCCACCTGTTCTGGCTCGGACTCGGCTGGACCATCGCCTATACGATCGGCACAATCTTTATCGGAACCGTGCTCGGTTTGGTCGTCGGCATTCTTCGCCTGAGGCGCTGGCCAGTGATCGATTGGCTTCTGCTCGCGTATATCGAACTGTTCCGCTGCACGCCGCTGCTGGTTCAGATCATCTGGTTTTATTACGCTTTTCCGGTCGTTATTGGCGTGAATATCCCGGCGCATGTCGCCGCCGTCACAGTGCTGTCGCTTTACGGTGGGGCGTTTTACGCCGAGATCGTTCGTGGCAGCATCGAGAGCGTGCATCGTGGACAGTGGGACGCGGCGCGGGCCCTGGGACTGGCACCATCGCGTGTGCTGAGACTGGTGATCCTGCCGCAGGCGCTCAAGCCTATGTTGGCGCCCTACGTCAACCAGTCGGTGACACAGCTGAAGAATACGTCGCTGGTGTCCATTATCGCCGTGCCGGACCTCGTCTACAACGCGACACTCATCAATGCCGACACCTACCGGCCGCTGGAGGTGTATACGATCGTAGCCTTGATCTACTTCGCGATCCTGTTTCCGGCTACGCTCGTCGGACGCAGGCTCGAGCGTGGTGTGACCTACGACAAGGCTTGACCGGTTCCGTCAGATACTGAGTTCGACCGGCACGTCTTCCGGCTTCACGCTCGCAAGCGACAATCCTTTGGTGAACCATTCGCGCATTTGCCCGATGCCACGGTTGTAATCGACCCACACTGAGAGGAAGTCGCGCCAGCGCTTGTCGGGCTCGCGCCTGACCGCCATGCTGGAAGGAATGGCGACGGAGGGTGATTGCAAGATCTTGTAGGTGCCGAGGTTCGGATTCTTGGCGATCGCGGTGAGGCCAAGCACCAGCGCGTTGACCACGCAATCGACCCGTCCCGACGACATCTCCAGCATCACCTCGTCGCGCGACTTCAGCGACTTGATCGTCGCATTCGGCGCAAAGCGGCGCGCAACCGTCTCGTTGGCGGAGCCGACGTCGACCGCAATCTTGACTTCGGGCTTATTGACGTCCGCCCAAGTTTTGGCTTCGAGTCCCTTCCTGAGCATGGCACCGAATGGATGCGGGAAAACGGTGGCTGAAAAGTCAACGACGAGCGCTCGCTGCGGGGTCGGATTGAGGGCGAAGCCGAGATCGATCTTGTTCGATTGCAGGTCGAGAATCGAGTTTCCGTACGTCGATTCGGTGTACTCAAGCTGAACGTCGAGAAGCTTGGCGATGTCGTTGGCCATCTCGATTGAAAAGCCAGACCATTTTCCGGTGGCCAGGTCCTTGTTGAAATAGGGCAGCTCTCCCGGCAGTACCGCGATACGCAGCACCTTGTTCGCGCGGATGCGATCGAGCGTGTTATCCAGAGTCGCCTGGGCCGATGCCGGGCTCACGAGGGCGGAGGCGAGGGCTGCACCGCTACCGATCGCGAAGGCGTAGCGCAACGCTTCGCGGCGATCTTCAGAAACTTCGCTGTTGTCCGATGTCATAATCGCGTGCCTCCTGCCAATTTGGCAAAGCGTAGCGCGCACGCCGCTACGCAGCAATAGCATAAGGGTTGTCCCGACGACCGATGGGGTGATCGAGTAGGCTGTACTCCACTGCGAAATGTCTCCTTATAGGAGATTGACGTGTAGAAATCTCTTGCGTGCTTGGGCAATATGACCATTAGTTTGTGAAAAATGCCTGGACGGCTTACCTGTTTGGTAGAGAGGGATGCGCGGGCCGCTGCCAAGCCTTTTGGAGGGTACGATGCTTTTCAAACGTCTCGTTCAGGCCGTCACGGCGGCCCTCGTCCTGACAGCCGCGGCGCCCGGGTCGGCGCAACAAGTACTTAAGGTGGGCTCAACTCCAACCGGCGTTCCCTTCACCTTCCTCGATACCAAAACCAACAGCATTCAAGGCGTGATGGTCGATCTCATCACTGAGATCGGCAAGGATGCTGGCTTCCAGGTGCAGATCGAGCCGATGCAGTTCTCTACGCTGATCGCCTCGCTCACGTCCAACAAGATCGACATCATCTCGGCGGCAATGTTCGCTACCGCCGCGCGCAAGGAGGTCATCGACTTCTCCGATCCCGTCTATACCTATGGCGAGGGCCTGCTGGTGCCCAAGACCGACACTAAAACCTACGCCGTGCTGGAAGATCTGAAGGGTGAGGTGGTCGGGGCGCAGGTCGGAACCGCCTTTGTCGACGCACTGAAGAAGACGGGAATATTTGCCGAGGTCAAGGCTTACGATACCATTCCGGACATCCTGCGTGACGTGAACACAGGCCGTCTCAAGGCCGGGTTCGCGGACTATCCGATCCTTGCCTACAACATCAAGCAGGGTGGCTTTCCGGAAGTTCGGCTGGTTGATTCGTACAAACCGACGGTGATCGGGACCGTCGCGATCGGGGTCCGCAAGGGCGACCAGGAACTGCTGACCAAGATCAACACTTCACTCGCCAAGCTCAAGGCAAATGGCATCGTCGACAAGATTCTCGACAAATGGGGGCTCAAGGCAAAGCCCTCTTGAGGTATGATCGCAAGGCGCACCGCGTGATCTGAATCGATGCAAAATTTCCTGCGTGACGCCACCGAGTTTTTTCCGATCCTGCTGCAGGGCGTAGGCCTGACGATCCTCCTGACCGTGGGTTCGCTGATCCTGTCGACGATTCTCGGTCTGGTTTGGGCGCTGATGCGGGTCTCCGGCGTGCGCGTTTTGTCCGGGCTGAGCGCCGGCCTGATTAACGTGATCCGCGGCATCCCGATCATCGTTCTGTTGTTCTACCTCTACTTTGTGATGCCCGACTTCGGCATCACGCTGACCGCGCTGCAGGCGGCTATTCTCGGGCTCGGCATTGCCTACTCGGCTTACCAGGCGGAGAATTTTCGCGCCGGCATCGAGGCGATCGATAAGGGACAGATCGAAGCGGCGCAGACCATCGGCATGGGCTGGTGGCTGACCATGCGCCGCGTCGTGTTACCGCAGGCGGTTCGCATCGTGCTGCCGCCCTACGGCAACATCATGATCATGCTGTTGAAGGATTCTTCACAGGCCTCAACCATTACGGTTGCCGAACTGGCATTACAGGGCAAACTGATTGCCTCCTCGACATTCAAGAATACCAGTGTGTTCACGCTCGTGGCCTTGATGTATCTCACCATGAGTATTCCGCTCATTCTGCTGGTTCGGCATCTCGAAAAGAGAGCGGAGCGCCGATGATCGAGCTTCGCAATGTCCACAAGAGCTTCGGTCCAGTTGAGGTGCTGAAGGGCATTACCGCCTCGGTCGCGAAGAGCGAGGTTGTTTGTATCATCGGTCCCTCGGGTTCTGGCAAGTCGACCATCCTGCGCTGCATCAACGGCCTGGAAAGTTATGATGCCGGCGACATTCTGGTCGAGGGAGCGCGGGTCGAAGGCAAAGCGTCATCGATCGTCGCGATCCGGACTCAGGTTTCGATGGTGTTCCAGCGCTTCAATCTGTTTCCGCACCGGACGGCCATCGAAAACGTCGTCGAAGGGCCGATCTACGTTAAGAACGAACCGCGCGCCGAGGCGCTGGAGCGCGGCCGCGTGCTGCTGGCTCGGGTGGGCCTCGCCGAAAAGGCCGGCGCCTATCCGGCGCAACTATCGGGCGGCCAGCAGCAGCGCGTCGCGATCGCCCGTGCGCTAGCGATGCAGCCGAAGGCGATCCTGTTTGACGAGCCGACTTCTGCGCTTGATCCAGAACTCGTCGGCGATGTCCTTGGGGTCATGCGCAAGCTCGCCGACGACGGCATGACCATGGTCGTAGTCACGCATGAGATGGGATTTGCTAGAGAGGTGGCCGATCGGGTGCTGTTCATCGATGGCGGCGTCATCGTCGAGCAGGGCGCGGCGAAGGCCGTGCTTAACCAGCCGCAGCACGCGCGAACTCAGGATTTCCTGCGCCGCGTACTGCATCCTTTATGAGGCGAACTTGCCGGACCGTATGATGCCGACCAACAATCCGCTTGCCTTGCCGCCGAGCGTTTATGTGGACAACGCGGTTCCAGCTGTCCCAACGCCTCCACTCGACATTGGCAGGAATGTGTCGGTTGCGATCGTCGGTGGCGGTTTTGCCGGACTTTCGACCGCGCTGCATCTCGCCGAGCAGGGGACCGACGCGATCGTGCTCGAAGCCCAGGAGCCGGGCTGGGGCGCGTCGGGCAACAATGGCGGCCAGCTCAATCCGGGACTGAAGCTCGATCCCGACACGATCGAGGCGGCGTTCGGTCCTGACCTCGGCCGGCGCATAGTTGCGTTCGCATACAATACACCGATCTTCACGCTCGACCTTATCCGCCGTCATCAAATCGAGTGTGAAGCCCGGCAGAACGGCACGCTGCGTGCGGCCTATCATGAAACCCACGCGACGGCTGTCGAAAACACTGCGGAACAGTGCATCCGGCGAGGCATGCCGGTCAGCATACTCGACCGCAACGCGATGCGGGAGGCGACGGGAACTGATCGATACGTTCGCGGCATGCTAGATAAGCGTGGTGGCGATGTGCAGCCGCTAAGCTATGCCCGCGGTCTTGCGCGTGCGGCGCTCTCCGCAGGCGCTGCGATTCACGGCCAGACGCCGGCCATATCGCTGCGCCGTGAAGGCAGGAGATGGTGCATCGAGACCCCGCGCGCGGTGGTTCGGGCCGAGAAGGTTTTGGTCGCCACCAATGGCTTCACCGACGATCTCTGGCCTGACTTGCGCCGCACCATCGTGCCCGTGTTCAGTTCGATCGCCGCGACCGAGCCGCTGCCCGATGAGGTGGCGCGACAGATCATGCCGGGGCGCCCGGTGCTGTACGAAAACGGTCATATCACCGTCTATTATCGCATTGATGCATCGAACCGCCTGCTGATGGGTGGTCGTGGTCCGATGCAATGGATTAGGGATCCCTCCGCGGTCGCTTATCTTATGCGCTACTCCATCAGGCTCTGGCCCGCCCTTTTGGGTATCAGCTGGACCCACGGTTGGAACAGCCGTCTCGCCATGACCGCCGATCACTACCCGCATGTGCACGAACCGGGACCGGGCGCGTTGGTCTATCTCGGGTGCAACGGTCGCGGTGTGGCGCTCGCGACGGCTATGGGACAGCAATTGGCGAAACGGCTGATCGGGGGCGAGACGGCCGAGATTGACATGCCGATCTCAAGCCTGAAGCCAATTCGTTTCCACGCATTTTGGCCCGTGGGTGTGAAGAGTGTCGTGCTCTATGGCCGAATTCGCGATCGCCTCGGGCTATAGTGTGCCGACTTGCATTCTAGAAGGCGGACCCTCGGGTGAAACGGTATGGTCCCTCACGTCACCGCTTGTAAAGCGTATCAGCGGCTCTAAGAATTTTCGTTCGCTGCCCCAAAAGACTTTTGCAACAATATCGGCGTGAAGCGGACATAGATTAAAGCCGGCAGCTAGTATTGCCCGCGGACCGTAAAGGGCACTTTGCCGCGCTGCCCGACGCCAATGGCGCTTTAGAGGCAGTCTAGTTCGAACCCGCGCTCAATTACGCTGTTCATGAGTTTTCCCATTTTGGGGTGTGCAAGAATTGGCGGATCAGGCCAAGCATGAGATGGTGTGCGCTTGAGATTGGGCGGCGACTGCCGTTCAGCCATTCGTCACGTGCACCTTGGGCTTCCGTCCAGAGTTCCATTGGCCGCCGATCGCCCGTTCGATCTGTGCCGCCAGCTGAAGCAGCAGTCCATCGTTAGCCTGCTTTGCTTGAGCTTGAATGCCAAGCGGTAATCCATTCTCATGTTCCGCCAGCGGCAGCGAGATCGCGGGAATTCCGCACAGATTGGCGAGCGGCGTGAAGGCGAAGTTGCGCCACAGATTGCCGAACCAATCCAACACCGATGGGTTGTCTGATATTGTCAAGTATTCGATGGTGCCGACTTTCGGCGTCGGCAGTGCCGTGATCGGCGTCAGGATGATATCCCACTCCTCGAATAACGCTCCGAAGCCGCGGGATGTAGTGTTGAAGACCGCCTGCATGCGCGCCCGCTCGGCAAACGACGTGTGCCGGCCTGCTTCCCAGATCCGTATGTTGATAGGCTCGATTAGATCCGCCGGCGGCCTGTCCAGCCCGCGTGCCGCGAGCAGGTTGCCGATCACTACCGCAAAATTGCTGATGTAGCAGGTGGTCTGGGCGTCAAAGGCAGCGCGATAGTCGATAGCGGGCAGCGCGTAATCCACGTGATGGCCAAGGCTTTCGAGGAATCGTCCGACTCTTTCCAGCTCCGATGCGATCTGCGGTATCGCCCGATAGTCGCCCCATTGGTCCGAGAGCGCGATTTTGAGAGGTCCCGGATCACGCTTGATCATATCCAGATAAGGCTCCGGTGAGCTCCAGAACGGCATAAATTCGCCGGGCGCGGGACCTCGGCATGCATCCACGAAGGCCGCGGTGTCGCGTACTGAACGCGACTGGCAGCCCTGGATCGATACGAGCCCCGTCAAATCAGAAAGGTGCGGCGCGGGCGAGAACACTCCTCGTGAAACCTTAAGACCGATGTTTCCGTTGACCCCGGCCGGAATGCGGATTGAACCTCCGCCGTCAGTGGCATGCGCGATTGGTACGACGCCCGCCGCGACCATGGCGGCGCTGCCGGCTGATGATCCGCATGTTGTGTAGTCCGTGTGCCAGGGGTTGCGAGTAACGTAGACGGCGGGATTTTCCGCTGAACTGCAAACTCCGAATTCCGGTGTGGTCGTCCGTCCGATGAGATTAAGTCCCGCCTGGCGCATCTTCGTTGTCAGGAAAGTATCAGCGGCGGCGCGATTGCCACGCATCAGGAGCGAGCCCATTTCCTGCAAACGCCCCTTCATCGTCGGGCCCAGATCCTTCATCAGGAAAGGCAGACCGGCAAAGGGCCCCGCGAGATGAGCGCCGTCCTTGCCGGGATCGTCGATCGCGTCCTCAAATACCTCGACCACTGCCGACAGCGCTGGATCGAGCTTCGCGATGCCAGCGGCCGCCTGACTTGCCAATTCCTTTGCCGTTAGCTCGCCCTTCTTGACGCGCGAGGCAAGCGCCACTCCGTCATGCTGCGCCCATTCGTCCCAGCGCATCGGCAAAGTCATGCGATCCACTCCCATCGGTGCGGCACCTACCTGAGTTTCGCACCGTGCAAGTCAATCAATTGAGCATGCACGAGAATCCGAACTCAGGCAGTTCCGTCACTTCATTCCCAGGCCCAATCCGAGAAGTCATTGGCAAACTGGGGGACTTGGCTCCACACGCCCTTCAACTTCTTGTTCGATATCGTGATCCATTGCGGCTGGAACAGGAAGCCAGCCGCGGCGTCGGTCGCGAGCATGCGCTGGGCATCACCCAGGAGCTTGGCGCGGTCGGCTTCGTTGGCCGCTTCCGTGATCGACTTGTAGATCGCGTTGAAGGCATCCGACTTGTAGCCGATATAGTAGTTGTCCTCGGTGTATTTCACCAGGTCGAACGGCTCGACGTGAGAGACGATGGTGAGATCGTAATTGTGCGGCCCGGCGAACACCGACGACAACCACTGCGCCCATTCCAAATTCTCGATCTTTGCGATGATGCCGACCTTGGCGAGCTGCGCCGCTAACACCTCGCCGCCCTGTCGCGCATAAGGCGGCGGCGGAAGTTTTAGACTGACCTCCAGCGGCGTCGTCACGCCAGCCTCGGCGAGCAGTTTTTTCGCCTTCTCGATATCGAAGGGATTAATGTCCGTGGTGTCGATGTAGCCGAGTGAGCCCGAGGTATAGAAACTGCCGATGGGCACGCCGAAGCCGTCCACCGCCCCCTCGATCATCGCTTTCCGGTCGATCGCGGCGAGGATCGCGCGCCGCACCCGCACATCATCAAATGGCTTCTTCTTGTTGTTGATCGCAACGATGGTTTTGGCTCGCGAGCCGCCGGTGAGCACGATGAATCTGGGATCGGCCTTGAATTGCGCCAGGCTGCGCGCGGCGGCGACGCGGGGGAAGACATCGACGTCGCCTGAAAGCAGCGATGCCACCTGCGCGGACGGATCGCTGATCATGCGGATGACGATCTTGTTGAGCTTAATCGCTGCCGCACTGCGGTATTCCGGCCATTTGGTCAGTGTGATCGACGACCCCTTGGCCCAAGCCGACAGCACGAACGGGCCGGTGCCGACCGGGTTGGTAGCGTTGGTGGGCGCACTCTTCGGCTCGACGATCGAGGCCGAGGCCTGCCCGAGCAAGAACGGCAGGTTGGGTTCGGGGTTCTTCAGGTTGATCACCACCGTGTCGCCGTCCGGCGACCTGATCTGCTCCATGGTCAGGAACAGGCTCTTGTCCTTGTTGGTGCTGGTCGTCGCCGCGGCGCGCTCATAGGAGAATTTCACCGCTTCGGCGTTGAACGGTTCGCCGTTCTGGAACTTGACGCCCTTGCGCAGCTTGAAAGTATAGGTTTTCAAGTCCGGCGCGATTTCCCAGCCCTCGGCGAGCAGTGGCCCAACCGAGCCGTCTTCCTTCACCTTGGTCAGCGTCTCGTAGACATTGTAGAGCGTGACCTCGCCGATTGCCGCGGCGGCCCCGGCGGTCGGATCGAGCCCGGGCGGCTCCAACGTCATACCCATCACCACACTATTTTTCTTATCCTGCGCCGAAACCGGCTGTGGCAGCAGGGAAAGCGCGGTGAACGCGGCAGCGGCAAGCAGAACGAACTTCTTGAACATATCAAAGCTCCTAAACAGGACGAACCGAATGGCCGTCAAACCAGGATCAGCGGCACCATATCATACCTCGACCGCCAAGGGAGGCAGCGTCATGACGGACTCGGCATGGTGACAGGCGGAATAATGGCCGGGACCGACGCTACGTGCCACGGGCGCCACCGCACTGCAATGCGCGTCGGCGAAGGGACACCGCCCGGCATAGGTGCAGCCGGTCGACCCCTTCGACTGCGACGCGATCACTTGAGCGCCGCGGCGTTGTCGTTCGCGGCCAGGGCGCGCGCGCGGCACGGCCTCAAGCAACGCGCGCGTATAGGGATGTGCACAGTGATTGAACAAATCCTCCGGCCGTCCCTGCTCGACAATCCGGCCGAGGTACATCACCGCGATTTCGTCGCACAGATATTCCACCACCGCGAGGTCATGGCTGATCAGCATGTAACTCAAGCCGAACTCGTCCTGCAGGTCTTCCAGCAGATTGAGCACCTGTGCCTGCACGGACACGTCCAGCGCGCTAACGGGCTCGTCGGCAACGATCAGTTTGGGCTGCGTGATCAGGGCGCGCGCGATGGCGATACGCTGGCGCTGGCCACCCGAGAATTCGTGCGGGTACTTGTCCATATCGGCGTCGCGCAGACCCACCTGCCTCAACACCGCGGCGACACGGCCGCGCTGTCCGGCACGATCGACGTGGCCGAGCGCGGTCAGCGGTTCGGCGACGATACGCGCCACCGTCTGGCGTGGGTCGAGCGAGCCATAGGGGTCCTGAAACACCATCTGGAAATCGCGCCTTGCGCGGCGAAGCTCGCGGGCGGACAGACGATGCAGGTCGCGTCCGAGCAACCTCACCGAACCCGACGTCGGCGTTTCCAGCGCCATCACCGCGCGCGCGAAGGTGGATTTGCCCGAGCCAGATTCGCCAACCACGCCGAGGCTCTTTCCCGCCGTCAATTGCACGCTGACGCCGTTGAGCGCCAGCACCTGCGGCGCTGCCTGGAACAGGTTTTCACGCGGCAGGGTGTAGCGCTGCACGAGGTCATCGACTTCGAGAAGCAGCGGTTCGGACCCAACGTGCGCATTTGCGATCGTGTTCATGCGGGCACGGCTCCAATCCGGTTCGTCATCGAGACGTCGGTACGCAAGCAGCGGACGGTGTGGCCGGCGTCCACCGTGACCGGTGCCGGAAATGTGGTCCGGCAGCGCTCCTCGGCGATATCGCACCTGTCGGCGAACGCGCAGCCGGAGGGCAGGTCTGCGAGCTCCGGCACGATACCAGCGATGGTTTGCAACCGGGTACCTTTGGGCGCGCCAAGCCGCGGCCGCGCGCGGAACAGACCCTGGCTATAGGGATGGCCTAGTCCTGCGAACAGTGCGTCGGTCGCGCCATTCTCCACCACGGTGCCGCCATACATCACCATCATGCGTTGCACATTTTCGGCGATGACGCCGAGATCGTGGGAAATCAGGATCATCGACATGCCGCGCTCGGCCACGAGGTCCGCGATCAGGTCGAGGATTTGTCCCTGGATCGTGCCGTCGAGCGCAGTGGTCGGCTCGTCCGCAATGAGCAGGTGGGGCTCGCAGGCGAGCGCCATGGCGATGGTGATGCGCTGGCGTTGGCCGCCGGAAAACTGGTGTGGGTAGGCATCAACCCGCTTGGCAGCATCGGGAAGGCCGACGCGGTCGAGCAATGCAATCGCCTCGTTGCGCGCCTGCTCGGTCGAAAGACCCTTGTGCCGGCGCAGCGGCTCGGCGACCTGGCGGCCGACGGTGTGCATCGGATTGAGCGCCGTCATCGGCTCCTGAAAGATCATGCTGACGCGGTTGCCGCGCAGCTCGCAGTAGTCGGACTCGGCCAAGCCGACCAGTTCCTGCCCGTCCAGCCGAACGCTGCCGCTGACCACGGCGCTCTCCGGCAAGAGGCCCATCAGCGCCAGCGCAGTGACCGACTTGCCGCAACCGGACTCGCCGACCAGGCCGAGGGTCTCGCCGCGCGCCAGCGATAAGCTGACACCGCGCACCGCGTCGGCCGGGCCGCGGCTGGTATTAAGCCGGACCCACAAATTGTCGACTTCGATCAGCGGCGTTCTGTCGGTCATCACCGCTCCCGCGACAGGCGCGGATCGAACAGGTCCCGCAGCCCGTCGCCCAAGAGATTCAGTCCCAGCACCGCGATTGCGATCGCAAGACCCGGATGGACAGCGAGCGACGGCGACTGAAACAAAAGGCTCTGCGCGTCATTGAGCATCCGGCCCCAGGACGGTTGCGGCGGCTGAGTGCCGAGGCCGAGATAGGAGAGCGCCGCCTCTGCTAGTATTGCCAGCGCGAACTGGATCGTCGCCTGCACGATCAGAATCGAGAGAATATTAGGCAGCACATGCTCGATCGTGATGCGGAACTTGCCCTTGCCGGAGGCGCGCGCCGCCAGAACGAACTCACGCGCCCAGATCGAATTGGCGGAGCCACGGGTGATTCGCATAAATATCGGGATCTGGAAGATGCCGATCGCCGTGATCGACGTTACCATGCCTGGACCAGCGACGGCCGCCAACATGATCGCCGAGAGCAGCGCCGGAAACGCAAAGGTGAAGTCGCCGAGCCGCATGATGACCTCCTCGACCCATCCCCTGCGGGCGGCTGCAACCAGGCCGAGCGGGACGCCGAAGCAGATACCGATGCCCACCGCGATGACGCCGACCACGATCGAGCTTCGGGCGCCCACCAGCAGCAGCGAGACGATGTCGCGGCCCAGCATGTCCGTGCCGAGCCAGTGACTTGCTGAAGGAGAAATGAGCTTGCGCGCCATGTCGATTTCGTACGCTGGCCATGGCGTCCAGACCATCGACAGCAGCGCAGCCGAGATCACCGACAGGGTGAGCACGCCGCCCGCCATGAAGCTGCGGTGGCGAAGCAGGCGCTGCCAGAAGCCCTTGCTGGCTTGGCGTGGCTGCGACGGGGCGGCACCGCTCGGCGGCATTGCTATCGCAGGCTCGATGCCGCTCATAATTCGCTGGCCTTAATCCGGGGGTCGATCGCCGCGTAGAGCACGTCGACCACGAAATTCACGATCACGACCATCGCCGCCAGCAACATCACGCAATTTCGCACAACGATGAGGTCACGGTTCGAGATCGATTGGAAAATCAGACGCCCGAGGCCGGGCAGATAGAACACGTTCTCGACCACGATCGTCCCCGCCAGCAGGTTGGCAAATTGCAGCCCCATCACCGTCATGACCGGGATCATCGCGTTGCGCAGCACGTGCCCCCAGAGTACCTGACGCCGGCTGAGGCCCTTGGCGCGCGCCGTTCGCACGAAATCCTCGCGCAACACCTCGAGCACCGCAGACCGCGTGACCCGCGCCAGGATCGCGGCCTGCACCACTGCCAGCGAAACCGCCGGCAACAGCAGCGAACGGATGCCGGGGACAATGCCCTCGCTCCATCCCGCGAAGCCGCCGGCAGCGAGCCATTGCAGCTTCACCGAAAACAGCAGGATCAGAAGGATGGCGAACCAGAAGTTCGGAATAGCGATCCCAAGTTGCGTCACCGCCATCACGCCGACATCACCAATCTTGTTGTGATTGGCGGCGGTGTATACGCCGGCGGCCAGGGCCAGCACCACCGTGAGCAGCATCGCCATGATCGCCAGCGGAACCGTCAGCGCGAGCCGCTCTACGATCAGCTCGGCCACCGGCGTGCCATAGGAATAGCTGTTGCCCATATCGCCGACCAGAAGCCCGCCGATCCAGTGCAGATAGCGAACGACCAACGGCTGATCGAGCCCGAGCTTGATGGTCATCGCGCGGATCGCTTCCGGCGAGGAGTCCGCGCCCATCAGCATTTCAGCGGCGTTGCCCGGCAACGCATCGAGCACGAGAAAGATGATCACCGACGCTCCCGCCAGCGTCGCAACCAATGTCAGAAGGCGCCGCAGAATGAAGACGATCACTCGCCGTTTCCTTTCCTGCGGAATGTATTAGGCGGAAGACATCTCATCCCGGATCATCCGATCTTTCGGATCAGCATTCAATACGTCACCGAAGTCCACCAACCGTCTCGTTCGGCCAACGCTCGAGAAAATGCTGCGCAGCCTCGAACAGCGCGCAAACACGCAGCAATTCGGCATCGCCGCGAAACTGTCCCACAAGCTGCAGCCCGATCGGCATTCCGTCGACACCGAAGCCACAGGGAATGCTCACCGCCGGATGTCCGGTCATATTGAAGGGCATCGTCCAGGGAAACCAGTTCGGACGAACGTCGCCGAACACCTCACCGTCGATTTCGATGGTGCCGAACAAATCCTGCCCGATCGGAAGCGCGGTTCGTGAGATCGTCGGCATGACAAGCAGATTGGCGCTCTGCAGCAACGATTGTACGCGCCTGAACAGGATCGTGCGGTCGAACATCGCCTGCTGGTAATCGGCACCGCTGATCTTCTGGGCCAATGCTAGTTGTTTGAGGAACGTTTCGCTCAGCTCGTCCCGGTGCTCGGCCGCGAGCCGTCCAAACCGGGTCCGCCACACGGTGTGATTGATCGCGCGCCAGATCGGTTCGACGTCAAAGCCGTCGCCGGGCATCTCCTCGAGTTCAGCACCGAGGGCTTTGAGCGTTTTCAAGCTTGTACTGAATGCCGCGGCGACGTCGGCGGAGACCTTGCGGCCCGTCGGTGTCAGACAGAACAGAATCTTCCTTCCGCTGAGATCACCACGCGGCAAGGCACCGCCGATGAAATCAGTCGCGGGAATTCCGATCGACCACGGATCGGACGCATCCTCTCCAGCCATGGCCTGCATCATCAATGCGGTATCGGCGACCGTACGCGTCATCGGCGTCACATAGGTCTGATTGCCGAAGGCGTCCTGCACCTGACTGTGTGGGATCACGCCATTGCTCTGTTTCAGCCCGACGACGCCGTTGCATGCAGCCGGAATGCGAGTGGAGCCGCCGCCATCGGTTGCAACCGCGAGTGGCGCGATGCCGTTCGCGACGGCCACTGCCGCGCCGCCGCTTGAGCCGCCGCTGCTGCGCTCGCTGCTCCAGGCGTTGCGAGTGCGGCCGAACAAGGGTGAATCAGTCAGGCATTTGGTACCGAATTCCGGCGTCGTAGTCTTGCCCACAAGGATCGCGCCAGCCGCGCGCAGCCGCGCCACGGCGACCGCGTCATGGTCGGGGATGTTATCTCTGTAGGGAATCGCCCCGAAGGTCGTGCGAACGTCCCTGGTGTTGACGATGTCTTTGACGGTGAACGGGATGCCTTCCAGCATCCGGATTGTATCGCCACTCACGATTCTGCGTTCGGCACTCTTTGCCTGAGCTAGGGCCTGGTCAGCGCACAACGTAATGAAGCAATTCAATTCAGGCTGTAGCCGCTCGGCCCGCGCCAGGACGGCGCGTGTGACGTCGAGCGGCGAAATCTCTTTGCGACCGATGTGTCGTCGCAGGTCGGTGGCGGAGAGGAAGCAAGGATCGCCGTTATTCATCTTTAGACCACTTCCTAAAATAACTATCCCGCGCAGCCAGGCTACGCTTTGGCCCGAACTCAATCAATGCGATCGCCGGGTCACCGGATTGATAGCGAGAATGGCACCATAAAGAGCAATCCAACCAATTTTTGACGAATCTACTAGCACGTAGCGAACATTCGTGGTTCAACGAATATCCGCTTTACCCACCCACAAGCATTCGACAACCGATAAGGTTTCGGCAGAGAGCTTATTAGTTCGGCGCTAAGCGGACGTTCGCCGATAGCGTTGCACGCTACGGCGCCGCGCCATCCGTAGATCGTTGGCAATCGTACCGGCTAAGCAGGCGGAAATTTGCTCGTGGGTAACGCGGCGCAATGGTCGTAGATGGCCGATGGCCGGGTGAACCACACCTTTTCCTTCTCGGGATGGCTGACGATGTGCTGCAGCGCCTCGCGGAGCATGCGGAGCCTGTAGGGCTGACCGACGATCATCGTGTGCAATGCGATGCCGTATACGAGCGGCTGCTTTGCCGACTGGCGTAGCAGTTCCTCAAATTGACCAATGATGAAGTCACGGAATTCTTCCGGCGAGTGATGCCTCACCAGAACCTGCGGGCTGTCGTTGATCTCGATCGGGTACGGGACGCTCATGATTGGACCGGCGCGCGTCTTCATCCAAAGAGGCTGATCGTCGGCCGGCCAGTCCATCAGGAAATCGAACCCGACCTCCTTCAAGAGGTCGGGCGTGTGGTGCGTGGACGCCATCCATGGCGCCATCCAGCCTCTCGGCGGCTTTCCCGATGCGCGCTCGATCGCGTCGCGAACTTCCTGCAGGAATCGCCTCTCGTCGGCTTCCCACATGTGGCTATGACGTTCTGCGTTGGTGCGGCCATGCCCGATGAATTCATCGCCGCGCGCTTTCAATGCGTCGACGATGCGCGGTGCATAGTCGAAAACCGCCGTGTTGATCAGGTGAGCCGCCGGGAGGTTCAATTCATCGAACAGTTCGAGGCAGCGCCAAACCCCAACCCTGTTGCCGTAATCGCGCCAGGCGAAGGTCCGGGGGTCTGGAGCCGCTCCTGCTACGGTTAAGAGATGACCTTCGCCCGCGCCGAACGCGAAGTGTTCGATGTTGAGGCCGAGATAGACCGCGAGCCGCTTTCCGCCTGGCCAGGAGTAGTCCGGACGATCAACGATCGGCGAATAAGCATAGCGATCATGATATGGAAGCTGCATATCGGTATTCCTGCTAAGCTTGGATCTGCGCGGCTGGCCCATTCCTGGAGGCACCAGATGACTGCAGATCCAACGTTGGTTGGTGCTGCCAGAGTATTCGCCGTGACGGATATAGCCAAGAGCACTAGCGCGACGTGCTCGGCTTCACGGTTACATTCGAATGCGGAACTCCGACATTCCATGTGTGCCTGTGTCGGGACGAAGCCGCCTTGCACCTGCTTTCGGCAAGCCAAACGAGTCGGCTAACCGGCAATGGCGGCATCTGCGTGTTCGTAAGAAAGGTCGATGCCGGCGGTCGGCTTCTCGCCAGCGTGCCAAAGTCGTGTATTCTCCGGGCGATTTCGCTGGCAATTGAGCCCAATAGCCGTAGCTATTCCTAATTTGGGCTCTGGACTCCCAACCGGCAGGGCTGCCTATTCCCGGATAGACGAGAGCAAAATTCAAAAGCAAAGATCCGAATGGAGCATGTCGTATGAAGACGCAACGCCTCGGCGTGATCATGAACGGGGTCACCGGCCGCATGGGGCTCAACCAGCATCTGGTCCGCTCGATCATCACGATCCGCGAATCCGGCGGCGTAGTGCTCGGCAACGGTGACCGCATCATGCCGGATCCGATCTTGGTGGGCCGGAACGCCGACAAGGTCGAGGGTCTTGCAAAGCAGTTCAACGTGCAGCGCTGGACCACCGACCTCGACAAGGCACTGCTGGAGCCAAGCGATACCATCTTCTTCGATGCCGCCACCACGCAGGCGCGCCCGTCGTTGCTGACCAAAGCGATCAACGCCGGCAAGCACGTTTATTGCGAAAAACCGATCGCGACCAACCTTGATGAAGCAATGGCCGTGCTCAGGCTTGCCGGCGCCAGGGGCGTCAAGCATGGCACCGTGCAGGATAAGTTGTTTTTGCCGGGCCTGAAGAAGCTGGCCTTTCTGCGTGATTCCGGTTTCTTCGGCCGGATGCTCTCGGTGCGCGGCGAATTCGGCTATTGGGTGTTCGAGGGAGACTGGCAGCAAGCGCAGCGGCCCTCATGGAATTATCGCAGCGAAGACGGCGGCGGCATCATTCTCGATATGGTCTGTCACTGGCGCTACGTGCTCGACAATCTCTTTGGCGAAGTCGAGAGCGTGAGCTGTCTCGGCACCACTGACATCCCCGAGCGCTGGGACGAGAAGGGCGCGAAGTATAAGGCGACATCGGACGATTCGGCCTACGCCACCTTCAGGCTGAAGGGCGGCGTGATCGCGCACATCAATATGTCCTGGGCGACGCGGGTCTATCGCGACGATCTCGTGACCTTTCAGGTCGATGGCACCCACGGCTCGGCGGTGGCCGGGCTCTCCGACTGCGTCATTCAGGCCCGCCAGGCGACGCCGCGGCCAGTATGGAATCCCGACGAGAAGCGCAGCCACGATTTCTATGCCGACTGGCAGACGCTGCCAGAGAATGCCGACTACGACAACGGCTTCAAGGAACAGTGGGAAATGTTTATTCGCCACGTCTGCGATGACGCGCCGTATAAGTACACGCTGCTGGAAGGTGCCAAGGGCGTGCAACTTGCGGAATGCGCGCTGCAGAGCTGGCGCGAGCGGCGTTGGATCGACGTCGCGCCGATCGAGGTATAGGGGATCACGGCCATGAACAAACGGTCCTGCCTTCTCCTCGCCGTCGCTGCGATTGCCGAAGACCGATCGCGGAACCGAAACCTGTCGGCCGCGTCCTGGTCCGTGTGTTGACTTTCGAACTCATCCCTTAAATACTTGACCACGCAAAAAAAGACGGTCGCAAGAACAATGCCGTCTCGGGAGGAACGCCATGTCGACTTCACGCAGGACGCTGCTGAAGAATGCAGCGGCCGCAGCAGCCGCACTCAATCTTGACTGGACGCGCGCGCAGGCGGAAGCCGAGACGGTTCGCCTCGGCATGATCTACGATCTGACCGGCCCGTTTGCCGCGGGCGGCTCGGTCGCCTCTTCCGTCGGCGCGCAGATCGCGATCGATCTCGTCAACGAGAAGGGCGGCGTCGGCGGCAAGTACAAGATCGTGCCTATCGCCGCCGATTCCCAGAGCAAGCCCGATGTTGCGATCAACGAGGCCGAACGCCTGATCAGCCAGGAGAAGATCGACATCATCATCGGCATCTATGCGAGCGCGCACGCGGTCCCGCTCGCGGCCAAGGTTGAACAGCAGAAGAAGATCCTCTGGATCACCACGGCGGTTGCCACCGCGGTGTTCAAGGACAAGAACCTGCATTACGTGTTCCGCGCGCAGATCCACTCCGACCAGTACGGCCAGGCCCTTGCGGGCTTCCTGACCGAGCACGGCAAGGAAAAGCTCGGCATTGAGCCCAAGGACGTCAGGGTTGCGCTGATACACGAGGACGGCCCCTATGGCGTCGGCGTTGCCGCCGCGGACGAGGCCTATTCGAAGCAGGCCGGACTGCAGATCGTGTTGAAAGAGGGCTATTCGGCCGCAGCCCCCGATCTCTCCGTGCTGGTGACCAAGCTCAAGCGCGCCCGCCCGGACGTGATCTCCCATGCCGGATACAATCCCGACATCACCCTGTTCCTGCGCCAGGCGCGCGAGAACGGCCTGCACTTCAAGATGCTTTTTGGCGCCGGCGCCGGCTACAGCCAGCTCGACAAATTGCGCGCAAGCTTCGGCGCGGATATCGACAATTTCTGCAATATCGATCCGGTGCCGGCGCAATTGCTCGATCCCGCAAAGCTGGCCCCCGGCATCGGCGATCTTACCAGGACCATGGTCGAGCGCTACAAGGCGAAAACCGGCGCGACTGATGTTCCGCCGCACTGTTCGATGGGCTTCAACCAGACCTGGGTCCTGCTCAACAACGTCCTGCCCGTCGCCAAGGAGAAATACGGCGGCTTCGATCCCGAGGCGGTTCGCAAGGCGGCGCTCGACGTCGATATCCCGCCCGGCGGCACGATCCAGGGCTACGGCGTCAAATTCTTCCCGCCCGATACGCCGCTCTCGGGCCAGAACGAACGCTCGACGCCAGTGGTGATGCAAAACGCCGGCGAGCATATCTCGGTGGTCTGGCCGACCAATATCCGCACGCAAGAGCCGGTCTTCCCGCTACCGAAATCCTCAATCTACGCCGCTTAGGTCGCGATGCCGCTCGCCGTCGACGCGCTGTGCGCGTCGATCTGGCGAACCTCGCCATTCTAAAGAAACACCTCGGGCGGCACGCCCAGCAGGATCTGCCCGACCGTCTCGAAATGAGCGCCGCGGGCCTGGATCTGCTGAGAAAGCGTGTGCATGTCGCGAAAGCGGCGCTCGAACGGGCTGCCCGGGAAGATCGCGTCGACGCCCGCTGCCTTGTAGGCGAAGTCTGTCACCTCGGCCGCGCCCTGGATCGCGTTGGTGCAGGCGAGCCGCACGCGGGCCCGATCGGCGACCTCGATCGGCGCCACGTCGTCGGCGTGCGCGTAGATCGCGGTCAGGGTCTCGATCAGATAGGCGCGTGCCGAGCCGAGCCGCGCCTCCGCGCGCGCCACCTCGGCCTGCACGACCGCGTTGTCGGCGAGCCGGGCCAGGCCGCGCGGCGCCTTTCGGGACGCCAGCAAAATGAACTCGGACAACATGGCGCGCGCGATGCCAAATCCCACAGCGGCGACCCCGGTCGCGTAGAGGCACTGCATGGTAAAGGCATAGAGCGGGCCGCGCTCGCGGCGCAGTGTCGGATCCTCGCGTGTACTGCTGAACGCCTCGGGCACGAACAGGTCGTTGACGCAATAGGAGTCCGATGCCGTGCCGCACAGCCCGATCGTCCGCCAGGTGTCGAGCAGGGTCGCCTCATCAACCGGAAACAGGAGCGTGCGGACCGTGGGCCGGCCGAAGCGGTTGAGCCGCAGTGCTCCGTCCGCTTCGAGCACATGGCAATGCGCGCCCATCCAGCGGGCTTGCCGGCAGCCGCTGGCGAAATCCCACTTGCCGGTCAGGCGATAGCCTGCGTCGACCGCGCTTGCTCGCGAATCGTTTGGAGGTCCCCAGGCCACGATGCTGCGCGGATCAGCAAAGATGGAGTGATTGACCGCAGGCTCCAGATAGGCGGCGATCAGGGCGGAACTGTTGGCGACGAATACGTTCCAGGCGATCGAGGCGTCGTGCCGGGCGAGCTCTTCGATCGCCGCCACGTAGGCCGCGGGCTCCGTCTCGTCGCCGCCCGCCGAGCGCGGCAGCAGCATGCGAAGCAGCCGCGAGTCATGGAGCCGTCCCAACAACGCCTCGGGGATGCGCCGCGTGCGCTCGATCTCGTCGGCCGCGGCGGTGATCTCCGCCCCGAGTTCGCGGGCGCGGACGACCGGGTCTGGACGGGTCTGGATGTCCATGCGCCACCTCAAATTGGCAGCCCATTGCGGCCGACCGTCCCAGCGATGTCAAGGGCTGGTTCAACCTGGTCGAACGCGTTCTAAACGCGCTCGAGAATGGTCAGCCCGCGCAGCCGGTCGAGCAGATAAAACAGACCGCGGTCGTCGGTAGTGACGTCGTTGCTCTGGACGCGCTGCGAGCCCTCCGGAATGTCGGGCAGGAAATGGCCGGCCTCGCGCGGCCGGCGCGGGTCGGCAATGTCGATGAGGCGCAGCCCGTGCGCGAACCATGCCGCCGGGATCTCGGTTCCGGTCACCTTTTCGCTCGGCTGATGGCATGCCGTGAACTCCGGTTGCGGCGTGCCGTCGTCAAGGCCGTCGACCTGGAAACTCGCGAATGGCATCGGGTGCCGCTCGTCCGTGATGTCGACGAGCCACAGGCAGGCGGGGGGTCCGGTCGCGGTGCGCGCCACGTCCTCGTCGGCGACCAGCATGACGCGCCGCCCATGCAGCGGGAAGGGCAGCGGCAGCGTCGTATGCGTCGGACAGGCGAATGGCGGGCTCCAGTCGAACGAAGAGACGAGGCGCGGCGTTGCCATGTCTGATATGTCGAGGATGACGAAGCCGCCGTGCCAATAGCTGGTATAGAGCCGGTCGCCCTGGCGCAGCGGATGATGGCAGCGGTGCGCCGTGCCCTGCCAGCTCGGCTCCTCGCCCCCGGCGGTCCATTGTCCGGGCATCCACCAGCGGCCGACCTCGCGCGGGTGCGAGGGGTCGGCGAGGTCGAGGATCATCACGACGTTGCCGCGATAGCCCTCCACCGTGGGCGAGATATAGGCGTGGCGCCCGTCGAAATCGAAGCGATGGACGCCCATGCCGTGCGTCTCCCAGCGGGTGATCTCACGCGGGCTTGCCGGTTTCGTCACGTCATAGATGCCGAGCCCGCCGCGAAAATTTTCGGGCGGCGCGTTCTTGTCGGCGTGGTTGCGCTCGCGATTGATCAGCATCAGCCCATTGTCCACGCGCACCTTGTGCGAATGGGTGCCAGGCGGCATCTCGAGCCGCGCAAGCAGCCGCGGATGTGCGGGATCGGCGATATCGACGACCGAGGTGCCGGCCGGCGCACGCATGTGGCCGATGAATGCGGTCGTGCCCGCGACGACGATTTGGCCGCCGCCCGGGCAATCAAAATATCCGACCTGACGCAGGCCCTTCGCGGAACTCATGGGCGCCTCGTGCCGATGCGCCGCCATCATGGGATAATAATCGCGACGGAGAAAGTCCTGTCGTAACCGGGGGTGCCGGCAGGTGGCCTCGATCTCGCGCGCGGCCTAGGTTGGAGGCCCGAAACCAGCCGGATCCTTGGGCGGCGAGCCTTTTTGAGACACGCCCCGATCCCGCACATGCGAAGCCTCCGGAGAGGCTATTTGACGCCGCCAAATCGGCGTAGGACATTTGAAAACAAGGCGCGAGAGAACGGAAACCAGGCCATGGATGTCTACCACTTCAAGAATTTCGAAATACTCGATCCCGAGGTCGGAGAATTGCTTGGTGGCCATGAATTGGTCGTCGAAGGCGACACGATCAGGGAGGTCTCGGCCAAACCGGTCAAGCTTGCGAAGGCCAGCGTCGTCGACTGCGGCGGGCGCACGCTGATGCCCGGCCTGATCGACAGCCATGTACATGTGGTGCTGTCCGACGTCGTGATCCGTAACATGGAAAGCATCCCGCTGACGCTGATGACCGCGCGCACCGCCGCCCTGATGCGCAATATGCTCAACCGCGGCTTCACCAGTGTGCGTGACACCGGCGGCGCCGACTGGGGCCTGAAGGAAGCGACGGAGAAATGGCTGTTGCCGGGGCCGCGACTGTTCATCGCAGGACGGGCGATCGGCCCCACGGGCGGTCATAGCGATGGCCGCCGCCGCACCGACCTTGGTGCACGCTGTCAATGCTGCAACGCCTTGTCCTTCTCCATGGGCATCGCGGATGGCGTTTCCGAAGTCCGCCGCGCGGTGCGCGAGGAAATGCGTCAAGGTTGCGACCAGGTGAAGATCATGATGTCCGGCGGCGTCGCCTCGCCCTACGATCCGCTCGATAGCCTGCAGTTCTCGGTCGATGAGGTGGTTGCAGCCGTGCAAGAGGCGCACGCCTTCGGCCGCTACGTCTGTGCTCACGCCTATACCCCGGAGGCCATCACCCGCGCGGCGAACGCCGGCGTGCGTACCATCGAGCACGGCAATCTCATCGATGATGCCTCGGCCAAGCTAATGGCCGAGAAGGGTATGTTCCTGGTCGCCAATCTCGTCACCTATTTCGAGATGAAGAAGCATGCCGCCGACTACGGCATGAGTTCGGACATGCTGGCCAAGAACGACCTCGTCATAGATGGCGCCTTGAAATCGCTCGAAATCTGCAAACGGCATGGAATCCCTGTCGCATACGGCACCGATCTGCTCGGCCAGTTGCAGGTCGCGCAGTCGGAGGAGTTCACAATCCGCGCGCGGGTGCTGTCGCCGGCCGAGATTATCCGTTCGGCCACCACGATCGGCGCCCGGGTCGTGCGCATGGAGGGCAAGATCGGCTGCCTGAAGCCGGGCGCCTTCGCCGATCTGCTCGTCGTCGACGGCAATCCGCTCAAGAACCTGGAGTTGTTTCAGGGGGAAGGCAAAGACCTTTCGGCGATCATGAAGGGCGGGCGCTTCCACAAGAACCGGTTGCAGTGATGTCCCAGCAACTGCTGTTCAAGAATTTCGAATTGCTCGAACCTTCGTTCGGCGAGCTTCGTGGCGGATATCAGTTGCTTGTCGAGGGCGACACGGTCAAGGAACTCAGTGAGACGCCGATCAAGGCGGTCGAGGCGATGGTGATCGACTGTGGCAGGCGCACCTTGATGCCGGGACTGATCGACAGCCATGTGCACGCCATCCACAGCGAGGTCAACGTCCGCTTCATGGAGATGTTGCCGCTGACCCTGATCACCGCGCGCGCGGCGACGCGGTTGCGCGCCATGCTCGACCGCGGTTTCACCACGGTGCGCGATACCGGTGGGGCAGACTGGGGCATCAAGACCGCCATCGAAACCGGACATATTATTGGCCCAAGGCTTTATATCGCTGGCCAGTCGATCGGCCCCACCGGCGGCCATTCGGATTCACGCCGACGCACCAATCGGGGCGGCGAATGCGCCTGCTGTAACGGCCTGCAATTCAAATCCGCCGTCGCCGATGGCGCCGACGAAGTCCGCAAATCCGCGCGCGAGCAGATGCGCCAGGGCGCCGACCATGTAAAGATCATGATGTCCGGCGGCGTCGCGTCGCCCTACGATCCGCTCGACAGTCTGCAATTCTCGGATGGCGAAGTCAGCGCGGCGGTGGAGGAGGCGACCGCCTTCGGCCGCTACGTCTGCGCCCACGCCTACTCCGCAGAGGCCATCACACGTGCCGCGCGTCTTGGCGTCCGCACCATCGAACACGGCAATCTGATCGACGACGCCAGCGCCAGGGCGATGGCGGAAAAGAACATGTACCTGGTTGCGAACCTCGTCACCTATTACGCCATGAAAGACCGCGCCGCCAAGTTCGGCATGACCGGCGAAAGCCTCGCCAAGAACGAGATCGTGTTGCAGGGCGGGCTGAAGTCGCTGGAGGTCTGCAAGCGACACGGCATTCCCGTCGCCTATGGCAGCGATCTGCTGGGTGAGTTGCATTGGGACCAATCGAAGGAGTTCACCATCCGTCAGGAGGTCGTCTCCCCGATCGAGATCATCCGCTCGGCGACCACGATCGGCGCCGAGATCCTGCGCATGCCGGGCAAGCTCGGCACATTGCAGCCGGGCGGCTTTTCCGACGCCATTGTCGTCGACGGCGATCCGCTGAAAGACCTTGCGCTGCTTGGCGATCAGGGCAAACATCTCTCATTAATCATGAAGGCCGGTCACTTGCACAAGAACTGGTTGAACTGATCGCCAGGGGCTCTCAGAGAGATGATCTTGACCGTCATACCGGGATGGACCTCATCGCGCATCGTCGGCCGCATGGCGCTCAGAGCCGCCGCCGGCGTGTCGCTTGCGTATATCCTGCTGCCATTGCTGTTCGTGATCTGGCTTGCGTTCTTCGCGCAGGAAATCCCGTCGTTCCCTCCGGAAGGCTATTCGCTGAAGTGGTTCCGCGCCGTTCCCGGCAATGACAGGTTCGTCAACGGATTTCTCCTCAGTCTGCAGGTCGCGCTGGTCGCGACCTCGATCGGCCTTGCCATCGGCGTTCCCGCCGCCGTTTGTCTTGTGCGGGGGCGCTTCATCGGACGTGAGGCGGTGAACAATTTGCTGTTGCTGCCGCTGATCGTGCCGGGCATTGTGCTCGGCATCGCACTTTATGTCTTCCATGTCGAAATCGAAATCGCGACGGACTGGCCGATTCTCGGTTCACTCGGCGGTTTGATCGCCGGTCACGTGTTGATAGCCATACCCTGGACGGTGCGCCTGATCACGGCAAGCCTCGTTGGCATGGATCGCGCCGTCGAGGAGGCCGCGCAAAGCCTCGGCGCCGATCGCCTGACGACGTTCCGGCGGATCACCTTGCCCGCTATCATGCCGGGCATGGTCGCTGCCGCCTTGTTCGGCTTCATCGCCTCATTCGGGAATCTGGAAATGAGCCTGTTCCTCGTGGGTCCCGGCCGCACGACCCTGCCGATCGCGATCCTCCAATACCTCGAATGGAAGATCGACCCGACCATCGCGGCGGTGTCGGTTCTGCAGATCGTGTTTATCGGAGGGGCGATGCTGCTGACCAATCGCTTCACCAACATCGGCCGGGTGGTGTGACGATGGCACGCCTGCAATTGACCAACATCACCAAGTGCTATGGCGACTTCAAGGCCGTTGATGACGTTTCGCTCGACGTCGCCGATGGCGAGTTCCTCGTGCTGCTCGGTCCCTCCGGCTGCGGCAAGACGACGACACTGCGCGCCGTTGCCGGCTTCATCGAGCCGACGTCTGGCAGCGTGCGCCTGGGCGAACGTGACATTACCGCGCTGCCACCCTGGATGCGAAACGCCGGACTGGTATTCCAGAACTATGCACTGTTCCCGCACATGACGGTGGCTGAGAACATCGCGTTCGGCCTCGAGATGCGCAGGATGCCGCAGGCACAGATGGCGCCGAAGATCGCCGAGGCATTGCGCCTGGTGCGGCTCGATCATCTCAGCGACCGGCTGCCGCGACAATTGTCCGGCGGCCAGCAGCAGCGCGTGGCGCTGGCCCGTGCACTCGTTTTCCGGCCCGATGTGTTGCTGCTCGACGAGCCGTTGTCCAATCTCGACGCCAAATTGCGACAGGACGTGCGGGTCGAAATCCGTGAATTGCAACGCAAACTCGGATTGACGACCGTGATGGTCACCCACGATCAGGAGGAGGCGTTGACCATGGCCGACCGCCTCGTCGTCATGTGCGAGGGACGGATCCGCCAGATCGGATCGCAGCAGGATCTCTACGAACGCCCTGCGGAAAAGTTCGTCGCAGATTTCGTCGGCCGCTCCACGTTCATCGATGGCCGCATGGACGGCCCCGGGCGCTTCGTCTCGGCCGGCGGCCTCGTCGTCGCCTGCGAGGGAACCGGCACCGGCAGCGCCTCGCTCGCCCTGCGACCCGAACGTCTTGCGCTGATGACGGCTACAGCGCCGGCACTGGACAACAGCTTTCCGGGCGCGGTGGAATTCATCTCCTATCTCGGATCGCAAGTGGATCTGCACGTGCGCCTGTCGCCCAAGGAACGGGTCATCGTGCAGATCCAGAACCGGCCGGAACAGCCGCTGCCGGCGATCGGAGAACAGGTCCGAATCGGCTGGAGCAAATCGACAGGCCGCGCATTTCAATCATAATCTATCTGCCAGCCAACACCCGGAGGTACCAACCATGACCAGATCGAAAACCCGCCGTCAGGTCTTGCTCGGCGCAGCAGCCCTGGCCGGCGCAGCCAGCCTGCCGCGCACGGCTGCGGCGCAGGCGAAAGGCCGCATCGTTGTCGGCACCTGGGGCGGCGATTACGCCCGTCTGCTCAACAAGAATATCGAGGTGCCGCTGCTCATCAAGGACGGCTGGGAAGTTGTGCAGGATCAGGCCGGAGATCCCGAACGCCGCTCGAAAATGCTCGCCGAACAGCGCCTGCCGCGCGGGACTTCCGATGTGCAAGGCCTTTCGGCGCTCAACATGGCCCAGATGCAGGACGCCGGCGCCGTCATGCCGATCGACTATGGCAAGCTCAAGAATGCCGGAAATCTGCTGCCGTCGATGAAATATCCTTACGGCGTCGGTCACATCTACTCGGGCAAGGTCGGCGTCTACAATCCAAAAATGATCGCGACAGCGCCCGTCAGTTACAAGGATGTGTTCGATCCGAAGAACGGCAACAAGCTCGGCATCATTGATATCCAGTACCAATACACGCTGGTCTGTGCGGCGCTCGCCGCCGGCGGCAAGGTCAACGATCTCGAGCCTGGCAAGAAACTGCTGCTGGAATGCAAGAATGCCGGCATGCGGATCTACCCGACCAACGAGGCGTTCGCCCAGGGCCTGAAGGCGGAGGAATTCGGCGTCGGGGTGATGTGGAAGGCGCGGGTCGTCCAATGGCAGAACGCGGGCATTCCCGTGACCGCCGTTGCCCCCGCGGAAGGTACGCTCGCCTACATCTCGGGCTTCGTCGTCCCGAAGAACGCGCCCAACAAGGACGGCGCATATGCCTATCTGGACGCCATGCTCGACAAAAGCGCGCAAGAAGCGTTTGCCGTCGACATGGGTTACAATCCCACCGTTACCAACGCCGTGGTCGCGGCCGATCTCAACAAACGCATCGGGTTCACCCCCGACGAGATCAAGAAACTCGTCGATCTCGACTACAACTACATGAACAACAACGACGTCGCGCTCAAGGAATGGTGGGACAAGGTGCTGAAGGGCTGAGGCGGCATCCGTCTCGAGATGGCCACGACATCCACAGGGCAATTCCGGCCGGACGAGGCGCCGACGTCGTTGCTTTCGGCGACGACGCTGGTCGGGCCCGCGACGGTGTTCGTGGCCGGCGGTCTGCTGGTACCGCTCGCGATCCTGTTCCGCTACAGCTTCAATCATCTCGACCCACGCCGCGTGATGGTGGAGACGTTCTCGCTGGACAACTACGTCAAGTTTTTCGCCGATCCCTATTACACCGGCGTGCTGTGGACGACATTGCGTGTGGCCGCCCTTTGCACCGTCATCTGCCTCGTCATGGGTTTGCCGCTCGCTTACGTCCTTGCGCGTACCCAGTCGCGCTTCAAGAATGTGCTGATCATGCTGGTGGTGCTGCCGCTATTCGTCGGCAACGCCGTGCGTGCGGCCGGGTGGATGACGGTGTTCGGTTCCAGGGGCTTTCTTAACGTGACCTTGATGCAGTTCGGAGTGATCACCGAGCCGCTGCAGATCATGTATACCGAGGGCGCCGTCATTGCCGGCATCATTGCCGTCAACCTGCCCTACATGGTGCTGACGTTGCAGAGCGTCATCGAAGGCATCGACCGCAATGTCGAGGAGGCCGCCTTCAGTCTCGGCGCCGGGCCGATGACGATGTTTCGTCGCGTGCTGCTGCCGCTGTCGCTGCCGGGCATCCTCGCCGGCACCATCCTGACCTTTATCCTCGGCATGAACGCCTATGCAACGCCCGTCCTGCTCGGCGGCCCCAAGTTCAAGATGATGGGGCCCCTGGTCTACGGACAGTTTCAGCTCAACAACTGGCCGTTCGGCGCTTCAGTCGCGTTCGTCCTGATGACCGCAACGCTGGGACTGACGGCGACGGCAAATATGCTGGTACAACGCCGGTTTCGGCGGTGACAATTGAAAGGGCTTGTTATGACGGTTGGTGTCGGCGGATCGACCGCGGAGGCGGAGCTTGCCGCCATGAAGAACATGCGCGGGGACGTACCACCCATCGGCGTCGATGAGCGCCTGCGGCGCATCGCCCGCGCCCAGGCGATCATGCGCGAGAAGGGTATCGACGCTCTCTATCTCGATGTGTCGTCGAGCATGACGTATTTTACCGGATTGAAGTTCCGCCGCACGGAACGCATGCACAGCGCGGTTTTGCCGGCCAGGGGCGAGCTTGTCTATGTTTCGCCGGCATTCGAGGTCGAGAAGCTGAAGACCATGATCTCGTTCGGCGACAAGATTGCCGTCTGGGAGGAAGATGAGGATCCTACCGCAACCGTAACCGAGACCGTGCGTGCATTGGGCTATCCGAGCGGCACGATTGCGGTCGACGAGGCCACGCCGTTTTTCACTTTCGATGGGCTGCGTCGCGCCGGCAACGCCTATGCCTTCATCAACTCGATCGACGTTACCGCGGGTTGCCGCATGATAAAGTCCGATCACGAACTCGCGCTGATGCAGACGGCCAAGAACATCACGCTCGAAGCACACAAGGCCGCTGCCCGCATCATGCGCGAAGGTATCACCGCCACCGAAGTGCAGGCGTTCATCACGGCGGCGCACCGCAAGCTCGGTTCGGAAGGCGATCCACCTTTCAACGCGGTGCTGTTCGGCGAGGCGTCGGCGTATCCGCACGGCGTGCCCTATCCGCAAACGCTCAAGGATGGAGACATGATCCTGATCGATACTGGCGCGCCGGTCGACAGCTATCTCTCCGACATCACGCGCTCCTACGTCTTCGGTGAACCGACCAGGCGCCAGCGCGACGTCTGGAACCTGGAGAAAGCGGCACAGGCCGCGGGCTTTGCCGCCGCCAAGCCCGGTAACCGCTGCGAGGATATCGACATCGCCGCCCGCGGCGTCATTAACGGCGGCGGCTTCGGGCCGGGTTATGCGACGCCCGGCCTCCCGCACCGCACCGGCCACGGCATCGGCCTGGACGTGCACGAATGGCCCTATCTCGTGAAGGGCGACAGGACCGTGCTGAAGCCCGGCATGACCTTCTCGAACGAGCCAACCATCTGCATCTACGGCGAATTCGGCGTACGCCTTGAGGACCATATGGTCATCACCGAAACCGGCGCCCGCTGGTTTACCCAGCCGGCCCATTCAGTCGACGATCCCTTCGGCCTGGAGAAATAAGGACAGGCCGGAACATCCGCCAAGACCAGGCTCTCTGTGTCGTCTACACTCAAAATAATCACCGGCGTTTCCATCGATCCGGAACGTCTGTTCAACGGCTGGAACGGGGGCTGATCATGGCTTTTGCTACCGCTGATGACGGGGTGCGGCTCTACTATGAGGAAACCGGGAGCGGATCGCCGATCATCTTCGTCCATGAATTCGCGGGCGATCATCGCAGCTGGGAGCAGCAACTTCAGCATTTTGGCCGGCGCTACCGGGCTATCACCTATGCCGCGCGCGGCTATCCGCCATCAGACGTGCCGGAGGATCCGGCGTCTTACAGCCAGAACCGCGCTGCTGACGACATTTTAGCGGTGCTTGATCATCTTGGTATAGGGGAGGCTCACGTCTGTGGTCTCTCAATGGGTGGATTTGCAACGCTACATTTCGGCTTTCGCCATTCGTCCCGGGCCTTGTCCTTGTGCGTGGCCGGCTGCGGCTATGGCGCCGAGCTGAATATGCGCGAGCAGTTTCGCGCTGAAGCCGACGCCGTAGTAGCGTCGCTGCGGGCCGATGGAATGGCCGCGTTTGCGTCGCGTTACGCTTACGGCCCAACCCGCGTACAGTTCGAAGCCAAAGACCCGCGCGGCTTTGCGGTCTTCAAGCAGGCGCTGGCCGAGCATTCAGCACTGGGTGCCGTCAACACCCAGCTAGGCTGCCAAAAGGAGCGCCCGTCGCTGTATCACCTGCAAGACGAGATGGCCCGTCTTGCGGTGCCGACGTTGATCCTCATTGGCGACGAGGACTGGCCCTGCCTGGCGCCGGCGTTGCTGATGAAGCGCACCATCCCGTCGGCGGCTCTTTCGGTGATGCCGAATTGCGGGCACACCATCAATCTTGAAGCGCCATATCTGTTCAACGGCATCGTCGGCGACTTCGTGGCCCAGGTCGATGCCGGTCGCTGGCCTACGCGCGATCCGAGAGCCATATCCGGCTCCATAACCGGCATTCGCTGATCATATTGAAAATGCATCCTTTCGCCCTCTTTCGACGGACTTTTGCCTGTTTTCCCGCCCCTGAGCGAGGGATCTCCGGGGAAAGGGCCGCTAATCACGGCACAGGCAGGGAACTTTCGGTTCCCCTCCGCGTCATCTCGTCATCTCAGGTGACGCGATGAGGCTTGGCGCAGGAGGGTGCCATGTCGAGGCTGCGCATTGGAATTGCCGTCCTCGCGCTGACTACGCTGCTGTCGAGTGCGGCCGTGGCCAGAGCGCATTTTGGGTTCGGTCCATTTGGGGTCGCGAGATCCGCCTTTGCCCGGGTATTGTCGATGGGGGGATTACATCACGCCCGTGCTTTTGCTCGCCACGGCCGCGTCCGAACCGCCTCTCTCAAATCGCAAGACGCCCGCATCGCCGCGGATTCCGGATTTGGCAACCCCGCGGCGCGCAAGCAAATCGTTGCGGCTGCAGCACTGGCCGGTTGGCATGGCGACCGCATCGCGAACGGTTGGTGGCGACACGGCGACGGTGGATTTGGGTGGGTTGGACCGCTGTTTTGGCCATTCGCCATTTACGATATCTACGACTACACCGTTTGGGGTGATGGCACCGGCTTCTGGGACTATGGTTATCCCGACATCAATGCCGCTATCTTTGCACCTTACGGCCATGATGATCTCGCCGCCTATACAGGACCGAGCCCGTCCGGCCGAAGACATCGCAGAGTCCCTCCGCTCCAGCAGCTCTGCGGCGATGACAGCCGCGAAATCGCCGGCCTCCCCGTCGAGCAGATTCAGCAGGCGATACAGCTGGATGAGGCGCAGCGCGCCGCCTTGAACGATCTTGCCGCCGCATTGACCGCGGCCGCCCAGATGATTCGGGCTTCGTGTCCGACGCAGACGGCGTTCACGGCGCCGCATCGATTGGCTGCCATGCAGCAACGCATCGGGGCGATGATCAAGGCAGAGTCAGCCGTTCAGCAGCCGCTGGGAAAATTCTATGACCTGCTGGATGACGAGCAGGAAGCGCGGCTGAATGCAATCGCCGAGGATCGACGCAAGATGTCTGCCACAGGGGCCACGGAAGTGCCTGCCCCGAGTTGCGGCACGGCGCAGCCAGCCGCGTTGCAATGGCCGGCGGACGAGATCGAGGCCAGGTTGCACCCGAACGAGTCTCAACGCGCCGCTCTCAAGGTGCTGCAGGAAGCCAATGCCAGGGCTGGCGACATCCTGAACGCCGCATGCCAGCCGAAAGAGGCAACCACGCTACCCATTCGCCTTGATGCTGTGGACGGTCGGCTCAATGCCATGCAGCAAGCGGTCGGTGTGGTGAGCGCCGCGCTCGAGAGCTTTTATAGTACGCTCAGCGACGAGCAGAAGGCACAGTTCGAGGCCATCGGGCAAAAACGAACGGCATAATTTCCGATCCATCGCTGAGGCAGAGCTCAATTCAGTGTATATCATGCCGTGGACTCCGCAATATGTAGCGGTCCAGAAGCCGCGCTTCACTGCAGAGGTGGTAATTCCCATCAGGCATTTTTTCACGTGTAGGGAGTGTTCCTGGCTTGGAACCATTTCGGGCCGGCCTCGTTTTTTGGAGCGGAACTCGAACCTGGCATGGAGACAAAAATGCGTGGGATGCATTTCGAACCTGCTGACGGCTTGCGCGACAACGCGACGAAGATAGAGCGCATCAATAAAGCACCGGCCACGTCAACATGGACAGTCGAGAAATCGATTGCAGACAGTTTTGACGCCCGCACATTTGCGAACATGGAGGTCGCTTTGGAAAGGGCGTGTGAGAGCTTCGGACCACGACGAGAAGAGCACGAAGCGCGCCGATATATAGCCAGCAAGATTTTGGAATGCGCGCGGCGCGGCGATAAGACCCTTGCGGGACTGACTGAGGCCGGACTTGTTGCTGCAACCGAACTCTCGTTCACGCACGGGGCTTGAGCTGCCTCACAACGACTGTCCGTCCCCGATCGAGACTAAGCGAGCTGACGCCGGAAGATCAGCTGGTCATGCGTTCAGTGGCTGGGTTCCAGCAGGACGACCACGCCGGTCGGTTCCGGTTCGTGGGGCCTCAAACTCGTGAGGGTGGCGTCACTCCAACTGGCAAGGCTTACAATCTCGCCAGCCTCAACCTCAATTTCGGGCGCGTCGGCAGGCTCCAGCACGTTGAGACCGCTGTCGTCGAGAAAGAACGTGTGATCTCCGAATATGCTGTGCAATTGGGGAACCGCCGGGTGATTGTCGGGAAGAACCTCGGCCTCGAATTGGCTCAAGGTCTGTTCTACCTGTGTTGAGTTCAGTTTCATGGCTTACTCCTGCCGCTCGGGCTGCGATTACACGCAGATGTGAGAGTTGCTCGTTGGCGATGCATCGTCCGTCGCAGTCGCTAATGCTGCGGGTTCCGTTCAACAGGCCAGGTACGATGCAGCGGGCACGCTCGGCCGACAGCGTTCGTGACCGGCGGCCGGACTGGGCATTTTCGTCCGTCCCTTTGCCTGGAATGATCGCGCGTGGATAAGGTTCCCTGACCGGTGGGGAGAATCTCCTCAGATGCTTCCTTTGATGGCAACCGCAAGACAGTAAACGGCCAATGCAAGCCCGATTGCGGAACCTGGTCCCGACCGGGCGGTTGTTGAGGGAGACAAGGAGCAGGGCGATGCAAGCAAAACTGCTGCATGAGGCGAATGGCCAGCGCACCTATGCTGTTATTCTCGCTTCAGGTGATGAGGTGATGACCAGCCTGAAGGACTTTGTTGGCCGCGAGAAAATCACCGCTGCGCAGATCAGTGCGATCGGCGCCCTCAGCGACGTGGTGCTTCAGTACTTCGATTGGGAGAAGAAGGATTACATGAAGATTTCGGTTCGTGAGCAAGTGGAGGTTGCATCTCTGCTGGGCGACGTCGCCGAGATGGACGGCAAGCCTGCCCTCCATCTTCATGTCGTTGTAGGTAAACGCGACGGACAGGCCATGGCCGGCCACCTCGGCGCGGCGCATGTGCGGCCCACGCTGGAAATCATCATCACCGAAAATCCAGCGCATTTGCGCAAGCGGTATGATCCGGCATCCAAGCTTGCGCTAATTCGGATGGATGCATGAAGCAAGCATGTACCAATAAAATGCCTGCATTTCGTCAAAGAGCGGCTTTGAGGGACGTCGGAAGTTTCGGCGCGAAGATCGTGATGCATGAATTTTAATCTGACGGAGCAACCAGAATGGCTAGATTACCATTTATCCTTTTGTTTCTGACGATGGGCCTATGTTATGCGTCAGCACAGGGCGGGCATCTCGGCTCGCCACAGGAGCAAAAAGCATGCTCGCGCGATGCTTCTCACTTTTGCCGGAAGCAGCTCGGTGATGATTCATCCGTTCAACAGTGCTTGCAGCAGAATCGCACAAAGCTGAGCGCGGCGTGCAAGAAGGTTTTTGAAAGCCATGGCATGTAGGCCCTCGGCGTAAGCTGTCACCCAAGACAGGCAAAGGAGCATCCATCGGTCCACCGTCCTGAAATGCGGACGCCGGTCTCTCGTCAAGCTCGGCCGCGACGCCTTCGCCGCGATCCGCGAGACCGTCGGCGCCTTGGACAATGTCCCGATCGAGCGCCGAGGTAACATTCCCAGCGTGACTAGGCGATTGCCCTATTTTTCAAATAGAAATATTCTCAGAAAGCCAATTTTCGGAGGCCACACCGTGGACGGCAACAAGGACAAGAACGTAATCGAGCAATTGGTCGACAAGATCAACGACGCTGTCGAAAACATCGCGACTACGGCGTCCGAAGCCCTGCAACATGCGATGGAGCCGGAGCCTGAGAAGCCAGCTGGACAACCCGTTGCCTTGATGCCGATGACTGGAGGCGGAGGTTTGCTAGCCGAAACGGCCGTGCCGCCAATTGTGATAACTCCTCGCCGAAAGAAATCAACTTCGAAGCAAGCGCTAAAAAAGCCTGCGAAAAGGGCGGCCAAAGCCGCCAGGAAGACGGCAAAGAAATCGTCGGCAACTAAAGCGAAGGCAGGCAAGGCGCGGAAACCCGCGGCCGGACGCAAGGCTGTGGCAAAGAAAACGACCACTAGAAAGGTTGCTAAAAAGAAGGCGAAGAGATCGCGGAAAAAGTGAACTTGAGCCAAGGGTATCGATCCCGAAGGCTCATCATGCCTCGATCCCCTGCAGTCGCGTGGCGGCCGGGCATCGCTGAAATACGTCGCCCCACCACACGGCCTTTACCTATCGTTACGGTTTCGAGAAAAGTCGAGGCCCCGGATCGCTCCGGGGCCCCTTTTACCGCCGACCGCGGATACTGCGAATAACTACGGTCGCGGCGGCATTCTCCGCATTCCTGTTCCCGAAAGCGGACCGGCCGCTACCGGGGCAGGCCGTTTGAATTACCGGTAGAGGTTGCGAACTTCACCGGTCGTTGCGTCGATATAAACCGTCATATATCGGCCGGAGGTATCCCGTCCCTGGATTTCCCATTGGTTGCCGGTAAATTCAGAATAGGAAACCGTTGCGAGACCGAGGTCGGTCGCCACTCTCAACGCAATCTGCATCGAAACGGGATCGCCTTCATAGGCCACGGCGGATTGCGTCAACCCGAGTGCCGCGACTGCAACGATTGCCATCATGTATTTTCGCATCGGTTACTCCTTTTCGAGCCATCCAAAGCTTTTTCCGATTCGATGAGATCGAACCGGGGCTCCAGATTCCTGATTTGGCGCACTCCCGAGGGCGAACCTGTCAGGTCCCCGGATCAGATCCGGGCCGGAAGCGGGGCAGGCCCGCACCTGAAAACGCGCTACCTGTTGCGCCTTCGGACCGGCGCAACATCCCGTTAAAACCATCTGGCGCGCTTCGTGTTCCGGTGTTGCCTGCAACCAAGCTGCGCGAATATTCGGCTGTTGCGGCTGTTTCCGCCGGATGGCTCAGGATCAAAAATCCGATATCGATCACCCCGACAATGGAACCAGCGCACGGAACCATACGCTGCGCGGACAAAGCGGCGACGTGCCCCGGCGATAGCTGTCGTGACGGGGGGACAGAGGTGCGCTAGCTTGCCAGGACAAACCAGGGGGAACGCCAAAGTGTACGACACGATCATCGTTGGCGGCGGCTCGGCAGGCTCGGTCATGGCCCACAGGCTTTCGGCCAGGAGCACTAACAAGGTCCTGCTCTGCGAGGCAGGCCAGGACACGCCGCCCGGCAGCGAGCCGCCCGAAATTCGCGACAGCTATTCGGGCACGGCGTATTTTGATCCGCGCTTCCACTGGACCGAGCTCAGGGTCACGACGGAGGTCGTCAGCCACAACAACCCCGAGGCGGAACGCCCGCCGTTGCGCAAATATGAGCAGGCACGCGTGTTGGGCGGCGGGTCCTCGATCAATGGCCAGTTGGCCAACCGCGGCGCGCCGACCGACTACGACGAATGGGAGGTGCGCGGCGCCGCGGGCTGGAGCTGGAAGGACGTGCTGCCTCACTTCAGGAAGCTCGAGCGCGATCTTGATTTCGACGGGCCGTTCCACAGCAAGGATGGCCGCATCCCCGTCCGCCGCATCCCACAGGCGCACTGGACGGCGCACGCGCAGGCCGTTGGCGAGGCCTGCAGGCTCGCCGGCTATCCGTTCCTGCCCGACCAGAACGGCGAGTTCGTCGACGGCTACTTCCCGGTGACGCACTCCAACCAGGACGAGCAACGCGTCTCGGCGGCGATGGGCTATCTCGATCGCGAGACGCGCAAGCGCGCCAACCTCACGATCTCGACCGACACGCAGGTCAGGGAACTGTTGTTCGAGGGGACACGCTGCGTCGGCGTGAAGGCGGAAGTCGACGGCCGGGAACAGGAGTTCCGCGGCCGCGAGGTCGTGCTTTCGTGCGGCGCGATTCATTCGCCGGCGCATCTCCTGCGCGCCGGCATTGGCCCGGTCGGGCATCTCAGGGAGATGGGCATTCCGGTCCTGATGGGACTTGCGGGCGTCGGCCAGCGCCTGATGGATCATCCCTCGATCGCGCTGTCGTCATTCATCCGTCCCGGCGCGCGCATGAATGCGCACACCAGGCGCCACGTCCAGGTCGGGCTACGCTATTCCTCGGGGCTGGCAGGCGTTCCAAAGGGCGACATGTTCGTTGCCGTGCTGAGCAAATCGGCCTGGCACGCGGTCGGCGCGCAGATCGCCTCGCTGCTCACCTTCGTCAACAAGACCTACTCCGAGACCGGGCAGGTGAAGCTCGCCTCGCGCGATCCTCGGATGGAGCCGGTCGTCGAGTTCAATTTGCTGTCCGACCGCCGCGACGTCGACCGCCTGATGAGCGGCTTTCGCAAGATGGCCGGCCTGCAGATGAGCCAGCCGCTCAGGGCGGTGACCGACAAGCCGTTCCCGGCCTCGTACTCCGACCGCGTGCGCAAGATCGGCGTCGTCAACAGCAGGAACAAGCTCCTCACATCAATCGCTGCCGCGATGATGGACGGGCCGGCGGCGCTGCGCCATTACATGATCGACAGATTTGTCGTCGAAGGTTTCACCTTCGACCAGGTCATGAGCGACGACGATGCGCTGGAAGCCTTCGTGCGCAAGGCGGCGATCGGCGTATGGCACGCCTCCTGCTCATGCCGCATGGGCCGGCCCGACGATCCGATGGCGGTCGTGGACACCCAGGGCCGTGTCAAGGGAATACAGGGTTTGCGCGTGGTCGATGCCTCGATTTTCCCGGTGGTGCCGTGCGCCAACACCAACTTCCCGACCCTGATGGCGGCGGAGAAGATAGCCGAGGCCATGCAGTGAACGATGTTATGGAGACCGGCGATCCGGCGCGCCTAAAAGGGGCGTCTTGATTAAAATCACGGGGATAAGCGATGTCGAGGAGCCATGTTTCACGCCGCGCGCTGTTGGCCGGAATGGCCGGCGCGCCGTTTGTCCGCAGCGCCAGCGCGCAAGGC
Organism: Bradyrhizobium sp.; assembly: GCA_036266415.1. GTDB lineage: Bacteria > Pseudomonadota > Alphaproteobacteria > Rhizobiales > Xanthobacteraceae > Bradyrhizobium. The sequence goes on along the minus strand of DATANB010000040.1, from coordinate 64,809 downwards.
TCGTGGCCGAGCCGCCCGGTGCAGGTGATGGTGCCTTATCCGCCGGCAGGCGGCGCCGACACCACCGCGCGTATCCTCTACGCCAAGGTCGGCGCGGTCCTGGGCCAGCAGTTCGTTATCGAAAATCGCGGTGGAGCCGGCGGGACTATCGGTGAAGCCCTGGTCGCGAAGGCGGCCCCCGACGGCTACAGCATTCTGCATGATGGCACCGCCTATTCGATCAACGGCTCGCTCTATTCCAGCCTCCCGTTCGACTACAACAGGGATTTCGACGCGGTGGCCCTGGTGTCGCTGGTGCCGAATATTCTGGTGGTGACGCCATCGTTACCGGTGAACACGATGGCTGACGTCATCGCCTATGCCAAGGCCGCTCCCGATGGCATCGACATGGCGTCCTCAGGCAACGGCACGCTGCAGCATCTGTCCCTCGAAATGTTCCGTTTTATGATCGGGACCAAGGTAAACCACGTGCCCTATCGCGGCGGCGGCCCCGCGCTTAACGACGTCATGGCGGGGCAGGTGAAGTTTTTCTTCTCCAACGGTTCGTCGGTGGTCGGCATGATCCAGGGCGGCAAGATCAAGGCCATCGCCCACACTGGCAAGGGCCGGCTGAAAAGCCTGCCCGACATTCCGCCGGTCTCCGACACGCTGCCTGGCTTCGAGGCCTATGAATGGAACGGTGTGTTCGTGCCGCACGGCACGCCGACGATAATCGTAGGCGCCCTCAACGGCGCAATCAACCAAGCGATCCGCACCCCCGATGTCAAACAACGCTTCGAGCAGCTCAACATCGACAGCCGGCCGAACACACCGGAAGAATTCCGCGCCTTCATCAAAGACCAGATGGAACGCTGGGGCAAGGTGGTGAAGGAAGCCAAGATCAAGCTGGATTAGGTCGTTCGTTCAGGAAACGACGCATGTTATATCCCATCCAGCGTGTGTACCCAACCCTCCGGGTAAAGCTCGTACGCCTTGCCTCGCCTCGCCAGATGCGAGAACGCGGGAAAATGCAGATGCATCCCGGCGATCAGAATGCCGTCGGCGGAAACGCGGTCGAACATGCGCTTGCGCGCAGCCGCGGCTGCGGCGAGGTCGGTATCGAAGGCCATGCCGGCCTCGGGATGAGCGGTCTGCACTTCCGGCACGTGCACCGTGTCGCCCCAGATCATCAACTGATCCTTGCCGGAGGCGATCAGAAAGGCGGTGTGGCCCGGTGTATGCCCGAGGCTCGGCACTGCGGTCACGCCGGGAAACACCTCGCCCTGGCGGAATAATCGCGTGCGGCTCTTGTAGGGCCCGACCTGCTCGCGGCCGGCAAGGAAATAGAGCTTCCTTGACCGTTCGTCGGCCTTCGCCATCGCGCCGTCGTCGAACCAGTGCGCCGGTTCATTCTCATGCATGACCAACTCGGCGTTCGGAAACAGCAGCCCGCCGTTCGCCATGTCGACAAGGCCGGCGGAGTGATCCGGGTGCATGTGGGTCAAGAGCACCGTATCGATCGATTTGGCGTCGATGCCTGCGCCTGCGAGGTTGCGCTGCACGAAGCCGGCGGTGGGCAGGAGATAGTTGCCCGAGCCGGTGTCGACGATCGCCCTGCGGCCCCTGGAATGTATCACGAAGGCATTGACGCTGGTGCGCCGTGCCGGGCGGAACGCATCCCACAGCAGTTGGTTTGCCATTTCGAGATCGACGTTGCGCATGACGTCGAGCGTGCCGTCCAGATAGCCGTCGCTGATGGCGGTGACGACGATATCTCCGATTCTGCGGTGATAGACGCCGGGAATCTGCTGGGTGGGTTGCGGGATCATGCCGGAAGCCTTGGTGGGTGAGGAGATGGCCGGTTCAATCAGGCACCGACCGTTGTGAGAAAATCGTCGATGCAATCGGAGATCAGTTCGGGCGTTTGAACCGCCATATAGTGGCCGGTAGGAATTTCGATGTAGCGTGCACCGGGGATGTCGTTCGCCACGGCTTGTGCAAACTGTGGTGGGCGCACGCGATCAAGACTGCCGCCGATCACGAGGACGGGACAGCGCAGCCTGGCCAGTTCGCTCTGCATGTCCAATCCCGCCAGCATTCGCCAGATCGTCGCATAGCTTGAGGGATCGTTGCCGAGCCACCGCGCCCGGTACCGCTCAAAGCGCCCGATGTCGCCGCGCAGTTCCGGGGGATAGCCATTGCGCATCGAATCCTCGACAGCGAATGCCATGCCGGCGGCCTCGATTCTGTCGACGCGTTCGAGGGCGGCGGCGCGACGATCGGCTTCGATGCCGATCGCCGGGCTCCCGGCCGCCACCGCGCTCGTGCGCTCCGCATATCCGGCGGCGAAATGAAGCGCGATCGCGCCACCAACGGCGATACCCGCCAGCGCCACCTTGCCGGCGATCCCGAGCGCGTCGAGCAGCGCAGCGATATCGTCAGCCATCGTATCGATGCCAAGCTGGCCGCGCACCTTCCGCGACATTCCCGCCCCGCGGGTGTCATAGCGCAAGATGCGGCGGGATTGGGCGAGTCGCGGCGCGACATCGTCCCAGCTTTCGAGCGAACCACCCATTTCGTGCACGAGCACCAGCGTGCGGTTGCCCTTGCCGCTCAGCTCAAACCGTAGCGAGAGGCCGTCCAGTTCAATGAAATCCATTCAGCATTCCCGGCTTCTCGCGGCTTGATTTTATTGCTCGGGCACCTGCTACGCATGCTCCCGGCAGGCCCGAGGCTGATCTAGGCGTCAATGAAGTCGAACGCATTCTGCCAGCGCACCACGCGCGCGGTGGACGGCGAGGGGAAGTGCGCCGTGCACATCAGGGTGGAGCTATCGCAGAAGCGGCCGAACAATTGCCGCCTGGATTCTCCGGCTAACGCGGAGTCGTAATCCGACATCATGCCCTGTTCGGGATATCGGGCCTGCAGCGGCGAGTGGATCATGTCGCCGGTAATGACGGCATCCGCGCCGGGCTTGCCGACATGCACCGAATAGTGGTCGATGGTGTGGCCGGGCGTCGGGATCAGCGTCACGAGTTCGTCGAACGCGTGCGCGCTCTTGACGATATCGACGCGATTGGCGGCCACGATCGGAAGCACGGAATCGGTTATCCAGGGACACGCCGAGGGATCGTCCTTCTGGCGACTGATCCAGTAATCAAGTTCGCGCTCGGCGAAGATATAGCGCGCCTTGGGGAAGGTCGGCACCCACCGGCCGTTCTCGATCCGCGTATTCCAGCCGACGTGGTCGGTGTGCAAATGCGTGCACATGACGAAATCGATGTCATTGACGCCAAATCCGCTGGCCGCGAGGTTCTTCTCGTAGCGGTCGGAATTCATCATGTGCCAAAAACTCCGAGTCGGCCGCGGCTTGTGGTTGCCCACGCAGCTGTCGATCATGATGGTGTGGTGAGGTGTCTTGACGATGTAGCTCTGGATGCAGAGCATCAGCTGATCCCGGGCATTGATGAACCTGGGCTGTAGCCACTCCCGGTTCTGCTCGAGAAGGTCCTTCGTCAGCGCCGGGAAAAACTGCATCGCCTCGAAGAACGGGCCCTCCTGTTCAATGATGCGGTGGATCGTGATGTCGCCGATTTCGAACCTGGTGGACAAATGCGCCTCCGTATCACTGGCGATGGGTGGTTGCCAGATAGGCATGCTCCAGCCGGCGCGGCAGATCGGCCTCGCTTGTTCTGGCTTCCAGAACGATTGATCCGCGCGCCAGCGCATAGACTCGATCGGCGAGCGCGAGGGCCTTCTCGATCAATTGTTCGACCAGCAGCACCGCGGTCCCGCCGTCGCGCAGCCGCTGCACCACATCAAGCACGCGATCCACGAGGACAGGCGACAGGCCGGCCGAGGGCTCGTCCAGCATGAGGAGTCGCGGCCGTCGCACCAGGCCCTGCGCCACCGCCAGGATCTGCTGCTGGCCGCCGGAGAGCGCGGCCGCGCGTTCGTGGCGCTTGGCGGCGATTTCGGGGAACAGCCCGAACTGCTCCTCGACGCGCGCGGCGCGTTCGCCACGCGGAAGGTCGTAGGCCGCCAGCAAGAGGTTGTCGAGCACGCTCAGCTGCGTAAACACCCGGTGCCCCTCCACGACATGCGAAAGCCCCGCCGTGACGGTGTCGCGGGGACTTGAGCCTGCGAGATCGCGGCCGGCGAAATGCGCTTTCCCCGACCAGGGCAGCAGTCCCGACACCGCGCGCAACAGCGTGGTCTTGCCGGCGCCGTTGGGGCCGAGCAGCGCCACCACCTCGCCCGCGCCCACACTGAGGTCGACGCCGCGCAGCACGCCAATTTTGCCGTAGCCGGTCGAGAGGCCGGCGATATCCAGCAGCGGATCAGGCGCCGAGATAGGCATCGACCACCTCCCGATGCGCGCGGATTTCGGCCGGAGTTCCGGCCGCCAGGATCTTGCCGAGATTGAGCACGGTGATGTGATGGCAGATGTCGAAGATCAGATCGGGGTGGTGTTCCACCACCAGCACGCCGGTGCCGGCCCGTGCGATCGCCAGGATCAGCGCGCCAAGCCGCTCGATTTCCTCCGCCGAGAGCCCGGCCGCCGGCTCGTCGAGCAACAGGAAAGCCGGGCGCAGCATCAAGGCGCGCGCGATCTCCGTGAAGCGCAACTCGCTGTGCTGCAGTCGATCGGCACGCACGGAAGCGAGCCGCTCCAGCCCGACCGCCGCCAGCGCCAGCATGGCGGTGTCGCGCAACATGGCTTCGTCGCGCCGGTGGCGCGGCAGCGACAGCAATGATTCGACGAAGGTGCCCGCACCGTCGATGGTGCCGCCGATCATGACGTTCTCCAGCACCGAGGCCGAACCGACGATGCGGGGGGTCTGGAACGTCCGCGCGATCCGCATTTGCGCGCGGCGGTGGCGCGCGAACGCCGGCAGCGCGGCGCCGTCCAGCCTGACCGCACCCCGCTGCGGCGTGTAGTAACCCGAGATGACGTTCAGGGTCGTGGTCTTGCCGCTGCCGTTGGGGCCGATCAGTCCATGTACCTGGCCGGGCCGGATCTCGAGGTTGAGCCCGTCGATCGCACGCACCCCGCCGAAGCTCAGGGCCACCTCGTCGAGCGTGAGCGCGCCGGCATCGGGCGCGGCACCGAGCAGGGGTGCGAGCAGATCGGGCCGCGGGACGATTGCGCGGTCGCTCTCGAGCGGGCGGCGGTTCTTGAAGTCCAGGATCTCGGCTATACCGCCGGGGATCGCGAGCACGATGACGAGCAGCAAGACGGCATAGAGAAATGTCGACCACGCGACCAGCGGTGCTGCGAATTCCGGCAGCGCGGTCAGCAGAATCGTGCCGAGCAGCGGCCCGAGAATGGAGCCACGCCCGCCGATCAGGATGGCGATGAAGAACAGGATCGACAGGTCGAGCGTGAACGCGTCCGGCGTGATGTAGGATTGCAAGGCCGCGAACAGGCCGCCGGCCACGGCCGCAACCGCGCCGCTGAACAGGAACACCGTCCCCAGCAGCGTGGATTTCGAGATGCCGCTGGCTTCAGCCGCGACCTCTGCGTCGCGGATCGCGGTGAGTGCGCGGCCGAAGCGACTGGCCGCGATATTCACTGTCATCCAGGTGCAGAGCGCCGCCAAACCAAAGCAGAAATAATAGAAGCCCCATTGCGAGGAAAACGGCTCGGGAAAGACCGGTCCGGCAACGCCGACGCCGCCGCCGGTGACACTCTGCCAGGCCAGCGCCACCTGGGTCACGATGGTGGCGAAGCCGAGCGTCGTGATGGCGAAATAGAAGGTGCGCAGCCGCAACGCCGGTAGCCCGACGATCAGGCCGAAGATGGCGCCGACCACGGCCGCGATCGCCAGCGCCAGATAGGGCGGCAACGCCGGCGTGACGGTGCCCGCCACAAGAACGCTGGTGGTGTAGGCGCCGAGCGTGAGCAGTGCCACCCAGCCGATCGCGATCTGGCCGCCGAACCCGACCACCAGGTTGAGGCCCGACACCAGCACCCAATAAACGCAGGCGCGGGTCGCAATCACGCCCCAATAGCCGCCGCCGAACACCGGGAACGCAAGGCCAACAACGAGCAGCGCCAGGAAAGGCAGTGCCGCGCCGAACGTACTCGCAGAGCCCCACAGCTTCGCGCGGTTCGCGTGCAACTGTGTTGTTGCTTGCGTATCCATCAAACGCGTCGTTGCAGGCTTGCGCCGGCGAGGCCCTCGGGGCGCGCCAGCAGGACGATGATGAACACCGTGAAGACCGCCACCGAGGCGAAGATGCCGCCCACCAGGAAGTTGGCGGCTTGCTGGAACAATCCGAGCAAAAGTCCGGCGACGACGGCGCCGCGGTTGTTGCCCATTCCGCCCAGCGCGACCGGGACAAAACCATAGAAAGTCAGCATCGGCGCATTGGCGAAGAAAGCCAGCAGCATTTCGCCGCCGGCGAAGCCTGCGAGCGCGCCGATTATTCCTGCGAGCGCAAAGCTCGCAATGCGCAAGGAGCGTTCCGGCAGGCCGAGCGCGCGTGCCGCAAAATTGTCTTCGGCGATCGCCAGGAAGGCGTGACCGATCAGGGTATGACGATAGAGCAATTCGAGCCCGACGATTACCGCGGCGCAGGCCAGCATCGGCAGCCAGAACTGCTGATCGAATCCGCCGCGGGCGATGTCGAAAATCCGCGGAAACGGCTGCGGCTCCGTGCTCCATTCGATCGCGGTGAACTGCTGGATCATCAGCGCCAGCGCCAGCGTGGAGAGCACGTAGAGGTGCTGGTCCAGGCTCTTGAGCACCGGCCGCACGGCAACGATCTCGGTGACGATGCCGAGCACCGCGCCACCGGCCAGCGCAAGCAGGAAACCCGCGGCCACCGGCATGCCCATGCGGGCGATGAACAGCGAGCCCAGCACGCCGCCGAGCATTCCCAGCGTGCCCGCGGTAAAGCTGAACACGCGCGAGGCCGAGAACATCACATTATAGGTGATGGCGATCAGCGCGTAGATGCAGCCGACCGCCAGCCCTGTCGAGATGATCGATGCGAGCATCGGCCTTGTGCCCACTTTCCGAAGTACGTGATCCTTCTCAGCGCCCACCTTTCGCGAACTTCGGAAAGCAATGGGCACAAGCAAATTCATAATTCCTAGTGCCGCTTTTCGACTTGAAGTCCCTGATCGAATTTGCCGCTTGCGCTGCAGGGACTTCAAGTCGGCGGCACTAGGCGCCGTAGCCGGGAGCCAGATTGAACGCGCCGTCCTTGAGCGAATTGGCCTCGACCATCACGATCTCGTTGTCCGGGTAGCCGTCGTGCCTGTCGGCGGCAAAGGAGATGTCGCCGTAGACGCCCGGAAATTCCTTGAGCTTGTTGAGATAGCCGACGATCGCTTCTGGCTCGGGCCCGACGCTCTTCATCGCCTCGGCGATCATCCGCGGACTGTCATAGCCGAGTGCGATCCACCACAACAGCGTGTCGCTCATGTCGATCTTGGCGCTCCTCAAGCGGTCGACGAAGGCGCTGGTGCGATCCGAAAGCTTGCCGCCGGCGGCGTAGCAAACGGGGCGGAAATTGTTGGGATACACCTTGGCCCAGTATTCCGGCTTTTCCAGCAGGGCCTTGGTCTGGCCGGAACCGAGCGTGGTCTGGCCGACGATCGGCACGTCCCATCCCATCTGTCCACGCGTATTGATGATGCGCGACAGGAAGCCGGCATTCACACTCCAGGGCATGATCGCTTCGGCTCCCGACGATTGCATGCGCAGCAGCTCGGGCTTGAGGTCTGGATTGGCGGCGTCGACATTGCCCTGATAGACGACCTCGGCACCAATACCCTTGAGCATCGGCACATAGGCGTTGACGGAAGCGGTGCCATAGCCGGTGGTATCGCTGACGACCGCGACCTTCTTGCGCTTGAGCACCTCGACGACATAGCGGTTCGCGGCGCCGCCGATCTGCTGGTTGGTGGGCGCGTTGCGGAAGCACATCGGATATTTCTTCGGTTCGGTCAGGGTGTCGACCCAGCAGGGATGCACCTGCGGTGTGTTGGCACGCGCGAGCAGCGGCACGACCGCGAGGGACTCGCCGGAATTGACCGGGCCAAAGACGGCGCTCACCTTTTGCCCGCGGGTGAGTTCGGCCGCCCCGTTCACGGCCTTGGTCGGATCGCTCTGGGTGTCACGGGTGATCAGTTCGAGCTGCCGCCCGTCGATGCCGCCGGCCGCGTTGATTTCCTGCACCGCCAACTGGATACCGCGGTTGATGCCAACCCCGGTGGACGACGACGGACCGGTCAGCGCCGGAAGATAACCGAGCAGGATCGGCTCTTTTGCTGCGATGGCGGGCTTCGCCAAGCCGCTTGCAAGGACTGCGGCGCCGGCGGACGCCAGCGCTTGACGACGAGTTATCGACATCTTGATTTCCTCCCTGAGTCTGTCGTTCTTCGGCCTCAGCCTTTTGGTCTTCCGATCGACTATAGCCTCGGCTTGACGGTACGCAAAGCGCGCAACCGCCATCAAGAAGTCGAACGCGCGTCGCAATCATGTGATGGGCTGCGGGGCCCGCATGTGATACGGCAGGCGGCTCTTCCACCCGCACGGCAGGCCCGAAACGCGGTTGCTGTTGTCGTTCTCAAGATTTGTGCAGTGCGTTGCGCCCCGGAGCCGCCGCGCCCGATGGCGGGCTTTTCGCTGGCGCGGCCCTTCCACCCGCTCGCCAAGCTGATGTACCCTTTTGCTTGGCTGCAGCGGGCGTCCTCGAGTCCCGGCAATTGCCATCCGCGGCGCGGGCGTTATAGGTGCGCCCCGGCTTCATCGCTCACAGATTTGAGCGTCCGAGCGCGCATGGCGTGACGACGCAGGGGGAAATCAATGAAACTGCCACGACGTCAATTCCTGCATCTGGCCGCGGGCGCTGCCGCGCTGCCGGCGCTCTCGCGGACCGCAAGCGCGCAGGCCTATCCGGCGCGGCCGGTAACATTGGTCGCGCCATTTCCGGCGGGCGGACCGGTCGACACGATTGCGCGAATTCTGGGCGAGTACCTGCAGGGCTCGATGGGTCAACCCTTCGTCGTCGAGAACGTCGCGGGCGCTGCCGGCAGTATCGGTGTGGGCCGGGTCGCCCGTGCCGCGCCTGACGGCTATACGCTCAGCGTCGGCCAATGGAGCACGCATGTGGCCAATGCGGCTATTTACAAGCTTCCATACGATACGCTCGCCGACTTTCAGCCGATCGCTCTATTGTCGAGTAATCCGGGGCTGATTGTTGGAAACAAGGGTCTTCCGGCCAATGATCTGAAGGAACTCATCGCATGGCTGAAAGCCAATCCGGCAACGGCAACACAAGGCACGCCCGGGGTTGGCGGGTTTGGCCACATCGGAGGCGTATTCTTTCAAAAAGTGACGGGCCTCAAATGGCAGTTTGTGCCATACCGCGGCGCGGCGCCAATGATGCAGGGTTTGCTGGGTAGCCAGGTTAACTTCATCATCGATACCCCGACCACATCGATACCCCAGATACGCAGCGGCGCCATCAAGGGCTTTGCCATCATGTCCAAGACGCGACTGCCTGCAATACCCGATGTGCCGACCGCAGATGAGGCGGGCGCGCCCGGCCTGGAGCTCTTGCAATGGAATGCCGTTTGGGCGCCGAAGGCCACACCTGGTGACATCGTGACGGCGCTCAACAAGGCCATCCTCAGCGCGATGGCTGATCCATCCGTGCGCCAGAAACTTGCGGGTCTTGGACAGGAAATCTATCCCCCCGAACAGCAAACGCCGCAAGCGCTGGCCGCATTTCAGAAAGCCGAGCTCGAAAAGTGGGGGCCGATCATCACGGCGGCAAATATCAAGGTCGAGTGACGGGGAACAGCGATGCAATTGCGGGTCTTTGGGCGAACGGGAATGCAGCTCTCGGTGCTGGGCTTCGGCTGCGGCGCGGTCGGCGGCTTCATGGTCCGCGGCGATCCCGCCGACCAGGAGCGTACCGTCGCCCGCGCGGTCGCCTCTGGCGTGAACTACTTCGACACCGCGGTGCAGTACGGCAATGGCGAATCGGAAAAGAACCTCGGCCGCATCTTGCAAAGGCTGAAGCCGGCCAATGTGGCGGTCGGCACCAAGGTCCGGCTGCCGCCCGACGAATTCGGCCGTATTGCCGAGGCCGTGACGACGTCGATCGAAGGGAGTCTCGCGCGGCTGCGCCTCGGCCGGGTCGACATCTTTCACCTGCACAACCCGATTACCGAGACGGGCGGCGGGTTGACGCTGAGCGTCCGGCAGGTGCTCGACGGCGTGGTACCCGCGTTCGAGCGCCTGCGTCAGCAGGGAAAAACCCGTTTCCTCGGGATGACGGCGATCGGCGACACGGCGGCGCTGCATCAGGTGATCGATGCCCGCGCCTTCGACAGCGCACAGGTCGTCTACAACATGCTCAACCCCTCCGCCGCCGAGACATTGCCGGCGAACTATCCGGCGCAGGATTATGGCCGATTGTTCGATCATACGAGAGCGGCCGGCGTCGGCGTCGTGGGCATTCGCGTGCTGGCCGGCGGCGCGCTGTCGGGCCTGGCCGAGCGTCACCCGATCGCCGGTCCGGCGCCCGAGCCGATCGGTTCGGCGATGAGCTACGAGGTCGATCTCAATCGCGCACGCCGCCTGATGCCTCTGGTCAAGGAGGGATTCGCCGCCAGCCTGACCGAAGCCGCCACGCGGTTTGCGCTGTCTCACCAGGCTATGGGCACGATCCTGGTCGGCATGGCGACGCCGCAGCAGTTCGAGGACGCGCTCGCCGCGGTCCAGAAAGGCCCGTTACCGCAAGCGGCGCTCGACCGGCTGTCGGTGCTCCGGCAGGCATTCTCCGGCGAAGCGCGCTGATCGGCTTCGGAAAATCAAACTCGAACGTAATCGTCATGGGATCAGCCGTTGTGATGGGATCGGCCGGTGCGCTAGCCTCGGCTGCCAGAAATGCCGGGAGGACAGCATGAGCCGGAAGATAGCCATTGTCGGAGCGGGTGCCGTTGGCGGGTATGCCGGCGCCCATATGGTGCAGGCGGGCGAGGACGTGACTTTCATCGATCCATGGCCCGAGCATGTCGAGCACATGCGGAAGCACGGCCTGCGTGTCACCCACGCCAGGGACGTGGCGGAATTTTCGGTTCCCGTGCGCGCGCTGCACGTCACGGACGCGCAGCGGCTGGCCAAGGAGACGCCGGTCGACATCGCCTTCGTGTGCATGAAGTCCTACGATACGGCCTGGGCCGCCACCCTGATCCGGCAGTATCTGGCGCCGGATGGCTATGTCGTGTCGCTGCAGAACTGCATGAATGAAGAAACGATCGCCGGCATCGTCGGCTGGGGCAAGACGCTTGGATGCATTGCGAGCAGCATCACGGTCAACCTGCCTGAGCCCGGCCACATCCACCGCGGCGCTGGCAAGGGTGGGGCGGCACACACCGTATTTCGCACCGGCGAAGTGCACGGCCGGATCACGCAACGGGCGGAGGAAATCTGCCGCCTGGTCGGCTATGCCGACAGCGCCAAGGTGACCGGCAATCTGTGGGGCGAGCGCTGGTCGAAACTTGTCGCCAACTCCATGGGCAACGGACTCTCCGCCTGCACGGGCCTGACCGGCGGACAGATGTTGCAAAGCGAGCCGATCCGCCGCTTCTCCACCCGGCTCGGGAGTGAAGCGATCCGGGTCGGGCAAGCACACGGCTATCAACTGGAAGAGATTTTGCACCTGCCGCCCGAGACGATTGCGCGCGCGGGCGAGGGCGACGAGTCGGCGATGCGCGCCTGCGACGAGCAGCGCTTCACGGACGGCAAGCGCACCTCCTCCGAGCAGCGTCCCTCGATGGGCCAGGACATGCAGAAAGGCCGGCGCACGGAGATCGAATTCCTCAACGGCTTTGTGGTGCGCGAGGGCGAGAAGGTCGGTCTCTCGTGCAAAGCCAATGCCGTGCTAACGGACATCGTCAAGCGCGTGGAACGGAATGAGCTCAGTCCAGATCCACGGCACATCACTGAGCTGCGGCTGAACTAAGCCAGCTTGCGCGAATGTTCGCGCGCCGCCGCTGCACAGTCGAGCCAATCCGCGCGCGCAAGCCCGGCGATTTGCGGCGGTCGACACTTCGGTTTGGCGATGGTAATGAAATTTTGATCTTCGCTTCAACGGCAACAAGAAACGCCGCGGCATGACGTGCGGCATTTGAAGAGAGAAGGGAGAAACGCATGGCCAAGGCCCCGCCTTCCGCCAAACGCGACCGTATCAAGGCGTTTACGCCGGCGCTGGTCGATTACACCAACGAGGTTATTTACGGCGACCTGTGGGAGCGCAAGGCTCTCTCAAAGCGCGACCGCAGTCTCATCACGGTGGCGGCGCTGGTCGCGACCTACCGGCCGGAGCAGCTGGTGTCGCATCTGTCGCGCGCGATCGCCAACGGCGTCACCCAGGAAGAGATCACCGAAGTCATCACCCATATGGCGTTCTATGCAGGCTGGCCCGCCGCGATGTCGGCCGCGCAGGTTGCCTATACCGTGCTGGTCGAAGACAAAAAGGGAGAATGAAGATGGCCAGTGACGTTGTCGTCGGCTTCATCGGGCTTGGCACCATGGGTGGCAAGATGGCCACCAACATCCTCAAAGCCGGATACAAGGTTGTGGTGCACGACCTGCACCGGCAATCCGCCGGCCATCATTTGCAGGCCGGTGCCGAATGGGCCGATACGCCGCGCGCGCTGGCCGAGAAATCTGACGTGATCTTTACCTCGCTGCCCGAGCCGGCGGATGTCGAGCGTGTCTCGCTGGGGCCCGATGGCTTGATCGCAGGTATCAAAAAAGGCAGCGCCTACTTCGATCTGTCGACAAACTCCCAGAGCGTGGTGAAGAAACTTCACGAGGCCTTTGCTGCCAGGGGCGCGCACATGCTCGATGCGCCGGTGAGCGGGGGCCCGTCAGGCGCGGCATCGCGCAAGATGGCGATCTGGGTTGGCGGCGACAAAGCGGTATATGACAGGTACAAGGCGGTGCTCGATGCGATGGGGGATCGTCCGGCCTATATCGGACCGGTCGGCACCGCGACGGTCGCCAAGCTCGTGCACAACATGTCGGGCTATGCGATCACCTGTGCGCTCGCCGAGACCTTCACCATGGGCGTGAAGGCCGGCATGGACCCCGTGACGCTGTGGGAAGCGGTGCGTCAGGGCGTCGGCGGCCGACGCTTGACGTTCGATGGGCTGCTCGATCAGTTCCTGCCCGGCAAATACGATCCGCCGAACTTCGCGCTCAAGCTCGCCACCAAGGACGTCAAGCTAGCGACCGAACTGGGACGCGAACTCGGCGTGCCGATGCGTATCTGTAACCTCGCCTACGCCGAGATGAGGGAAGCGTGCAACCGCGGCTGGGAAGGACGCGACTCGCGCGCCGTGATGCTGCTCGAGCAGGAGCGCGCGGGCGTCTCGATAGCGGCCGATCCAGAACGCGTAAAGCAAGCGGCAGAGCGCGCGAAGTCCGGCTGATGCTTGCTCCACCCGGATGGGCTTCGGCGGCGTCCGGGTCGAGCAGAAAGTTGCCGCGTCCCGCGCTTATGTGCTGATGCGTGATTCGGTCCTACTCAAGGGCGACCCGAAGATCCCTGCGGCTCGCCCCCGGGGGAGCGAAGTGGGAGGCATCATGACCGAATTCGATTACGAACTGTTTGCCGTCCGTTATGCGACCCGCGAGGCGCGCCGCGGCGCGCACTTTATCGGCGGCGATCCGCACGACGGGCCGATGCCGATGGATTACTTCGTGTGGGTGGCAAGGGGCGGCGGCCGAACCTTTGTCATCGATACCGGCTTTAACGCGGAAGTATCGAAAAAGCGCAGACGTACGTTTTTGCGCTGTCCGGTGGAGGCGCTTGCTGCGCTCGGCATTGATGCGAATGCTGTTGAAGATGTCATTCTCACCCATCTGCATTACGACCATGTGGGCAATTTCGACCGCTTTCCGAAGGCGCGTTTTCATCTGCAGGAGCGTGAACTGGACTATGCTACCGGGCGCTACATGCGCTATCCGCGCCTGTCCCATTCGTTCGAGGTCGAGGACGTGTGCGGGATTGTGCGGCTGAACTATGCCGGGCGCGTGATGTTCTATAGCGGTGACGCGGAGCTTGCGCCTGGATTGACGGTGCATGTGGTGGGCGGCCACTCGGCGGGGCTGCAATTCGTCCGGGTCAAGACCCGCCGCGGATTTGTCGTGCTCGCCTCCGACGTCACGCATTTCTACGAGAACATGGCAAGTAGCAGGCCGTTTACAACGGCCTTCCACATCGGAGAAATGCTGGAGGGCTTCGACAGGCTGCTCGAGCTTGCGCCGGACGAGAGCCACATCGTCCCTGGGCACGATCCTCTGGTGATGAAGCTCTATCCGGCCCCTGGCCCTGAACTCGAGGGCATTGCAGTCCGCCTGGACGTGCCGCCATCGGGCGTCGCGCCGCGCCGCGCAGACTATTCTTGAGGCCACGTGGCAACCACCCAGAATGCCATTGTGGACGAAACCGGGCCGCGGATCTCCGGGTGGCGCCCGCCTCCACAACATCGGTCGGATTGCCGATCCCAGGGTTGTTGCGCGAGCGGACTGATCTCCGCGTCCCTGTTCAAGGCTCCTTCGAATCCATCAATACGAACAGGATACGACAAGGTTGCACACCGTGATTAACCCATGCGTGATTTGTTGCTTGCTGCACAATCACATCGCCTTGCTTTAGATGGACCGACGTGTCGTCCAGCATCATGTCGATCTCCCCGGAGAGTATGACGGCGTAGTCCAGGCTACGGGTGCGATGCATCATCGGATGCTTGACTGGAATGCCCTTTTCCGGAGGGTGGTTGACGCCCTTCATGATCATCTCAGGCGGCAATTTGGCCTCGGTCGCCGAATCGAGCGGTGCAAATTCCACGAGTCGAAATTTCGTCCCGTTGTCCGGCGGCGACACCCCGATCGGTCGATTGGACGTGTCCTGTTTGGACAGGTTCGGCGGCGTGCTGTCGGTGATCCAGAAGTTCGTCGATGAAATCACCGGGCTATCTTGTTTCAGGGGGATGGGGCTGTCGAACAGAACCACCGCATGATTCCTTTCGTCCAATCCGGTCACAACCCGGCGAATATCGGACGCAGTTGCAGCCGACCCGGCAATAAGGATCGCCGCTGTTGACCAAAATACCTGGCGAATCATCGTTCAACTCCCTTTCCCACGGGCGAAATGTTTCTGGGAAAAACAAGATGACAGCGCAGGTCATCGACGGTCAATGCTCTAGTTGTCCGTCAGCACTCCAACGTTCCGGGCACTGACGGCTGGGCGCCACGAGTGTGTCGAGGCCTCTGGCATAAATGCATTGTCGACGGGTTATCCAGTCAGGTCGGCAACGTCTCCTGCATTGGAAATCATTCCCAGAAGTGCGTTATGCAGAGTGGGGCTCTACCTGGGATGACAACGCCGGACGGTCAAAAACGCACTGCGGATGAGCTGAAGGAATTGCTGAGGGTTGCGTGGAGCAACGCTGCAGACCCTCTGCTCACGGCATCCGAGCGCAGCGAAGTTCGCAACCAGATCAGGCGGTACGGTGCGGAATTGCGGCGTTTTCTCCAGCCGACAGGAGTTGAGCGCAGCAGCGGGAGACATAGCGCCGGGGCATCTCATGAAGGAGCGTCAGAACCGTCCGACTACTAATCATTTATGTCAGGTTTTCCCGCGCTGTTGCCGAAACGCGACAGTTGCGAATGAGCGCTGTGGTACCCTCGGGTCAGCTCCAGCCGTACGGATCATAGTTCGGCCGGCTGGTTCGCGGGGGACAATGGAATGAACCAGCGCTTACGTCAGCTGCCGTGTCTCCTGACCTTGGCTGTGCTCGCCGTATGTTCGACTGACGCCGTAGCACGGGCCGGCCATACGCATCATCAGGCCAAGAAGCCGCATGAAGCGGCCGGAGCTAGACACCACCGCGGAGCGACGCACCAGAAAACGGGGCATGCAAGGCACGTCGCTGCGACGCAGCGCAAGTCGTCACGTTTGAGCGAGGTGCCGCCTCCGAGTGTGGACGCTTCGCCGCTCTCGGGCGATCTCGCGGCGGTAAGGGATGCGATCGCTCTCGCGCGCAAAGCCAAAATAGGCGATGCGACCGCCATACAGAAAACCATCGACGACCCGGCGGCGCGGAAACTCGTCGAATGGTTCATTCTGCGCCATCCGGATGCCGACACGAACTTCAGCCGATACGCGGCGTTCATCGCCGATAGTCCGGGCTGGCCAAGCATCGGACTCATGCGCAAGCGGGCGGAGGCACACCTCTGGCAGGAGCGCAGCGATGCCGCCACCGTTCGCAACTTCATAGGCGATCAGCCGACGAGTGCCAAGGGCCGCTTCGCGCTGGCGCGGGCCCTGCTGGCTGAAGGCGACCGCGACGGTGCCGCAAGCCTGGTCCGCCAGGCATGGCGGTCGGACGAATTGTCCGAGCGATCCGAAGCCGACGCGTTTGAGCTGTTTCATGACCTGCTCACGCGCGAGGACCATCGTGCGCGCATGGACAAGCGTATCGGCGCCAAGGATCTTCCGGGCGCGAAGCGCGCGGCGCAACACCTTGGCAGCGACGAGCTTTCGATTGTGAAGGCCTGTGCGGCAGCGAACGCGGACAAGGCGCTCGATTTGCTCAACGCGGTCGCGACCGACGCCCGTAGCGACCTGGGATACGCGCTTTGCCGCATCCGCTGGATGGTGCGTCACGACCGGATCGACGAAGCGACCCGATTGGTAGTGACGGCCGCGCCGGAGACCATGGCGCTTCAGGACACGGACGAATGGTGGCGCGAACGGCGCAGCCTCGCCCGCAAGCTGCTCGACCAGGGTAAGTTTGAAGCAGCCTATCTGGTGGTGCGCGATGCCGCCCTGCCGGCCAATGACTATTACCGGGCGGACTTTCATTTCATGTGCGGCTGGATCGCGTTGCGCTACCGCAATGACCCCGCGACGGCGCGGGCGCATTTCGCCCATATTGACGACGGCTCGGCCAATCCGATTGTGCTGGCGCGGGCGAACTACTGGCGAGCCCGCGTGTTCGAAGCGGTCGGCGACAAGGACGCTATGCGCGCCAGCTATGAGGCTGCCGCCCGCTATCCCACCGCCTATTACGGACAGCTCGCACGCGCCAGGCTCGGGCTCGACAGAATTGAACTGCGGGTTTCGGTGCTGGCCGACCCCGCTCACGATGCCGCGCTCACGGACGAACGCGTGCGCGCCGCCGATATGCTCTATGCACTCGGCGAACGCGATGCCGTCCTGTATTTTGTTGCTGACCTCGCCGAACAGAGCACTGACGTGCCGGCGCTGGTAGCGCTTGCCGAGCTAACCGGTCGCCGCAACGATGCACGCGCCATGTTGCAGATCGGCAAGGCGGCGCTTGCCCGCGGCCTTGCGCTCGACAATTACGCGTTCCCGACGATCGGAATTCCGCAGCACAGCCCGATCGGTCCTGAGATCGAGCGCAGCATCATCTATTCGGTAGCGCGTACTGAAAGCGCGTTCGACCAGCGCGACAGGTCATCGGCCAATGCTGTCGGTCTGATGCAGGTCACCCCGGAAGCGGGGCGCGACACCGCCAAGCGCTTCGGCGTCGCCTATGATTGGGACCGGATGGTCTCTGATCCGGTCTACAATACGCAAATGGGCGCGGCTGAGCTCAGCGCGTTGTTGAAGGAATACGCCGGCTCTCAGATCATGACGTTTGCCGGCTATAACGCCGGCCGCGGCCGCGTTCGCGACTGGATAAAGCTGCACGGCGATCCGCGCGATCCCAACGTGGACGCGATCGATTGGGTGGAGCGAATTCCGCTCTCCGAAACGCGCAACTACGTCCAGCGTGTCATCGAGAATCTGCAGGTCTATCGGGTCCGATTTGATAGCGGCGCTTCGGTGCTGTCGAAGTCCGATCAACGTCCCGGAAAGTCGCAGGAGACCAACGCGGCGGTGCTTTTGCTAGCCCCGACGTCGGCTGCCCATGAGGAGCCGGGCATTCCATAACATTGACGCCGGGGTGCTGATTGCCGTCGAACCGTTTTGAGGCGGCCTTGGACATCACGGCAGCACGCAATGGCTCAGCGCAGGCCTTACATCCGTTCACGAATGCCCGAATGGTGTTCGTTCTATCGGTTGCTGCGCGTTATCGACCCGGCCAGCTTCACAAGGCCGTCAGTGAACTTGCCTTCATTGTAAGAGTCGTCCCAGAAATATACCACGGATGCGGCAATGACGGCAGCTAGTAGCAGGCGCATGGCTATGACCGGTTCGTTTTCACCTTTGATCGGTGACGTTTCTGAGAATGATGTTCGACAGCTTAACCACAAGCCCTCGAAGGTGGGCATTCTCCTCAAGCAGCGACGAAACGTCGTTGGTATATTCGGCGTCCGATTTATCCGCTTGGGTATTCTCTTCCAGCAGCGGCCGAATTTCGGCCATATAGTCGTCATCCCGAAGTGGCGTTTCATCGAGATGGTCACGCCTGTTACGCGGCGGATATACGATTTCCATGACTAAATCCCCAAATTAGAAGTCGTCCTACCCAAGGCTAGCGTCAATTGAGTCGGGGGCGAATTTGCGACGAAAATGGAACCGAATGTTGGACCACGCGTCGAAAGTTCGCTGGCGCGAGATCAGCGTCGCTACGTTGATCTCGACTGCGGGCATGGGACAGCCGCAAATCCGTCAGTAACGCTGCCTCTTCCCAAAATCCAAACTGCGCGAGGGAGGTTGGCCGAATTGGTGGTCCGACGATTTGGCTAACTTGCCCTGGTTCGAATCCCGGTTGGATTTGCGGGGGCCGGCCGCCGCGGCAAGAAAAACCGATGAGGAAGCTTACACTTGGAGGCACATTTCGGGCCTGACAGGTCGAACTGCCCGTGTCCGTGACAAGCGGTACTCATGCCTGCTCAGGCCCACGGCATCCCAGATTCCCGAGTTCGCGGACCAGTCTCTTAGTTCTTGCGTTATTTTTGCAACAATCCGCGAAATTTACCGTGATTCCAGGCTGCTCCACGTGTGAATGAGCCTCTGTCATGGATTAGGATACTGCAATTGCATGCATCCTATTTCGGCAATTCAAGCCCCCGGCATCGTCCGGGGCTTTTGCTTTTGGCCATCTCACACATTCGACGCCAGAGTTACGAAGAATGCAGGCGCGATGTCTGTTGCCAGGCATTTATCGGATGTGGCGGGTGGGCGAATGAATGTCCGCCTGAAGAGGAGGGGCGGGCATAGAGATTGAGGATAACCGATCTGCTTGTGATGATGTGGACGCCGATTCTGCGGCATCGAAGCGCCATGACAAGGGCGGCGGAATAAGCGTTCATCATCGGAGTTCATATCAATGACCCGGATAGGTGCCAAGTTTGTGGCGCAAGGCTGATCACACCCAGATATTTCGTGCTCAGAGGCGATTATGGAGACAACTATGCGGAATCTGTTGTGGACTATCTTCGCCGTGATCTCGCTGTCGCTTCTCGAGTTCGCGTACGCCCATGAGGCCAACGTTGGCTGCAGACCGGTCAGCGAACGTATTGGCGGCGATCCCGGATGTTGGATCATTGCAAACCAGCCGGTTGGAAACTTAACCAAGCCGCAGACGTTCTGGTACCTGGACGCCTATCCCACACGTGCCCTTGCGGAAGCGGCAAAGGGGGCGCACGGCGCCGTTGTCGAGTCGCTGGGGAAGCAATGGCTGCTCAGCATAGAAGATGCCGGATGGCGCGCCCCCGCCGGAGGCGAGCGCATTGCAGAGATCGGTCCGCTTCCGGTCAACGCAGGCGAGGCGTATGCGGCGCAATATATGGAAGCGGTTTTCAATCCCGGCATGACCTCGGCAACCCACGTGCACTCAGGTCCGGAGGCTTGGTATACGCTGACCGGAGAAACCTGCCTGGAGACGCCCGACGGCGTGCAGGTTGGCAGGGCGGGCGGTCGATACGTGATCGTCCCGGGTGGCCCGCCAATGCACCTGACAGCAACCGGCAAGGAGCAGCGTCAGGCGCTGGTCCTTATCCTCCATGACGCCACCAAACCCGCAACGACGGTGGTAAGCGACTGGACCCCGAAGGGGTTGTGCAAGAACTAGACCGGGATGACGATTCGAAGAAAAGTCATCCTGATCTAGAGCTGACTGCGGTCGACGACCGGGCCTCTGACCAAGCTTTCGTTCTTGGGCCGGTCTTCAAGCGCCGTTCGCACCTCTTTGGCGCTCTTCAGAGCGCGGCGGATATTTTTATCTTCCGAACTGATGTCGAACGTGATTAGCCGATTGCAGTGCTGGCAGTTGGTCTGAAACCCGTTGCGGATTCGCTGCGCCCGCTCGCGAAATACCTGCGAGCATTTCGTGCATTTGATCTTTACTTTTTCATCGATCATGAAAGGTCCCTGGCTGAGCGCCGGCATTCTGCTCGCCATAGTTTAAGGGGTTGCTAAGGCGCTAGCGAAAAGGCATGGGAAACCACTGTATTGAGCCGCGGCGACGGCGGGGGTCTCCGTCATACGGAAACAGTTAAGATTAGATACAAAAAGCCAGTTCTGACCGGATTACAAAAAGAAAGCCGAGCGTTGTTGCAGGTGCACTAATCGAAAGTTTTCAGCGGGCGCCTCGCCGCTCATCGTCGAACGTCACCGTCCGCGAAAGGCGGGTTTGCGTTTCTCAATAAACGCGGTTCGGCCTTCCACGTAGTCGGCGGACGCAAAACACCCGTCTACCGCGACCTGAGCCGCGGCAAGGTTGCGCTTGTCGGGATCCTTGACGGCCTCGTTGACGCAGAGCTTGACCGAATTGATTGTCAGCGGCGCATTGCCGCCGATCGCTCCGGCATAGTCGCGCACATAGGTCTCGATCCCGGGGGTCGGAACGACGCGATTGACCAGCCCCATTGCCAGGGCTTCCGTCGAGTTAAATTGTCGTGCCGTATAGAATATCTCCTTGGCGAAGGATGGACCAACAACGTCGACAAGGCGCTTGATCCCGTCATAGGCATAACCGAGGCCCAATTTGGCTGCGGGTACCGCGAAAGTGGAATTTTCCGCGGCCAGGCGAAGATCGCAACAGAGCGCCACGCCGAGGCCGCCGCCAATGCAGTAGCCCTGGATCATCGCAATCGTCGGTTTGGGAAAGTCGATGATGGCGGCGTTGGCCCGTCCGGCAATCCTGTTGTATTCCAGGACGTTCTCGCGTGACGAACGTTTCTCGGCGAATTCCGAAATGTCCGCGCCAGAAACGAATGCCTTGCCGCCGGCGCCGTTCAGCACCACCACCCGGATTTGATCATCCTTTGCGAATTCGGCCATGATTTCCGGCACCGCCTGCCACATGTCGACCGACACCGCATTGTGCCGCGCGGGATTGTTGAACTGCATCCAGCCGATCGGTCCGTCTTTTTTGGCGATCATCCGCTCTGTGCTCGTTTTCATCGGATCCTCCGGCAGATGTTGTTGCGTGCAGTTGCAGTTATCGAAGCGTACCCGGTCTAGACAATCTTTCGGGCCCGGAACTCGGCGATCGACCTGTCGTCATAGCCATATTCCCGGAGCACTTCCTCGGTATGCTCGCCTTTTTCAGGCGTTGGACGTACGATTTGGCCCGGCGTCCGGCTGAGCTTGACGGGCTGATTGACGACCTCGATCTTGCCAAGCGCGCCATGCTGCACCGCCGCCGCCATGCCGAGATGCTGCACTTGTGCATCGGCAAAGACTTCATCCATCCGATTGATCGGACCGCAGGGCACGCCCGCCTTGTTGAGCTTCGCGATCAAATCGCCGCTCGACTGTTGCCTGGTGACCTCGGAGATAATCTGATTGATGGCTGTCCGGTTTTTGGAACGGGACGCATCTTCGGAAAACCGGGGATCTTCGAGCAGATGAGAAAGCCCAAGCGTCTGGCAGAAGCGCGTGAAGATATGCTTGCCTGCCGCCGCAATATTGATGTGGCCGTCGCGCGTCGGAAACACCCCGGTGGGTATGCTGGTTGGATGGTCGTTGCCGGCCTGTCCGGGGACGTCCCTGGCGATCAACCAGCGCGCCGCCTGGAAATCCAGCAGCGAGATTTGTGCCCCGAGCAGCGATGACTGCACCCATTGCCCCTCGCCGGAAACTTCGCGCTCGAGCAAGGCGACCAGAATTCCCATCGCGCAGAAAATGCCGGCGCCGAGATCGGCGACGGGAATACCCACGCGCACCGGGCCCTGGCCCGGAAGGCCCGTGATCGACATCAGCCCGCCCATGCCCTGCGCGATCTGGTCGAAACCCGGCCGTTCGCGATACGGGCCGTCCTCGCCAAAGCCTGAAATGGAGCCATAGACGATGCGGCTGTTGATCGCACGAACCGTCTCGTAATCGATCCCGAGACGAAATTTTACGTCCGGCCGGTAGTTTTCGATCACGACATCGGCGGTCTTGACCATGCGTTTGAAGATCGCGATGCCGTCGGCCTCTTTCAGATTGAGCGTGAGGCTCCGCTTGTTGCGATGAAGGTTCTGGAAATCGGGTCCATGCCGCGGACCGCCCATGTCGCTCTCGTCGAGACCTGGTGGAAGTTCGATCTTGATGACATCGGCGCCCCAGTCGGCCAATTGCCGGGCCGCCGTCGGCCCTGCCCGCACCCGCGTGAGATCGAGCACTTTGAAACGGGCAAGTGCTTTCGAGGCAGGGGTGAAGGACATATGATTCTCCAGTGCGCTTTATTGGGGGATTGGCAGGGGTTCAGGCGATCGACGCCATCTGGCGTGGTTCGAACTCCAGCCAGGCCATGGCTCCGATCGGGAAATCGTCCATCGGCGAGGTCATGACCCTCAGTTGTAACGAGCCCTCGCGCGGCCTGACGACGTAATCCCAGTGCTCGCCCAGGAACGCACGCTCCAGCACGACGACTTCGACCGGGGAACAGCCGACTCGCGTGGCGGGCGCCACACCGGAAAGCCGGATGCTGTGTGGCCTGACCGAAAACACCGCCTTTCCCGCCGCCGACGCGTCGATATCCAATGCGGAACGGGGCAGCGCGAACCCGTCGAACAAAACCTGATGTCCATCGCAGGTGCCCTCAATGAAATTGGTACGCCCGATGAAGCCCGCCACAAACCGCGTTGTCGGCTTGTTATAGAGCGCGCGGGGATCATCGACCTGCTCGATGCGGCCATGGTTCATGACGGCAATGCGATCCGACGTCACCATGGCTTCGGCCTGGTCGTGCGTCACGTAAACCGTGGTGACGCGAAATTCGTCATGCAGGCGCCGGATTTCAAAACGCATCTCTTCCCGCAGAGTCGCGTCCAGATTGGATAGCGGCTCGTCGAGCAGGAGAACGGAGGGCCGGATAACGATCGCGCGGGCCAGCGCCACTCGCTGTTGCTGGCCGCCGCTGAGCTCGGCAGGGTAACGGTCGGCCAGGTGGTTCATATGGACGACTTCCAGCATTTCTCCGACCCGACGTTTTACCTCGGCGTCCGGAATCCTTCTTAGTTCCAACCCGAACGCGACGTTTTGTTCGACCGTCATGTTCGGCCAGATGGCGTAGCTCTGGAAGATCATCGACATCTGACGCCGGTCCGGCGGAACCGAGCCGGCGGGCGAAGAGAGTACCTGGCCGTCCATCTCGATGGTGCCGAGGGTAGGGTCGATAAAGCCGGCGATCATCCGCAACGTGGTGGTCTTGCCGCAGCCGGAAGGCCCGAGCAGCGAAACGAATTCTCCGGATTGCAGTTCGAGGTCGATGGCATCGACCGCGAGGAAAGCGCCATAGCGCTTACTGAGACCGCTTAGTCTGAGCCTGCTCACTTAATTTCTCCGCAGCATGAAATCGCGTCCAATCACCCTTGATCCGATGGCGGCGATCGCAACCGTCGCAATCAGGAGGATGACGCCAAGCGCCGACAGCACCTCGAAATTGCCCTCTTCCGACAGGTCGAACAGCATCACCGAGATGACCCGGGTGTTCGGTCCGACGAGGAAGATCGCCGAGGACAGTTCCCGCGTCGCCGGGATGAAGACCAGGATCCATGCGCCGGCGAGACTTTTCTTCAGGAGCGGAATCAGCACCTTGCGGATTGCCAACAGGCGCCCGCCGCCGAGAATGCGCACCGCCTCTTCCATCTCCGGATTGATGCTGCGCAGGCCCGCCGCGCTTGACGTGTAGGCGATGGGGAGAAAGCGGGTGGTAAAACCCAGGATCAGGATCGTCGCGGTCCCATAGAGTGCAAGCGGCGGCGGGGCGTACGCGGCATAGAACCCGATCGCAAGCACGATGCCGGGAACCACGAACGGAGCCACACAGAGAAAAGCCAGGACGTTGCTCCAGGGCACCAGCTTTCGACTGACCACATAGGCAATGGCCAGCGACAGACCTATCGCGGCGAAAGCCGTCACTCCCGAATAGACAAAGGTGTTGAGGATCGTTTGCTTTGCCTGGGTCTGCTCGACCAGAAGATAATAGAAGTTGTGAAAAGTCAGATTGTCGAGGCTGAAGCCGCGGCCCCAGGCCTTGGCAAAGGCGGCCTGGACCAGGACTATCATGGGAAGAAAAACCGAAAGCGCGCAGACGAACAGCGCATAGCCGAGCATGGCCCAGCGCCATGGCCCCAGCGCGATCATTCGGCGTTCGCCGCCCTTACCGGTGACGGAAGTGTAGCCTCTGCGACCGAGCAGAGAGCGCTGCAGCCAGAACATCAGGACGGTGATGACGAGCAGCGGCATTGCATAGGCCGCCGCTTCCTCGACGCGGACCGGGTATTCGAAAAATTGCCAAAGCTGCGTCGAGACCACGTTGAAGCGGGCAGGCAATGCGATCAGCGCGGGCGCGCCGAACAATGCGATCGCTTCCAGAAAGCTGATGATGACGCCGCCGATGATCGCCGGCGTCACCAGCGGCAATGTTATCCGCAGCGTCGTCCGCAGCGTGCGGGCGCCGAGTATATTGGCGGCATCTTCCATTTCCGACGACACCAGGTCGAGCGCGGAACTCGTGAACACAAAAGTGTATGGAAACGACGTCACGGCTATCACCAGGATCAGGCCCGTCATCGAATAGACATTGAAGATGCCGTGCCCGGCGCCGGTCAACGCCATCCAGGCCTTGTTGAGCCATCCGGAATTCGGGCCCGCCAGGAGAATCCAGCCGATGGCGCCAAGATAGGGCGGCGTCACAAAAGCGGCGAACACCATCAGCCGAATGAACGCCTTGCCCGGCATATCCGTGCGCGAAATCGCCCACGCGATCGGAACGCCAAATAGCGTGGCAAGCAGGGCGACGCCGACACCGAGTTCCAGTGAGTTCGCAAGCGCCTGGAGGTGTCGGATATTGCCGTAGGCACTCCGGTAGTTGGCGAGCGTAAAGTGTCCGCTGTCGGCTTCCTGCAGGCTTGAAATGATCAGCCGCAGAATCGGATTCAATACGAGAAAGGCCAGCACCGCGATCAGCACCAGCCACAGCAGGATGCTTGCGTCGAGACGCCTCATTCTTGAGGCAAGGCCGGAAAATTGCAACGCACGGATGTCGAGCGAGTTTTCAGTCACGTTTTTTGCCCTGTCGTGACCTCGGCCATTGGGTCCGGATGATGCCTAGACGCCAAACGTTTCGCGCCACTGCTTGATGACTTCCGGAATGCCCTTGGTGATCTGTTCGACCGTCGGCCGGATGATCTTCAGATCCTTGGCCGATTTGGCGCCCTTGGGTGCCGAGATTTCGGGCCGGATCGTTTCGTTGAAGTGATCCACCCAGATCTGGGAGGCGCCCGCGGTCAGCAGGAATTCCATGTACAGACGTGCAGCATTGGGATGCTTGCAGCCCTTCATGATTCCGGACGGCGCGATGATCAGGACGGTGCCGTCGCTCGGATAGACCATCGCAAGCGGATTACCCTTCTGCACGCTCTCGAGCAGGGTGCCGACGGGTCCGGAGCCGGCGATGGCGCTTTCTCCCGCGTTCAGCATCGTAACCGTGTCGTTGATCGAGCGGCCGATCCGTGGATTGTTTTTGGCAAGCTTTTCGAAGAAATCCCAGCCGTATTGATTGCGCATGGTCAGCGCCCAGGTGCCGACATAGCCGCTGAAGCCGGGGTGACCGAGCGCGATGTTGTTATTCCACTTGGGATCGAGCAAGTCGGTCCAGTTTTTGGGGGCGTCGGCCTCCTTGACCTTGGCGGTATTGTATCCGATGCCGATCATGCCCGCGGAGGTGACGAAATAATAACCGTCGGGATCGTAGTTCTTATAGATATCGAGCACTTTGCTGGCGTTATCGGGAACATATTTTTCCAATGCGCCATTGGCTTTCAATCCGACGCAGTGACCGATATCCGTCGTGCTCAGGACGTCGCATTGAATGGCGCTGGCCTTGATTTCCTGGGTGACGCGTTGATAGGCGACCTGGGCGGTGGTGCGCAGCACGTTGACCTTGAGGCCGGGATAGATCGATTCGAAGCTTCGGCCCAGCGCCTGCGCGGTGATGTCGTCGGATTGGGCGGTGTACCATGTCAGCTCGCCACCCTCTTTCTTCGCGGCCTCGTAGAGTTCCTTCTCGTGTGGCGTCATCGAAGGGGCGGGCTGCGCCAAAGCCTTTGGGGCGGCGCCGAGCACCAGAAGCGCTGAACTGCCGAGAAGGAAACTACGCCTACGAATGGGGAACATGCCGATCCTCGTCTCAATCCCGTTTCTTGTTCAGGCAAGTATGCTGACATTTGGAGCGCCCTTCAATTCATTCCGCCGCCAAACAGCTCACACTTTGGAACGACACGGCGTTGCGGTGCACCATGCGGAACTCTCCCGGCGAAGTTGCCGCGAACCGACGCGGTCAGGCCGCCACAAACACGAGCAGCACACCATTGGCAGCGCCGGGAGCGACAAGCACGCCGCCGGCAGTCCGGATGGCGGCCTTGCCGGCGGCCTTTTCAGCGGCGGCGAGGTTCGTGGTTGCGAGCACGAGCCCGGCGCCTCCACGCTCGGGAAGTTGCGCCAGCGAGACGTCGGGATAGCGGCGGCGCAATTGCTCCTTTGTCAGAAACAGAAAATCGGCACGGTCGGAACCGGAAGCCACCGTAGCGGCGCCATCTGGCCCAGCGCTGACGTCGCGGTCGATCAGGCGCGCCAGGTGGGCTGCGTCCCTTGCGGGATCACGCGAAACGACAAGCGCGCGTCTGAGACACTTCACGGCGTTTGTGTGTTGCTGCAATTGCGGAATCCAGACGGTCTCACGCGTTTTGTGTTGACACGCGAAAATGCGGAGCCCCGCCGGTGCCTCTTCGATCGGCCATTGGAACGTTCGGAATTTGGCCGCCGACAGGGTGCCGTCAGGCATTGTCACCGGCCGTTCGAAATCGGTCGGCCCAAGGGCTGCATAACCGCGCGCGCGAATTTCCTCGGCGCCCGCGGCCGCGTCGACCGCGGTGAATGCAACGCGCTCGATTCCTTCGCCGTGGCGCGCCAGATAGGCCCGCGTCGGGGCATTGTGCTCGGTTTCGGTGAGAACGCCGAGCAATTCGATGTAGTCAGGCCCGAGCATGATGGTGAAATTGCCCGTTCCCATCTTGGCGCTATGGGTGCCACGCGGCGAAACCGTAAAACCGAGCCGCCGCCAGTTTTCAGCGGCTTGATCCAGATCCCTGACGACGACGACGGCGTGGTCGATTCCGACAATGTTCTTTAGCGCCACCTCTGTACTCCTCCGGCAGGCCTTTGATGGTATAAGGTAACCAGATCGGGTTGCCGATCGCAACGCATTCACCTCGTATCGAATACGCGTGCGCCGGCGGGCCAAAATCTCTCACGCGGATCGGCCGGGAAAGGCGCAACGATGGATGCCGCAAAAATTCGCTGGCCGAATTCGCTGTGGACCGCGGTGACACCGCCCGGGCCGAAACTGCCTGAACTTACAGGCGATGCGCACGCCGATGTTATCGTGATCGGCGGCGGGTTCACCGGCCTTTCGGCTGCCCTGCACTTGCGCGAGGCCGGCGTGGACGTCGCCGTGGTCGAAGCGATGGAGCCGGGCTGGGGCGCATCAGGCCGCAATAACGGCCAGGTCATCCCGACCCTCTCGCGGCCAGATCCCGAAGATATCGTCGCCAGACATGGTGCGGCGGGCGAACGGTTCGTCGCGTTGTTGCGCGACAGCGCGTCGATGCTGTTCGACCTGGCGCGGCGCTATCAAATTCAGGCGGAGCAAGAACAGAGCGGATGGGTACAGCCGGTGCATTCGCCCGGCCGCATCGGGATTGCCGAGCGCCGGGTCCGGCAATGGTCGAAAGTCGGGGCGCCGGTTGAAATGCTGTCCCGCGATGCGACGCGCGCCATGCTCGGGTCCGATGCCTGGTTCGGCGGCTTCTGGAACAGGTCGGGAGGCCATATCAATCCGCTGGCTTTGTCGCGCGGCCTCGCGCGCGTGGTGCTGGAGTGCGGCGGCCGTATTTACGCGCGCTCCCCGGCCATCTTTTTCGAACGGCAGAACCAGCGGTGGGTTGTCAAATCGGCGCAGGGGCAGATCAGCGGACGGGCCCTGATCGTGGCTACCAATGCCTACACCGGCGAGTTCTCGAAATCGCTGGCGCCTGACATCGCGCGCGAGGTCATGCCGGTGCTTTCCTGGCAAATGGCGACGCAACCGCTTTCGGAAAACGCCCGGCGGACGATCATGCCCGGCAGGCAGGCGATGTCTGATACGCATGGCGAGCTTTATTTTGCCCGCTACGATGCACGAAATCGTCTTGTGACGGGCGGAGCCGTGATCGGTCCGGGCAACAAGCCCGCGAAACTCAAGCGCGTTGTCGCGGAGCGCCTGCAACGGCTGTGGCCGCAGATCGGGCAAGTCAGTTTCGATCATGTCTGGAATGGCTACGTCGGAATGACGACGGACTTCCTTCCGCGCCTTCACCGCCTTGGGCCCGACGCTTTTGGCTGGACCGGCTGCAACGGTCGCGCGGTCGCGCTCTCGATCGCGCTCGGGGATGAGTTTTCAAAGGCCGTGCGCGGTTATCCCCTAAGCGATCTCGCGCTGCCGTTCACCGACCCGGCGCCGATCGTCGCGCACGGGCTGTTGCGTCGTCTGGCTCCGCTGATGCTGATGGTTTATCGGCGGCGCGACGCAAGAGAAATCGCGTGAGTTGCTATCGCTTGACGTCCGCCACCGCCGCCTTCACCAGCGCGATCAGCTCGTCGCCATAATGTTCGAGTTTCTTGTCGCCGATGCCCGGGATGCCGCGGAGCTGCGTCAAGGTGACGGGGCGCGAGGTGGCGATGCCGTCGATGGTAGAGTCGTGCAGCACGACATAGGCGGGCACGCCACGCTTCCGCGCGATCTGGGAACGCCATGCCCTCAAGGCGCTGAGCAAGGTCGGATCGCCGGCTTTGGCTCCGACGGATGCGGGCGCAAGATCGCCGCGTCTCGATCTGGCCCGGCTGGCGCGGATGCGGGCGCCCGGCGTTTCCTCGCGCAACATCACCTCGGTCTCGCCCCTGAGGACGCTGCGCGCGGTCTCGGTCAGCTTCAGCGCGCCGAAGGCCTCGGAGTCGGGCCGAAGATGGCCCATCGCCACCAGTTGACGCATCGCGGCACGCCACTGCTTTTCATTGAGTTCGGCGCCGATGCCGAACACCGAAATCCTGTCATGTCCGAATTGCTTGACGCGCTCCGTCATGCGGCCAACCAGAACATCGATCAGATGCATCGCCCCGAAGCGCTGCCCAGTGCGATAGGCGCAGGATAATAATTTTTGCGCGATCACCTTGCCGTCACGAAGCCGCGGCGGCGACAGGCAGTTGTCGCAATTGCCGCAACTACCGCTGCCAGGCTTCTCGCCGAAATAGCCGAGCAGGCGGCCGCGTCGGCAGTCCGTGGTTTCGGCCAGGCCCACCAGGGCGTCGAGCTTGCCGATCGAGACGCGCTTGAACGCTTCCGCGCCCGAGGATTCCTCGATCATGCGCCGATGCTGCACGGTATCGGACAGGCCATAGGCCATCCAGGCGCTGGACGGCTTGCCGTCGCGCCCCGCCCGCCCGGTCTCCTGGTAATAGGCCTCGATGCTCCTGGGCAAATCGAGATGCGCAACGAAGCGCACGTCGGGCTTGTCGATGCCCATGCCGAACGCGATCGTGGCGACGATCACGACACCATCCTCGTTGAGGAAGCGATCCTGATGGCCCGCGCGAAGTTTGGCGTCCAGCCCCGCATGATAGGGCAGCGCCTCGATGCCGGCCCTAGTCAGCGCGGCCGCGGTGTCCTCGACCTTGGCGCGCGACAGGCAGTAGACGATGCCGGCGCCGCCGGAATGGCGCTCGGCGATGAAGGCCTTGAGCTGGGCCGGCGCGTTCTGCTTGTCGACGATTTCATATCTGATGTTCGGCCGGTCGAAACTCGCGACAAAGTGCGGCGCGCCGGCCAGTCCGAGCCGATCGACGATCTCCTTTCGGGTGAGTTCATCGGCCGTGGCGGTCAGCGCGATGCGCGGCACGTCGGGGAAACGCTCCGATATGACCGACAGGCCGATATATTCCGGGCGGAAGTCATGCCCCCATTGCGACACGCAATGCGCCTCGTCGATCGCAAACAAGGCGATGTCGGCGCGGCCAAGCAAAGCGAGGCAGCGCGGCGTCAACAGCCGCTCGGGCGCGACGTAAAGCAGATCGAGGTCGCCGGCCACGAGCCGGGCCTCGACCGCGGCGGCTTCTTCAAAGGACAAGGTGGAATTCAGCACCGCCGCCTTGACGCCGGCCTCAAGCAGGCCGGCAACCTGGTCGCGCATCAGCGCGATCAACGGCGAGACCACGATGCCGCAACCTTTTCGCAACAGCGCCGGCAATTGATAGCACAGCGACTTGCCGCCGCCGGTCGGCATCAGCACCAGGCAATTGCCCCCGATCGTGACATGCCTGACGATCTCTTCCTGCGCACCGCGAAAGCCGGGCAGGCCGAACACCGAATTCAGGACCGAAAGCGCCTTGGCGGCGATGTCGGACTGTCGGTTACGGGTCGACGCCATGGCAGACGGGTTATACATCGAAGCTCCCCCGTCAGCGCCACATTCCGCGCATGCGGGCGCCGACATCGATGCGCGGTCCCTCCCTCGCAGAACGCGCAGCTCCAGCCGCCGCAGGCGGCCATACGGTCTTTTCGAACAGGCCGAGCAGGGAAGCGGGAATGAAACGCGTCCGCGAGGCGTAGACATGCCGGTCCCCGCGCGCATGTTGGCCGTGGGTGAAGAAACGCTGCGGCACCATCAGATGCAGATCGTCTCTGGCGCGCGTCATGGCCACGTAAAGCAACCGACGTTCCTCCTCGAGTTCCGGGGAGGTGCCGACGCCGAGATCGGAGGGCATGCAGCCATCAACCACGTTCAACACGAACACCGACTTCCATTCCTGCCCCTTGGCGGAGTGGATCGTCGACAGGATCAGGTAGTCTTCATCGAGCAGCGGCACCCCCGCCTGGTCGCTGGTCGCGTCAGGCGGGTCGAGGGTCAGTTCGGTGAGGAAGCGTTCGCGCGACGGATATCCGCTCGCGATCTGTTCGAGCTGGATCAGGTCGGCGCGCCGGACCTCGGAATCCTCGTGGAGCCGATCCAAATGCGGCTCGTACCAGAGGCGGGCTCGCTCGAGGTCGGCCGGCCAGTTTGAGCGGCTGATATCCGCGACAGCGCCGACGAACATTTCCCAGTCGTCGCCGGCGCGCGGCGGCACCGGCGCCTGTGCGAGCGCCGCGATCGGATCGACGCTGTCGGCCATGTGATCGAGTACCCGCTGCGCTGAAGCGGGACCGACCCCCGGAATCAGGTGCATGAGCCGGAAGCCGGCAACGCGGTCGCGCGGATTCTCGACGAAACGCAACAGCGCCAGCATGTCCTTGATGTGGGCGGCATCGAGGAACTTCAAGCCGCCGAATTTTACGAACGGGATGTTGCGGCGGGTCAGTTCGACTTCCAGCGGGCCGCTATGACTGGAGGTGCGGAACAGCACGGCCTGCTGCTTCAGAAGCGCGCCGGATTCGCGATTCTCCAGCACGCGTTCGACGATGCAGCGCGCCTGGTCGGCTTCGTCGCGGACGGTGACAAGCTGAGGTTTCGTGCCTGACGTTCGCTCGGTCCACAGATTCTTGGTGAAGCGTTCGCGTGCAAGATCGATCACGCCATTGGCGGCGGCGAGGATAGTCTGCGTCGAGCGGTAATTGCGATCGAGCGTAATGATATCGGCCGGCGGCGAGAACTGGCCTGGAAAATCCAGGATGTTGCGCACGGTCGCGGCACGGAACGAGTAGATCGATTGCGCATCATCGCCAACGACGGTGAGGCCGCAGCCGCCGGGCTTCAAGGCCAGAAGGATCGACGACTGCAGGCGGTTGGTGTCCTGATATTCGTCGACCAGGACGTGGTCGAAACGGCCGCCAATGTCGCCGGCGAGCAGCGGATCGCTCATCGTCTGCGCCCAGTACAGCAGCAGGTCGTCATAATCGAGCACGTTCTGCCGCTGCTTGGCTTCCACATATGCCGCGAACAACTTCTTCAATTCGGTCGCCCATCCGCTGCACCACGGAAATGACGACCCAAGCACTTGCTCGATCCCGGCTTCCGCGTTGACGCAGCGCGAGTAGATCGCAAGGCAGGTACCTTTTGTCGGAAACCGGCCTTCGGTTTTCGAGTATCCCTTTTCGTGCCGGATCAGATTCATCAGGTCGGCGGAATCTTCACGGTCATGGATCGTGAACGCGGGATCAAGTCCGATTTGTTCGGCGTAGTCGCGCAAGAGGCGCGCGCCAATGCCATGGAAGGTACCGGTCCAGGCCAGCGCGTCCGTCATCACCCCGGCATTGTCCCCGAGCACCTTGCGCGCGATCCGCTCGACGCGTTTCGTCATTTCGGAAGCCGCCCGGCGCGAGAACGTCATCAGAAGAATGCGCCTGGGGTCGGCACCGCCGACGATCAGATGGGCCACGCGGTGCGCGAGTGTATTGGTCTTGCCGGATCCGGCGCCGGCGATGACCAGCAGCGGCGCAAACGGGCCCGGTCCCGCCGCGCCATGCTCGACGGCGCGCCGCTGTTCCGGATTGAGGCTTTCAAGATAGGCTGCCGCTGGCACGGAATGATTGTCCCCGGTTGAAAATCAAACTCCGTGATTCCCGATGCGCCTACATTGGCCCCGCTTCCCGAAAAGAATCGCGCCAATACTCACTCTTGGCCGAATTAAATGAACAAATCAAGAACAATGCCTGGGCGGCTTGCTTGGGGATCGGTGCGAGAACGAATGACGGGCCAAGGATGCCGGGCCAGCCGGTTGCTCGCGCGCTCTCTCAGTGCAGACCCTTCGGTTGCGCGGTCGATACCGCCATCATTGTTTCCGGCGGCCGGCATTCGGCAACGCTGCCGTTGCACCTTCGGAAAGATATCCGAGCCAGTTCCTGAAAATAGCCGTTGCCGCGGCGCCAGCCGCGATGTCTGGCCGAAGCGTACGGTCGGGCAGTTCGGCGCTCAACGCCGGCCGGCGTTCGAAGCTCGCGCGCCCTTGGAAGGTTGCAAGCCTCTCTTCGGTTTCGGCGTCGAAATAGCCGGCCGGCACGGCCGGGTAGGTGTCGCGCTCGCCCGCGAGGAAACGGGAGATATCGCGCAAATATTCCCGCTCCAGAGAGAGTGCGTCATATTCGGGGTGACCCTGAAAGAAGATGAACTGGCTGCGCAGCACCTTGGCGAAGATATCGACGCCGGCTTCGCGGGATTGCGTTAGCAGTTGATAGCCTCGGGCCGCCAGATCGCCCTCCGCCAGGCCATTGAGGCGCGAGTGCGAGATCTTGAGCGGCGAGCGCATGTTCTCCGTCAGCCAATGGTCGGTCACCCGGGCGCAATCGTAGATACCGGAACATTTCGTTTTAAGGGGTTGCCGTTCGATGCCGTCGAGATGCAGCACCGCGGCATGAGCGGCAAGGCACGACCAGATCGTCGAACGCGTGTTGGTCTTCGCCCAGTCGACGATGTCGGCAAGATGCGGCCAGAACGGCTCCTCGGGAAGCGTCGCGGCGACCGGCTCGGCGCCGGTGACGATCAGGCCATCGATCTTCAGGCGGCCGAGATCGGCGATGTCGGTATATTGCCGGTCGACTCGCCATTTCGCCGTCTGCGACCGATGTACCGAGGGCAGCGAGAAACAGTGGAAATCGATGCGGATATCCCCGGCGGCCTGCCTGAGGAGGCGCATGAACTGGCGTTCGGTCGCCTGAAGCGCCGCATCCGGCATGTTGTTGATGAGCCCGATGGTCAGGTCCACGTCGGCATGTTGGGGATGACCGAACTTATCCTCTTGCCGCAACTGCGCCGGCGCCAGTCCGGGACTGACGATCAGCCGCCGCTTTTCCAACAGCACGTTCACGCCGAGCCCGCCGATCTATTCCGCGGCCTCGAGCCGCTGATGCCGCGCGCACGCGATCGCCAGCGCCTGATCGATATCCTCGATGATGTCGGAGGAGTGTTCGATGCCGATCGAAAGCCGAATGGTCTCCGGCAGGACGCCGGCGATCCGCTGCTGTTCGGGAGACATCTGGCGATGGGTGGTCGATGCGGGATGGCAGGCGAGAGATTTCGCATCGCCGATATTGACAAGCCGCGTGATCAGATTCAGCGAGTCATAGAAGGTCTTGCCGGCCTCGAGGCCGCCCTTGATGCCGAAAGTGAACAGCGATGAGGCATTGCCATCAAGGTATTTCTGGACCAGCGCGTAATAGGGACTGTCGGGAAACCCGGCATAGTTGACCCAGGCGACGCGCGGATCTTTTCGCAGGAAGTCCGCGACCTTGCGCGCGTTTTCGACGTGCCGTTCGACCCGTAATGCCACCGTTTCGATTCCCTGCAGCAGCAGAAAGGCATTGAACGGCGAAAGCACCGAGCCCATGGTGCGCTGATAGACGCTGCGCGCGCGCTGGATATAGGCGCCGGCGCCGAATTGCCTGGTGTAGACGAGGCCATGGTAGGATTCGTCGGGCTCGTTAAAAGCGGGAAAGCGGCTGGCGTGCTCGGTCCAGGGAAAGCGTCCGCTGTCCACGATGGCCCCGCCAAGGGTGGTGCCGTGGCCACCAAGAAATTTCGTCAGCGAGTGGACCGCGATATCGGCGCCGTAATCAAACGGCTTGAGCAGGATAGGCGTGGCAACGGTATTGTCGACGACTAGCGGCACGCCATGGCGATGCGCGACTTTCGCAAGCGCTTCGACGTCGCAGACGTTGCCGGCCGGGTTGCCGATGGTTTCGGAAAAAATAGCTTTGGTATTTTCATCGATCAGCTTCTCGATGGCGTCCGCCTTGTCGCTGTCGGCAAAACGAGTGGTGATGCCCTGGCGCGGCAAGACGTGAGCGAGCAGGGTGTGCGTGGTTCCGTAGAGTTGCGGGACGGAGACGATGTTTCCACCGGTGTCGGCGAGGTTAACCAGTGCGAAATGCAGCGCCGCCTGTCCGGTAGCGACCGCGAGCGCGCCGACGCCGCCTTCCAGTTCGGTGATGCGCTTTTCAAGCACCGCCGTGGTCGGATTTGCGATCCGGCTGTAGCGATAGCCTTCCGCCTCCAAATTGAACAAGGCGGCGCCGTGGTCGGCACTGTCGAACGCGTAGGCCACAGTCTGGTAGATTGGAACCGCGACGGATTTGGTTGTCGGATCGGGGTCGTAGCCGGCGTGAATTGCAATCGTTTCGTTGCGCATTGTCACCTCTACGTTCACGCTTCGCATTTCAACATGCGTTTTTATTCGCAAACGTCTTTGTTAGAGGTCGACCTTCAGCCCGGCAACAATTCGCGCAAACATTGACGAAATAACCCTAATGGAGATCAACCAATTAACTAAAATTTGAATCAAATCCCGACCGCGCGCCTGACCTGGTCTCCTATCTGGTGAAGAACCAGCCGGCCTTGCGGAAGTATGGCGCCCATGGCGTGAAAATTGTGGATCATGCCGTCGTGACACATGTGTTCGACCGCGACGCCCGCCGCCACGAGTTTTCCCGCGTAGGCATTGCCCTCGTCCCGCATCGGGTCGAATTCGGCGGTATGGACAATGGCGGCAGGGAGTCCGGCAAACCTGGTCGCGCGAAGCGGTGAAATTCTGGGATCGGCGAGGTCTGGATCGTCGTCCAGATAGTCGGCGAGGTCCGCTTCCAGCGTCGCCCTGTCGAGCAGATGATTTTCGGCGAACGCCTTGCGTGACGGTGATGTTTCCTCGAAATCGAGCACCGGGCATATCAGGCATTGCGCCGATATCGCAGGTCCGGCGTTTCGCAAGCTCTCCTGGCAGACCACGGCAGCAAGCGTAGCGCCGGCGGAATCGCCGCCAACCACCAGCCGGGCTGCGTCGATCCCGAACGAGGAGGCCTGTTCGGAAACCCACCGGATCGCCGCAATCGCGTCCTCGATGGCGGCGGGAAATTTGTGCTCCGGAGCCAGCCGGTAACCGACAGAAACAAGCCGGCAGCCCGTGGTTTGCGCCAGCGCCGCCGCGACGCGGTCATGGGTCTCGATGCTACCGCCGACCATGCCGCCGCCATGGAAAAAGACAAAACCCGGCAGGTCTCCGGTTGTGTCGTTTGCGGGCGCATAGAGCCGGTAGGGAAGATCGCCCGCGGGGCCCCGCATAACGCCATCGATCCCGGCTACCGCCTCCACGTCGGCGCGCGTGAGCCGGATGAGTTTCGCAAACGCCTGGCGGCGTTCGTCGGCTGTCGAAGGCGACCAGCCGCTCGACGGGGCCGCCGCCATCATTTTGAGAACGCGCTCTGCCAGGGGATCGAGAGGCATATTGGCTCCGGGTGGGGAAATGTAGCGCGCAATATGGGTCTATCAAACGTGAATCGATCGCTATCGCTGCCACTTCACGCAAGGAAATCCTTAGGGAATTCGGACAATAGTAGCGGTATTATGCGCGGTACCGCCGGTTCCGTAGCGTGGATGGCAATCATGGCCCAGACCATAAAACCAGTCAGCTTTTCGCAGACCTGGACCTTTTTTGAGGGCGGCTGGCATGAAGGCAACGTGCCGATCATGGGCCCGCGCACGCATGCGGCGTGGCTCGGTTCGACCGTGTTCGACGGCGCGCGCGCGTTCGAGGGCGTGGCACCCGATCTCGACCGGCACTGCGCGAGGGTCAACCAGTCCGCCATCAATTTCAAGTTGAAGCCCGTCGTCGATACCGAGACATGGCTGGGACTAGCCCGTGAAGGCATCGCCCGCTTCGACGCCAACGCCGAGTTGTATATCCGGCCGATGTACTGGCCCCAGACCGGAAGCGGCGGCGGGGTGCTGTTCGATCCGGAAACAACGAACTGGTGCCTGAGCATCTATGTGGCTCCGATGCCGGCGCCGACGGGCAGTGCGATCACGCTGTCGCCGTTCCGCCGACCGACCATGGAGACAGCACCGGTCGACGCCAAGGCGGCGTGCCTCTATCCAAATGGTTCGCGCGCGCTGATGGAAGCGCAGTCGCGCGGCTTCAACAACGCCCTGATGCTCGACATGCTCGGCAATGTCGCGGAGTTCGGCAACTCGAACGTGTTCATGGCGAAGGATGGCGTGGTGTATACGCCGGCGCCGAACGGAACTTTCCTTGCCGGCATTACGCGGCAGCGGGTCATCGATCTCTTGCGCGGTGATGGCGTCACCGTCGTCGAGGCGATCCTGCGATATCAGGATTTTCTGGGTGCGGACGAGATTTTCTCAAGCGGTAATTTCGCAAAGGTCGCGCCGGTCAACCGGATCGACGACCGCTCGCTGCAGCCGGGGCCGTTCTACAATCGGGCGCGCAAGCTGTACTGGGACTTCGCCCACGCCTGAGCGGTAATTCCGGAACAAGTCAGCAGGGCAGAAGGCGCCGGCAAGCTTCAGGGCCCGTACAGCACCAGTTCGGTGTCGGTCAGGTCGGCAAGGCGCGGCCGATGCGGCCCTTTGAAGTATTTGCGGCCGCGCGCTTTGGAGAAAATGCCGGTCAGACCGGCGACCGGTCCGTTGGCGTCCACCAGGACTGAAATCTTGCCGTGCCGGATCAGGGCCCGGCCGATGACGCCGGCGCATCGCACGTAGTCGACAATGTCGCGGCAATAGATCAATTGCATGGCCGGCGGCGCGATCCATCCGCGGCGGATGCGCATCGGCAACAGGATGAAGGGAAGGGGGCCGCCTGCTGGCGCGCGGCATACCAGGCTAAGGCAGCCATATCGCGCGTGCCGCGTCAGCAGTTCGACTTCGGTATCGGACAGGCCTTCGATGGCGCGGGTAGCCGGCGAAACTGTCTCGACGATCATGCCCGGCGTGACGCGTGACAGCGCCGGGATCGAGAAGAACAATCCGCTGCAATAGGATGTGAATCCCTGCGCCTCGATGATCGGCCAGGTCCAGGTTGCAGGAGTGATATTGAGGTAGGTCACTTCCCTGTGGCGCTGCGCGATTTTGGTCAGCAGCGACGCATAGCCTCGAAACGCCGGATCGACATACCAGCTCGATAGATTGCACTGGATAGCGACGTCTCCGCCGTCGCTCCTCGACGAGTAGAGCAGCAGGAGAACGCCCACCGCCCGTCCATCATTGTCGAGCATGTAGCCGAAACGGGGATAGCCATCCGGAGCTTCGCGGCCTGCCTGACGGCGCAATCCCCGCATCCAGTAGTCGCGCGACCGGCCGACGAATCCGCGGGTCAGGAGCTCAACGACCGCGTCGAGGTCGGCTTCGGAAATTTCCCGGCATCGAAGTTTTGGCGTGAGCACTGCCGGATACCAATCAGTCCGTTATTGAAGCTCGAGGGTTTGCCGGACCGTGGCCGGCCACCTGGCGAGGTCAGTGCCGTGGGTATGGAACATGGCGACCGCGAGGCGATCCATGCCGAACGCGACACAGCCGGTATGGGCGGGCTCGCCGCTGGCATCCCTGATGTCCCAGGTCAGGCCAAAATGGTCGCGGTGATAATTGAAGCTCATGCAGGCGGTCGGCTGCTGCTCGGAACGCAGCGGAACCAGAAGTTCGAATTTCAGCGACTGCTGCTTCTGGCTGACCGCCTTCATCTGGCCGACCCGGCCGAAGAAGGGATCGCTGGCATAGTCGACCTTGAAGGCCAGGCCGAGGTCGCGCGCGATGGCCTGGGCGCGCGCCATCCAGCGCTCGCGGAAATCGGAGACGTCGTCGGGGCTGCCGATGCAGACATATTCGCGCATCCGGAATGACTGCAGCCGGTCGAGATGGCGCGATGGTTCGCGGCGGAAGCAGTCGGCGGCGACGTCGAAGCGCAGGCCGCCGGATGGCAGCGGCCCTCGCGCCGCCGCGATCGGATAGACGGGATAGCAGGCCGCCGGCGAGAGCACGAGATCGGCAGGCGAAAGCGACGTCGTCCAGTCGCCACCGGCATCAAAGCGGCCGACCGCGGAATGGATTTCGCGTTCTGTGCCGTGCAGGCCGCAGACGCAACCAAGCAGATTGGGGAAGCTTTTCAGATAGCCGGACTTTTCCAGCTGACCGCGGTTCATGACCGGCGGGAAGCGCATCACCTCGGTATCGGGTTCGCGATGCCGGGTGATCAGCGCGGCGAGGCGTTCAACCATGTCCTCGTAGAGCGCGGTCCGCGCATAAACGCCATCGCTGCCCATCTTGTGGAACAGGGCTTCGGCCAGATGATCCAGCAGATCCACCGGCTCTGACTGCGGCGATGTCGTTCGGATGGCTATATTCATGTTCAGACGTCCCTGTTTCGTCGAAAGACTGTTCCGGCTCAATCGCGCAAGGTAGCGGGTACGCTGCTCATCAGGCTCGCGGTTGCGATGTTGGCGAGGATACGGTCGTTGTTGATCATGATGGGCGCCGAAAGCACGTCACGCAGATGGCGGCCGACGCTGAAGTCGCCGTCGTTGCGATATCCGGATAATCCGCAGGCGCGCATCGCACTCATGACGGTGGCCACCGCGAGCTCGGAAGCCTCGACCTTGAGCAGGTTGATGGACGACTGGAAATCGAGGGAAGAAAGCGCACGTTCGTCGTACTCATGAGCGGTATAGGTATCGAGATTCGCCGTGATGATCGCGCGCAGCTTTGCCAGCGTCATCTTGGCTGCCGTGAAGTGCGCCGCGCCGGGAGGGAGCTGGCCGCCGGCCCCGCGGGCGGCCTTGCGGATGAAGGCCTGCGCGCGGTCGACCGCCGCAGCCGCAATCCCGGCCCAGGCCGAAGACCACAACAGATGGGCGACGGGCGTCATCGTCTGCGCATGAATCTTGTCGTACGCCTCGGGGAAGATCTGTTCCGCCGAGCCCTTGAACTTCAGTTCGAAACCGGCGCTGCAGGTTCCGCGCATGCCGAGCGTCTCCCATTCGAGACTAGGCTCCAGCGTGTAATCGTCCCTGGTAATCGCCAGCAGCACCTGGTCGGAGCCGGCGGCATCGTTGGCGCGGCGGGCGATGGTGACGATGCCGTCGGCCTGCGCGCCGTAGGAAATCACGGTCGCGTTGCGAACCAGCGAGATCTCGGTCCCGGCATGCTCAACGGCGGCCGAGGAGAAGCGGATGTTCCCGCCGTTCTGCCCTTCCGTCGTCGATGAGGCCAACAGCAGCTGTTCGGCTGCCACACGGCGCATCAGCGCTTCGTGCCAGCGACTGCCGGCGCCGTGGCGGACGAGACATGCGACCTTGGTCTGATGCATCGCGAAGATCATCGCCGTGGAGGCGCAGGCGCGACCGAGCGCGTAGCAGATGTCGGCAATCTCCGATATCGAGGCGCCGTCGCCGCCGAACGCGAGCGGAATCTGGACACCCAAAAGCCGCTGCTGACGCGCTGTGTCGATAGCTACTTTCGGAAAGCGCGCGTCGCGATCGACTTCCTCGGCCTCCGCCGCGGCAGCTGCTGCGACCGCGGCCGTCCGTTGCGGGAACGAACTGCGATCGACAATGAATTGTTCGCTGATCTTGCCCGCGGCAGCGTTGCGGAGCCTTGTTTCCTGCACATTCATGACCGATATGCCTCGTGGTTTGTAGGTGCGAAAGACCTAGCCTCGCGCGATGCTCATCGCTCGCGTGGACAGCTTTCGACCTTGCTTCGAGGCTAAGGATTTAATTCAAATGCGTCGATGATTATCAGGGTAAACGGTCACCGTTTCCGCGATGAGAGTTAACCCGCAGTGTTTCGATGCATCGTCTTTCAGCAATCGCCATTAGCGTTAAGAGCAGAATGACGAGTTCCGCCGAACACGAGTCTCTGTTTTCCAAAGACCGGTCGAACTATAGATGCGGATGGTAATAGCCAACTTCGCCATCGCCGGACCGGGCGATGGCGTGCAGACGCGACAGATGGGAAGCCGATGATGCGAGCCTTCAACGCCGATGTTCAGGACCGTGTCCTTGCGCTGGTCCGGGCGATCCTGCAACAGAATGCGATCTCGGTTGAAGTCAGCCCTGAGTCACGGCTGGTCGACGTCGGGCTAACCTCGATGGACATGGTCAACCTGATGCTGTCGGTCGAAGCCGAATTCGACTTCACGATTCCACAAGCCGAGATCACGCCCGAGAATTTTCAGTCGGTCAAAACGCTGGAGTTGATGGTCGTCAGTCAGCTGCAGCCGGAAGCGGCGGCCTGATCCGCGTCGTCCCGGCGAATGCCGGGCCCATAGCGGCAGTCTTCCGTCGTCATTCCGGGGCGCGCGCCAGTGCGAACCCGGAATAACGCACGAATACGGCGGAGAGCCGCCCGGCGTTCTTGTTCCCAACATGCCTGATCACTAGGATGGCTCTCGACATGCATTGTCGTTTCATTGGCCTGCTGGTCAGCGCTACGAACGGGGAGTTGGAAAGGGCATGGCGAAGGCGATCCTTGGTGTTATCGGCGGATCCGGCATCTACGACCTGCCCGGGCTGGAGAACGCGCACGAAGAGGCGATTGCGAGCCCCTGGGGCGAGCCGTCGGCACAGGTCACGCATGGCAGCATCGCGGGCCTCCCGGTCGTGTTTTTGCCGCGCCACGACCGGGGTCACAGGCTGTCGCCGTCCGACATCAATTACCGCGCCAATATCGACGTGCTGAAACGCGCCGGCGTCACCGACCTGATCTCGCTGTCGGCCTGCGGTTCATTCAGGGAGGAGCTGCCGCCCGGCACTTTCGTCCTGGTCGACCAGTTCATCGACCGCACCTACAAGCGCGAAAGCTCGTTCTTCGGCAAGGGCTGTGTGGCGCATGTGTCGATGGCGCATCCGGTGTCGCCGCGGCTGCGCATCCATCTCGCCGCCGCCGCCGAGGCTGAAGGGACCTCGATCGCGCGCGGCGGCACCTATGTCTGCATGGAAGGTCCGCAATTCTCCAGCTACGCCGAAAGCATGACTTATAAGGCGTCAGGCTATTCGGTGATCGGCATGACCAACATGCCCGAGGCCAAGCTCGCCCGCGAGGCGGAGATCTGCTACGCCACCATTGCCATGGTGACTGACTTCGATTGCTGGCATCCCGACCACGATGCCGTGACCGTGCAGGACATCGTCCGGGTGCTGACGACGAACGCCGAGAAGGCAAAGGGTCTGGTGGCGCGCCTGGCCAGGGAATTCCCCAGGGAGCACGAACCCTGTCCGATCGGCTCCGACCGCGCGCTCGACACCGCCATCATTACCGCGCCGGAGGCGCGCGATCCGGTACTGCTGAAAAAGCTCGATGCGGTGGCGGCAAGGATATTGCGGGCGTGAGTTCAGGCGGTGTTACGGATCATTTCTTGACATAAGTCGGGATATTCAGATCGACATCCCACGTAAAGGTCTGATCGGGAATGTTCATGAATTTCATGTCACAAGTATATGATGCCTTGCTTTTGAGAGTAAGAGTCTTGCCGTCAAAATGATAGCTTTGCAAAAATGCCCGGACGTCCTTTTCGAAAGGCGCAATGGTGCAGCCGTGACCAGGAATCGACATGTCCACCTGCCAGACATTGAAATCCTTGTCGACAGATAGCTGCAACACGGCGTGTGACACGCTATAGGAATTGTCGTGCCGGTCCGCGAGCTTGTTGCGTTTCTTTTCCACGGACGACAGATTGCCGTTCTCGATACCGGCCATATCATCTGCCGCGGGCGAAAAAGAATAGAAGTGAATTCGCACCCAGGAGTAACCCGGAGCGTTCAATCGTGGTTCGATTGTTGCGACAACGCTGGATAACGAGAAGGCAGTGGAATCAACTGAAAAACTCGCGGCCGTCGCGAAAGGGTCTTTCGCAGGCGGCGTTGGATCCGCAAGGGCGGTATTGCTCATCAGGAGCGCCAGCATCTGCGCCATGCGAACGGTGCGGTCTCGACGTGACATTTTATCTCCAGGCCGAACATGGATACACATCCGAGCCCAACGGATGGATCGAAATACTTGACCAATCCTGCACATATGCGGATTCGGCGAGCAGCGGGCGTGAGGATATGATTCCTTGTTCTCAACGGAGGGTCATTACATGCGTGGCAATTTTGGATAAACTGCTGATATCGATGGGCAACAAATGAAGGTCGACGGCAGGCATATCCGCAGCATCTGGCTCGAGCCCGACGGCGCGACGGTCAGCGCGATTGATCAGCGCCGGCTGCCGCATCATTTCGTCGTGGCGCGGCTCGAGAC
Source organism: Bradyrhizobium sp. (assembly GCA_036266415.1). Taxonomy (GTDB): domain Bacteria; phylum Pseudomonadota; class Alphaproteobacteria; order Rhizobiales; family Xanthobacteraceae; genus Bradyrhizobium. The sequence continues at coordinate 21,277 of DATANB010000040.1, read as the reverse complement.
TTGCGAAGCGGCGGCGGACGCGATTCGATTCATGCTGGTGCGCGGCGCGCCGCTGATCGGCGCGACCGCGGCCTTCGGAATGGCGCTGGCGATGCGGGCGGAGGCTACCGATGCCGCGCTCGATGATGCCTATGCGAGGTTGATGGCGACGCGGCCGACCGCGATCAACCTGAAATGGGCGCTGGATGAGATGCGCTCGATGCTGCGGCCGTTGCCGCCGTCGCAACGAGCGGCGGCGGCCTATTCCCGCGCCGCTGAAATCTCCGAGGAGGATATCGCCATCAACAAGGGTATCGGCGAACACGGCCTCGCCCTGATCAAGGCGATCGCGGCGACAAAGAAGCCCGGCGAGCGCGTCAATGTGCTGACCCATTGCAACGCCGGCTGGCTGGCGACGGTTGATTGGGGCACGGCGACGGCCCCGATCTACCTGGCGCATGACCTGGGCCTCCCCGTCCATGTCTGGGTCGACGAGACGCGCCCGCGCAATCAGGGTGCCTCGCTCACCGCCTGGGAACTCGGCCATCACGGCGTGCCACACACTGTTATTCCCGATAACGCCGGCGGCCACCTGATGCAGCACGGCATGGTCGATCTCGTGCTAGTCGGCACCGACCGGGTGACGGCGGATGGGGACGTCTGCAACAAGATAGGTACCTATCTCAAGGCGCTCGCCGCGCGCGACAATAAGGTGCCGTTCTATGTGGGGCTGCCGTCGCCAACCATCGATTTCAGCGTTGGTGACGGCGTAAGGGAAATTCCGATCGAGCAGCGCGGCGCCGAAGAAGTGACCGACATAACCGGGCTGACCGCCGACGGGCGGATCGAGACGGTGCGGATTGTGCCCGATGGATCGCCGGTTGCGAATTACGGTTTTGATGTCACGCCGGCGCGGCTGGTAACGGGGTTGATCACCGAGCGCGGCGTGCTCGGCGCCAATCGCGCGGCGCTATCGGCCGCATTTCCCGAGCGAACCGCGAGCGCGGCCGAATAAGGAAACAAGCCTATGCAGAGTGCGTGGATCGATCGTGACGCCGAAGCGGCGGTGGCCCGCTACGCGGACCTCGGCCGCGATCTGGCGCTGCGGGTCTATACTACGCGTCTCCTGGGTCGGGATCCGCGCCTTGTGCTGCACGGCGGCGGCAACACCTCGGTAAAGACGCAGGCCACCGATCTCAACGGCGAAGATGTCGACGTGCTCTACGTCAAGGGCTCCGGCTGGGACATGGGCGGAATCGAGCCGGCCGGTCTGCCGGCGGTCCGGCTTGCGCCATTGCTGAAACTTCGCTCCCGCGAACAGCTTTCTGACGAGGAAATGGTGCGTTTGCAGCGCGCCAATCTGATCGACCCGGCGGCGCCGAATCCCTCGGTCGAAGCGCTGCTGCACGCCTTCCTCCCGCATAAATTCGTCGACCACACCCATTCGACCGCGGTGCTCGCTCTTACCGACCAGCCCGATGGCGAAGCGTTGTGCCGCGAGGCATTTGGCACGCGGGTGGGCTATGTGCCCTACATCATGCCGGGCTTCGGTTTGGCCAAGGCCGCGGCAAGGGTGTTCGAGGCGGATCCTTCCGTTGAAGGCCTGATCCTCATCAAGCACGGCATCTTCAGCTTCGGCGCCGAGGCACGACAAGCCTATGAGCACATGATCGCGCTCGTGAGTCTTGCGGAGCAGCGGCTTGCGAAAAGCCGCAAACCGGCTTTTGTCGGCGGCAGACTACCGGCCCGGCCGGCTAAGGTAGCAAATGTCGCGCCGATTATCCGCGGCGCCTGCAGTCTGCCGGATCGCGGAAGCGAGGGCGCCTGGAAGCGTTTTGTTCTGGACCTCCGCGCCTCGGACGCGGTGATGAATTTTGTCAATGGCGCTGAGGTTGAACGCTATGGTCAGGCCGGCGTGGTGACGCCCGATCATAATATCCGCATCAAGAACCGTCCGCTCGTCGTTGCCGCGCCGGCGGAAGGGGAACTCACCGGTTTCAGGGAGCAGGTTCGCGCCGCCGTCGCCGCCTATGGCGCGCGCTATCAGGATTACTTCGCCCGCAACAACGCGCGCGTCGGCGGAATCAAGACCATGCTCGATCCCGCACCGCGCGTGGTGTTGGTGCCCGGTGTCGGCCTGTTCGGGCTCGGCCGCAGCAAAAAGGACGCAAAAATCGCCGCCGATCTGGCGGAGGCTGCGATTGCCACCATCACGGATGCGGAAGCCGTCGGCCGGTTTGAGCCGCTGCCGGAGGCCGACCTGTTCGATGTCGAATACTGGTCGCTCGAGCAGGCGAAACTCGGCAACACAAAAGAGCTGCCGCTGGCTGGACAGGTCGCCGTCATCACCGGTGCTGCGGGTTCGATCGGATTTGCGACCGCGCAAGCGTTCGCGGCGGCCGGCGCCGAAGTGGCGCTGCTGGATATCGACGAGGCCGCCGCGCAGGCCAAAGCCAGATCGATCGGAGCCAGTGCGCTTGGGATCCGATGCGACGTTACCGACGCCGTATCGGTGCGGGATGCGTTCGCGGCAATCGCGACGGCGTTCGGCGGGGTCGACATCGCGGTGTCGAATGCCGGCGCCGCCTGGCAGGGCCGGATCGGCGAGGTCGACGAGGCGGTGCTGCGCGAGAGTTTCGAGCTGAATTTCTACGGCCACCAGCGCGTCGCTCAGGCCGCCGTCGCGATCATGCGGGCGCAGGGCAACGGCGGTTGCCTGCTGTTCAATGTTTCCAAACAGGCCGTCAACCCGGGACCCGATTTCGGCCCTTATGGCCTGCCGAAAGCCGCGACGCTGTTTCTGGTACGGCAATACGCGCTCGACCACGGCGGCGAAGGCATTCGCGCCAACGCCGTCAATGCAGACCGCATCCGCTCCGGTCTGTTGACCGGCGAGATGATCGCGTCGCGCTCCAAGGTCCGAGGCCTGAGCGAAGACGCCTATATGCGGGGCAACCTGCTCGGCCGGGAAGTGGCGGCCGAGGACGTGGCGCAGGCGTTTCTGGCCCAGGCTCTGGCGCTCAAGACCACCGCCGACGTGACCACCGTGGATGGCGGCAACATCGCGGCCGCACTGCGGTAACGGGCGTATCGGACCAGCAGGGTTGTTGACGAACGGGAGCACGTGATATCGAACTTCATTGGCGGGGATGTCTGCCGCGGGCGAAAAAGCCATAAAGCCAATAAAGAAAAGGTTTTTCAGGGAGAACGCAGGTGGAAGAGTTTGACTATGTCGTCATCGGCGGCGGGTCCGCCGGTTGTGTGGTTGCAAGCCGTCTCAGCGAGAATTCGAAAGTAACGGTCTGCCTGCTGGAAGCCGGCGGCGCGGGAAATAATTGGGTGGTCAAGGCTCCGATCGGCATTGCGATCCAGGTGCCGTCCAAGACCAACAACTGGGCTTTCGAAACCGTGCCGCAGCCAGGTCTGAATGGCCGCGTCGGCTACCAGCCCCGCGGCAAGGCCCTCGGCGGGTCGAGCGCGATCAACGCCATGGTCTACATCCGCGGGCATCGCTCCGATTATGACGGCTGGGCGGCGCTGGGCAACACCGGCTGGGCCTATGACGACGTGCTGCCCTACTTCAAGAAATCCGAGAACAACGAGGTCGTCAACGATGACTTTCACGGCACCGGCGGTCCGCTGAACGTCGCCAAAATCAGAACCGGCAATCCGTTTCAGGAATATTTTCTGGAAGCCGGACGCCAGCTGCAGCTTCCCATGAACGCCGACTTCAACGGTGCGCACCAGATGGGACTCGGCATCTATCAGGTCACCCAGAAGAACGGCGAACGCTGGAGCGCGGCGCGCGCCTATATCGAGCCGAATTTGTCGCGCCCAAACCTCAAGGTTGTTACCGGGGCGCAGGCCCGCAAAATTATCTTCGACGGCAAGCGTGCGGTCGGCGTCGAACTCAGTAGCGATGGCAAACCACAGTCCGTGCGGGCCAGGCGCGAGGTCATCCTGTCCAGCGGCGCGTTGCAATCGCCGCAACTGCTGATGTTGTCGGGGATCGGCAATGCGCCGGACCTGAAAGGCGCCGGCATCGACGTCGTGCACCATTCGCCCGGTGTCGGGCAAAACCTGCAGGACCATATCGATTTTGCTTTCAGCTACCGTTCGAAGAGTCTGGACAATTTCGGCATCACGTTCCCGGGCTTGCGCAAACTCTGGCAGGAAATAGGGCGTTACCGGCGCGAAGGGGTCGGGATGATCACATCGAACGTCGCGGAGTGCGGCGGTTTTCTCAAGACCGATCCGAGCCTGCCGGTACCCGACATCCAGCTGCACTTCAGCATGGGCATGGCCGACAACCACGGCCGCACCCGGCATCTCGGCCACGGCTTCGGCTGTCACGTCTGCCTGCTGCGTCCGAAGAGCCGCGGAACCGTGACGCTGAACAGCGCCGACCCGGCGAGCCCGCCGCGGATCGATCCGAAATTCTACGATTCCCTCGACGACCTCGAGGTCATGGTCAAGGCGTTCAAGATCACCCGTCGGATCATGGATGCAGAACCGCTAGCGAAATGGCGCACGTCGGAAATGTACAGCGAGAACGTTCGCTCCGACGATGACATCCGCGCGATTCTGAAGGATCGTTCCGACACCGTCTACCATCCGGTCGGTACCGCCCGCATGGGCACCGACGGCATGGCCGTCGTCGACCCGCAATTGCGGGTGGCCGGCGTCGAGGGCTTGAGGGTGGTGGACGCGTCCATCATGCCGACCCTGATCGGCGGAAATACCAACGCGCCGTCGATCATGATCGGCGAGAAGGCGGCCGACATGATCGGGGCTGCGCAATAAGTCAATCGGTGTCCGGATGATGCCGATGTGCATCGCAAATCCCGGAGCCTTGGTCTGCAGGACGGACAAATTCGGATGAGCATTGAGCCCTACAAATCCTGGGAGTGCCGGACCTGCGGCTTCATCTACGACGAGGAAAGCGGCGCGCCGGAAGAAGGGCTGGCGCCGGGCACCCGATGGGCCGACATTCCGGACGACTGGGTTTGTCCCTTGTGCGGCACGCCCAAGAGCGACTTCGACATGGTCGAGCTGTAGGTCAATAATCTTGTGACGCGCCGGTCGCGTGTTCGTCAAAAAAAAGCAACGATAAAGGAAAGCCAAGGGGTGGTCATGCCGCGTCGATTGACGGTTACGAGCGTCAGTTTCCTTGTATTCGCAACGCTGCTGGCGGGCATGGCCCGTGTGGCGGCGCAGGCGGGCCCGGCGCTCGCGGGCAAGGTCACGGCCGGGCAGGATGCGCTAGAAGGCGTTCTGGTCAGCGCCAAAAAGAGCGAATCGACCGTTACCGTCACGGTCGTGAGCGACAAGGATGGCCGCTACAGTTTTCCGGCGGTCAGGCTCGAGCCGGGCCAGTATTCGCTGCGCATCCGCGCTGCCGGTTACGACCTCGACGGTTCCGCTTCCGTTGCAGTCGCGGCGGACAAGGCCGCAACCGCCGATCTCACCTTGCGCAAGACCCAGGATCTCGCCTCGCAGCTTAACAATGCCGAGTGGCTCGCCAGCATGCCGGGTACCGATGCCCAGAAGGGGCAATTGCTCAATTGCGTCGGCTGCCACACGCTGGAGCGTCCGCTGCGCTCGAAATACAGCGCCGACGAATTCCTCACGCTCATTCTGCCGCGCATGCAGGGCTATGTGAACCAGAGCATTCCAGCGCATCCGCAATTGCGCCACGCCGAGCGCCTGATGGAAGAACGCGGCGATCAGCGCGTGCAGGTCTACCGGGCCGCCGCCGAGTACCTCGCCAGCGTCAATCTCGGCTCGCGTTCGCAGTGGAATTTCGACTTGAAAACATTGCCACGCCCGAGCGGTGCGGCCACCCGCGTCATCTATACCGAATACGATCTGCCGCGCGAGACGATCTCGCCGCATGATGTGGTCGTCGATGACCGCGGCATGGTCTGGTATTCCAGTTTTGGGGAGCAGAATCTCGGCAGGCTGGATCCCAGAACAGGCAAGGTCACCGAATTTCCGGTTCCGGAACACAAGCCCGGCTTCCCGACCGGCCTGCTCGGCCTGCGCAGCGACCGCGAGGGCAATCTGTGGCTCGGCAACATGTATCAGGCTGCAATCGCGAAATTCGACCGCAACAGCGAGACCTTCAAGTTCTGGCCGCTGCAAGGCGATGAGAATATCGACGCCGCCCAGATCAACATGGTCAGCCCGCAAGCCTCCGCGGTCGATGGCAAGGTCTGGGCGCAGAACAACGGCTTTGCCGGCGTTCACCGGCTCGATATCGCGACCGGCAAGATCGAGACCTGGGAGCCGTTCAAGGGCGTGCCGGGCCCGCATAATATCTACGACGTGATCCCGGACTCCGGCAATAACGTGTATTTCACCGATTTCCGCCAGCGCCATATCGGCCGCATCGATGCCAAAAGCGGCGAGATCAAGCTGTACGAAATCCCGACGCCTAATTCTGCGCCGCGCCGCGGCACCATGGATGCGCAGGATCGGCTGTGGTTCGGGGAGTATCGCGGCGATCGCATCGGGATGTTCGACACCAGGACCGGGCAGTTCCGGGAATGGCCGGTGACGCCGCGGTGGTCGGCGCCCTACGACGTCGTGTTAGACCGGAATGAGGAAGCCTGGACCGGCTCGATGCTGAGCGATCGGGTCACCCGCCTCAACACCAGAACCAGCGAGGCCATCAACTATCTGCTGCCGCGCACGACTAATATAAGGCGGGTGTTCGTCGACAATTCCACGACGCCGGTGACATTCTGGGCCGGCAGCAATCACGGCGCGTCGATCATCAAGGTCGAGCCGCTGCAATAGGCGGCTATTTGGTCGCGTTCTGCAGATAGGCGATGAGGTCGGCGCGGTCATCCGCGCCGGCCATGCCGGCATAGGGCATGCGGTTGGCCGGCACCATGGCTTGCGGGTCGCTGATGAACTTCTCCAGCGTCTCCGGCGTCCAGACAATGCCGCTGCGCTTCATCGCGGGCGAGTAGCGGAAATCCGCGATCTCGCCGGCCTTGCGCGCGAAAATGCCGTGCAGGCTCGGTCCGACATTGTTGACGCCGGCCTCCAGCCTGTGGCAGGCGGCGCAGTCCTGGAAGCGCGCTTCGCCGCGCGCGGCGTCGCCGCCAGCTCGCGCCGCGCCGGCCGGCAACAGCATCATCAACAACGCCAGCGGTGCACGCATCGCTTCGATCATGCCTGCACCAGCGGACCGGGATTCTTCAGGTAGCGGGTCTTGATCGCGTCCGCGGTCCAATAGGCCAGTGCGCCCACCGGCCCGGTCGGGTTGTAGGACGCATTGTGCGGGAACACGTTGGCGCCCACCACGAACAGATTGTGACAATCCCAGCCCTGCAGGTATTTGTTGAGCGCGCTGTCGCGAGGATTGGTGCCCATGATGGTGCCGCCGGTATTATGCGTGCTCTGGTATGGCACCACCGTCCAGGGATTGGTGCGCGCGATCGCGGGGTTGACCCTGGTGGGGTTCATCGATTTGGCGATGTCGTTGATCACCGCCGCGGCATGGATGCCCATTTTGTGCTCGTTGGCCTGGTAATCGAAGGTCATGCGCATCAGCGGCTGGCCGAACGCATTGCGATAGGTCGGATCGAGGTCATAGCAATTGTAGCGGTTGGCCATGACGCTGCCGCTCGCATTGATCACCATCGCGGTCTGGTACCACTTCGCGGTCGCTCGCTTCCAGTCGCTGCCCCATTGTGGGGTGCCTGATGGCACCGGGCGATAGCCGATCGGCAGCGCGGTATTGAAGCCGCCGGAGACATTGTAGCCGCCGACGAAATCATGCGGCGCGCGGTCGAATGCCCAGTTGATGTTGAAGTCATCGATGGTGGCGTTGGAGCCGCCGGCGTTCATGAACGGATTGAAATATTTGCCCTCGAAGAACAGCGTCGCGCCGGCGCCGGTCTGGTAGCAGTAATTCTTGCCGACCACGCCCTTCTGTGCCACCGGATCGTAAGGCGCGCCGATGCCCGACAGCAGCATCAGGTGCACATTGTTGATGGCATAGGCGCACAGCAGCACGATGGTTGCCGGCTGCTCGAATTCCTCGCCGTTCAGCACGTTGGTGTAGGTAACGCCGGTAACGCGCTTGCCATCGGAATCCTTGAGAACCCTGGTGACCCAGGAATGCGTGCGCAGCTCGAAATTCGGATTGCGCATCGCGATCGGGATCACCGTCAGATGGGGGCTGCCCTTGGCGTTGGCCTCGCAGCCGAAACGCTGGCAATAGCCGCAATACTGGCAGCCGCCGAATTTGGCGCCGTCCGGATTGGTGTAGGGCTGCGAGGCATTCGCCGATGGCCGCGGGAACGGATGATAGCCGGAATTGCGCGCCGCCTCGGTGAACATTTCGCTGGCCAGGATCGGCGTCAGCGGCGGCAACGGATAGTCGCGCTTGCGCGGCGCCTCGAACGGATTGCCGCCGGAGAGGATCTGTCCGCCGATATTGCCGGCCTTGCCGGAGACCGCTGCGGTATATTCAAACTTGTCGTAATAGGGCTCGAGTTCGGCGTAGCTTATGCCCCAGTCCTGAATCGTCATGTCGTCGGGGATGAATTTTTTGCCGTAGCGCTCCTCGTAATTGGAGCGGACCTTGAATTCCATGTCGGTCCAGCGCCATGTGTGACCGCTCCAGTGCACGCCGGAGCCGCCCACCACCTCGCCGGGCAGGAACGAGCCGAGCCGGCGCATCGGCAGCGCTTCCTGCCGCGGATTGTTGCGCACCGTGATGGTGTCGCGCGCGGTGTTCTGCATCAAATCGTGACGGACGACATAGCGCAGCTCGTCGCGGATATTGGGGAGCGAATAGTCGTTCTCGCTCGATCTCGGAGCGCCGCGCTCGAGCGCGACCACCTTCAGGCCGGCTTCCGTCAGCTCCTTGGCGAGAATGCCGCCGGTCCAGCCCAGCCCGACGATGACGACGTCGACCTCTTTGAGTCTTGTGCTCATGGCGCGCCCCTCAGCTCATGTCCGCGATGCCGACGGGCTTGTTCGGGAACGGCTTGCCGCGATATTTCTCCACATGATCGCGATGCACCGCGATGATGCCGGGAAATCCGATGATCGCCCATCCCGCCTTGTTGCGGTTGCCGCCGTAGATCGGATCGGAATAGATGCCTTCGATCACGGTCTGATACAGCGTGGTCCAGAACACCCGCACCGGCAGTCCGTTGTCGAACGATATCTTGCCGGTGGACAGGCCGATCAATACTTCCTGGCGCTGCGCCGCCTCGATCCGGTCGAATGTCTTGCCGTAAGCCCTGCGGCAATGCACGTTGGTCGCCTCGATGCCGGCGCGGTAGAGCTGAGCCGGCGTCAGCGGCAGCTGGTAGCCCTGGCTCGGGGAGCCCGCCTTCCAGGGTCCCTGCATGTACAACCGCTCGCCCTTGCCCCAGGCGCCGGCGAGCGCGCGATCGATGTAAACGTTGACGCCGAGATCGGTACCCTTCGGGCTGACTTCATCGGCGGGAATCATGTCATCGACCAGAGCCTCGACGAAGGCGGCCTCGTCGAGATTGAGAAAGGCGTATCCGGCGGTTTCCGGAGCGGCGGATGCGGCCGTGGCTTGCTGCGCCCGCGCGATTTCAGGGGTCGCGATGGCGGCTGTCCCGCCGGCCGCGGCGGCGCCGCCGACAACGGCGCCCTTGAGAAAGTCGCGCCGGTCGAGCTTTTGCTCTGTCATGGTCCCCTCCCTGCCCCGGGAAGGCGAACCCGGAGGTCGTGTGAGCATGCTGTTTTTAGGCCGGTCCGGCAAGACGGGATTCGGTGACCGGGATCATCGCCGGATGCTAATGGTTTGTGCGCCGCAGCCAACGGCCTCAGCGCAGCGACAAGCCGGTCGCCGCTTCGAGCTCGGCGATGGCTTGCGGCGCATTGACCACCTTGATGGTGGTCATGCCCATCTCGCGCGCCGGCTTCAAATTGACGCCGAGATCGTCAAGGTACACGCAAGCCCTGGGATCGACGCCGAGCGCCTCGACCATCATCCGGTAGATGCGCGGGTCGGGCTTTCGCAAGCCGATCTTGGCCGACTCGATGACATGATCGAACAGCGCCATCACCTCGGCGACGTAGAGCGACCGGCCGCTCGCGCTGCCGATCGCGTTGGCGGGAAGGTTATTGGTGATGCAGCCGGTCTTTGCGCTGGCCCGGACAATTCGCAGCGCCTCGACCATTTCAGGCCGCAAGTCCCCCGAGAGAAGTGGCAGAACGTCCCTGCCGCGAACCTCCGCGCCCAGCGCAAGCGATTCGGCGGCGAACAGCTGATCGAAGGTTTCGATATCCACCTCGGCGCGCTCGAATTTCGCCCAGGCATTCTCCCAATGGTTGCTGGCGTTGGTACGCCGGATGATGTCGGCGGGCAGCCCGCGCTCGCTCTCGAACCGCGCAAACGCCTCGAACGGCGATGATGTGAGCACCCCGCCGAAATCCCAGATCACTGCCTCGACCATCAATCCCATACCCATTGCGAATGCCAATTTGCAGAACGGCTAGCACGGTGAAATGGGCCGGGCCAGCCCTTGGCGATCCGCCGGTTGCAGGCTATCCGTGCTCCAATGAGAATTCTGGTCCCCATGATGGCGGCGCTGGCGCTGCTGCCCGCCGTACCCGCCCAAGCCATCGTCGGCGGCGGGGCGCCATCGGCCGAGGGCATCGGCCGCTCCATCATCACCATCGTCGGCTCGCGCGGCAATTTCTGCACCGGCGCCCTGATCGCGCCGAAACTGGCATTGACGGCAGCGCATTGCGTGCAGCCGGGCGCGGTCTACAAGATCGTCGAATATGGCGCGGCCAAACAGCCGCAGCTGCTGGACGTGAGAACCGTCGCCGTTCACCCCGCCTTCAATATGCAGGCAATGCAGGCCCATCGCGCTACCGCAGATGTGGCGTTGCTGCAGCTCGAGGTGACCCCGAAGGGGAAGAACACCGCGGTGCTGGCCGCGCCGCAGCTTCCGATTGTGTCCGGCAATCGCTTCACCATCGCCGGCATCGGCGTCGCCATCCGCGGCGAGGGCAGTAGCGGCGGGACCATTCGCGCCGCCGGCCTGGTCGCGACCGGCCGTCCGGGTACGCTGCAGATCAGGCTGGTCGATCCGCTCACGCAGGGGATGCGGGACGGGCTCGGCGCCTGCACCGGCGATTCCGGCGGCCCGGTGTTCGAGGACCGGCCGAATGGAGCCGCCATCATCGGCGTCATCAGCTGGTCGACCGGCCCGAACGGCGGCGCCGGCTGCGGCGGCCTTACCGGTGTCACCCCACTGACGCTCTATCGCGACTGGATTTTGCAGACCGCCCGGCAGTGGGGCTCAGCCCTGTGACCCCGGCGGGTTGATTTGGCGCATTGTGCCGTCAATGATTGACCTTTACAGACTTTCCAATATCGAGCCGCCTGTCAAAAAGAACCGGATACATGAACGTCATCGCAACCACCCGCGCTGCTTCCGCTTCGCAATCGACCGAGCGTTTCGACGTGCTGATCGTCGGGGCGGGCATCTCAGGTATTGGCAGCGCCTATCACCTCACCACGCAGCTGCCGGGCACCAGTTTTGTCATTCTGGAAACCCAGGAGAGCTTTGGCGGCACCTGGTTGTCCCACCGCTTTCCCGGCATCCGCTCCGACAGCGATCTTCACACCTTCGGCTACCGTTTCAAGCCATGGACTTCGGCGCCGATCGCGACCGCCGCGGAAATTCTCGCTTATATGGGCGAGGTCATCGCCGAGAATGGCCTCGGGAAGCATATACGCTACCGGCACCGGATTTCCTCGGCGACGTGGTCGAGCAAGACCAATCTGTGGACCATCGAAGCGGTCAAAATCGACAGCGGCGAAGTTCGTATCTTTACCGCAAACTTTCTCTGGATGTGCCAGGGCTATTACCGGCACTCCGAAGGTTACACGCCGCAATGGCCGGAGATGGACAGCTTCAAGGGCCGCATCGTGCACCCGGAGCGTTGGCCGGAGGATGTCGATACCGAAGGCAAGCAGGTCGTCGTGATCGGCTCCGGCGCCACCGCGGCGACCCTGATACCGGCGATCGCGGATAAATGCAGCCATGTCACCATGCTGCAGCGGTCGCCGACTTATTTCAGGACTGGTCGCAACGCCATCGAACTGGCGGAGACGCTGCGGCAGCTCCAGATCAGCGAGGAATGGATCCACGAAATCGTACGCCGCAAGATCCTGTTCGAACAGGACACCTTCACCCGCCGCTCGTTCACGGAGCCCGAAGTCGTCAGGCAGGAGCTGCTCGGCGGTATTCGCGCCGCGCTCGGTCCCGATTCCGATGCCGTCATCGACAAACATTTCACGCCGAGTTACCGGCCATGGCGGCAGCGCATCGCTTTCGTGCCCGATGCCGATCTGTTCGAGGGCATCAAGAGCGGCAAGGCCTCGGTTGTGACCGACGAAATCGATCGCTTCAACGCGACCGGGATCCTGTTGAAGTCGGGCCAGCAGCTCGACGCCGACATCATCGTCACCGCGACCGGGTTTAACCTCAATGTACTCGGCGATATCGCGTTTTCGATCGACGGCGAGCCGCTCGAGTTCGCCCAGACCGTCACCTATCGCGGCATGATGTTCACCGGCGTGCCAAACATGGTCTGGGTGTTCGGGTATTTCCGGGCGAGTTGGACGCTGCGGACCGATCTGGTGGCGGACTTTGTCTGCCGCCTGCTGGCGCATATGAAGAAGAAGGGCGCAAAGAAAGTGGTGCCGGCGCTGCGGCCGTTCGAGAAGGATATGCCGCTGCAGTCATGGATCGACCCCGAGAATTTCAACCCCGGCTATCTGATGCGCGATATGCACCTGTTACCCAAGCGCGGCGACAAGCCGGAATGGCAGCACAGCCAGGACTACTGGGCTGAAAAGGATCAGTTTCCGGCGATCGATCTAGACGACGCCGCATTCGTCTACGATTGAGGTTTGTCTCGGACGACCACGATTTTCGCAACTAGTGTGAGCGGTTCAGGCGGGCACGTCGGTCGGCTGCCGCTTCGCAGATTTCTTCTTATTGGGTCGCGTCAGAAATTCGATGCCGATCTGATCGCCGTCGATGCGCGCCATCCGACAGCGGCGAAACGCCAGGCCCGTCGACGACAAAAGCAGGAAGAATTCCTTGAGGTCCAGGCCTTCGAAGGAACCTTCGATACGCAAGCGTGCTCCGGTTTGCGAAACGTCGATCATCGTGCAGTCGCGCCGCCAGGTTCCATCAATCCCCATGATGTAAACATGGATACCGCGTTCGAAATCGACGCGCCCGCTTTTCCTATCGCCATAGGCCATCTATTCAATCCGGGTTTTTACCAAATGCGAAAGCGGCATCAGGCGCTCCTGGCGCTTACTTCGCGCACCTGCCAGAATCGAAGCAGTCGCTGCGCGTTAGGTTTCGACAATTTGGCGAAGTCAAGCTTCAGCTTGTCATGAGCCGCCGTCGTCGCGGATCCCTGTGGAAGTTTGCTGGCGAGAATGGCGCTGACGGTTTCCCATTTGCAATCCGCTACCTTGCAGGGGATCAATAGCCCGTCATCTCTGGGACTATTCATGAGAGGTTTGATAATCTCGAGCGAAGTCGACGACAGTATGGACAATGCTACGGTTGTCTCTTCATATTTCCGGAGGCGTGCAAATTCGAACAAGGTGCGTTCGTTAAGCTCGCCTTTCTTCGCCAACAACGTCACCAGGGCGATGGCTGCGCGAAAATCGCGAGGCTTGCTCGATTCCCGGTCGACCACCTCTGCCGCGGCACTCAGGGCCCGCTGCATCTCCTCCTGAAATTCGGCGGGCATGCGGGAAAGCAACCGGGATCGGACCGCTTCGGTTGCCCGCAGCAAAAGCTGCCGGAGAATGTTGAGCGGGATATCCAGCCGGGAGCCGGTCTTTTCAGCCAGTCTGTCGTCGGTCTCGGCGGCTTTCAGCAGCGCCACAAAGCCGTTTTCCGAGAATTTTGCCCCCGAATTTCCCGCGACCCTGTGAACGACGGTCCGATTGCCACGGTCCAGGAGCACATCGGTAAGGGCCGTTTCAATCTGCGACCGTTCCGAAATGGCAAGCAGGTGGTCCTGGCTCCTGGTCTTGGCGATTTCGACGAGTTCAGCCGTTGTCAGGCGGCTGGATTGGGTCAGGATCGGCCCGGCTACCCCGATTTCAGAATGACGGGCCAAATTCAGCGCGAGATCGGTCGGGGCATTCGCAACCGATGCGAGGCGTTCGCTGATTTCCGCCAACGTTCTCGTTTCGATTCTTTCGATCAGTTGCACCAGCACGTCGTCGAAAACGCCGATCTGCTCCTCGTTCAGGCGATCCGCTTCGCTCAGGAACAGATCGGTGACCTGCCGCAGCATGGCCACGCGCTTTTCTGACGAACCGCTCTGCAGGGCGGTATCGAGGTCATCGAACAGGGATGAGGTACCGTCCTTCTGCACGATCGCATTCCAGTTGCGCGCTCGGGTCATTGCCCTCGCGGCCGATCCACTCCGCTGTGCGGGAGTTCTCCTGTGCCACCTCGACAACCCGCATAGGATGATCCCTAAGTCACAACGTTCGGTAAATGTCGCGGATTGGTACTGCGATCAAAAGTACCGCCGGCGCTGTGATGGGGACGTTCGATTTTGCGAGGTTTGCTGAAGTCTCACAAACGACCTTCCGGGCCGCGGCTGGCCCGGGCCTCAATTATCTTGAGGCGCGGCAAGTCCTTTGTTCGGCGGCCCCGAGATCACGGCCTTCGGCCTCCCGCGCGGATGCGGGCGCAAGGTGTAACTTTTTGTTAATGGTCCGCGCACGCTGTCGCATAGCGATAAGGTGCGGCGCATAAGTTTCGGGGCTTCTCGCGGTTTTCCGCGCCCAACCGGGGAAATCCCGGATGCTGCAAAGGTCAACGAAGCCTTTAACATATTCTGCAAATGTGCCGTTGGTCCAAGCTCAGGGAGTGGGTGATGTTTCCGCGACGGTTCACACGTGTCCGGCCGACAGGTAGAAATTCCGACGTGGCCAAATTGATCGTTAACCCGAAAGCTCCGGTCATCGATTGCAGAGTTCTGGATTATTCACCCGGCGGCGCCTGCCTTGAGATCATGGGACAACTCAAGCCGCCCAATCGATTCGAATTGCTGTTTGGAGGAACCAAGAAGCGTTGCCGTGTTGTCTGGAGCGCCGGGCGACGCCTGGGCGTCGCTTTTTAGCGGACACAGGAGGATGAGCTAGCTCAGCCGGTTGCCATTGACGGCCAGAGGCGGGCGGCTGTTGAGTTGCAGAGAGGCGATTTCCTGCGTTAGCGGAACCGACAGCCGGCAGATCAAGCCTTCGGAGCGCCAGTCGAACTCGGCCTGACCCCCAAGCTGCGACTGGATGCTGGTGATCACACTCCGGGTTCCGAATCCGCCCGATTCCGGCTTTTCGACAAGTGGGCCGTCCCGCTCTTCCCATACCATCTGGAGCACATCGCCCTGGACGCCCCATTTGAGGGACAAGCGCCCCGACAGCGTCGACAGGGCGCCGTACTTGGCCGAATTGGTGACCAGTTCGTGCAGGGCCATGGCCAGCGTTTGCGCGGTTGCGGGCTGCAGGTGAATACTTGAACCGCCGCATGCAATCTGTTCGCCGGTCGCGTAAGGCGCCAGCTCTTCGTCGACCAGCCTGCCGATCTCCGCGCCCTGCCAACTCGACAGCGAGAGGATAGTATGCACCCGCGCCAGCGCGCTGATCCGTCCTTCCACCGCCTGGATGTAAGCCCTGACGGTTTCGCCTCGCGTCAATCTGACAATGGATTGCGCGAGCGCCAGGGCGTTCTTGGCACGGTGATCGACCTCCCGGGCCAGCAGAGTCTGACGTTCTTCGGCGCGTTTCCGTTCGGTTATGTCGACCGTGACACCGCTGACGCGCACAACGCGGCCGGCCTTATCGAGCGTGGCGGCGGCCGTGCCGACGCACCAGCGAACTTCGCCGTCCGGCCGGTTGATGCGAAACTCCGCTTCGTATGATCGTGCACCCCTGGCGAACCGCGCCATGGCTTTGCGCAGTCCGGCGATATCTTCCGGATGCAACAGGGCCTGAACGCTTTCCGAGGTTACCACGAAGGTTTTTGGATCCACGCCAAAGATATGGAATTGTCCTTCGTCCCACATCCAGTCCCCGTTCACCCAGTCCCAGTCCCAGGACCCCATTCTTCCCGCTGCGATCGCGAGGTTGCGGCGCTGCTCGCTCTCAAGAAGTCTTGCGTGAGATTCCTCGAGCTCAGCCGTGCGCGCGCGAACGCGATCTTCGAGCTCGGCATTGAACCGCTCCAGCTGCCGGGTCTTGCGATAGAGTTCGGCGAATATCCTGATCTTTGCGCGCAATACCTCCGGAATGACCGGAACCGGAACATAATCCACCGCGCCCATCTCATAGCCGCGAAGCCTGTCGATGTCGCTGACTTGGATGGCCGAGATGAAAATCATTGCCGTCTTCTGAAAGCGGGGATGCTCGCGGATCATGGCCGCGAGCTCGAACCCGTCCAGTTCCGGCATGCAGACGTCGACCAAAATAACAGCGACCTCGTTCTTGAGCAGGTATTCCAGCGCTTCGCGCCCCGAGGAGGCGGCGACGAGATTTTCTCCGAGCTCCTTCAGAATCACCTCATAGGCCAGCAGCTTGGCTGGCTGGTCGTCGACCAGAAGGATGTTTACCTTTTCATGATCCATCATCTGGCGCGCCAATCAGCGGTGGAGCCACATACGGATGGCAAGAAGCAACTGCTCGGTGTTGACGGGTTTGGCCAGGTAATCGGAAGCGCCCGCTTCCAGGCATTTCTCCCGGTCTCCCTTCATGGCTTTGGCGGTCAGCGCGATAATGGGAAGCCGGCGGAATGCCGGATTTTCCCGGATGACGCCGATCGTCTGATAACCGTCCATCTGCGGCATCATGATATCCATCAATACAATCGCGATCTCGGGGTTGGACTCCACTAGCGCGACCGCCTCGCTTCCTGTCGTGGCGGTGAGCACCTTCATGCCGCGCCGCTCCAGCACACTGGAAAGTGCGAAGATATTGCGGGCGTCGTCATCCACAAGCAGGGCCGTTTGGCCAACAAGATCCTCATCGGAGCTGTTGAGTTTTTCCAGCATTCGCTGTTTCTCGATCGGCAATTCCGTGATCACGCGATGCAGGAACAGGGAAGTTTCGTCCAGCAGGCGCTCGGGCGATTCCACCCCCTTCACCACGATGCTTCGAGCCATCGTATGCAGTTCGGCGTCTTCCTCGACCGAAAGCTCGCGACCGGTAAAGACGACCACGGGCACGTTGGACAACGAATCGTCGCCGCGGATCGAATCGAGCACCTCGAAACCGCTCATGTCAGGCAGCCGCAGGTCGAGGACGACGCAGTCGCAGGGGTTGTCGCGCAGCGTGGAAAGAGCTCCCGCGCCGGTATCGGTGGTGACAATCTCGATGTCGTTGTGGTCCAGCAGCTCCTTGATGCTCATCCGTTCGGCGGCGTTATCCTCCACGATCAGCAGGCGCTTGCGGCGAGGTTTGGCGTACTCCTTGATCTGGGACAGTGCTGCGCTCACCCCTTCGGTCGTGGTCGGCTTGTTGACAAAGGAGAATGCACCGCGAGCCAGCGCGTGCTGACGGTCTTCGTCCAGCGTAATGATCTGCACCGGAATGTGCCGCGTCAGAGGATTGTGCTTTAGCTGGCTAAGCACCGTCCAGCCGAGCATGTCGGGCAGGAACACGTCGAGCGACACCGCCGTCGGCTGGAATTGCTTGGCGAGGTCCAGCGCCTCCGAACCCCGCGCCGCGACCAGGACCTTGAAGCCCTTGTCGCGAGCGAGATCCACCAGCACGCGCGCATAATGCGGATCGTCCTCGACAATAAGAAGAATGGTGTCTCCCGGTTCGAGATTCAGCCGGTCGTCGGGAAGCTGCTCGACGACCCGTTCTTGGGTCGCAGCCGGCAGCGCCGGCGCCGCGCTGTATTGCAACGAGGCGCTAATCCGCGGCGCCACCGTCGGCCCGGAGTATTTCAGCGGCAGATAGAGAACGAACGTGCTGCCTTTGCCGGGCTTGCTCTGAAGATGAATTTCACCGCCCAGCAGGCTCGCGAGTTCGCGGCTGATAGCGAGCCCCAAGCCGGTTCCGCCGTATTTTCGGCTGGTGCCGGCGTCGGCCTGCTGAAACGCCTCGAAGATCAGCTTCTGCTTTTCCAGGGGGATGCCGATGCCGGTATCGGACACCTCGAAGGAGATCACCGCCGGCGCATGGTTGAGGACGGGATGTTCGGCGCTCCAGCCGCCGAGCGCGGCCGAGACGCTGAGGCGTACGCCGCCCTCGGCGGTGAACTTGAACGCGTTCGACAACAGGTTCTTCAGTACCTGCTGCAGGCGCTTCGAATCGGTGACGATGCTGCGTCCCAGATTGGGGTCGACCTCGATGTTGAACGACAATTGCCGGTTCTCCGCCTCGTGCCGGAACGGGCGCCCGACCGTTTCGAGCAGGTTGGCTGTCAGGATTTCTTCCGCATCCACCGTCACGGTTCCCGATTCGATCTTGGACAGGTCGAGGATGTCGCTGATCAGGTTCAACAGATCGGTGCCGGCGCCGTGAATGGTGCGCGCAAATTCGACCTGCTTGGCAGACAGATTGCCGTCCGGATTCTCGGTGAGCTGCTGACCCAGAATCAATATGCTGTTGAGCGGTGTCCGGAGCTCATGCGACATGTTGGCGAGGAATTCGGACTTGTACTTGGATGTCAGCGAAAGTTCGGTGGCCTTTTCCTCGAGCGCACGCCGCGCCTGTTCGATTTCCTGGTTCTTGCGCTCCACTTCGACGTTGCGTTCAGCGAGCTGTTGCGCCTTTTGCTCGAGCTGCTCGTTGGTCTGTTGCAATTCCTTTTGCTGCGTCTGCAGCTCGCCGGCGAGCTGCTGGGATTGTTTCAGCAACCCTTCCGTCTGCATTGTTGCCTCGATGCTGTTGAGCACAATGCCGATGCTGTCGGTAAGCTGTTCAAGAAAAGTCATTTGCGACGTGGTGAAGGAGCTGACCGAGCCCAGCTCGATGACCGCCTTGACCTGGTTCTCGAACAGGACCGGAAGCACCACGAGATTCTTCGGGACTACCCGCAGCAGCGCCGAATTGATCGGAACCGCATCGCTGGGGATTTCCGATACCAGCCGCTGGCGCTTGTCCATCGCGCATTGCCCGATCAGACCCTCGCCGAACTGCACGAGCGGCTGATGCGGACTGATGCCGTCGCCGGCGTAAGCTGAAAGCAGGCGCAATTGCGGATCATCTTCGTTTTCGACCTGGTAGATCACGCCCATGTGGGCGTTCACCAGCGGCGTCAGCTCGGTCAGCAGCAGCCGGCCGACCGTGGTGAGGTCGCGCTGGCCTTGCAGCATGTTGGTGAATTTGGCGAGGTTTGTCTTCAGCCAGTCCTGCTCGGTATTGACGTCGGTCGTGAGCCGGAGGTTGCCGATCATCGTATTGATGTTGTCCTTCAGCTCCGCGACTTCGCCTCTGGCGTCGACCTGGATCGAACGGGTGAGGTCGCCCTTGGTGACGGCGGTCGCCACCTCGGCGATGGCGCGCACCTGCGAGGTCAGATTGGCCGCGAGCAGGTTGACGTTGCCGGTCAAATCCTTCCACGTTCCGGCGGCGCCAGGGACATTGGCCTGGCCGCCAAGACGGCCTTCGACGCCCACCTCGCGCGCCACGCTGGTGACCTGATCGGCGAACGTCGCCAGCGTCTCGGTCATGTTGTTGATGGTTTCGGCCAGCGCCGCGACTTCGCCCTTCGATTTCACGGTGAGATTTTGCTTCAAATCGCCATTCGCAACAGCGGTCACCACCTTGACGATACCGCGCACCTGTTCGGTGAGGTTGGCGGCCATGAAGTTCACGGTATCGGTGAGGTCCTTCCAGGTTCCGGCCACGCCGGGAACCTGCGCCTGTCCACCCAGCTTTCCTTCCGTACCGACTTCGCGCGCGACGCGCGTCACCTCGCCGGCGAAGGCGTTCAACTGGTCCACCATGGTGTTGATGGTGTTCTTGAGTTCGAGAATTTCGCCCTTCACGTCGACCGTGATCTTGCGCGACAGATCGCCGCGCGCCACCGCGGTGGTGACTTCGGCGATGTTGCGGACCTGCGTCGTGAGATTGGCGGCCAACAGATTGACGTTGTCAGTCAGATCCTTCCAGGTACCGCCGACGCCGGGCACCACGGCCTGGCCGCCGAGCCGCCCCTCGGTGCCGACTTCGCGAGCGACGCGGGTCACTTCGGCCGCGAACGAGCGAAGCTGCTCGACCATGGTATTCAGGGTGTCCTTGAGCAACAGGATTTCGCCGCGCACGTCGACGGTGATCTTTTTCGACAGGTCGCCGCCGGCGATAGCGGTGGCGACTTCGGCGATGTTGCGGACCTGCGCGGTCAGGTTCGACGCCATGAAGTTGACGTTGTCGGTAAGGTCCTTCCAGGTGCCGGCGACCTCGGGCACCTGGGCCTGGCCACCCAGTTTGCCCTCGGTGCCGACCTCGCGCGCCACGCGCGTCACTTCGGAAGCAAACGCGTTGAGCTGGTCGACCATCGTGTTGATGGTGTTCTTCAGTTCGAGGATTTCGCCTTTGACGTCCACCGTGATCTTGCGCGACAGGTCGCCGCGCGCGACCGCCGTGGTGACTTCGGCGATGTTGCGGACCTGCGCGGTCAGGTTGCCCGCCATCGAGTTGACGCTGTCGGTGAGGTCCTTCCAGGTGCCGGCGACGCCGGGCACATTGGCCTGACCGCCGAGCCGGCCTTCGGTTCCGACCTCGCGCGCCACGCGTGTCACCTCGCCGGCGAACCGGTTGAGCTGATCGACCATGGTATTGAGGGTTTCTTTCAACTGCAGGATTTCGCCGCGCACGTCCACCGTGATCTTGCGGGAGAGGTCGCCGCCGGCGATCGCGGTCGCCACCTCGGCGATGTTGCGGACCTGCGCGGTCAGATTGCCCGCCATCGAGTTGACGCTGTCGGTAAGGTCTTTCCAGGTGCCGGCAACGCCGGGCACTTCGGCCTGGCCGCCGAGCTTGCCGTCGGTACCGACCTCGCGCGCCACGCGCGTCACCTCGCCGGCAAAGGCGTTGAGCTGGTCGACCATCGTGTTGAGCGTTTCCTTTAGCTGGAGGATTTCGCCCGACACGTTCACGGTGATCTTTTTCGACAGGTCGACCTTTGCCACCGCCGTCGCCACCTCGGCGATGTTGCGGACCTGCCCGGTCAGGTTGGAGGCCATCGAATTGACGCTGTCGGTAAGGTCCTTCCAGGTGCCGGCGACG
>DATANB010000039.1:0-4115 GCA_036266415.1 Bradyrhizobium sp. | reverse complement strand
TTTTTTCCGCCCTGGATTAGACGGACCGGGCCCGCCGCGTTACATGATCGTCTGGATGACCCTGGCAAAACCGACATTCCCGCCGCCCGACCATGACCACGACCGCTGCACCGCGGACGCGATCGATCACGCCGAACGGGTGTGCAAGCAGAGGTCCCAGAAATTCACGCCGATCCGGCGTCAGGTGCTGCGGGCGCTGTTGTCCAGCCACCGCCCGCTCGGCGCCTATGAAGTGATCGACGAGCTTGCCAAATCGATGCCGCGGCCGGCGCCGATCACGGTGTATCGCGCCCTCGATTTTCTGATGGATAACGGCCTGGTCCACCGCATCGAAAGCCGCAACGCCTATCTCGCCTGCGCGCATGACCATGACGCGGCGGCGATCGTGGCGTTCCTGATCTGCGATGTCTGCGGTTCGGTCGGCGAAATTCCGGCGGTTCCCGGGGCGCAAAGCCTCAACGCCGCCGCGCGCGCCTCAGGGTTTGCGCCGAAATTGTCCGTGGTGGAAATCACCGGCATCTGCGCGCACTGCCAGAATAGAGGGGCATGATCTTTTTTCCGAAAACCGGAAGTCCGCTTTTCGGGATCATGGCTATAACAACACGGCGACAAGCCGGCCGCGAGGAAACATGTCGTCAAATCAGGTGAACCCATCGGCCGGGCGCCCGCTCAGCCCCGGCGCGGTCGCGCTGATGCTGATGCTCTGCCTGAGTTGGGGCTTTAATCAGGTCGCGGTCAAGCTGGCTCTCCCGGACATTCCGCCGATGCTGCAGGCGATGATCCGCTCCGCCGGCGCCTTGCCGGTGCTGCTTTTGATCGCGCGTTGGCGCGGCGTGAAGATGCTAGAGCGTGACGGTACCCTGCGCGCCGGGCTGCTGGCTGGCGCGATCTTCGGACTGGAATTCGTGCTGATCTATCGCGGCCTGTTGCTGACGTCGGCGTCCCGCGCGGTGGTGTTTCTATATACCTCGCCGTTTTTCGTGGCGCTCGGCGCCTATCTGTTTCTAGGTGAGCGGCTGCGCGCATCGCAATGGGCAGGCCTCGCCCTGAGCTTTCTCGGCGTCGCGATTGCGATCGGCGTTCCCCAAGCGAATGTCGACGCCAGTGTGCTGATGGGCGATCTCATGATCGTCGGCGGCGGCGCGCTTTGGGCGGCCACCACGCTGCTCATCAAGACCACGGCGCTGCTCAGGGCGCCGGCGGAAAAGGGCATGGCCTATCAGGTGGCGGTCTCGATCCCGATTCTGGCTCTTGCGGCCTGGATTTCGGGCGAAACCATCACCCGGGTTCCCGGCCCGCTGGCGCTGTCGCTGATGGCCTATCAGGCGATTTGGGTGGTCGGATTGACGTTTTTGCTGTGGTTCATGCTGGTCAAAACCTATTCGGCCAGCAAATTGTCGGCATTTACCTTTATCACCCCTTTGTTTGGCGTCGTGGCTAGCTATTTCATTATGCATGACACCCTGACGGTGGCGTTCGGCGCCGCCGCCCTGCTTGTTATTGCAGGGCTTTACCTCGTAAACCGGCCCGATCCCGCGGTTCCGGTGGCCATTGATCCATTGCTGAATGTCACCAAAACCTGATATTCGAGACGCCATGAACAAACCCGAAAAACCCCCGCTGAACGACGTCGCCGGCCCCCGGGCCCGGCACAAAACCACGCAAGTCATCGTCGGCAACGTCGCCGTCGGCGGGGGCGCGCCGATCGTGGTGCAGTCGATGACCAATACCGACACCGCCGACGTCGCGGGCACCGTGGAGCAGGTCGCCGCCCTTTCGCGCGCGGGTTCCGAACTGGTGCGGATCACGGTCGATCGCGAGGAGGCCGCAGCCGCCGTGCCGCATATCCGCGACGAGCTTCGCAAGCGCGGCATCACCACGCCCCTGATCGGCGACTTCCATTATATCGGCCACAAGCTGCTGGCCGACTATCCGGCCTGCGCCGAGGCGCTCGACAAATACCGTATCAATCCCGGCAATGTCGGCTTCAAGAACAAGCGCGATACGCAATTCGCCGACATCATCGAGATCGCGAACAAGAACAACAAGCCGGTGCGGATCGGCGCCAATTGGGGCTCGCTCGATCAGGAACTGCTGACAAAGCTGATGGAGGACAACGCCAGGTCGCCCGAGCCGCTCGATGCGCGCGCGGTGACGCGCGAGGCGATGGTGCAGTCGGCCTTGCTGTCGGCGGCGCGCGCCGAAGAACTTGGCATGCCCAGGAACAGGATGATCCTGTCGGCGAAAGTTTCCGCCGTGCAGGACCTGATCGCGGTCTACCAGGTTCTGGCCGCGCGCTCGAATTACGCGATCCATCTCGGCTTGACCGAGGCCGGCATGGGATCGAAGGGCATCGTGGCTTCCTCCGCCGCGCTCGGCATTCTCTTGCAGGACGGCATCGGCGACACCATCCGGATTTCGCTGACGCCCGAGCCCGGCGGCGATCGGACGATCGAGGTGCAGGTCGCCCAGGAATTGCTGCAGACCATGGGCTTCCGCACCTTCGTGCCGCTGGTTGCGGCATGCCCGGGCTGCGGCCGCACCACCTCGACCACCTTCCAGGAACTGGCGCGCTCGATCCAGGACTTCATCCGCGACGAAATGCCGAGCTGGAAGACGCGCTATCCCGGCGTCGAGGAACTCAACGTCGCGATCATGGGCTGCATCGTCAACGGCCCCGGCGAATCCAAGCATGCCGACATCGGCATCTCCTTGCCCGGCACCGGCGAGACCCCGGCGGCGCCGGTATTTGTCGACGGCAAGAAATTCCGTACCCTGCGCGGCCCCAACATCGCGGGCGAATTCAAGGCGATGGTGATCGACTATATCGACCAGCGCTACGGCGCAGGGGCCAAGCCGACGGCGGCGGAGTAAGGCTCCCTTCGTCGTCCCCGCGAAAGCGGGGACCCATAACCACAGGCCTTTGTTGTTGAATCCGATCGGGCAACAGCTTGTTTCAATTCGGCGTCGCGTGAGCTACGATGATCGCAATCAAGAATGATCGGGAGGACGTCATGTCTTCGCTCGCCAGCAAGCAGGGACCCCGCTATCGGCACACCCCCGACAGTACCGAGCCCTATGAGACCATTGGGGTCGAGAAGCTGACCCCGGTCATCGGCGCGGAGATTTCAGGCGTCGATATCGGCAGGCTGGTCTCGGATGATTCGCGCTCGAACCGGCAGATGGATGAGATCCACCGCGCGTTCGCCGAAAACCTCGTGATCTTCTTCCGCGACCAGCACATCACCCCGCAGCAGCATCTCGCTTTCGGGCGCAAGTTCGGCGAATTGCACATCCATCCTGCAGCACCCCATGAGGGCGACGATCCGGCGCTGATGAAGATCTATGCCGACAAGGATTCACCGCGCGTCAACGGCGAGGGCTGGCATTCTGACGTGTCCTGCGACGTCGAGCCGCCGATGGGCTCGATACTGCATATCAAGCAGTGCCCGCCGAGCGGCGGTGACACGCTGTTCGCCAATATGTATGCGGCCTATGAATCGCTGTCGGAGCGGATGAAGGGATATCTCAATGGGCTCACCGCGCTGCATGATGGCGAGCCGATCTATCGCGGGCTCTACGCCAATTACGGCGTCGCCGACCGGCCGTCCTATCCGCGCGCCGAGCATCCTGTCGTGCGCACCCATCCGGTGACCGGCAAGAAAGCGCTTTACGTCAACAGCGGCTTTACCCGTCACATCATCGGAATCCCGGGCGATGAGAGCGCCGCGATCCTGAAATATCTGTACCGGCACGCGGAAAATCCGCTGTTCCAGTGCCGCTTCCGCTGGAGCGAGAATGCGATTGCGTTCTGGGACAACCGCTGCGCCCAGCACCGCGCCTTGTGGGACTACTGGCCTCACACCCGCGCCGGCACGCGCGTGACCGTGAAGGGCGAGCGGCCGGTGTGAGCTAGGTCGTGGTTGACTGATTTGCCCGACACGGGCAAATCACTCACAGCCTGTCCAGCCCCGTTTGCAAAAATATTTCTGTTTTTCCGAAACGCAAATCAGCGCTATATCGTCAGCTGTCCCGTCCCTCCAGGAGGGGCGTTGCGCAACGTCATCGACGCGGGGCGGGATGCGGTGGACGCGGATAGCGCCTTTGACGAAGGC
>DATANB010000038.1:0-8586 GCA_036266415.1 Bradyrhizobium sp. | reverse complement strand
CCGGAACTGAAGATCATCGACGTCTTCATCTGCAAGCTGCGCAAGAAGCTCGCCAACGCCTCCGAAGGCCGCAACTTCATCGAGACCGTGTGGGGCCGCGGCTATGTGCTGCGCGAGCCGCACGAGGTCGAAGAGCGCATTCCGGCCTGATCCGCAAGGTTTTACCCGAGAGCCCGCCGGGCTCTCTCCTCCCAGACTGGACCCCGCCGCAAATGGCGGGGTTTTTGTTTGGGGATTGAACGGGCCGAACGGCTGCGCTGGCTGGCAGATCGTGCGAATCTTCGACTCGGACGAATCGGGGGCTTAAATGATCCTTCAATCACTGGCAGGACTGCCGGCGTTCCTGGTCTATTTCTGTACGGCCATCGTTGCCGTCGTTGCCTACCTCTTCGTCTACACCCGCGTCACGCCACACGATGAATTTCAGCTGATCCGCGACAACGACCCTGCGTCGGCAATCGCGCTCGGCCTCAGCCTGCTCGGTTTCGTGCTTCCGGTCGTCAGCGCCATCGCCCACTCCGCCAATGTCGTGGATTGCCTGATCTGGAGCGTGATCGCGCTGATCGTGCAGATCGCCGTGTATTTCATCGTCAAGATACCGGTGCCAAACCTGTCGGCCCGGATCGCGGCGGGCGAACTCGCGGCCGCGATCTGGCTTGGGCTCGCCTCGCTGGCCGCCGGCGCGCTCAATGCCGCCTCGATGATCTACTGATCATGCAAGAGAAAACAAACTTGGAATTCGGCAGGCGCAGGCCGGTTGCGATCCAGGCGACCGCGCCGGTAAAGCGCTCCAATCACGTGGCGCTCTTGCTGATGGGCACCTTTGCCATCGGCGGCGGCGCCTATGCGCTGATGCCAGGGGAGAGTTGCGGGCAGCCACCCGGCATGGCGGCGGACCTGCGGTCCAGCGCCAATTGCCCGCCGCGCGGGTCCTCGGCCGGTGGCGGCCATGCCTCAGGCGGTTCCTGGTCGCGCGTCAGTTTCTGGGGCGGAGATGCTTCATCGAGCCGCTCGCCGTCGGCTACTTCGACGGATTCCGGTTCGGGCGGCGTGACGCGCGGCGGCTTCGGCGGGTTTGCGCACGCCTTCGCGTCGCATTTTTCCGGGGGCGGTTGACCGCCAACGATATCCTGGTGAGGCCGGCGACTGACGCGGCCTCTTTGACATTGCCAGTCCCGGCCACCGCCTAATGATGGATCGGCGACTTCGTTGTGCCGGTCGGCTTGGCGGTCTCCAAAGCCGTAACGGCCGCGCTCCCTGCGGGAATTGACGCGGCGCGCCGCGTGACTTCACTGCTTGAGCCGGTTGCCGGACCTTCCGCAAAGCCAAAGCTTGATTCGAAAACCAGGCTTTCAGCGTAAACGGCACCGACGATGCTTCGCTTTTCCATAATGCTCTCCATGCTTCAACGGATCCTGCGGGACACCACCAATCCCGGCGCACCCGATTTGCATCCTGCTTGGATCCTCGCCGGCCGCCTTGATCAGGATCAACCAGTTGGCCCTCCCGATGGAATTGGTCCGCCGTCTGTCCGTTTCGGACCAGGCGGAGCAGACGAGCGTGAGGATATTGACGCGGGCCGATTTGCGGACGACGCTTGCCGCCTCGACCCAATTGCGCCACGGACACCGCAGAGCGCGAATATCAGGGAGGTATCATGTCCAGCAGATGCCGGGTGGGTTTGACCGCAGCGTTGCTCTGCTATGGGCTTCCCGCGCTCGGCCAGCAGTTGCCGGATGGACCGGGCAAGGAATTGGCCGCTGCCAGCTGCAACGGCTGCCACACGCTGTTGAGCCGCGTGGGTTCAGGTTACACGCCCGAGGGCTGGACCACGGTATTGCGGATGATGGTCAATCAAGGCGCTCCGCTGCCAGTGGACCAGGTTGAGCCGCTCAAGGCGTATCTGATCAGGAATTTTCCTGAAAAGGGCAAGCCCGCCGGTGCCGTCATCCCCGGACCCGCCGAAATCTCCTTCAAGATGTGGCGGGCGCCCACACCGGGATCGCGGCCGCATGACCCGTTGGCGGCGAGCGACGGCTCGCTCTGGTATACCGGCCAACTGGCCAATGTGCTCGGCCGGGTCGACCCGAAGACCGGCGCGATCAAGGAATTTCCGCTCAAGACCGCGCATTCCGGACCGCACGGCCTGCAGGAGGATCGTGACGGCAACATCTGGTACACCGGAAACACCGGCTCGCTGATCGGCAAGCTTGATCCGAAGACCGGTGCCGTCACCGAATACAGCACTCCGGAACCGGGCGATCCGCATACGCTTATTTTCGACAACAGCGGCATCCTGTGGTTCACGATGCAGAATGCCAACCGGATCGGGCGGCTCGACCCCAGCACCGGCGAAATCAAACTGCTGAAGCCACCGACGGCCAATGCGCGGCCCTACGGCATGGCGCTGAATTCGAAGGGCATCGTTTTCTTCGTCGAGTTCGGCACCAACAAGGTGGGCAGCGTCGATCCCAAGACGCTGGAATTTCACGAATACCCGTTGCCCGATCCGGCATCGCGCCCGCGGCGCATCGCGATCACCGGCGACGACATCGTCTGGTACTCCGACTATTCGCGCGGCTATCTTGGCCGTCTCGATCCGGCGACCGGCAAGGTGACCGAGTGGCAGTCCCCGAGCGGGCCGAAATCCGAGCCCTACGGCATCTCGGCGATATCGGGCGTCATCTGGTACAGCGAGTCCGGCTCGACGCCGAATACCGTGGTGCGCTTCGATCCCAAGACCGAAAAATTCCAGAGCTGGGCGATTCCGGGCGGCGGAAACATCGTGCGCAACACCTCGGTCACGCGCGAGGGCAACTTCATGCTGGCCAACAGCCTCGTCAACGGCGTTACGCTGGTCACGATCGGGAAGTGAGCCGACGGCAGCCGTGTCGGCGCCTCGCGCGCGCGCCCGAATGACGCGCGCGCCGATCGCCGCACGATCCCGTGAATGGACCGGCTTTCGCTTGCCTCCTTGGCGCCGGCTGATGGAAACTGCCCGTGGTCCAAGAACTGTCCTTTCGATAACAACGCCGGGGGCCGCACCATGAAACGCTCGCGCCGTGTGATCCTGACCATGATGGGGACAGCCGCCGTCGGCACGGTATCGATGGGCTTTGCGCGGCGAAGCGACTGCGGTCCGGGAAGCCTCCCGCAACTGATGCGCGGTCCGGACGGACGGCTCGGGGAATATTGCCGCGCGACCTATGGCGGATTTGGCGGCGCCCCGCACCTATTCCAGGGACATGCCCATGCGCATGGCGGCGGATAGCGGACATCCATGCAGCGCCTTGTCTGTCCCGAGCGCGACGACTGGCGCTTGACCGCCGATGAAACCGGGTTTGATTTTCACACCATCGGCGGCGAGCGCTATTGGGACGAGCGCGCCTGCTACGTCTTCACCCTCGACGAAATCGAACGTCAGATCGAGGAGCCCACGGCTGAAATCGATGGCATGTGCCTCGAACTCGTCAGCCTTGCGATTGACGACGAAGAATACCTGCGTCGATTGATGATACCGGAAGCCTTCTGGCCGCTGATCTCCGAGAGCTGGCGCCGCGATGAAGCCAGCCTCTACGGCCGGCTCGACCTCAGATTCGACGGGCCCGGTCCTGCGAAACTCCTCGAATATAACGCCGATACGCCGACCTCGATTTTCGAGGCGGCGGTGTTTCAGTGGACCTGGCTGGAACAGGCGATCGAGCGCCGCATCATCCCCAGCCACGCCGACCAGTTCAATTCGATCCATGAACGCCTGATTGAGGCGTGGAAAAAGCTCGGCGAGGGTCGCCATCTCCATCTCGCTGGCACCACGGAAAGCACCGAGGATGCCGGCACGCTGGCCTATCTCGAGGACACCGCGCGGCAGGCCGGCCTCGCCACCACCCTGATCGATATCGAGGATATCGGATGGCGCGATGACGGCCGCTTCGTCGATCTCGACGATCGCGCCATCGAATTGGCGTTCAAGCTCTATCCCTGGGAGTGGATGTTTCACGATGCGTTTGGCGTGCGGCTCGCCAATGCGCCGACGCGCTGGATCGAGCCGCCGTGGAAGGCCATCCTTTCCAACAAGGGTATTCTTCCCTTGCTGTGGGAGATGTTTCCGGATCATCCCAATTTGCTGCCGGCCTTCTTCGAGACGGACCCGCGTGCCGCGAGCCTCGGCGCTTCCTTCGTGCGCAAGCCGCTCTTTTCGCGCGAGGGCGCCAACATCGCGCTGATCAGCCACGGTATCACCGTTGCGGAGCAGGAGGGGCCGTATGGCGCCGAGGGTTTTGTTCGCCAGGCGCTGGTGCCGCTGCCGAACTTTTCAAACCAGTATCCCGTGATCGGAAGCTGGCTGATCGACCACACCCCATGCGGACTGTCGATTCGCGAGGACGAAAAGCCGATCACCGGCAACACGTCGCGGTTCCTGCCGCACGCGATCCTGTAGCAACTCAGCGCGCCAGGGCAACCACCTTCAACGCCTGCGGCATGACGCCCGCGCGCGCCGCCCGGTCGGCATTGGGACGATAGACCCCGCGCCGGTCCGGATAGGGCTTGAACGCGTCGGATATCCCGACCACGGATTCGGCAGCGCCGAGCAGCAGAACGCCATCGGGTTCGAGCATTCTTGAAAGACGATCGAACACGCCGACCTTGGTGTCCTGGTCGAAATAGATCAGGACATTGCGGCAGAAGATCACGTCGAATGTTCCGAGCTGGGAAAAATCCTGCAGCAGGTTCAGTTGCCGGTGCTGCACCATGGCGCGAATATCGGCATTCAGTTGCCACAGTTCGCCTGTTTGTATGAAGTACTTGACCAGCAGCTGGATCGGCAGGCCGCGCTGCACCTCGAACTGGCTGTAGATTCCCGCCCTGGACTTCTCGAGCACCTCCTGCGACAGGTCGGTCGCAACGATCTCGACCCGCCATCCCGCCAGCGCCGCGAATTCCTTCACGCACATCGCGACCGAATAAGGCTCCTGCCCGGTGGAAGACGCCGCACACCAGATCCGCAAGGACCGGCGGCTGGCGCGCGCCTGCAGCAGCGCCGGCAGAATCGTCTCCCGCAGATGATCGAACGGGATCCTGTCGCGGAAAAAGAAGGTCTCGTTGGTGGTCATCGCCTCGACCACTTCCGATGTCAATGCGTCGGCGCCACCCTTTATCTTCGCAACCAGTTCGGCAATTCCGGGCATTCCCGCCCTTCGCGCCAGCGGGATCAACCTGCTTTCGACCAGATATTGCTTGTCGGAAGAAAGGTCCAGGCCGGAACGCTCTTTCAGGAGCTTACGCAGGAACTCGTAGTCCGACGGCGTCACAATCGATCTCCCGAAAATAATCGGACCAGCTTCGGCGCGATATGATTGAGCGGCAGAACGGCGGCGCAAATGCCGGCATGCGCGGCCGCACCCGGCATTCCCCACACCACGCTCGATGCCTCGTCCTGGGCGATCACGCTGCCGCCGGCAGCGACGACCTCCTTGCCGCCGCGCATCCCGTCCGAGCCCATGCCGGTCAGGACCACGGCCAGAACCCCGGCCTGCCAGACGTCGATCGCGGAAGTGAACAACGGGTCGACCGCCGGTTTGCAGAAATTGACCGGCGGCCCGTCGTCGAGCGCGATCGCGACATCGGCGCCGTGACGCACGACGCGCATGTGGCGCCCGCCCGGCGCAAGGTAGATCCGGCCGGGCTTGACGACCTCGCCATCGACGGCTTCATGCGCCGGCCGTTGGCTGGAGCGCGCCAGATGCTCGGCGAGAATCGTCGTGAATGTCGGCGGCATATGCTGGGTGATCAGTACCGGAAAACGGTCGATCACCGGGCCGATCTCGGTGACCAGCGTCATCAGGGCCTGCGGACCGCCGGTCGACGAACCGATCAAAAGCGCGCGCGGCGCCTGCGTGCTGAACCCGCGCTGCAGCAATTGCACCGGCGCCGGCTGCGGACGCGGCAACGGCTCGCGCGGCCGATCCGGCGCGAACGCCAACGGGGGAGACGAAGCCGTGCGGCGGACTTTGGCGCCGAGAGAGCGAATCTTCTGGATGAGATCGTGGTGGAAGGTTGCGGCGGCGGTTGCCTCGCGGGTGCTTTCGGGCTTTGGAATGTAGTCCGATGCCCCGAGCGCGAGGGCCCTGAAGCTGATCTCCGCATTGCGGCGGGTCAGGGTCGACGCCATGATGATGATGAGGTTGCGCTTCTTCGCCAGCAGCAAGGGCAGCGCGGAAATGCCGTCGAGTTCCGGCATTTCGATATCGAGCACGGCGACATCGGGATCGACGCGCTCGATCTGGTTGACCGCGTCAAGGCCCGTGCGCAGCGACGCCGCGACCACCATGTCGGTCTCGGCGGTGATCCAGCGGGAGATCAGCCCCCTGATAACGACGGAATCATCGACCACCATCACTCGAAACGGTTCGCACCGCGTTGAAATCGGGCTCGGGGAACTTGTCAACGTAACACTACTCATTACTCACCAGAGTACGGCTGAAAAAACGCGCTATTGAAAAACGATAAGCCGAAGGCCTTCAGCCGCCGGACCGAAAGAGGCAGATCAGATCAGCCCGACTTCCTGGAATTTTGCGGTGACGATGTCCTTGTCGAACGGTTTCATGATGTATTCGTTGGCGCCGGCATGAAGCGCGCGGGCGATGTGCGCGACGTCGTTTTCGGTGGTGCAGAACACCACCTTTGGCTGGTCGCCGCCGGGCATGCGGCGCAGATTGCCGAGGAACTCGTAGCCGTCCATGACCGGCATGTTCCAGTCGAGCAGGATCGCGTCGGGCAGTCCGCGTTTGCAGGCTTCCAGCGCCTTCTCGCCGTCCTCGGCTTCGATGATCTGGAAGTCCAGACCTTCCAGGATTCGCCTTGCGACCTTTCGAATGACGCTTGAGTCATCGACGACCAGACATGTTCTCATTTTAGCCTCTACCAGTTTCAATCCCGAAAGGGACGTTCCATTGCCATCAGTTAGCGCGTGCCCGCCGCCGGTTTTATGCCGCCAGCATGTCAGGCACGATTTCGAGGACGCGATCGATGTCGAGCACGACCATGAGTTGGCCGTCGAGACGATGTACTCCGCCGGCGAGCCTCGCCATGCGCGGATCGAGGTTGACGGGGTTTTCCTCGCGGCCGTCGTCGGCAAGCTTCAGCACTTCGCCGATCTGGTCGATCAACAAGCCATAGGATTCGCCGCGCAGGTCGACGCCCACCGCCATCGGCGGCTTGCCGTCCTCGTTCCGGGGCAGGCCGAGGCGGGCGCGCATGTCGACCACGGTGACGATACGGCCGCGCAGATTGAGCACGCCGGCGATCTCGCCGGGCGACAACGGCACCCGCGTCAGCCGCTCCGGCATGAACACGTCCTGCACCCGGGAGATCGGCAGGCCAAAAAGCTGGCCGCCGATCATCGCGGTGACGTATTCGCCCATTGTGCCTTCGATGGTTTCCGACTTGCTGGTCATGCCTGATCCCTCATGCCGCGCGGTTGAGTTCGGCGGTCTGTTCCTTCAGCGCCGCGATCAGGCCGGGACGATCGAATTTGGCGACGTAATCATGGAAACCGGCCTGCCGGCCGCGCTCGATCGCCGCCGGCGACACCATCGAGGACAGCGCGATGATCGGCAGCGCGCTCAGATGCGCGTCCGCCCGGATCGTCTCGGCGAACTCGAACCCGTTCATGTCCGGCATTTCGATGTCGGTCAGCACCACGTCGAACGTCTGCCCCGAGCGCAGCGCCATCAGGCCCTCCTGCGCGTTGGGCGCAACCCGCACCCGGTAGCCCGCGGCTTTCAGGACCGGCGCCAGCATGTTGCGGAAGAATGCCGAGTCGTCGACCAGCAGCACCGATTGCGCGCCCGCGGAGGGGCGCATCTCCTTGCGGCTGAACCAGTCGGCAAACGCCATCGGCAGGAAGTGGCCGACGTCGATCACTTCGGTAGCCTGTCCCTTGATCACGGCGGAGCCGAGAATGCCCTCCTCGCCGCCCGCAACCTCGATGTTGAGCTTCTCCTCGACGATGTCGATGATCTCGTCGACCACAAGGCCCATCGAGCGGCCGTCATCGGCGAACACCAGGATCGGCTGGGCGCCGGAGGTCCGGACGCTGACACCTGCCATCTGTACCAGCGGCATCAGCTGGTCGCGGTATTGCACCATATGCCGGCCGTTGGAGAGTTCGATCTTGTCGGTGGCGATCTCCTCCAGCCGGGTCACCAGCCCGAGCGGCACCGCCTTGGGCTGATTGCTGCCGGCGCGGAACACCAAGAGCGAGGTCAGTTGCTCGGCGGCGCTGGCGCGCATCGCCGCATTCTCTTCCGCGAGCTCGCGGCTGGCCGAGCCGGCGGCGCCGAGCGCCTTGGCGATGCCATTGGGGTCGATGATCATGATCACGGCGCCATCGCCGAGAATGGTATTGCCGGAGAACATCTCGATGTGGCGCAGCTTGGTCGACATCGGCTTGACCACGATTTCTTCGGTGTGGAACACCCCGTCGACCACGATGCCGAAGGTCTGGCTGCCTACTTGCGTGACGACGATAAAACCGTTCTCCGGGTCGGAGGAGGAGCCGTCGTCGATCCTGAGCAGCTTCTTCAG
>DATANB010000037.1:0-16033 GCA_036266415.1 Bradyrhizobium sp. | reverse complement strand
CCGACCGCACCAACAGGCCGGACATATGGATGCAAGCGATCCGATCAGACCCCGAAAAAACTCTTGCGGCACGGGGGCCGTCCACATATGGGTCCCGGCGTTCGCCGGGACGACCCGGGGGTTGTTTGCTCCGCCGTCACCGCGTCGCCCCATCGCCAGCGTCTGGCGCGGGCGTAGGGCCCTTTGGCCCGGCGGGATATTTTTGCGGTGGCGAGACCGTCCGGGGTGCAGAGTTTTGCCGATATTTCGGCCTTGGTCACGACGGGCTGCGCCAGCACGCGGGCCTGATGCCAGGCGGCCGGCGCGCGCGTCAGCGCGACGTAGCTGAATTTCTCGTCCTCATAGGGAAGCTCCGCGGATTTGAGCTGCTTGTGCGCGCGCGAGCGGGGCAGGCGTTGCGTGAAGTGACACCAGTCCGGCGCCGCGAGCGGACAGCTGTCGTCATGCGGGCAGGGGGCCGCGACGCGTGCGCCCGACCCGATCAGTTGCTTGCGCACCTCGATGATCCGGCGATAGCCCGCCGGTGTGCCGGGTTCGACGATCAACAGTGTATCGCTGGTTTTTGTCCACATCAGTTCGGCGAGAGCGGTTTGCTCAGTATCGCTCATCTCGCCGATCATGTAGCTCGCCACCACGAGGTCGGCGGTCTCGGTGTCGGCCAGCGCGGCGCGCGCCTCGCCGTGGCGGTAGTCGATCTCGCGCAGGCGTGCGCTGCTGCGGCTGAGATCCAGCGCCAGCGTGCGCAACGCGCGGTTGGCGTCCACCAGCACAAATGTTTGCAGCGACGAAAACGCCTCCGCCGCGGCCCATGTCGCCGTCCCCGGCCCGGCGCCGATGTCGAGCAGGCTTTTGGGCGCGAAGTCCGGCCTGATTTCGCGGAAGGCGTTCAGGCTCGCGGCCACCGCGGCGTAGGTCGCGGGCATCCGCGCCAGCGCATAGGCCAGCGCATCGGCCTCGGAGGCGATCGCGCTGGAGCCGCCGCCTTCGCGGTAGGTCTTTGAGATCAGCGCGGCGCGTGAGGCGGCTTCGTTGCGCGAGACGCCCTGCAGCCTGGACTCGAGCGCGGATTTCAATTCGGCGGGCAGGTCGGGAGCGATCATCTTCGCCTCTTCCCCTCTCCCACAGGGGGAGAGGGAAGCAAGCTCACGCCACGTTCTGATCGAGGATCTTCACCGCGTCTTCGAGGTCGACCGAGACCAGTTGCGACACGCCGCGCTCGGCCATGGTGACGCCGAACAGCCGGTTCATCCGCGCCATCGTGATCGGGTTATGGGTGATGATGATGAAGCGCGTCTCGGTCGATGCGGTCATTTCGTGCAGCAGGTTGCAGAACCGCTCCACATTGTGATCGTCGAGCGGAGCGTCGACTTCGTCCAGCACGCAGATCGGCGACGGGTTGGTCAGGAACACCGCGAAGATCAGCGCCAGCGCGGTCAGCGCCTGCTCGCCGCCTGACAACAGCGACAGCGTCTGCGGCTTCTTGCCGGGCGGCTTGGCGATGATTTCCAGTCCCGCTTCGAGCGGATCGTCGCTCTCGATCAGGTGCAGCGCGGCCTCGCCGCCGCCGAACAGTTCCGTGAACAGCCGCCTGAAATGGCCGTTGACGATCTCGAACGAGGTCAAGAGCCGCTCGCGCGCCTCGCGGTTGAGGCTCTGGATGCCCTGGCGCAGCCGCTTGATGGCTTCCACCAGATCGTCGCGCTCCGTCGTGAGCGCTGCGTGCTGGGCTTCGACCTCGCGCAGTTCTTCCTCGGCGCGAAGATTGACCGCGCCGAGCCGCTCGCGGTCGCGGCGCAGTTTTTCGAGATTTTCCTCGATCTCGCCAAGCGGCGGCAGGTCGGCGCCCGGCTTGACCTCGGCGAGATCGGCGACGCCTTGCGGCTCGACTTCCAGCATGTCGCGGATTTCGCGCTCGATGTCGGCGAGCCGGCGCCTGGCGCCGTCCAGGCGTTCTTCGGCACGCGCGGTGGCCTCGCGCGCGCTCGACAGCGCTTCCAGCGAAATCCTGGCGGCGCGGTCGGTTTCCGCCATCACGTTCTCCGCGGTAGCCAGCGCGTCAGCGGCGGCGCGGCGGGCCTGTTCAGCCGATTCGATTTCGCCGATCAGCGCGCGGCGTTTTTCCGCGAATATTGCCGGCGCATTGTCGAGTTCGGCGCGCTCGGCTCTGACCTCGGTGACGCGGGCGTCGATGGTGGCGATTTGCGAGGCCGCGCCGGCCTTGCGGTTTTGCCATTCGCTGCGCTCGGCGAGGATCGCCTGCAGGCGACGGTCGGCCAGTTCGGCCTCGCGCGCCAGCGCCTGCGCTTCGGCGCGCACCTGCGCTGCGAGGCGGCGATGGTCGTCGATGTCGGTTCGCACGGCCACGAGCCGGGTTTCGATGTCGAGGCTCGGCGGCAATTCGGCCAGCGCCGCGGTGGCGCTCTGATGCGCGCCAAAGGCTTCGGTAAGATCGGCGTTGAGACGGTTGTGAGCTTCCGTCAGCGCCGACTTCCGCGCGGCGTGGCGGCTGATCTCGCGCTCGGTCGCGGCATGGCGTTCGCGCGCGGCGTCGGCCTCGCGCTGGGCGGCGCGCCAGGCATCGCGCGCGGAAATCTCCGCCGATGACGCGGCCTTCAGCTCGGCCTCGGCCACTTCGAGCGCTTGACGCCTGGCTGATGCATCGATGCGGGCCTTCTCAAGCTCGGTTTCGATATCGACCAGCCGCGCGCGCTCGGCAAGCCGGCGCGCCGCGCCGGTCGGCGCATGGGCCGCGGCGACGAACCCGTCCCAGCGCCAGACGTCGCCTTCGCGCGACACCAGCCGCTGGCCGGTCTTCAGTTGCGAGACCAGTTCCGCGCCGCGCTCTTTCGGCACGACGCCGATCTGCGCCATGCGGCGCGCCAGTTCGGACGGCGCATCGACATGCGCGGCGAGCGGCTCCACGCCATCGGGCAATGCGGGGTCGCCGCCGGTCGCGCCGGTATTGGTCCAGCGCATCGGCGCCGAGGGGTCGACCGGGGCGTCGAGATCGTCGCCGAGTGCGGCGCCGAGCGCCTTCTCGTAGCCTTTGGCGACCGTGACGCCGTCGATAATCGGCGGCCAAAGGTTCTTGGTCTCGCCGTTGACGAGCTTGGAGATGGTGCGCGCCTCGGTTTCCAGCCGCTGCACGCGCTTGTCGGCCTCGCCGAGGGGCGCGCGGGCGGCTTCCAGCCTCGCGCGCGCGGCGACATGGCCGGCTTCACTGCCTTGCGCCGCGGCTTCCGACCGCGCGAGAGCCTGCTGCGCGGTCTCCATGGCGTCTGCGAAGGCGGCGAGGTCGCCCAGGCCGCTGGTTTCCTGCGCCAGCTTCTGCTCTTCGAGCTGGACATTGGCGATATCCTGATCGAGTCGCGCCAGCCGGTCGCGGTGGGTGCGCACGTTACCTTCGAGCTGGCGGCGCTTGGCAGTGAGGTCGGCGAGCACGGTGGTCAGTTCGGCGAACAGGCGCTCGGCCGCGGCCAAGGTCGTTTCAGCCTCCGACACGCGTTGATCGACGCCGCTGCGCTTTTCGACGCACGTCTTGATCTCGTCCTTCAATTCGGTGTCTTCGGCGTCGAGCCGCTGCAGCGCCACCTCGGCGTCGGAGGCCTGCTGCTGCTCGCGGGCGATATCGGCCGAAAACTGCGTCAGCCGACGGTCGAGTTCGGCGACGCGCTCCTTGGCGCGCTCTTCTTCGCGGTCGAGGATCTCGCGCGCACTGGTGAGCCGTTGCAGTCCGGCCGCGGCACGCGCCTCGGCCTCGCGCAGCGCCGGCAGTTCGGCCGCGCGCAGCGCCTGGATCCTCGCCGCCTCGGCCTGTTCGCGGGTGCGTTCGGCCATCTCGCGGACGCTGAGGTCGTGGGTGGTGGAAGCTTCCGCGACGCCCGAATTGGCCTCGAGCCAGCGCAGGTGAAACAGCAGGGCCTCGGCCTTGCGCACCCGGCTCGCGACTTCGCGGTAGCGGATCGCCTGCCGCGCCTGCTTCTTGAGACCGTCGACCTGTCCGGCCAGTTGTCCGATCACGTCCTCGACGCGGGTGAGGTTGGTCTCAGCCGCCTTGAGGCGCAATTCGGCCTCGTGGCGGCGTGCGTGAAGCCCGGCGACACCGGCGGCGTCCTCCAGCACCCGGCGGCGCTGCTCCGGCTTGGCCTGGATGATCTCGCCGATCTTGCCCTGGTGAACCAGCGCCGGGGAACGCGCCCCGGTGGCGGCATCCGCAAACAGGATCTGCACGTCGCGGGCGCGCACGTCGCGGCCGTTGATGCGGTAAACCGAACCCGCCTCGCGCTCGATCCGGCGCGAGATCTCGAGGAACTCCCGGTCGTTCACCGCCGCAGGCGCCGAGCGGTCGGAATTGTCGATCGTCATCACCACTTCGGCGTGATTGCGCGACGGCCGGTTGCCGGAACCGGCAAAGATCACCGCATCCATGTCGGCGGCACGCAGCGATTTGTGCGAGGTCTCGCCCATCGCCCAGCGTAGCGCCTCGACCAGGTTGGACTTGCCGCAGCCGTTCGGCCCGACCACCCCAGTGAGGCCGGGTTCGATCAGGAAATCGGTGGGTTCAACGAACGACTTGAAACCGTGGAGGCGGAGGCGCGTGAGTTTCATTGACACGATTCTCTGTTGGCAGGGCGCGAATCTCCCTGCCGTGACAATACCATAGAAGGCAATGTCGATGTGGGGCCGAGTCGCATTTTGCGGCTCTCATGGGGCCGACAATGGCGAGGCCGGGGCCGCAGGGCAACCGCGGCCAGGGGCTTTTCCCAAGGCTTTTGCGGGGCTTATGGGGGGCCGGCAGGCGGCGGCCCGCCGGCGCGCGGGAATCAGCTTTTCAGCAGCGATTTGATCTTCTTGTCGAATACCTCGAACGAGGTCTCCCCCTTGATCTTCTCGCCATTGATGAAAAAGGTCGGCGTCGAATCGACTTTCAACACCTCGGCGGCATATTTCTGGTCGGCGGCGATCTTGTCCAGCAGCGCCTGATCCTTGAGACAATCCTCGACCGCCTGCTGGCTGAGACCTGCCTGCTTGCCGATCCGGGTCAGCGTCTCCGTGGTGTTTTTCATCACCCAGTCGTTCTGCTGCCTGAACAGGATGTCGGTGACCGCGAAATATTTGCCTGAATCGTCCTTGGCGATGCAGCGCGACAGCATCGAACCCGCCGCCGCCTTGATGTCGAGCGGGAATTCGCGGAACACGTACCGGATTTTGCCGGTGTCGATATATTCCGACTTGATCTTCGGAAACACGGTTTCATTGAAGGCCGCGCAATGCGGGCAGGTCATCGACGCATATTCGGTGATCGTCACGGAAGCGTTGGCGGGGCCGAGCGCCATGTCCGGCAGGGATACCGGTTTGGCGACGTCGGCGGCGCTCTGCGCCATCGCCTCCGCGATCAGCCGCAGCGGCGAGAGCCCGGCAAGCAGGCTGAGCCCGGTCAGCGACAGGGCGGCGGTGAAGGCGCGGCGCGTGATGATCAACGGCTTACTCCCGGATTGGCGCGTGCACGCCCGGTGGACCAAAGAAGAGGTGTGTTCGCTAGCTTGAAACGACAATTGTGGCAATGGCACGCCTCAATGCCCGCGCCTCGCGGCAGGCTCAATTTCGCTTGATTGAGGCGCCGAGCCGCGCCAGCGCGGCCCGCAATTGCTCGTCCTCCACCGAGGACAGGGTCTCGGCGACTTCCGCGACCGCCTTCGCGTCCAGTGCGCGGGAAGCCTCCGGCCGATCCCGGCGCGCCAGCGGCGCCTGTCGCAGCGCCAGCCGGCCCACCGCGCTCCAGCCGAAGAAGCGGTTGACCCGCTGCAGGATGACGTCCGAGGCATGCTGGATCTCCAGCGCCATGGGCCCTTCCACCCGCAGCACCAGCGTGGCCGGTTCCTGCGGCTGTCCCTCAACCGGCCGCGGCCACTGGATCTTTAAGGGCTCGGAGTGGGCGGCGACTTCGGGGCCGGCGATTTCGGCCCAGCGCGTGACCAGTTCGCGCGCCGCAAATCCCTGCCTGGCATAGGCGTCGGAAAACACGTCGCTGAGCAGGACGGAAAGCGGCTTGGCGCTGATGTATCCGGGTTTTGACATGGCTTCCCAAAATATAAGGCTTCGTATAGCACCGGCGTCTGTCGGAGACACGCCTATGCTGCGCGCGGGCGGATGGTTTTGAGGTCGCGGTCGATCTCACGCCGCCGCTGCATCAGATCGTAGTCCATTTGCAGCCCAAGAAAGAACCCCTCCGACAAACCGAAATAGCGGGCAAGCCGCAGGTCGGTGTCGGCGGTGACGTCCCGTTTGCCAAGCACAATCTCGTTGATGCGGCGCGGCGCGACGTGAACGGCACGCGCCAGCGCATTCTGGCTGAGGCCCATCGGTTTAAGAAACTCCTCAAGCAGGATTTCGCCGGGATGGGGATTTTGAAGCAGCCCGCTTCTAGGCGTGGTAGTCGACGATTTCGACATGTGCAGGTCCTCCCTCATCCCAAATAAAGCAGATACGCCATTGATCGTTGATCCGGATCGAATGCTGTCCTTGGCGATCCGCTCTCAGCGTTTCGAGGCGATTGCCGGGCGGTATGCGAAGATCGCCCAATGCCCGTGCCTGATTGAGAAGTCGCAGTTTTCTGAGAGCGATATTCTGGATGTCCGGCGGTAATTTTCGGCTCCGACGTCCGGGTCCAGATCAATTCCGTTTCGGAATCGGCAAAGCTCTGAATCTGACTGACTATAACGCGACGCGTTATACCTTGCAATCCCCGGGCGCGCTGGTCATGCCACGAATCTGATCGTAAAATTGGATGTGGCCTCATCGTCAGCGACCAACAAAAAGAAGCAAAGCATCGCCCAAGACGGCGCCGCCCGTGCCGCGCGGCTGCTGGAATGGTATGACCGCCATCGCCGCCTCCTGCCATGGCGGCCGCAGCCCGGCGAACGCGCCGATCCCTATTCGGTCTGGCTGTCGGAAATCATGCTGCAGCAGACCGGCGTCAAAACGGTGGGGCCGTATTTCCAGAAATTTCTGGCGCGCTGGCCCGACATCGAGGCGCTCGGCCGGGCCTCGCTCGACGATGTCTTGAGGATGTGGGCAGGGCTCGGCTATTACTCGCGCGCGCGCAATCTGCACGCCTGCGCGGTGGCAGTGCGGCGCGATCATGGCGGGGTGTTTCCGGATACCGAGCAGGGTTTGCGCGCGCTGCCGGGGATCGGGCCTTATACCGCCGCCGCCATATCAGCGATTGCCTTCGGCCGCCGCACCATGCCGGTCGACGGCAATATCGAGCGCGTGGTGTCGCGGCTGTTCGCGGTCGAGGAGCCGCTGCCGCAGGCCAAGCCGCTGATTCAAGAGTTGGCGATGACGCTGCTCGGCGCTATCAGCGCCGGCGACGAAGATTCTCGCGCCGGCGACGAGGAGGCTCGCGCCGGCGACAGCGCGCAGGCGCTGATGGACCTTGGCGCCGCGATCTGCACTCCCAGGAAACCGGCCTGCGCGCTGTGTCCGCTGAGCGGCGACTGCATGAGCCGCGCGCGCGGCGATCAGGAAACGTTTCCGCGCAAGGCCCCGAAAAAGACCGGTGCGCTGCGCCGAGGTACTGCGTTCGTTGTCACGCGCGGCGATCAGCTATTGGTCCGCACCCGTCCCGAAAAAGGCCTGCTCGGCGGCATGACCGAGGTGCCGACCTCGCACTGGCTCGCCGGGCAGGACGACAAGACGGCGCTAACGCAGGCGCCGATGCTGAACGGTATCGCGCGCTGGCACCGCAGGGCCGGCCTCGTCACCCACGTCTTCACGCACTTTCCGCTCGCGCTTGTGGTCTACACCGCGAGCGTTTCCGCGCGCACGCGCCCGCCGGCCGGAATGCGCTGGGTGCCGATTGCGACACTCGCCGACGAAGCGCTGCCCAATGTCATGCGCAAGGTGATCGCCCATGGGCTGGGGGAATAGAGTTACCCCGCGCTGGCCCTCGACGTCTTGGCCGAAATCTGGACGATCGGCGGCTTGGCGTTGAGGCCCTCGACCTGAAAGCCGGCGACGCGCTTGTAATTGGCGGCGATGTCTTCCAATTCCGCAAGCGACAGCACGTCGGTGACGACGTTGTAGCCGTCAGGCGCGCGTTCCTCGACCAGTTGCATCACCTGTTCCGGTCCGTTGCGGCGGTTCAGCATGACGAGATCCGTCGTCGCGGGCCGGCGCTCGGCCTCATAGGCGAGCAGGGCGCCATGGGTCGGGCCTTTCGCCAAAATCTCGCGGGTGATGACGCGGGCGTCGAGGATCGCCTGGGACGCGCCGTTGGAGCCGACCGGATACATCGGATGCGCGGCGTCGCCCATCAGGGTGACGCGGCCGAAGGTCCATTGCGGGATCGGATCGCGGTCGACCAGCGGGTATTCGTAGGCCTGCGGGCAGTTGCGGATCAGACCGGGCACGTCGAGCCAGTCGAATTTCCAGTCCTCAAACCACGGCAGGAATTCCTCGAGTCTTGCAGTGCGGTTGTAATCCTCGCGGCGCCATTGGTAGGTCGGCGGCATGTGCCGTTCGGCGACCCAGTTGATCTGATATTTGCCTGAGGCGTCGGGCTCCCTCGAAATCGGATAGCAGACGAATTTCAGGATCTCGTGGCCGGCCATGATCATGGTGCGGCCGGAGAGGAAGGCGTCCGACGCGGTGATGCCGCGCCAGAGGATGCGTCCGTTCCAGATCGGCGGGCCCTCCTGCGGATAGAGCTTTTCGCGGATCGCGGAGTGAATGCCGTCGGCGGCGATCAGGAGCGCG
This sequence comes from Bradyrhizobium sp., assembly GCA_036266415.1. Classification (GTDB taxonomy): domain Bacteria; phylum Pseudomonadota; class Alphaproteobacteria; order Rhizobiales; family Xanthobacteraceae; genus Bradyrhizobium. The sequence continues at coordinate 7,273 of DATANB010000037.1, read as the reverse complement.
CCGTCATGGCTGCCGGCCGGTTTGCCGGTCGCCCTGTCGATGAAATCGGCGCGGACGCCGTCGGACGTTTCGGTCCAGCCGCTGAGATGATGACTGGTGAGAATGTTCTCCGCGCCCAGCCGTTCGGTCGCGGCGTCGAGCAGGATCTGCTGCAGCGTGCCGCGATGAACAGAGAATTGCGGCCATCTGTAACCGGCCTCGATGCCGCGCGGCTCGCTCCAGATCGGCTTGCCGTGCTTGGAAAAATACGCAAGTTCTGCGGTCCGCACGCCCGAGGCGTCAAGCCGGTCGAGCAGGCCGAGCTCGATCAATTCGCGCACCGCATGCGGCAGCACGTTGATGCCGACGCCGAGCGGCTTCAGCGCGGGCACGCTCTCGAAGACCCGGGCGGGAATGCCGATCTGGTGCAGGCTGAGCGCCAGCGTCAGTCCGCCGATGCCGCCGCCCGCGATGAGAACCGTCATGACGCCCCCTCGATATCGGGCATGGTCATCGCATGCCAGCGCGGCCGTGGGCAACAGCGAATGCCGCGGCTATGGACGGCGGAAGGCTCGCCCGGTAACCTTGCCCGGCTCCAAGGAGGAAACCAACATGTACAAGCTCTATTACGCTCCCGGCAGCTGTGCGCTCGCCTCGCATATCGCATTGGAAGAGGCCGGCGCCGACTACAGCGCCATGCGGCTTGACTTCAAGGCCAACCAGCAGCAGAGCCCCGACTATCTCAAGATCAACCCGAAAGGCCGCGTGCCGGCGCTGGTGACCGACAAGGGAATCATCACCGAGAATCCGGCGATCCTCGCCTTTATTGCCCAGACGTTCCCGAAGGCGAAGCTGGCGCCGCTGGACGATCCCTTTGCGTTCGCGCAGGTGCAGTCGTTCAATAGCTATCTCTGCGCCACCGTGCATGTCGCGCACGCGCACAAGGGCCGCGGCCCTCGCTGGGCCACGCAGGAGTCTTCCTTCGCCGACATGAAAGGGATGGTGCCGAAGAGCATGGCCGCCTGCTTCGAGCTGATCGAGAAGAACATGCTCCGGGGACCGTGGGTGATGGGCGAGCAGTACACGATCTGCGATCCCTATCTCTACACGATCGAGCTCTGGCTCGAGGGCGACAGCGTAGATCTCAAGAACCTGCCGAAAGTCGCCGATCACATGAAGCGCATGGCGGAGCGCCCCGCGGTGAAGAAGGTGATGGGCGAGCAGCAGGCCAGGGCGGCCTAGTTGCGAACCCTGTAGGGGGCAAAGCGCGAGCGGGCCCGTCCTCATGAGCACAGCGAGGGCATGCGACCATACGCCGTGGTATTTTATGGCCTCGCGGAACAGTTGCAGGAGCACATGATGAGCAAGGACATCTTCAATCCGCCGACCATGATGAAGCCGGCGGGCTATTCGCATGTTGCCAGGGTCACCGGCGGATCGCTGGTCTATATCGCGGGTCAGGTCTCCGCCGACGTATCAGGCAATCTGGTCGGCCAGGGCAATCTGGAGGCGCAGGCCGAGCAGGTGTTCAAGAACCTCAAGGCCGCGGTGGAGGCCGCCGGCGGCACCATGGCCGACATCATCAAGATGAACGTCTATCTCGTCGCGGAGGTTGGCGCGGACGAGGTGCCGAAATTCCGCGCCGTGCGCGACCGTTACGTGAACGTCGAGAAGCCGCCGGCCTCGACGCTCGTCGTCGTGACGCGGCTGGCGCGGCCGGGCTGGCTGATCGAGATCGAGGCGGTGGCGGCGACCGAAGGGTGACGCGAACCGGATGGGCCTTCGCCCCTCCCCCCGCGAAGCGGTGGGGAGGGGTCGGGGGTGGGGGGTCTCTCCGTTCGCTCTCATGCCGACGAATCTGCGGAGACGCCCCCCACCCCCGACCCCTCCCCACCACGCGCTACGCGCGCGGGAGGAGGGGAGAAGAGCCGGAGGCGTAGGCCGCGCCCCGGAATGACGATGGTGGATGCGCCTACGCCGCCTTGGTCTTGAGATGGCCGAACATGAAGTTCTTCGCTTCCTCGTCCAATTCGGTCTTGAAGGTGAACTTGTCCTTCAGCGCGATCGCGCGCGCGGCTGCCGGCCGCGCCGATACGTCGTCGACCAGCCGTTTCACGTTCGGGTATTTCGCATAGGCGTCGTCGCCGAGCACGAACGGCGCCAGCCGCGCCCAGCCCCAGAACGCCATATCGACGATGGTGTAGGTGTCGCCGACCATGTATTTGCTCCTGGCCAGATGCTCGTCGAGAATCCTGTAATGGCGGTTCGCCTCGTACAGATAGCGGTTGCGCGCATATTCCAGTTCCTTCGGCGCGACGGTCTTGAAATGCACCGCCTGGCCGGAATAGGGACCGACGCCGCTGGCGATGAACATCAGCCATGACAGCAGTTGCGCGCGGTTCTTGGGCGTGTTGGGCGGCAGGAATTTGCCGGTCTTCTCGGCGAGGTAGAGCAGGATCGCGTTGCTATCGAACACGAACACGCCGTCATCGTCGATCGCCGGCACCTTGCCGTTCGGATTCACTTTGAGGAATTCCGGCTTGAACTGCTCGCCCTTGCGGGTATCGACCGGCACCAGCTCGCAGGGCAGGCCGGTCTCTTCCAGAAACAGCGCGACCTTGTTCGGATTCGGCGCGCCGTTGAAGTAAAACTTGAGCATTAAAACTCTCCCTTATGCTTGTTCGTTGCCGAGAAAAACCGGGACGCGGTGACAATACCGCAGGGCATGTCCTTGCTCAAATTCTCGCGTGAGCGCAAGCGACGAGTTCGTGAGGCGCAACGCCAGCAAGTCGTTCCGTCTTAATCCCTCCCCCCGCGTAGCGGTGGGGAGGGTGGCGGGCCGAAGGCCCGTCGGGTGGGGGGTGGCTCCGCGGGCTTGCGTTCGACCGGATGAATCCGAATAGCGCGCAGCCGGCCCATCCGCAGCACTTCCATCTCGAGGTTGCGGCCGATCCGGTCGCGATCGAGCGCGCGGATCAGGTCGTCGACCCCGTGGAGCTGGACGCCGTCGAGCCGGATCGCGACGTCGCCGGGTAACAATCCCGCCTGCGCCGCCGGCCCGTCCGGCTCGATCTGCGCCAGCAGCGCGCCCATCTTGTTCTCGATGCCGGCGAGCACCGCGTGCCGACGCGGTATCGGCGCGGTCTGTCCAGAGACGCCGATATAGGCCCGCCGCACATAGCCGTAGCGGATGATTTCGGAGAGCACGAACTGCGCGGTGTTGCTGGCAACCGCAAAGCAGATGCCTTGCGCGCCCGCGATGATGGCGGTGTTGATGCCGATCACCTCGGCCGCCGACGATACCAGCGGCCCGCCGGAATTGCCCGGATTGAGCGCAGCGTCGGTCTGGATCACGTCCTCGATGATGCGGCCGCCCACGGACCGGATCGAGCGGCCCAGCGCCGAGACCACGCCCGCGGTCACGGTCGATTCGAACCCGAGCGGGTTGCCGATCGCGACCACAAGCTGGCCGCGGCGCAGATATTTGGAGTTGCCGAGTGAGGCATAATGCAGGTTACGCGCCCCGTCGGCGCGCAAAAGCGCCAGATCCGTGTCGGGATCGACGCCAAGCACGCGGGCTTCGGTGACGATGCCCTCTTGGTCGCGCAGCCTGATCTGCTTCGATGCGCCGACGACATGGCTGTTGGTCAGCACCAGGCCGTCGGGCGAGATGACGATGCCCGAGCCGAGTCCGCCACGTTCGCGCGCGTTCGGCAGGCCCGAGCCGGTCTCGACTCGAACTACTGCCGGGCCGACCCGCTCGGTGACATCGATTACCGCGTTGGAATAAGCGTCGAGCAGCGCGTGATCGTTGGCGGCGATCGGTTCGGATGGTTCCGGCGGCACGACGCCGCCCGAGGTATCAACGGTGAAATCCAGCATGGCGAGTTCCTTCCGGCATTAAAAATGGTGGCAATGCCTCGCTCCTGCAAGATGCGCGTGCCTGGTCGCCCCCGCGCCCTGGGGCGGCAAGCCGCTAACGCGGTCGGCAACGACGGCTACTTGTATTTATAATGGGCTGAGGTTGAAGCGTGGGAGCTAGCGATCTCTACCAGACAAGCCTCAACGACCGGGTTGCGCCAAGAGCGGTCTTCCCGGCCTTGGAATGAGACTTCCGCTCTACCCCTGTAAGCGAAACAGCGGAAGTGACATCACGCTTCATTCGATCACCGCTAGCTGTCTACTGGTAGTGCCAGTTCAAAAACGGACCCGTCAATATCCGATTTGAGCAACATTAATTTGCCCCCGTAGTTTGCAACGAGGGTAGAAGAGATAGCGAGGCCCAATCCCATGCCATCAGATTTTGTCGTAAAGAACGGATCGAATATGCGCCCTCGGTCCTCGGCAGGAATTCCAGGTCCGGAGTCCTGGACAGACAGCGATACGGTCGAGCGACCGTCGAAACTCGTTCTGAGCCGTATTCGCCGCGCTTCTGGGGGCAGCGCGCTCATCGCGTCGATAGCGTTTTGGACGAGATTTAAGATTACTTGCTGAAGTTTCGTGTCATCTATACGTACCTCGGGAAGATTGCCGTGAAACTCTGTAGCGGCGGACACTTCGTTGGCTTGAAGATCGTGCTGCAGCAATCTTAGGACCAGGCGGGCAGCATCCTCTACACTTGCCAGCCCCCTTCGATCCGTCGTTTGTTTTGACAATTCGCATATGCTCGACAGGATTGCACCCGCGCGATGACCTTCGGCCTGTATGTCGCTAAGGATGTCGTCCATATCTTCAAGTCGGGGAGGGTTCAAGCGCAGCTGACTGAGGGCCGTAGCGGCATTCAGCGTAATAGCTCCTAGAGGCGACCTTAACTCATGGGCGATTGCCGCCGAAATAGCGTCCATGCTCAAAAGCCGGTTCGCCTGTTCGCGCCGCTGCAAAATGATGGCGCTGACAAGGCGTGAATAAAGAAACATCGTTTCGATGAGCAATACGGTCAGCAACATAATACTGCCGACCAGAACAAAGCAACGAGCCGCGTACCAACCGATGGAAAATCGTACCGAGCTGCCGATGATCGCCACCAAGAAGTTTGGCATGTAGGCGAGCAAGACCACAATCAACCATAAATCCAGAATCGTGCGCCTGCGAGCAACTAACACAGCCAGTGCGATGAAACCCCATAGCCAAAGCGCAAGGTTGATCTGATTGCCAAGCCGCGTCTGCAACCTGACGTCGGTGATGTAGAAGCTCGGGAGATATTCCGTTTTCGTCGTCACGATCCAAGTCAGTACAGCTATCCCTAAAAGTACGCAGACAACAGTGATTGCTATCAGAGTCCATGTCGATCTGCCCGGCGGCGTGGTTGCAGTCGTCTCTTTGGAGAGCGTGTAGGCGAGAATCGCTGCAGGAAACGTAGTGTGCCAAAGCACGAACATCCAAGCCGGAGTGTTAAGTCCGTCACCGATCAGCCCAGCAGGGGCGTACCCACCGGGAAAGGCCAGTGTCTGCAGGAATGCGAACGAGCCGCTCAATATGTATCCGCTCGCGAGCGCGAGAAGGGCGGGCTGCGGTTGGATCGAAAATTGAGCAAGCAAAAGGGCCGCCGTGATCAGATCGGCAACGCTTACGACGGTCTGCAAAACCGGCAGAAAGGCATCAACTCGGGCAGCCTGTATGCTGGCGTACGGTGCGATAACCGTCGCCACGACGATCAAAAGGATGACGACGCAGATCGCAATCGCCTCTTGCCGCCTGGTTGCTGGCAGAGTTGCGGTAATTAATGGGAAATCTTGCTCTTTCTTTTGAACAGAGGTCTTCGGGAACGGGGGCGGTCCAAAGCCCGCTTGATCAACTTCCGCTACTTTCACTGACGTCATCCTGAGCCAAGGACACAAATTAGGCGGCCATCAACAACGCGCGTCACTGCAACTGGAAGAGCTGCTTCAAGAAGGCCTTAACGTCCTCATGGGATTTGTTCGCCGCCGCTTCTTGGTAGTAGCCGCCCGTAAACCCTTTTTCATAGCAAGAATCGCTTGGCGAAAGCGGCTGCTTCGTCTCGACGTTTAGAATGGCGCCATTCTCGCCTTCTTCAAGACGGCACCGTCTAAGCGGGTTCGGCGCCTGCTCAAACTTGACGGCGGTCCGGTACATCGGAGCGTCGAATTGGTGGTATGCGTCGGAGTATTCGATGATACGCGCGCTCTTGCCCGCTTTCGAAAGTCGCTCCGCATACTCGCGGCATGGCGACATGGGAGTAAGATCGTCCGCTGTTCCGTGCAACATGAGGATCGGTGCCGTCACGTTCTCGTCGTCGCGAAAGCGCGTGGTGCAGATGGCGTAGGCAGATATGTGCCCTATGAAATGAAGGTCTGGGCTGCCGTACATTTTCTGAAATCGAGCCATGCTGGAATAAAGAGCGGCTGCCGCGCCCTGAGAGAAGCCCATCACGGCGATCCGCGAGGAGTCGATCCGTGGATCCTTTGCGGCTACTTCGAGCGCGCGGTAAGCGTCGATAATCCGGGTCAGAAAGGAAATTTTGTTCGGATCGCCCGGATAATTGACCAGTCCGCGACCGGCATAGCTATCGACTGCAAACGTAGCGATCCCGATTTCATTAAGGATCCGCGGCCATTCCTCGTAAGGCGCTCCATCGGTGATCGGGCCACTCGCTGAATGAAGTAAAATCACGAGCGGTTGTTTCGGCGAACCCGACTTGGCGAGCCGCAGCTGCCCTCCGAGCGAGACGGGCGTTCCTTTCTTGCCCATCAGAAAATCAGGAGCTGACACGGTCTCTGAGGGAATCGAATAGAACGCTTCCCGCGCGACTTGCGCCTCAGCTTTTTCGCAAATCAATGACAGCAACAACGCTACGGCGAGCGCGAAGACTGGATTCATGACTATCCCCAAACCAATTTCAACCAAAACGCCACAGAGCATAACACGGACGAAGTGCGCCTACCAATGGTCGCAGCCCAACGCAAAGATGCCGAGTGGGCCGCCGGACATCATCTGTGACCGGTGCGTTGCGAAAGATCATCTAGTCAACAGCCAGATGGATATCGGCGCGCGCAGAAGCTATTTGCTGCATCGCAATGAACGCGCGTAGCCCAAGGGCCGGTAATGGCGTCAAGATGCTATGGGGACGGCGACAAGATGTCTCTGTTGGGTCGATATTGTTGCAAAAGTCGAAAATCGAACAGCCCTAAAAATCTCAACGTCGAATCGCTTCAGCGCGCGTTTGATCTAACCTGCCGCGAAGCTCAAACGGCCATCGCTATTGCCCACGGTCAAGGACTTAAGACTGCCGCGCGCAGCATGGGCGTCGCACCTACGACCGTTCGCAGTCAGTTGC
>DATANB010000036.1:0-14015 GCA_036266415.1 Bradyrhizobium sp. | reverse complement strand
TGAGTTTGGCGACCGACCCAAATCCGCCGGAAGACTCCGGGCCGCGACGCGGCCGGCTGCGCGCAACACTGGTTGCGGCGCTGGCGATCGTGTTTGGCGGGACGGCGGCCGGCTTTGCCGGATTCATCGCGCAATTGCGCGGCGCCGAGGTAAAGCCCGCCAGCCCCGCCGACGGCATTGTGGTGCTGACCGGCGGGTCGTCGCGCGTCTCGGACGCGATGGAGTTGCTGGCCGCTGGCTATGGCAAGCGGTTATTGATCTCCGGCGTGCATCCGACCAACGCGGCGATCGACATTTCCCGCTCGCTGTCGGAAAACCAGTCGCTGCTGAGCTGTTGCGTCGATCTCGACCGCTCCGCGGTCAACACCCGCAGCAATGCGGCGGAGACGCGGCGCTGGGTGCATGAGCGCGGCTTCAAGTCGCTGATCGTGGTGACCTCGAATTACCATATGCCGCGCGCCGTCGTCGAACTGTCGCACGCGATGCCCGATATCAAGCTCATTCCATTCGCGGTGGTCGGCGACAAATGGCGCGATGAGCCGTGGTGGACGAGTGGCGCGACGCTGCGGCTGTTGCTATCGGAATACGTGAAATACGTTGCCGCCGAGGTTCGGGTGCGGCTGGCCGCCGCCGGTCTCGATCTGACGCCCGAGTTGACCGACAATCCGGCCGGGTTCTTTCCGCGCAGGCCGGCAACGGCGCAAGCCAACTGATCGGGTTTTTGATGGTTTCGATCTTCCTGCGTTCGCTGATCTACAACGTGCTGTTCTACATGCTGCTGGTATTCTGGATTCTGGTGGCGGTGCCAACCTTCCTGATGCCGCCGCGGGCCTTCATGGCCGTCGCCAAGGCGTGGGCGCGCAGCAGCGTCTGGCTGATGCGGATCGTCTGCAACACCAGGGTGGACTATCGGGGACTGGAAAAGATTCCGGACGGGCCGCTGATCGTCGCATCGAAACATCAGTCGATGTGGGAGACCTTCGCGCTGATGCAGTTCTTCGATGCGCCGCTGTTCATCTACAAGCGCGAGCTGGCTTGGATTCCCTTCTTCGGCTGGTATCTGATGAAGTCGAAGATGATCGGGGTCGACCGCTCGGGCGGCATGCGCTCGCTGATGGACATGGCGCGGCGCGCGCCGAAGGCGATTCGCAGCGGCCGGCAGTTGATCATTTTCCCCGAAGGCACCAGGCGGCCAGTCGATGCGCCGCCGCACTACATGACCGGCGTGGGCCAGATCTACGCCCACAGCGGCGTGCCGTGCCTGCCGGTGGCGCTGAATTCCGGACTGTTCTGGCCGCGCCGCACCTTCATGCGCTATCCCGGCACGCTGGTGGTCGAATTCCTCGATCCGCTGCCGCCGGGGCTTTCGCGCAAGGAATTTGTCGCGCGGATCGCGCAATCCATCGAGGGCGCCACCAACCGGCTGGTCGAGGCGGCGCGCGCCGAGCAGGCGCAGTTGTTCGGCCGGGTGCCGAACGCGCCGACGAAAGCGAGCTGACGATTTTCTTGCTTACCCTCCCCTGGAGGGGGAGGGTCGCCCGCGCTCGGCGATGCGAAGCATCGTCCGGTGCGGGCGGGGTGGGGTGATGGTCTATCTGCCGCGGCGGTGCTTCAGTGATTCGACCTCAGCTTCGCGCGAGCCATACAACTCCACATAAATTCGTTCGAGCACAGCCGTCAGATCGCCGGTAATTTCCGAATTCCAGAAGCGGACGACGCGATATCCCTCCTGCTCAAGCCAAAGCTGCCTTTCGCCATCGCGCCTGGCAGTTTCATCGTCATTGTGATGGCCGCCGTCGAGTTCAACGATGAGACGCTTGGCCGGACAGAAGAAATCCACGATGTAGGGACCGATCGGGGCTTGCCGCCGAAAATGCGTGCCATCTACCGGGAGTTCTTTCAGCGCGCGCCACAATATGCGCTCATGCGGTGTCGTGTTGGCTCGCAGCTTATTGGCCGCTGCTCGGCGGATTGATGTTGAAATCATCTGCATCCCGCTCGCGGATAGATCACCCCGCCCCGCTTGCTGCGCAAGCGACCCTCCCCCTCCAGGGGAGGGTAAGTGGAGCGCATCTGTCAATTCAGGGCAAGCGGGGATCTAAATCGCGTGTCTGTCTCCGCGGACCCTTCATCCGGCGCGCTTCGCGCGCCACCTTCTCCCACAAGGGGAGAAGGGAAGAACTGTCACCGATGCGGCGAATCGTGATGCAGCATCGCCGCGAGCTGATGCAAATGGCTGTCACGAAAACCTTCGGCCTCGATCGCCCGCACGGTGGAGATGACATATTCGCGGTTCGCGCCGGACTGCCCGTGCCCCTGCTGCACGTGACGGAGCTGCTCGGCCAATGACAGCCGCCCGGCATATTGCACATGGCCGCGGTCGACCACATAGGCGAGCGCGCTGACGCGCTGCCGCGGCTCGTTCTCTAGCCATACCGATCGCATCACCTCGCGATACACCGAGGTGACCTGTTCGCGCGCGCGCAAGTAGGCGATCGTTGTCGCGCGGTGTTTCTCCGCGACCCGGAACGCGACGCCGCGGCAGGCGCCGCCGCGGTCGAGACCGAGCACGAGACCGGGCTTTTCGGGCGTGCCGCGATGCACGAAGGAGTAGACACAGAGCGCGCGATGCTCCCCGATCAACCGCGCCGGCACCTGCTCGAGGAATTCGAAGCCAGGCCGCCACATCAGCGAGCCGTAGCCGAACACCCAGAGGTCGCCTTTGGATATTTCCGTTTCGGGGAGGATTTTGGCTGGCATTGCCTGCACGGCTATCAGAAGAAGCTTTGGCGGCGAAGCGGAATTCCGCGCTGGCGCACATCCCTTAACTTGATTGTGTCGGGATGCATCGCTTAATTGACAAAATCATTGGCCAAAGGTCGCCGCATGTCCGATCTGACCCCCGCGCCGCGCCGGCGCCCGCTTTGGCGCCTTTTCATCATGCCCGTCCTGCTCGTGATCGCCGCCCTGGCGTGGAGCGCGTTCTGGTTTTATGCGGCATCCGAAGTCGATGTGAAAGCCGACGCCTGGCGCGCGCAGGAGGCGAAATCCGGTCGGGTCTATGATTGCGCGAGGCGAACCGTGGCGGGCTTCCCGTTCCGCCTCGAAGTCCGCTGCGATGGCGCCAGCGTGGCGCTGAAGTCGCAGACGGCGGGACAGGCGGCGAGCCAGGCGCCGGTCACGGCAAAGCTCGGCGAAATCCTGGTGGTGGCGCAGATCTACGATCCGAAACTGCTGATCGCGGAATTCGCCGCGCCGGCAACGATTGCCGATTCCAGCGGGCCGCCTTCGATGTCGGTGAACTGGAGCAAGGCCCGTTCCAGCGTGGTGGGGCTGCCGGCCACCCCCACGCGGGCCTCGATCGTGTTCGACGATGCCGAGATCGATCGCGTCAATGGATCGATGCTGACGCCGCTGGCGCGCGCAAGACATGCCGAGCTGCACGGCCGACTTGCCGATGGCTCGAACCTCGATCACCCCGTGATCGAGACCGTGCTGAAGATCGAAGGCGGCAGCGTGCAGGAGGTGCATCCGCTGCTGGCGCAGCCGTTCGACGCCGACGTGCGCACGCTGCTGAGCGGGCTGCGGGATTTTTCACCGAAGCCCTGGCCCGAACGGTTTCGCGAGCTGCAGGCCGCCGGCGGGCATGTCGAGATCGTGCAGTCGCGGATTGCGCAGGGCGATCTGGTCGCGGTCGCCGCCGGCACGCTTGGCCTCAGCGCGCAAGGCCGGCTCGACGGCGAATTGCAGATGACGGTGGCCGGCATCGAGAAAGTGATTCCGGCGCTCGGCATCGAGAAAATGCTCGATGAGGGCGTGCCGCAGTCAACGCTCGACCGGCTCGCGCCAGGAGTGAAGACCCAGGACCTCAACAATCTGTTCGGCGCGCTCGACCGCGCGATCCCCGGTCTCGGCAAGGCGGTGAAGCAGAACGCCAATGTCGGCGTCGCCGCAGGGATCAACGCGCTCGGCAGGGAAGCGGTGCTGGAAGGCAAGAAGGCGCGGGCTTTTCCGCTGCGCTTCGTCGACGGCGCGGTTTATCTGGGCCCGCTAAGGGTCGGGCAGATTCCGCCGCTGTTTTAGCCCGCCTCTGCCGTGGCTTGCCCGCTCGGGCAAATCACCTGGTTAATTTATCGACCCCTCTGTCCAGCCCCTTCCAGAAAAATATTCTGATTTTCAGAAACGGCAAATCAGTCCATATTGCTTTCCGTTCCGTCCCACCGAGGGGCGAGTCGCGATCGTCACGGCCGCGGGATGGAATGCGGTGGACGTGGAGGCGCCGATAACGAACGGCGTTGAAGCGGACGGAGAAGTCGTGTGGTCCTGACGCCCCGACGCTGGCGTCAAGTTCGCGCTAAGGCGCGCGGATGACGGTGACAAGAAAGCCCGGTCGCCGAGGAGAGCACGAAGGAAACCGTTAAAACCATTGCGCGGGGAATGCCGGGTGAAACCGGTGTGACCTGACCAGCACGTGTGCATTCTCCCACTATCATCGCACACGCGGCTATCGGGCGCATCGGGCGCCCGGCATTCCCTGCGCCCTCTGATTGGAGGGTGAAGGAAATTTTGGCAAACCTCGGGCGCAACGCGCCGCGAGCATGCGAAGGTGTGCGCCGTCAACTCCCCTCCTCCCACGCGCAACGCGCGTGGTGGGGAGGGGTTGGGGGTGGGGGGTGTTTCCGCAAATTCGCTGCTAACGGAGTTCGCGGGACTACCCCCCACCCCCAACCCCTCCCCGCCGCTTCGCGGGGGGAGGGGAGCAACGTTGCTTGGCTTTTGTAGAGGAGGGAAGACTGAGAGACTCACTCCGCCTTCTTGCCGAGCTGCGCGTGCGGGCGGCCGAAGTCGGGCGCGGCGGAATCCTGGCCGATCTCGACGATGCCGCGGCGGATGGCGCGCGTGCGGGAAAAATGCTCGAACAGCGCCTCGCCGTCGCCGCGGCGGATCGCGCGCGTCAATTTGGAGAGGTCCTCGTTGAAGGTGCCGAGCATTTCCAGCACCGCGTCCTTGTTGGTCAGGAACACGTCGCGCCACATGATGGGATCGGAGGCTGCGATGCGGGTGAAGTCGCGAAAGCCGCCGGCGGAAAATTTGATCACTTCCGACGAGGTCACCTGGGCGAGTTCGTCGGCGGTGCCGACGATGGTGTAGGCGATCAGATGCGGCAGATGGCTGGTGATCGCGAGCACCAGATCGTGATGGTCCGGCGTCATGATCTCGACCCTGGCGCCGAGCCCGGCCCAAAACGCGCGCAGCCGCTCGACCGCGGCCGGATCGGTTCCTTCCGGCGGCGTCAGGATGCACCAGCGGTTGATGAAGAGCTCGGCGAAACCGGAATCGGGACCGGAGTGCTCGGTGCCGGCGACCGGATGCGCCGGTACGAAATGCGCGCTGGCCGGCAAATGCGCCGCCATGTCGCGCACCACCGCGCCCTTGACCGAGCCGACATCGGAGACGATCGCGCCCGGCTTCAGATGGGCGGCGATTTCCTGCGCGACCGCGCCGCAGGCGCCGACCGGGATGCACAGGATCACGAGATCGGCGTCCTTGACCGCTTCCGCATTGGTCGCCACCACGGAATCGACGATGCCAAGCTGTTCGACCCGCGCGCGGGTTTTCGCCGAGCGCGCGGTGGCGACGATTTCTCCCGCCAGCCCCTGTTGGCGCGCGGCGCGCGCGATCGAGCCGCCGATCAGCCCGAAACCGATCAGCGCGATCCGTTTGAATGATGGCGCGGCGTTCATTTGCGCGCCATGAAGTCGCGCAGGCCGTCGGCCACGAGGCGATTGGCCTCTTCGGTGCCGATCGTCATGCGCAGCGCGTGCGGCAGGCCGTAATTGTTCAACGCGCGCAGCACCAGGCCGCGTTTGGTCAGGAACGCGTCGGCGTCATCCGAGGTCCTGCCCTTGTCGAGCGGGAAGTGGATCAGAATGAAATTCGCCACGCTCGGCGTCACCTTGAGACCGAGTTTTGTCACCTCCTCGGTCAGCCAGTTGCGCCATTTCTCGGTGTGCGCCTTCGACATCTGCTGATGCGCGGTGTCCTCGATCGCCGCCACCGCCGCCAGCATCGCCGGCGTGGAGACGTTGAAGGGTCCGCGGATACGGTTCACCGCATCGACGATATTGGCCGGCCCGAACATCCAGCCGACGCGCAAAGCGGCGAGCCCGTGGATCTTCGAAAAGGTGTGAGTCATCACCGTGTTCTCGGTGGTCGCCACCAGCTCGATGCCGAGTTCGTAGTCGTTGCGCGACACGTAATCGGAATAGGCGGCATCGAGCACCAGCAGCGCATGCGGCGGCAAGCCGGCGCGCAGGCGCTTGACCTCGTCGAACGGCAAATACGTCCCGGTCGGATTGTTGGGGTTGGCGAGCCACACCAGCTTGGTGCGCGGCGAGACCAGCTTCAGGATCGCATCGACGTCGGCGGTGAAGTTGGTCTCGGGCGCGACCACGTTGACGGCGCCATTCGCCTTGGTGGCGATCGGATACACCAGAAAGCCGTGCGCGGTCGAGATCGCCTCGTCGCCGTGGCTGAGAAAGGCGTGCGCCAGCAGATTGAGGATCTCGTCGGAGCCGGCGCCGCAGATGATGCGGTCCGGATCGAGCCCGAAGGCGCGGCCGATTGCCTCGCGCAGCACGCGGGAGGTGCCCTCCGGATAGTCCTCCAGATGCGCGGCGGCCTGCTTGTAGGCATGGATGGCCTTCGGCGAGGGCCCGAACGGCGTCTCGTTGGCCGACAGCTTGAACACCTTGCGGCCCGGCTCCGGCACCGGCGACTTGCCGGGCGTATAGGGCGCAATATCGAGAATGCCGGGATTCGGCATGGGGCGGGACATCTTCAACTCCGGAAGTCGGGGACGGCTGTCAGGACTTCGCCGTCCCGTTCGGGGGCACCGTATAGCGCGTTGCATGGCTGCCGACGAGTGCCGATGAGCGCACCGACGCCCCGGCCTCGATCAAGGCCGCCTTTATCCTTTCGAGGCTGCCGGAGCCGGCAACCGACACCAGGAGCGCCGCCCCGTCGAAGGCGGTATCCGGCACCGCGACGATTTCCGCCAGCGGCGACAGCGCGCGCGCCACCTCGGCGTTCCAGCCCGACACCCGCACGCTCCACATCTCGACTTCGGTCACCATGGCGCTGTCGGCGACGCGCGACACCACGAATACCGGCAGCGCCGCCGGATGGTCGGCGCGCTCGACGAACGGCAGCCGCGCGATGATCTTCGGCGCGCCGCTGGCCTCCAGCGCGATCCACCACGGGGCGCGGCTGGAAGTGGCGGAGACCAGCGCCAGATCGCCTTTCGATCTGGCCACGGCCTCGACCGCGGCCGGCGCGCTGAAATGCGAAACGTAGGGCACGGTGAATCCGAAATGAAATCGCGCCGAATCCCGCATCGCGGACTCGCCGATCGAAACGTCGGCATGCACCGAGAACGGCGCCTGCACATAGGTGAAGGTCGAGATAATGACGCGCCAGATGCTCTCGACGGTGTCGAGCGGCAGGATGCCGCGATGGCGCTGCACCAGCCGCCGCATCATCTCGGCCTCGCGCGCCGGGCGGAACGCCGAGCCGACTTCCTGGGTCTGCTTCGCCTGTATCAGCCGGTCGATGATGTCGCCGCGCGCCATCAGCAGGCGATGGACCTGCTCATCGATGGTGTCGATCTCTTTGCGCAGCACCTCGAGCGAGGGCGGAGCGGGGGGCGATTTGGACATCTTCAGGGACCGGAGGAGAGGTGGAGACTTCGAGTTCAAGTTCGTTGCAACGAGGAGATCGTCATCCCGGGGGGAGCGGCGTCTTCGCCGCGTCTCGAAGGATGGGGTGGTTTTCCCTCATGGTTCGAGACGGCGCAAGGGCGCCTCCTTATCACGAGGTTCGAAGGGCCTGGTTAACCAAAGCCTCGCCTTGACGAAATGCCCGCTTGGGACTATTTTTGATGCGTTCCGTGGTCATTTGAGCCGGCCGGCTTGCAGCCACGTTAAACAACTCGCTAAACAGGCCGGGGACAGATGTGATCCCGGTCGAACTTATGTTCAGGCCGGGTTTTTTTTGGCCTGATTTCCGTGGTGGTTTGTATGACCGCCTGGGGAGGTCGGAAGCAAAATGGTAAACGTGCAGTCGATACAAAGTCCGGCGATCCATACCGAGGAGCGGTCGCACGAGGCCGATCATCCCAGTTCGAAGCTGGCATTGTTCGGCATGGACCAGCCGCTGCCGCTCGATTGCGGCATCGATCTCAAGCCCTTCCAGATCGCCTACCAGACCTATGGCGAGCTGAACGCCGACCGTTCCAACGCCATCCTGGTCCTCCATGCGCTGACCGGCGATCAGCACGTCGCCAACGTACATCCGGTGACCGGCAAGCCGGGCTGGTGGGAGACCATGGTCGGCCCCGGCCGTCCGCTCGACACCGACAGCTACTTCATCATTTGCGCCAATGTGATCGGCGGGTGCATGGGCTCGACCGGGCCGGCGTCGACCAATCCCGCCACCGGCAAATTATGGGGGCTGGATTTTCCGATCATCACCATTCCGGACATGGTGCGCGCGCAGGCCATGTTGCTCGACCGTCTGGGCATCGACACCCTGTTCTGCGTCGTCGGCGGCTCGATGGGCGGCATGCAGGCGCTGCAGTGGACCGCGGCCTATCCCAAACGGGTGTTCTCGACGCTGGCGATTGCCTGCAGCACGCGCCATTCGGCGCAGAACATCGCGTTCCACGAACTCGGCCGGCAGGCCGTGATGGCCGATCCGGACTGGCACAACGGGCGCTACTTCGAACGGGGCACCCATCCGCATCGCGGCCTCGGCGTCGCGCGGATGGCAGCCCATATCACCTATCTCTCGGACGCGGCGCTGCATCGCAAGTTCGGCCGGCGGATGCAGGATCGCGACCTGCCGACATTCTCGTTCGACGCGGATTTCCAGGTCGAGAGCTATTTGCGCTATCAGGGCTCGTCCTTTGTCGAGCGCTTCGACGCCAACAGCTATTTGTATCTGACCCGGGCGATGGACTATTTCGACATCGCCGCCGATCATCACGGTGTGCTGGCCAAGGCCTTCAGCGGCATCCAGACCCGGTTCTGCGTGGTTTCGTTCACCAGCGACTGGCTGTTTCCGACATCGGAGTCGCGCGCGCTGGTGCACGCGCTCAACGCCTCGAGCGCGCGGGTTTCATTCGCGGAAATCGAGACCGATCGCGGACATGACGCGTTCCTGCTCGATGTTCCCGAGTTTTTCGACATCGCCCGCGCATTCCTGGAATCCGCGGGCAAGGCGCGCGGCCTGAGGCAACCGGCATGACCATGCAGGAGCAGACCCTGCCGCTGAAGGGGATGATGACGCCGGACACCGGGCATTATCGCGGCGATCATCTGCTGGTGGCTGAAATGGTGGAGCGCGGCTCCAAGGTGCTCGACGTCGGCTGCGGCGACGGCGACCTGCTGCAGCTGCTCGAAAGCCGCGGCATCGACGGGCGCGGCATTGAGCTGTCGCGCGAGGGCGTCAACCGCTGCGTCGCCAAGGGCCTTGCGGTGGTACAGGGCGACGCCGACACCGATCTTGTCAATTATCCCGACGACGCCTTCGACTACGTGATCCTGTCGCAGACCCTGCAGGCAACGCGGCAACCGCGCGTGGTGCTGGAGAATCTGCTGCGGATCGGACGGCGCGCCATCGTGTCGTTTCCCAATTTCGGCTTCTGGAGGATGCGGCTGCAGCTATTGGTCGGCGGTCACATGCCGCGCACCGAAAATCTGCCGGCCACCTGGTACGACACGCCGAATATTCATTTTTGCACCATCAAGGATTTCGTCCAGCTCTGCGACGAGATCAGCGTGAAGATGGAGCGCGCGGTCGCGCTCGACCTTTACGGCCGGCCGCTGCGGGTGAACTTGCCGTGGTGGTTCTGGAACATGTTCGGCGAGCAGGGCGTATTCCTGCTGAGCCGGGCGGGGAAGACGAAGTAACCTTCCGCCGTCATCCCAGGACGCGCGTCAGCGCGATCCCGGAACCCTGGGATTCCTCAATGCGCGATTGCGCATCTGAGGTCTGGTCCTTCGGACCATCCCGGAATGACGGTTAAGTCTGGGGCGCCATCGACCTGACGTCGCGCACCGGCCAGCGCCCGGCTTCGACCAGCGCGATGAAACGCTCGACCATTTGGTTGAACAGTGCGGGTTCCTCGAGATTGAGCACGTGGCCCGACTTCGGAAAGAACGTGAGCCCCGACGCCGGCAGGTGCTTTTTCAAAAACAGGCTGGGCTCGATGCAGTTGTCGTCCTCGTCGCCGCAGATGATCAGCGCCGGCGTCGCCGCTTTCTTGATTGTCTCGACCAGGGTGTAGATCGAGGGCCTGCCGCCCTGAAAACTGCGCATGGTGTTGGCCGAGCCTTTCGAATCGTGCCGGGCGAGCGCGCCGTAGAAATCCGCGTGTCCGCGCGGGTCCTTCAGCAGGAACGGAATCCGGCTCGGTGCCTCGCGCGTGGCCTTGGCCACTTCGGCGGCCCCGATCGTCTCATATTGCTCGGCATTGGCCCGGCACTGCTTGCGGAAGGCATCGAGGTTTTCGATGGCAGAGCCGGAGCCGACGCCGGCCAGCGTCATCGACATCGCGCGCGCCGGCGCGTTGAGGCCGATCTGAAGCGCCGAGTAAGCGCCCATCGACAGGCCGACGAGGTGCGCCTTCTGGATTTTGAGGTGATCGAGCACGGCGAGCGCGTCGGTATAGAAGTGCTTGTAGGAGTAGACCTCGGCGGAGGGAGGCACGTCCGACGGCGTATAGCCGCGCGCGGAATAGGCAATGCAGCGGTGTCCGCGCGCGAAGTAGCGCATCTGCGGTTCCCAATTGGTGTGGTCGGCCGCGAATTCATGCAGGAAGAGGATGGGCGTTCCGCTGCCGGCCTCTTCAAAGTAAAGACGGACATTGTCGTTCGTTACGGCGTGGGGCATTTTTTGAGATTCCTCGCGTTGGCCGAAACCAAAATCGCAGTTAATCCTAGCGTCCGCAATGAGTTGGGAACCGGGTTCCTTCGTCAAGGAATCATCGCAGAATTGCCCAGAAACCGTTTCCGCACTGCCGCATCGCGTCTTGCTCTCGCCATACCGCCAATCGCATACGAACGACGGATGTCGGCTTTCGGCGCGCCTTCGAGCGAAGGCGGTCATGGCCGATGGGAACGGGGGGTGTATCACAGAGGATAAAGTATGCTTCAGTTGGTTGCGTTCTGCCGGTCGCTCCGTGGGGTCTCTCCCCGTTTCGTGGCGCTGGCATTGTGTTCGGCGGCAATCGTCACCTCGGTCTCCCCGGCATCGGCAAGGTCTCACCACGGCATCGGACGTCACGCTTACGTACGGCACGTCAGCCATCACCCCGGCCACCACTACGCGTATCGTCACGCCCGTCATTATCGCCGCCTCGCGCGTCTTTCACGATGGGATGCCGGTTTGGCGCAGATGCGAGCGCGCGGCCTTGCCGGAGCCATTGCCGGCTTCGGCTCAAGCGCTTATTCCGGCGGCATGGCCGCCACGTCAGCGGGCTTCGGTTCGTCGAACATCGTCGCCGAGGCGCGCCGTTATATCGGCGGCAATCCGACCGGCCGTGGCAGCCTGTGGTGCGCGCGGTTCATGAACATGGTGTTGCAGCACTCCGGCTATCGCGGCACCGGTTCAGACATGGCGCGTTCGTTCGCAAGCTACGGCCAGCGCGTGTCCGGACCGCAGGTCGGCGCCATCGCCGTGATGGGACGACGCGGCGGCGGACATGTCGGCGTGGTCAGTGGCATCGATGCCCAGGGCAATCCGATCGTGGTCTCGGGCAACAATGGCAACCGGGTCCGGGAAACGCCGGTTTCGCGCGGCCGGATTTACGCCTATGTCATGCCGACGAGCTGAGGCTTGTTCGTCTCTCCCCGTTCTTCACGGGGAGAGACACGCCCTATCCCTCTCCCCGCGAGAGCGGGATGCGCGAGCCGGGAGGCCTCGCGCCGTTCACACCGGTCGGGTTGCGATCGCATCGCCAACGCTGATGGCGCCGCCGGCGATTACCTCGGCATAGACCCCGCAGTCGGTGTGACCAAGACGGCGCATCAGCGCGGACGGTATGTCGAGGTCGCGCACGGCTGATTCCGGGTCGACATTAACGGCTGCGCACCGCGTGATCCGCTTCACGACCTTCAGGCGCGTCTCGCCGATGGCAAGGGTCCGGCCGAGCAATTCGAACTCATGCCATGCCGGCCAGCCGCTGACATAGAGATTGGCACGGAACCGCAGCGGGTGAACGGGCAAGCCGACCATGTTCTCGATCGCGGCAACGCTGCCGAGATTGATGATGGATACGACCTTCCTGGCGACGTCCGAAAAACTGTGATCCTTGCCGGAGAGAACCTTCGGCGGTCCCTTGATCGCTCCAGCGAGGCCGGTCGCGAAGAAACGCTCGATAACAGCCCGGCCTTCGCGCGTCTCAAGATTGCCCTGTGCTGCGATCGAGCCGTTTTTGCGGACGGTCAGCACGTTGCCCGAATCGTCGAAATGCGTGTGCAGCGCCGCCAGCCATTCGTCCCGCATCAGCATCAGGAAGTAGGCCTTCGCCATCCACTTCGGGTCCGCGGGGTCGAAGCCGCTGGGACCGTTTTCGATGGCATAGCGACGGTCGGCCGGGAACGTCTGGCCGACGCCCAGTCCGACCGACTCCAGCGGTTCCGGGGAAAGGCCCTTGACGGGGTAGCGGTATAGGCTGGCGATCTTGGCGGGCTGGCTGGAAGGCATTCGGTTTCTTAAGAGATTTCGGGGCAGGAAACCACCGCACACGAATTTGTGAAGTTGCCTCTTCCGTTTCCGCAGACCCCTTCCCACATCTGCCTCAAGCCGGCTCCGGTCGGCGACGGACCGCGGCCGGTTGAGCAAAGTCAATGCGGCCAGCGGAAACCCAATGAAGATGCTGTGTCTGTGCCTTAGGGGCGGAGCGGCAGGCTGAGGGAAATAAAATGAATATTGAAAAATACACCGAGCGTGCGCGCGGTTTCGTCCAGTCGGCCCAATCGCTCGCGATGCGCGACGGCCACCAGCAGTTTTCGCCGCTGCATATCCTGAAAGTGCTGCTGGACGACAGCGAGGGCCTCGCCGGCGGTCTGATCGACCGCGCCGGCGGCAATTCCCGCGCGATCCTGAAGGCGACCGAGGACGCGCTCAAGAAACTGCCTAAAGTCTCCGGAAGTGGTGCTGGGCAGGTTTATCTGGCGCCCGAACTGGCGCGAGCGTTCGATGCCGCGGAAAAGGCTGCCGAAAAGGCCGGCGACAGTTTTGTCACCGTCGAGCGGCTGCTGCTCGGGCTGACGCTGGAGAAAGACAGCGACGCCGGCGCAATCCTCAAAAAGGGCGGCGTCACGCCGCAAAATCTGAACGCTGCGATCGAGGCCTTGCGCAAGGGCCGCACCGCCGACAGCGCGACGGCCGAGAACGCCTATGATGCACTGAAGAAATATTCCCGCGACCTCACTCAGGCCGCGCGCGACGGCAAGCTCGACCCCGTGATTGGGCGCGATGAGGAAATCCGCCGCACCATCCAAGTGCTCTCCCGCCGCACCAAGAACAATCCCGTGCTCATCGGCGAGCCCGGCGTCGGCAAGACCGCGATCGTCGAGGGTCTCGCCTTGCGGATTCTCAATGGCGACGTGCCGGAAAGCCTCAAGGACAAAAAGCTTCTTGCGCTCGACATGGGCGCGCTGATCGCGGGCGCGAAATACCGCGGCGAGTTCGAGGAGCGGCTGAAGGCCGTGCTGCAGGAAGTCACCGCGGCCGAAGGCTCCATCATCCTGTTCATCGACGAGATGCACACCCTGGTCGGCGCGGGCAAGGCCGACGGCGCGATGGATGCTTCCAATCTGCTCAAGCCCGCGCTGGCGCGCGGCGAATTGCACTGCATCGGCGCGACCACGCTGGACGAGTACCGCAAGCACGTCGAAAAGGACGCCGCGCTGGCGCGCCGGTTCCAGCCGATCTTCGTCTCCGAGCCG
>DATANB010000035.1:0-34949 GCA_036266415.1 Bradyrhizobium sp. | reverse complement strand
GCAACTGACTGCGAACGGTCGTAGGTGCGACGCCCATGCTGCGCGCGGCAGTCTTAAGTCCTTGACCGTGGGCAATAGCGATGGCCGTTTGAGCTTCGCGGCAGGTTAGATCAAACGCGCGCTGAAGCGATTCGACGTTGATGGTTTTGGTCTGGTCAGGATCGCTGATGAATATGACGCCATAACCTATTTCATCCGACCGAGGCGATAGATCGCATGTGTTGGCAGGTCTAAGGGGCGTGGCAATCAGCAGCAACGGCTTTAGGCCGTCACGCTCGATCGGAAGCAGTCCCGGTTCTCCGGCAACCGCGCGGCTAATCAGTTCTCGCACGGATCGCGTGCTCGACGCATCCCTTCCGATAAGTCGAGAACCGGATAAGGATAGAACTGATGGATCGCTGGCGATCTCTTTTGCCCGACGGTTGTACCAAATATTGGCCCCGGCCTGATCGACCATAATTACTCCGACCGTTAGGTTGTCGAGAGCGCCCGAGGCCAGTTCGGAACGCAGCGTGAGGAGGTTCAGGCGCATCTGTAACCGTGCGGCTCGGTCGAGGTGAGGAACTAGAAGCCGCATGTAGTGGAGATGCCGAAAGTCGATCATTCGGGCGTCCTCCCACATCGCTATAATGAGGCGGCGCGCCACTTGGACCTCGGAGCCTCGTGCCTCGCGCCCTTGCAGGTAGCGCTTGGCCATGCGTGCTCCAAGCGCCTCTCGGGCGCTTACGTCCTTCTGCGACCATAGAACGCTGAGAAAGACCAGTCTTAGAAATTGGGCAATCAAATCGTCAAATTCGGCTGTGTACTGATCCACCGCCCTAAGGTCAGCCCGAGACAACTGGAACACCTGCCCGCAGGCGGCTGCTGTCGCCGTTACATCGTCCGCGGACCAGAAGTGGTTACCGCCGCCGACTAGACGGCCGATCTCACGAATGGTCTCTGGCCAAAGCTCTGGTTCCTCAACTGACGCGTAAATTTGGTCAATTGCCGAGGTAAGAGCCTTCTCCTCAGCCGGAAAGCTGACGTCCGACATTGGGCACCTCCAATCGACTAAACATACCACCACAATCGATCATAGGTTTTCATTCATTTGTAGGAAGACGCCCCGTGCCGGTTTGGAAATACTACTGCCTAGGTCTTGGGACGCCGCCGGTCGCGATCAACAGTTCTTGAAATGTAAAACGGGTCACACGCGACTTTCAAGTGGAGTGGCCAGATTGGGGACCAAGAAGGTGCCACATGCAGCAAATGTCTTTTCAAGATACGTCCAAGACCAAACAAGCGGATTTCAGGCGATTTTCACGCATTGTTGCCTTCCTGTGCGTTCTTGCTGCGCTGATTGGTATTTCGGCGCTCGGCACCAGAGTCAGCAGAGTCGCAACGAATGAGACGGCAGGCCCACTTCCTTCCGCTGGAGCAGGTTTCGCAACATTACACTCCAGAGGGTTCTCAAATGGAATGCCGCTACCATAATCGACGGCTTCCTACGATTCTAACTTTCGTAACTTTCGGGAGTTGAGCATGTCAAAACCGCTTGATGACTATTACCGATCAGATGCTTCGCGAACGACGGTGTCCCGTAGGCATCTCTTACGACTAACCACTGACGAAAAACGTACTTATCAAAAATGGATGCGGGCTATGTTTATTGTATACGGCACCGTCGCGACCATCATCGTGACGCTGTCGATGACAATTGGTCCAACCGAGAGGGCTTCGAACGGTAAAAGCGAAATATATTCCTCTCTAGTACTCCCGACGGGCAAATCCCGCTGATCGAAATGCAACCGCTGCTGCGGCGCTGGCGAATGTCCGTTCTCGGGGGCGTTTCGCAGCGCTGTCGCTATTTCGCCATACGAGCTACGGGGCCCGCTCAACAAGATGCGCGCGCGAGGGTGCGGGGTCAAACCGATCGGCGAAATATTGCGTTTCGTTGGCCACCAGTCCTTCGCGGAATTCCATGATGCTCACCGCGTAAGATGGTTTGCCGTCGTAGCTGAGCACGAATTCCGTGAGCCAGAGATCGCCGCTGCCGATCATTCGCCGGACCGTAAAGCGCTTCTTGTTTGGCTGCAGCAACCGGCTCTCCTGGATGTTGTGGCGGCCGCGGATCCGCTCGCCCGATTGCGGATAATCAAGCACGGCGTCCTCGCGGTAGATTTCATGTTCGACCTTGAAATCGCCCGCGTCCGAAGCAGCCCAATGGCGTTCAAGCGCGGCCCGCGCGGTTCGATCATCCATCTCAATCTCCCACCTACGATTTGGACAAGCGGCCTAGGCGAACGTCACCCCTGGGTCATGAGCCCCGACTTTGGCATGTCGGCCATGCTCGTTAAGCAAGTAGGGTGGGTTAGCCGAAGGCGTAACCCGCCGTCGAAAGAAAACAAGATGGCGGATTACGCTGTCGCTAATCCGCCCTACGGGTGAGCCTACACGGCTAGGTCCGTAGGGCGGGTTAGCCGCAGGCGTAACCCGCCGATGCCGGAAGAAAGATGGCGGAATACGCTACGCTATTCCGCCCTACGTGCCGTTATTGAAAACAAAAACGCCGCCCGGGATTGGGCGGCGTTTTGATTTCCGATCGTGCAGAGGTCGTTGGACGCGATACTACACCGGATTTGCAAAATCTCAAGTCTTGTAGCTGGGATCGATGCGGTCGAGCTTGCGCAGCAGCGGCGGCCACACCAGGCTGGTCGAACGCAGCTCGGCGCGGTCGGGATTCGAAAACAGCGTCTCGTTGCGGTCGACCACCGCCTTTTCGATGGGATAGGCCGTCGGACCCAGCATGCGGGTGCGCACCTGCATGGTGCAGGCCCGCTCCAGATGGTACATGCGCTCGAAGGCGGAGGCGACCGAGCGGCCGACCGTCAGCGTGCCGTGATTGCGCAGCAGCATGTGGTTCTTGTTGCCGAGATCCTTCTGCAGACGCGGCCGCTCGTCATGATCCAGCGCGACGCCTTCATAATCGTGATAGGCGAGATCGTGGGTGACGAAATGCGCGGTCTGGTTCATCGGCAGCAGGCCCTCCATGCAGCTCGCGACCGCGGTGCCGTCGGGAGTGTGCAGATGCAGCACGCAGCCGGCATCCTCGCGCACTTCGTGGATCGCAGAATGGATGGTGAAGCCGGCGGGGTTAATGCTGTAGGGGCTTTCGGTGAGCTGGTTGCCGTCGAGGTCGACCTTCACCAGGCTGGATGCGGTGATCTCGTCGAACATCAGGCCGTAGGGGTTGATCAGGAAGTGATGATCCGGTCCCGGCACGCGCGCGGAGATGTGGGTATCGACGAGGTCGTCCCAGCCATAAAGCGCAACCAGGCGGTAGCACGCGGCGAGATTGATGCGCTGGGTCCATTCGGCCTCGGTCATTTCCGAGGGCACTTCCTTCAGGCGCGCTTCCGCTGGTGACATGACCGGTTTCTCCCGTTGATTTTCGGTCGCGACCCTAGTCCTGCGAACCGCTCGCAGCAAGGCGCGAGGCCAGCGTGGCAGGCATGCCCTGCCGCGAGGGCATTTACCTCACGGCGCCGGTATTGCCAGCAGGCTGGAAATGCTGCGGCCGCGGATGTCGTAGACACGCGCGAACACCACGTCGTCGCGCTTGATCTCGACCATGACAGGGGCGGTCAGGCCCTTGCAGTAGAATTCGCCGAGCGTCATCGCGAAATCGGCGGCATGGCTGTCCCAGCCGATCGTGAAGTCGGGACCGAGCGCGACCTGCGCCGGGCGCTGCGGACCGCACACCGCGACCTTCCATTTGCGCCCCTTCGGCGGGGTCTCCTGGCGTTCGGCGATCTGCTCTCGCAGGCCATCGGAGGCCTGCTTCAGCGCGAGGCCCCAGTAATCCAGCATGTACAGATCGTCGGCGCCGCGCACGGTGCCCGCGATGTGATTGAAATGGGTGTACTGGTAGGGATGCAGCCGGATCATCTCGCCGAGCGGCAACAGCAGGCCGAACGCGAGGACGGCCACGGCGGCGGGCTGCCAACTGCGGCGATGTTCCCCAAGCCGGTTCATTCCCCACGCGAACGCGGCGCCGGCGAGCACCGTCATCGGCGGGATCACGAAAATGAAGTGCCTGATGCCATTGTAGAGCGCCGGGCGTTTCACCATCGCAATCAGAAGCGGCAGCGTTGCCGCCAGCGTCAACATCAGCAGGATGGTTTTGCGGCGGGCCGCAACGTCGCGGCGCGGCAGCGCCACCAGCGTGCCGACGACGCCGGCGATGGCAAGACCGAGCAACACCTCGGGAAGCTGCAGCGCAAACAGGGTCGGCAAATACGACCACGGCATGTCCGGCACCGACACCAGCGCGCCGTCGAACATTTCCTTCCACGGCTTCTCGAAGAAGTGCGAGAAATACGTCAGCGCGCGAAACGGATTGTCCGCTTCCATGATCGACCATGGCCAGATCAATCCCATCACGAGGTAGCCGAGGATCAGGCCGGGCAGCAGCGCGTAGGCAGCATGCAGAAAGCGCCTGCTGGCTTCGCGTGCGCCATGGTTGCGAACCTCCTCCAGCAACAGCGGCACGAAGCCGGCGAGCGCGTAGACCAAAGCGAGCCCGCCGAGAATACGCGTACCGATCGACAGTCCGGCGCCGAGACCGACGATCAGGATGGTCCGCGGCGAGGGCTGAGGATATTCCTCGGCGAGACGGACAAGGCCCAGCATCAGGATCACCATCGCCACGGCGAATGGCGCATCCTTCGGGTTCATGAACATATGGCCGTAGAAGGTCGGGCAAAGCGCCAGCAGCAGCAATGTTGCGAGCCCGGCAAGCGGACCGCCGATGCGCCGGCCAAGACGCCAGGTCACCGCAAGGCCGATCACCCCGACGACGGCGCCGAGCAGGCGGCGGGTTTCGAACAGTTCGAGCGGGATGACCTTGTGCAGCAGCGCGGCCACCATGTCGAAGCCGCCGCCATACATGTAGAGATTGGCGAACGACAGCGCACTGGTATCCTTGAAACCGGAACCATACATGCGCAGCAGGAGATCGGCATATTCGGCGTGGGTGTAGTCGTCCCAGCCCAGTCCATAATCGCGAAACGTGAGGCCCGCGATCAGCGCGATCACGGCCAGCACCAGCATCGCGAGATCGTCGCACTTCTGCG
This sequence comes from Bradyrhizobium sp., assembly GCA_036266415.1. GTDB lineage: Bacteria > Pseudomonadota > Alphaproteobacteria > Rhizobiales > Xanthobacteraceae > Bradyrhizobium. The sequence continues at coordinate 29,835 of DATANB010000035.1, read as the reverse complement.
CTACCGAGCGCCGCATGGGCGTATCGATGGCCGAAGTGGTAATAGAGGACATGGCTATTGGTAACCCGGCGTCGCGTTGGCCCAGCTATCGCGCTTTTGGGGCCTCATTCCCCGGCCATATAGCGCAGTTCCCTTTCCAAGTAATTGGCAATTGTGGCGTAAGTTCCCTAGTGCATTGCAGCAATCGTCGAAAAGCCGATGGTTTCACAGCCAGGGATGACATGCTGGATGAAAATTAAGCTTCGGATCCTAATCCCTTGCGAGGAACCGTCCCCGCCAATTGCCCGTTGGCGCCATGCACAATATGACGGTATTGTGGCGAAGATGATTTGCGCGCATTTCGGGCGCGGGGAGTGAGGTCGATGGTGGCTGTATTGTTGATCGGCGGGATTGGCTTGCTGCTCGGCGGCCTCCTGACCGTCGGTCTGGGAATCCAACTCGACCTCAGCTTCGGCAACACGTTGCTTCTCGCGGGTGCCATTGTGGCTTGCACCGGCGTGATCATGCTTGGCCTGTGGATTGCGCTACGGGAACTGAAAGCGCTCGCCTGGCAGCTTGGCCCCGGCATGCCAGCGCAATCACGTACAAGAAACACACTTCAATCCGCAGACTTGAATGCGGCGTCGGGTAATCAGGCGCCGGATGACGGCGGGTTCCTGTTCGGCCGCGACCAGCCGGCGCTGGAAAACGCGGGCAATGCGGAACCGGCGGCGCCGTTGCAATCGCCGCTGCCATGGCGCGCAGAGGCCGCCTCGCGCGATCGCGCGCCGGCCGCGCCCGAGCCCGCTCCGGCGGTCAAGCCGCGGCGCAACCTGGTGTTTTCCTCGTCATCGCGAAAGGAGCGCGAGCGCGCCCAGGCGCGCGCGATAGACCCGTCTGCGCTTGACATTCCTCCCATATTGTCCGCCGAGCCGGCAGCCGAACCAAGCGAGCCCGCGCCGGCGTCGTTCGACGACGCGTGGCCAAAGCCGGAGCGCGCAAGGGCCGCCGATTCACCGCTGCCGCGGCGAAGCGGCCGGGCGTCATCGAGCTTGACTGAACCCGGCGCCAGCGCGGCCGGGGCAAATCCTTATTCGCCGGCCGCGCGCCCTGAGGATCAGCCGCAGGTCACGGTGCTCAAATCGGGCGTCGTCGATGGCATGGCCTATTCGCTGTATTCCGACGGCTCGATCGAGGCGCAGATGCCCGAAGGCATGATGCGGTTCGCGTCGATCGATGAACTGCGCTCGCATCTCGACCAGCGCCCCTGAGCGGCCCTTACTCTCCGCGAACAGGACCCGAAAAATAAAGCGCGGTCGTTCTTGTCACGTCAGCAGTAATCCGATCATATTTGGCAAGTAGTGGAAGGTTCCGAAAGCGTATTGGCGTTGCGGGATACTGCGATATATCGATCTTCGAAAGGTTCAACCATGACTGACGCTGCCGGCAAGAGCTTCATCGATCTGACCGCGAATATCGTGTCGGCCTATCTCAGCCATAACCCGACGCCGGCTTCCGAAATTCCGAACCTGATCAGCCAGATTCACGCGGCTCTGCAGCGGGTCTCGACGGGCCGGATAGAGGCGCCCGCTGAACCCGCCAAGCCGGCCGTCTCCGTGAAGAAATCGATGACCCCCGACTACCTGGTATGTCTCGAGGACGGCAAGCGCTTCAAATCGCTGAAGCGCCATCTGCGCACGCAATACAACATGACCCCGGAACAATACCGCGACAAATGGGGCCTGCCGGCCGACTACCCGATGGTAGCGCCGAATTATGCCGTGGCGCGTTCGGACCTCGCCAAGAAAATGGGACTGGGCCAGCAACGGCGGCGGCGGAAATAGCAGAAGCGCTTGCGAGGGCCGAGCTTCAGGAGGCGGCGGCAAGCGCCTCGCGCGCGTCGGAGCGAATGCGCTCGACCATGGCGCGCAACCCGTTGGAGCGCTGCGGCGTCAGATGTTCGCGAAAACCGAATTCGTCGAACACGCTGAGCGCATCGGTGGCAAGAATTTCCCGCGGCGTGCGGCCGGAATACAGCGTCAGCAGGATCGCGATCAGTCCGCGCACGATGTGCGCGTCGCTGTCGCCAAGATATTTCAGCAAGGGTTCGCTGCCGCCGCCGCGGTCGAGCCGCCTGGACAGCCAGACCTGGCTGACGCAGCCCTGCACCTTGTTTGCGGCGGAATGCTCGGCGTCCGGCATCGGATCGAGCATGCGGCCGAGTTCGATGACGTACCGGTAGCGGTCGTCCCAATCGTCCAGCAGCGCAAAATTATCCCTGATTTCGTCGATCGTCATCGCCTGCGCCTGCGCTTGTTCCCAAGCCCAGTATATAGGATCGCGAGCGGCCGAAAGCGATATACACGGGCAAAAATGCGGGCGTTTTTCGGGGCTATTTTGCGGTCATGGCGATGGACGCCACTCCACCAGCAGGTCGTCCGGCGTCAGCGTATCGCCCGCCGCCGCGCCCGCGACCGTACCATCCGCATTCTCGCCGATCGAGCCGGTGCGGTCGGATGCGCGCTTGTCGGTGATGATCTGATACAGCTTGCGTGCACCCTCCCGGGCGCGGTGTTCGATCACGGTCGCGGCCTGGCCGCCGACTTCGCATGCCGCCGGCTGGCGTTTGCAGAACTGGCTCACATCCGAAACCGCCGCGGTCGCGGCCGACACGGCTTTTGACGCCCCAACCTGCGGCAGCTTGTCCGATTCGGGTGTCTTCTCCCTCGGCAACAGCACGAGCACCAGCCCGAGCCAGAACGCCATGCGAAGCAGAAAAAACATCTCGCGACCCCGGTCGTGCCGATACGATCTGTCGATCAGACCCTGACTAACAGTCGTGGATAAATCGCAAGTGTTTGCATTGAGGTTAACTCGGCGAAAACCCCCAAGAAATCCGGATCATTGGATTCGGTGTAAATTTTCGATTGATGGCGGCGCCGCGGCGTATCCACGATTTCGAAACCATACCAGGTCCGTTCCGGAAACCCGACGTTCACCATCTGCATCGAATGCCAAGTCTCGCCCGCGCGAAAACTCCGCGAACACGCCGTCCTTGACGGCTGGCCGGCTAGCCTTAGCGTTCGCTTAATTTCGCTCTGACACGGTGTGGCAACCATAAAGGGGGCGTTCCGGCGCGTCTGTTTTGACGACATCGCCGAAGCGCGGGAGCCGTGACGGTATTGAATATCATCCGCGATTGTCTCGATGCTTTGCTGCACCCATCGGCGCGTTATGACGCGCTGACGCGCGCACGCCATCGCGCATTCATGGCGCCGCGGCTGCTCGGAAGCCTGGCTGCTTTCGCGGCCTTCCCGGTCTATCTTGCGATGCGCGGCGCGACCAGCGCGATCGAGGTCGCGGCATTCGCCTGGCTTATCGCGCCTATCCTGCTGGGTGCGCATGTGCTGTCCTCGCTGGCGGAGGAGGGCCGATATCGCCTGCTGGCGCGCAACATGAGCGACGTGATTTCGCGACATCGCCGCAACGGCGCGGTGCAGTTCATTTCGCCGGCCGCGGAGGCGATGTTGGGAACGCCGGCCACGCGGCTTATCGGCCACGGCCTGTTCGATCGCGTCCACGTCGCCGATCGCCCGGCCTATCTCACCGCGCTTTCGGACGCGGCGCGCGGCGGCGAGGCGCGCAGCGTTGAATTTCGTCTCAGGCGCGATGCGCCGCGCGGCGGCGAGCGCGGCCATCACGGGGTGGATTTCATCTGGGTCGAAATGCGTTGCCGGCCGCTTCAACAGCGATCGCCGGCCGGTTCCGAAGCCGAGGTCGTCGCCGTGATGCGCGATGTGACCGACCGGAAGATCCAGGAACAGGCGCTCGATCTGGCGCGTAACGCCGCCGAACAGGCGGACGCGGCCAAGACCCGCTTCCTCGCTACCATGAGCCACGAACTGCGGACGCCGCTGAACGCCATCATCGGCTTTTCCGAGATGATCGTGCAGGAAGACGCGCTGATGCTGGATGCGGCGCGCCGCAAGGAATATGCGCAACTGATCAACGATTCCGGCCAGCATTTGCTGTCGGTGGTCAACGGCATTCTCGATATGTCCAAGATGGAGTCCGGCCATTTCGAAATCTCGCCGGAGCCGTTCGCCCCGCGCTCCGCGCTGATCAGTTGCTGCAGTCTGCTGGCGCTGAAGGCGGCGGAAAACGGCATCGACCTCGTGACCCGCATCCCCGAGGATTTGCCGGCCATGACCGGCGATCCGCGCGCGTTCAGGCAGGTCGCGCTGAATCTCATGTCCAATGCCATCAAATTTACCGAACGCGGCGGCCAGGTGACAGTTACCGTCGGCATCGATGGATCGCGGCTGGTGCTTCGCGTCACCGATACCGGCGTTGGCATCGCCGCCGACGACCTCAAGCGGATCGGCGACCCCTTCTTTCAGGCCGGCAAGACCTTCCAGCGCCGGCACGAAGGCACCGGCCTTGGACTGTCGATCGTGAAAAGCCTGGTCGGGCTGCATGGCGGCGAGCTCGCCGTGCGAAGCAAGATCGACGAGGGAACCACCGTGACCGTTTCGCTGCCGCTGACGTTCATGCCGCCGACCAAAGAGCCATCAAGCAATATCGCAACGCTCGCTCCGCCGTCGCGATCCCGAACCCAGGACCAAGCCCATCAGGTGAAGAGAAGTGCCTAGAAAAGTTGCGAAAGACGAACTGCCGCGCCGCCGTCGCGGCGCGCGTGCGGTCGAAGCCGACGGCGAGCGCGGGTTGGCGCTGCGGGTTCTGCTTCACAGCCCGAAAGATTTGGTTGCGGGCGCGCTGGCCTTTGCCGCGGTCAGCGCCATCATCGCCAACGCGCTGTTGCTGCAAACCGGGCACCATCCGGCGCCGATGTTCGGCTCGGTTGCCGCGATGCCGGCGGCATCCAGTCCATTGCCGCGTCCGCGCCCGGTTGTAGCCGACGAAGGCGTTTTTGAGCCCAGGCCCGCGGATCCCTTGACCAATCTGGTCAAGGCGGCCGGCGCCGTGCCTGCCCCGCCTTCCAATGCTCTGCGACCGCCGGCACCCGTTCCGGCTCCGTCTCGCGCCGAGACGATCGCCAATGCGGGCTCGCGCCGCGTGGCGGCGGTGCAGCGGGCGCTCACCGAATACGGCTATGGCCAGCTGAAGCCGACCGGCACGGTCGGCTCGGACACTCAGGCCGCAATTCAGAAATTCGAGCGGGACCGCAAGCTCCCGGTGACCGGACAGATGTCCGATCGTCTGCTGCGCGAACTGACCGCGATGATCGGTCGCCCCATCGACTAGGCCGGGATGACTCGTCTACGAATCGTCATCCCGTTCTGCCTTTTTGTTTTGGCATGAACGCCCGCCATGACCGGCAGCCGACAGGCTGGCTTCAGCCAGTTGGCTGGCCTATCGTCATCTCATGCGATTGAAATCGAGCATATGGGTGGCCGCTTACTTGCGCCGCTGCCAGACCGAAGGTGTATTCGGCGCGGTGCGCAGGCGCGGCGCGGAAGAGGCCGGCGCGGTATTCGTCAAGGTAGGACTGCTCGACGGCAACGCCATGCTCTACATCCCGGCGCCGCAGACGGTCTATGACGACAGCCGGCCGATCGAGCGCATTTTCACGCCGACATCGAAACAGCCGGTGCCGGAAGCCTCCGTGGAGGAGCGTCTCGCCCGGGAAATCCGCTTTGACCCCGATGCCTGGATTGTCGAGACCGAGGATAGGGCAGGGCGGCATTTTCTCGATCTGGCGCGGGCCTAACCTTCGGAGCCCGTGCGCCTGACGATACTCGAGCCGGGCTGTTGCTCGGGCCGGGTCTGGGTCGATCCCGCGCGGGCGCGATTGCGTTCGTCGTCGTAGAGTGCGGGACGGTACTTGGCGCGGGCTGCCGCCATCGTCGAGCCGCGCCACGCGGCCAGCATGATAAGCGCGGATCGTTCGCTCAACACGTCGTAGAGCCGCGACAGCCGGTAGACGGTCTGCACCGAGCATCCGAATTCGGGCTTGAGAAACAGCAACACCCGCTGAAACACCGCGCTCGGCATGTCCAACGCTTTGGCGGCGCAGGCCAGCGGCTCGCCGCCGGGATCGTTGACCACTTCCCTGGCAACCCGCCAGGGCAATATCAGGGTCTCGCCGATCTCCAATGTGAAGTTCTCGATGTCGGTCGCGAACGCGGCCATTTCCAGCGTCTCGATGGCGCGCCTGGCGCGCGCGGCGGGAATTCTCGCCGAGGCGCGCAACGTGGTGTCGTGCAGATTGTGCAGGATTTGCGCGCGCTCGCTGGCGCTGGCGCGGGAAAACATCTCGCTGATTTCAGCCGCGTCCTTCGGCTGCATCGACAGATTCGATGCCATCCGCAACTGCACCTCGGTGAGCGCTTTGGCAGGCGGCGCCGCCGGCGGGGAGGCGGCAGGCTCGGGCGCGAGCGGCACGCGCTGATGCTGGCCTGCCGGCTTCAGCCCGAGCCTTTTCAGCACCTCGGCCGGTGTCCCCGGGTAAATGGCGAGCCGCGCCAGAACGGCCGCGCGCGTCGCGTCGTCGACCTCCTCGATCAGGCGGGAGGTCAACTCGATAAACTGCCGCTCTTCTTCGGCGCTGTGGGCATTGGCCTGAACGTAGAGGTCGGTCAGCACGCGCAGCAGGGTGGGTCTGATATCGACGCCTTCGCGGCGGGAGAGCGTCATCAACCCGTCGAAGCCCGGATAGAATGGAGGTGTGGTCATGTCTGGGTACGCGACTGAGTAAATCTCGCCGCCAGCTTACGTCGGTTGCTTTAACAGCTCGTTAAGGAAAACAATGTGTGAAGACGATCGCCGTATTCGGGCATTCCTGTGCCGCCACGAGCCAGCTCCGGCGCCATTGCGGAATCCAAACTGCGCCTGCAAATTAAGATGCCGTTAACCACGTCCTGATCTTAATGAGGGGATGTCGCCGGCCAGGTCATGCCGGAGCGGCAACCAGAGAGACGAGTTTGACATGGGCACCATCATTGAATTTCCGGCGGATGCGGCGTCGCGACGGCTGGGCTCAACCATGAATGGCGCTCCATGCGAGGGCATGGGAACCGTCCTGATCCTTCCCGTCGTCCGGATCGAACGTGAACCCGATGAAACCAGCGGGGGCAGCGGTCCGGAAGAGGGTGCGGCTCCGGGCCGCCGTCGCCGCCGGCGCTGACGTTCAGGACAACTCGACATGCCGGAGACGCGCTTTCCGATCCGGACACCACGGCGGATCCGGTGCCCGTCACCGTTCTTCACAATGCTTCTGCTGGGCGTGACGCTCGGCGGCTGCAGCGGCGGCGATTTCGGCCGCACCCGCCAGGATTTTCTCAACGACGACATGCACCGCTGGCTCGGCGGCGAGGTGACATCGAGCGTCGGCCTGCGCGCATCGCAATTCCAGCTCACCGACAACGAACGGCTGCTTCGCGACCTGGCCTATCCCCTGATCGAGCCGCCGCATTCGCGCCCCGCCTGGAAGAGCGTGTTCGGCGATTACCAGCCGCTTCCTTCGCCGTGGCGCCAGCAAGTGGTGTTCGACCGCACCGCCTATGGACGCATCCTGATCGACGAGCCGCACCGCTCGCACGCGTCGCGCTATGCGCAACTGATGGAAGACGTGCGCGACGATATCACCCGGTTCGAGCCGTTCTTCGCCGATGCCGTGCGGGTGATCGATCTCGACAGGAAGCGCAATGCCAGCCTCGCGCACATTTCGGGATTGTCGCCGCGCGAGCGCGACGATGCGGTCGCCCGCATGCAGGAGAACGGCCGGATCGTGCAGTGGGTGCAGCAATGTCTGGAGCAGAGAATTTCCTCGTACCGCTGGGCGCTGGAGCGGCTGGTGCTGCAGGCGCCGGATAACATGGCGGCCGACGCCGATCGATTGATCGGCGAACTCGCCGCGCAGACCGCGAACCCGCCGGTCGCGGCGCAGCCGGTGGCCGGACAGGCACTTAGTGTGCGCGGTTAAACCCTTTCGGAAAGGTTGATCGGGTTTCGATCAGCGCTTGCCGGGCGGCGCTTCCGCCTGTTTCGCCGGCGCTTCGGTCTGCACCTTGCAGCTCGCGGCGGCGAGCGACGCCTGGGCCTGCGGTATCAGGCCGGGCTCCGGCGCCAGCGCCTTCATCACGATCAACCCGGTCGCGGTCGGCGAATCGATGATCAGCCGGTCGGCCGCCGTTACTTCCTCGTCTTCCGGCAGTTCGGCGTGCTGGGCCTCGGTCATCAGATCGAGTTCGATCACCTTGCGTCCGGCGGAGCGGTCGTTGATGGCGTAGTAGGCGACTTCATTGCGGGTATAGAACGACACCGAGGTATAGGCCTGACTGACCGGGACCGTGAGCTTGATCGAGCCGCCGGACAAATCGTAGCGGCAGATCGCCATCGCGAATGCCGGGTCCATGAAAGGCATCGGCGCGTTGTTCGGATCCGCCAGGGGCAGCGGAGTGACCGCGTTGAGCTTCGTCATCGGCGAAAGACGCGAATAGGCGTCCTGGGTCGCGATGCGCGGCAACGCCAGAACGCTGACGAGATGCACGATGCCGCCCAGCAGCACGCCCGCAATGATGGTGAAAAGCACCCGGATCATGGGCACCCCGCTGTCGCGATCGAGGGCATCGGCGCGTCGCGCTGTGTTCGCGTCGCCACGCCGACCGGCGTATCGTAAAGCCTGAGCATCAACGCATAGCGCTCGATGCCGCCGGTCGGAAGCCAGTTTCCGGCGCGCGATCTTGACGCCACCCGTATCTCGAAGGCGCCGTCCGCGCCGCGAATGATTTCCTGGCTGGTGAAGCCGTAGCGTTGCAGCGCATTCGCGACCAAGTGCCCCTTCTGGTCGTACAATGTCAGCGTCCAGAACCGCGCCGCCGGCGTGACGCCGCTGACCACCACGTCGCAGCGCCCGTCGAGCGGCCGCTTGCGGTCGTCCGTCGTGGCCGAGAATGCGACGCCGTCGCCGGTGCCGACCGGGAGTTCGCCGCTGCGCGCGATGGTGGCGCGCGAATACGGATCGACGTCGGCGGTGCCGGTCTTGGGCCGGGCGGTCCAGGCGCCGATCGTGAGCGTACCGAGATCGGTGCCGCGCGTCGCCGTCATCCATGTCGCGCCGAGGCCGACCGCGGTGGCGATGACAAGTGCCAGCAGGGTGATGAGTATCAGCCGCACGATGTCAATTCTTGTGCGGCGCTGACGTGGCCGCGTTGCCCGGGGCTGCCGCCGCGAAGCTATCCGGGAACGGAGCCAAGTTGGAAGATACCGGCTTGACGGGCCTCACCGGATCGCCCGCGGTCTTGGCGGCCTCGTCCAGCATTTTTTCGACCTGCACCAGGATATCGGCGCCGCGTTTGGTGAGGATCGGCGGCGGCCCCGGTTTGATCTCCGGAGGCTTTGGCACGCCGGTGGCAGCCATCGTCGCGGCGGCGGGGGCGGGCGATCTCGGGGCCGCCGGGTATCCGGGGATTTCCTTGATCTCGACGCCCTGATGGGCCGCGGCCATGATGTCGTGCCAGGTCTGCGCCGGCAGCGAGCCGCCGGTCATGCGGTTGGTCGGCGAATAATCGTCATTGCCGTACCAGACCGCGCAGGTGAAGTTGCCGGTATATCCGACGAACCACGCGTCACGATAGGCGTTGGTGGTGCCGGTCTTGCCCGCGGTCGGAATGCCCTCGAGCGCGGCACGGCGCGCGGTGCCTTCGCTGACGACGTGGCTCATCATGCCGACCATGTCGGAGGCGACGGAAGCCGGAATGGCCTGCAGCGGCTTCTTGCCGTCCCGGTCGAAGCGCCAGACCAGATCGCCGGTGCCGGTGCGAACCTCTAGCACCGCATGCGGGGTGACCGACTTGCCCTTGTTGGGGAAGGTGGCATAGGCGACGGCATGTTCCAGCACGGTGACTTCGTCGGCGCCGATCGGCAGCGACGGCGTATCCGGCAGCGGCGCCTTGATGCCGAAGCGGCGCGCAACCTCCACGATCTTGGCGCGGCCGGCTTTCGGTCCGCCCTTGCCGCCGATGGCGATCGACAGTTTCACCGGAATCACGTTGATCGAACGGGTAATCGCCTGTGTCAGCGTCACCGCGCCGGAATAGGAGTGGCCGTAATTCTGCGGACACCAGTTGCCGATGCAGACCGGACCATCGACCACGATCGAGGTCGGCTTGAAGCCGTTCATCAGCGCGGTCGAGTAGACATAGGGCTTGAACGACGAGCCGGGCTGCCGGTAGGCGTCGACGGCGCGGTTGAACTGGCTGGCGCCGTAGTCGCGGCCGCCCACCATGGCGCGGACGCCGCCGTCGAGATCGGCCACCACGGTGGCGGCCTGCGTTGCGTGATAATCGCGACCGAACTGGCGCAGCTGGTTTTCAATGGCTTCTTCGGCGCCGCGCTGCACGTTCATGTCGATCGCGGTGCGGACCACGAACACGCGCTCGGTGTAGGACTTCGGAAATGTATCGACCAGCTTGCGCATTTCGTCGAATGCCCAGTCGAGATAATAGTTCGGCGAATTTTCGTCGCGGCGATCGACGGCGGTGGCCGGGTTGCGACGTGCGCCGAACACCTGACCTTCCGTCATGAAGCCGGCGTCGACGAGGTTGTCCAGCACCACGTTGGCGCGGGCGCGGGCGGCGGGCAGGTTGATGTGCGGGGCGTATTTGGTGGGGGCCTTGAACAGGCCGGCGAGCATCGCGGCTTCCGCGAGATTGACGTCGCGCGCCGACTTGTTGAAATAGAAATGCGCGGCGCCATCGACGCCGAAGGTGCCGCCGCCCATATAGGCGCGGTCGAGATAGAGTTTGAGGATTTCGTTCTTGGTGAGCCGCGTCTCCAACCAGACCGCAAGGAAGGCTTCCTTGACCTTGCGCTCGATGGTGCGCTCGTTGTTCAGGAACAGGTTCTTCGCCAGCTGCTGGGTGATCGAGGAGCCGCCCTGGCGCACGCCGCCGGCCTGTGCGTTGGTGAGCAGCGCGCGGAAGGTGCCGGCGACGTCGATGCCGAAATGGTCGTAAAAGCGGCGGTCCTCGGTGGCCAGCGTCGCCTTGATCAGATTGTCCGGAAAGTCCTCGAGCGGTATGGAATCATTGTGCTTGATGCCGCGGTTGCCGATCGGGTTGCCGTACCGATCGAGGAAGGTTACCGCGAGATCGGATTTCTTCAGCCAGTCGTCGTCGGCGGTTTCGCGAAATGCCGGAACCGCAAGGGCCAGCATCAGGATCATGCCGCCGAGCCCTATCGTTGCGGCCTCCGAAAGCGGTTCGATGAAGACCCAGCGCTTCCAGCGGCCGACATAGAAGCGGTCCATGAAGGTAGAGAACCGTTCATAAAGTTCGCGCGCGCCCTTGCCGGTCGAGAATAGCGTCGAGTCGATGCGCGCATCGAAGTCCAGCATCCAGTGCCGGATTTTCCTCTTCCATTCTGCTGGCACGATCTTGCGCACGGGTGCCTTTTCCGAAGTTCGTTCTACGTTTCAGCGCCCTCTGTATGAACTTCGGAAAACGAAGGGCGCTGTGAAATCCAGGAATCTCTAGTACCGCTTTTTCGATTTGAAGTTCCTTACGGAGTTTGCCGCTTGCGCTACAGGAACTTCAAATCGGCGGCACCAGGACCCTTGGTCAGTTCGCGGCGCTTCAAGCGCCTGGCGGGGCACCGTTGAGCGTCTTGCGGGAATGTTGCGGCAAACCCAAGGCGCTTTTGAGCCCTTGGGCGACTCGGTCCCTGTCTAACCGAGCGGGGGCCATAAACCAATGGCGAGGCTCACGATTTTGAACAGCAGGGCTAACATCGCCCCGGGGCTTTCGGAGGCGCCGGCACCACCCCACTTGCTACTTAGCGGTGGCAGCCCCTAGAAGGGTCTCAGGCCACGCCACCCGGAATCGACAGGACGCATGACCGCCCGATCCAAGCCGCCCTCTGGCCAAGAGGGATTCTTTTGGAAAACCAAGACGTTGGAGGAGATGTCCAACGCCGAATGGGAAAGCCTGTGTGATGGCTGCGCGCGCTGCTGCCTGGAAAAGCTCGAGGACGAGGATACCGGCAAGATCTATTTCACCCACGTTTCCTGCAAGCTGCTGGATGCCGGGCTATGCACCTGCAAGGACTATGCGAACCGGACCGGCCAGGTTTCGGACTGCGTGCGGCTCACGCCAGAAAACGTCCGCACCCTGAACTGGCTGCCGCCGAGCTGCGGCTACAAGCTCGTGGCCGAGGGCCGCGATCTCTATTGGTGGCACCCCCTGATATCCGGAGATCCTGACACGGTGCATGAAGCCGGCGTCTCCGTGCGCGGGCGGGTGCAGGGGACGGAGAGCGAGATCGCGGACGCCGATCTCGAGGATCACATCGTGCAATGGCCTGCGCTGTTGCCGAAGCGCGCACGGTTGAAGAAGCGCTCGCAATCCTAGGAATCGCCCGCGCCTGATCGGTTGCGCATTTGCGATACCACCCTCGCGGGACGCACCCATGCGCGTGACCCGCTGCCGCGGCTTGGATTTGCCGTCTAAATTGCCCCGAACAGCGATTCCGGGCGGCCTGTCGCCGCGTTTAGCCGATTAAATTACGGATCTATGAACAAGTTCGAACGGCACAGCCGTCGCCCGGCCGACCAACAGACATTGGCCGAAGCCCTCGCCGGCCAGCCGCGGATGCCGGCCGAGGTGATCGCTATCGGCGACGCGCCGCCGATTGTGCCACGGACGCCGCTGACGCCGGGCGAAGTCCGCACCATCCTGATGAGCCTGATGCTGACGATGTTTCTGGCCGCGCTCGACCAGACCATCGTCGCCACCGCGCTGCCGACGATCGGCCGGCAATTTCAGGATGTCTCCAACCTGTCCTGGGTGATATCGGCCTATCTGCTGGCCGCGACCGCGGTGGCGCCGGTGTTCGGCACGCTCAGCGACATCTACGGCCGCCGCGCCATGATCATCCTGGCGCTCAGCCTGTTCATCGCGGGCTCGATGCTGTGCGCGCTGGCGCCGAACATGCCGGTGCTGATTCTGGCCCGCGGGCTGCAGGGGCTCGGCGGCGGCGGCATCATGCCAATCGTGCAGACCGTGATTTCCGACGTGGTGACGCCGCGCGAGCGCGGCCAGTACCAGGCCTATTTCAGCGGCGTCTGGGTCGTCGCCGGTATAGGCGGGCCGATTGTCGGCGGCGCATTCGCCGAGCATCTGCACTGGTCGATGATCTTCTGGATCAACGTGCCGCTCGGGCTCGGCTCGCTGGCGCTGCTGCTGCCGAAGATGGCCAAGATCCCGGTGTATCACCGCAGGCGCAAGGTCGACTGGCTCGGCGGCCTGCTGCTGATGGCTGGCGCTGTCGTGTTCATGCTGGTGCTGACCTGGGGCGGCAACCGCTATCTCTGGCTCTCGCCCGCCATCATGGCGATGGTCGGCGCCTCCGTCGCGTTTGCGCTCGCCTTCGTGTGGCACGCCCGAACTGCCGAAGAGCCGTTCCTGCCGCTGCCGCTGATGGGCGGAACGGTCGTGCCCTATGCGATGGCCGCCGGCGGCTGCGCGATGGGCGCGATGCTGGGGCTGACCGTGCACATGCCGCTCTACTACGAGGTGGTCTATCATCTCAGCGCCAGCGAGGCGGGGCTTGCGCTGATTCCGCTGGCCGCGGTTTCGACCGTCGGCGCCGCGATCGCCGGCCGGACCATGGCGCGCGCCAGGCACTATAAGCGGGTAGCAATAGTGGGAACGGGGATTGCGGCGCTGGCAGGTTGTGCGCTGGCGCTCACGGTGCTGCCGCTGTGGGCCCTGCTGGTGCTACTGTCGGTGTTCGCGACCGGTCTCGGCACGGCATTCCCGATCAGCGTGGTGTCGCTGCAGAATTCGGTGACGCGCTCCCAGGTCGGCACCATCACCGGCGCGATGAATTTCTTCCGCGCGCTGATGGCATCCTTCACGGTGGCGGCGTTCAGCGCGATCCTTCTGATGGCGCTGGGAGCCGATATTTCACTCGGCGGAGAACATCGGGGCCCGGTGAATTCGATTGCGGCCGCCGACATGATCGCGGCCTTCCGTTATGTGTTCGGCGCCGCCGCCGCGTTGCTCGCTTGTTCGTCGCTGTGCATGATCTTGATGGAAGAGAAGCATCTGGCCGGCCCGTCGACACCGGCGGAGATGGCGGAGTAGGTCGCGCGACTCCCTGCGCTCTGCCGGTCCGCTGTCTCGAGAATTTGCGCGTATTCGGGTCGCAAAGCCGGATTTCCGCTTTTGCGGAATACGCGCGAGCTATCCCCGGGCCGCGATTTGATCTATCAGCGGCGCCAGCGGGTCATATTTTCAAATTCGAAGGAGCCGGCCATGAGCAAACCCACCATCGAACAGACCAGGATGGGCAGCGAAGGCATCGCCTTCTGCATCGCGCGGACCTTGATCGAACGCGATCCCTCGCTGAAGGCGCCGATGCGCGCCAATCTGCGCAAGATGTGGGAGCTCTTGGAAGAGCGCGAAGACCACGGCGCCGCCGACATGGTCGACACCATGATCAGGGCGCTGAACGATCCCGCGTTTTTCAAGCCGTGAGCCGCGTCAACTCGCCCGTTCCAGCCGGGTGTCGATTTCTTCCCGCAGCAGCGTGAAGTCGATCGGCTTGGTCAACAGGCCTTCCGCGCCGCCTTCGATCGCCTTGCGCTTGGTCTCGGGATCGCCGTAGGCGGTAATCATGATGACGGGAACGTCAGGCCGCAATTCCTTGACTTTGGGCAGCATCTCAAGCCCGGTCATGCCGGGCATGTTGATGTCCGAGAGGATCAGGATCAGCGACTGCTCGATCGTGCTGGCGATGCGCGCCAGCGCGTCCGCCGCCGAAATGGCGAAATCCATCACAAAGCGCTGTGCGCGCAGGTCACGCCGGAATTGCTGGCGGAACAGCTGCTCGACGTCGGGCTCATCATCCACCACAAGAACTAAAACGCTCACGTCTAACCCCTCGATTTGTTTGAAAAAACGCTGGTTCGCGGCAATACAATCCTGAATTCCGTAAACTGCCCGGGCTCGGTATCGACATCGATCGTGCCACCGTGCTGTTTCACGATGATGTCGTGGCTCATCGAAAGACCAAGCCCTGTCCCTTCGCCGGCGGGCTTGGTCGTGAAGAACGGATTGAACATCTTTTCCTTCACCTCGGCCGGAATGCCGGTGCCGTTGTCGCGAATGCGGATCTCGACCTGGTCGCCGCGGTCTTTCGTGGTTGCACTGACGACCGGTTCAAAGCCCGTTCCGCCATTGTCGGCCTTGCGTTTGATTACGGCATAGAAGCCGTTTGAGATCAAATTGAGGAACACGCGGGTGATTTCCTGTGGAAAGGCTTCGATGATGCCCGCGTTCGGATCGAAGTTGCGCTGCAACGTGACATTGAACTGCGGTTTTTCGGCGCGCGCGCCGTGATAGGCGAGGTTGAGACTTTCGTCGACCAGCGCATTGATGTCTGCCGGCCGGTGCTCGCCGGAGCCTTCGCGCGAATGCAACAGCATGTTCTTGACGATGGAGTCGGCGCGCCTGCCATGCTGCACCACTTTCCCTAGATTGTCCTTCAAAAGACCAGTCAACTCATCGACTTCTTCGCGGATATCGTCGGCGAGCCTGACGGACTTCAGAACGTCGTTGAGTTCGTCGGTCAATTCCGCCGACACGGCTGAGAAATTGTTGACAAAATTGAGCGGGTTCTTGATTTCGTGCGCGATACCGGCGGTGAGCTGGCCGAGGGAAGCCAGCTTCTCGGTCTGTACCAGGCGGTCTTGTGCGGTGCGCAATTCGTCGAGCGACTTGGTGAGGTCGTTCGTGCGTTGGCGCAGCTCGTTGAGAAGGCGGGCATTCTCAATGGCAATGACCGCCTGGGCGGCAAAATTCTGCACCAGCGCAACCTGCTTGTCGGTGAAGGGCCGGACTTCCTGCCGATAGATGCCGAACGCCCCGACCAGTTGGCTTTCCTTGAGCATAGGCACCTGCAGGAGCGTCCGGGCGCCCCCGAGTTCGGCGACGGCCACCATCCCCGGATAGCGGTCAATGTAAGCCTGATCCGCCAGGACATCCGCGACCTGGATCGGTTGTTTTGTCATCGCAACCCGGCCCAGCGGAACCCTTGGGTCGGCACGGATTTGATTTTTCCCGAGGAATTCATCCCACGCGGGCGGTAGGTTCCACCTTCCGACGGCGCGAAACTCATTTTTTTCCTCTTCATATAAAAACAACATGGCGAATTTCGCCTCGCAGAGGCGCACGGCGTTCTCCAGCATGGCCTGGAACACAGGATCCAGTTCGCCAGGCGAAGCGCTGATGACCTTGAGCACCTCGGCGGTCGCGGTCTGCTGCTGCAACGATTCGCTCAAATCCTCGGTGCGTTGGCGCAATTCGCGAAGCAGCCTCGTGTTCTCGATGGCGATCACGGCCTGCTTGGCGAAATTGGTGACGAGATCGACCTGCTTGTCGGTGAATGACCGGACTTCCTGACGGTAGATCGCGATCGTGCCGACCAGTTCGTTTTCCCGGAGCATCGGGACGATGACGATCGTCCGGGCGCCTGCCAGATCGGACATTGCGTGCACTGCTGGATCGCCCTCGAGATAGGGCGGCTGCGTCCGAAGATCCTCGATCTGGATCGCCTGATGGGTCCTTGCGATCGTGCCGAGACCGCTCTTCGGATGCGGACGGATTGGCACCTGCAGCTGTTCGGTGTACGCGTGCGGTACATTATAGAATGCCACGTTCTGGAAGTGGTCTCCATCGTACAGATTCATCGTGCCGAAATTCGCACCACAAATGCGCGTCGCATTCTCCAGCATTTTCTGGAACACCGGGTCCAGTTCACCCGACGAGGCGCTGATGACTTCGAGAACTTCCGATGTCGCGGTTTGCTGCTCGAGCGACTCCGTCAGCTCCTGCGTCCTTGCCCTTACCTCGTCGAACAGCCGGACGTTTTGAATCGCGATCACGGCCTGATCGGCGAAAGTCTGCAGCAACGCGATCTGTTTTTCGGTGAACGGATTCACTTCGGTGCGGCGAAGCCCGATCGCTCCAATACTCTCACCTTCGCGCAGCAAAGGCACGCTCAGAATGGTTCGATTGCCCAGACTGCGGGACAATTGCCGCGTTTCCGGAAATTCGGCGCCTTCGGCGGAGAGCACGTCGTGCAGGTGTATCGGCACCCGTTCGACGACCGCCCGCCCTGTGACCCAATTGCGGCTAATGGGCCGTTTTTCAAATGTTACCGGTATCGGACCGTGGTGCGCGCCGTAGCGCATGTCGTCGCCATCCCGAAGATGCAGGACGGCATCATGGGCATCGCAAAGCTCGCACGCACTCTCGACAATGGCCTTGAGGACCGGTCCGACATCGGTCGGCGATGAAGCGATCACGGCGAGGATATTGCTGCTGCCGGTCTGATAGGTCAGCGCCTCCGTGAGGTCGCGGGTCTTGGCCTGCACCTCGTCGAACAGCCGTACATTCTCGATCGCGATCACTGCCTGGTCGGCGAAGGTTTGCAGCAATTGCACATAATGGTCGGCGAACGAGCCGGCTGCCACGCGTGTTACGCTGATCAGGCCGATCGGAACACCATTGTTCATCAACGGGACGAACAGCATGCTGCGGAAACCGCGCGCACGGCCGATTTCGGTGATCCCCCGGTCCGCTACCTCCTCCGTGTCGGTTACCGTCACCGGCCTGCCTTGCTGTGCCATCTCCGCTGCTTCGAAACCGTCGACGGGCCGCGGGAAATGCGATCTCAGGACGTCGTCGGCGTCCGGAGTGGTCGGCGTGAATGCGGTCAAATGCGCAATGCCGTCGATGAAGCGGAACACGGCTGTCGAGAATCCGCCAATCAACCGATTGGCGCTGGCTGCAATGGCCTCGAACACCGGCTGCACGTCGGATGGCGAGGAGGCGATCACCTTGAGGATATCGGCGGTCGCGGTCTGCCGCTCCAGCGCCTCTCGCGTCTCGTTGAACAGCCGCGCATTCTCGATCGCGATCACGGCCTGATCGGCAAAGGTTTGGAGCAACTGGACGTGGTGGTCAGCGAAGGAACCGGGCTCTTTTCGAGTGACCGTGATCACGCCAATTGGCTCACCCTTGCTCATCAGCGGCGTGTTCAAAACACTGCGAAAGCCGCGCGCCCGCGCTACATCCCTCATCCGCTCATCCGGCTCGGCTTCGGTGTCGGTGACCTGGACGATCTCGCCGGCTTGCGCCAACTCGAAAGGCCGAAACTCGGTGACGGGGCGCGGGAATGTGGCTTTCAACACGTCGTCCGCCGCCGGGTTTGTCGGCGTGAATGCTGCGACGTGAGCAACGCCATCGGCGAAGCGAAACACCGCTGCTGAGAAGCCACCGAGCAGCCGTTTTGAGCTCTCCGCGATCGCCTCGAACACCGGCTTCACGTCATTGGGCGAGGCGGCGATCACCTTGAGAATGTCGGCAGTGGCGGTCTGCCGCTCCAGCGCCTCCCGGGTCTCGTTGAACAGCCGCACGTTCTCGATCGCGATCACCGCCTGGTCGGCAAAGGTTTGCAGCAGGCTGACCTGTTGATCGCCAAACGCGCCAGGATCGGCCCAGCCCAGGGTGATCGCCCCGATCGCCTCTCCGGTGCGTAACATCGGCACCGTCACCTGGCTGCGCGTTCCCAAGGCCTCGATCATCTGCCGAGACAGTGAAGGCACGGTGTCATCGCGTTGGATGTCGGTGACAAACCAGGGCCGGTGCGACAGCATGACCTGGCCCGCAATCGTGTCGTCGGTCGCGGGTCTTGGGAAGACCTGCCGCACCTTGCCGAGGCCCGGCGCGCTCAAGCCGTGACCGGCGACCATCTGAATGACACTGCCGTCGTAGCGATATACCCGCCCCATGCGCGCCCCGCACAGCCGCACCGCGCGCTCGACAATCACGTCGAACACCGGCTGCACGTCCGCTGGCGACGAGGCGATGACCTTCAGGATTTCGGCGGTAGCGGTCTGCCGTTCCAGCGCCTCCTTGGTCTCATTGAATAACCGCACGTTTTCGATGGCGATTACCGCCTGGTCCGCGAACGTGCGGAGCAGATTGACGACATTGTCCGCGAACGGTCCGGGGTCGCGCCGGGTGACGCTGATCGTGCCGATCGAGACGCCGTCGCGCAGCATGGGCACGACAAGAATGCTGCGATAACCCCGCGCGCGCGCCAGTTCCTTCATCGCCGGCGTTACGTCCGGTTCGCTTTCCATATCGGTGCGGAATGCAATCTCTCCCGCTCGCGCGACCCTGCTGTGAATTCCAGTGGAGGAAAGCGGCGTGGGAAACGAGCTTTGCACCTCCCTGTTCCCGGCCTCGCTTCCGGCGGTGAAGGCGGCGAGGTGAATCATGTCGCCGATGACGCGCGTGACGGTCGACGAATGGCCTGCCGATAGCCGCTTGGCGCTTTCAGCGATGGCATCGAACACCGGCTGCACGTCGGAGGGCGAGCCGGCGATGACCTTCAGGATCTCGGCGGTCGCGGTCTGCCGCTCCAGCGCCTCCCGGGTCTCGTTGAACAGGCGCGCGTTCTCGATGGCGATGACGGCCTGGTCGGCAAAGCTTTGCAGGAGCGCGAGTTCCTCCGTGGTGAAGGGAGCGAGCCGGTCGCGGTAAACGATGAGCGCGCCAATCGCATTGCCCTCGCACCGAAGCGGTGTCCCCGCCATCGTGCGGGTGCCCGCGGCGCGCGCGGGCGGCAGTCCAGGCCAGTCGGCCATTGAGGAATCGACATGGTCGAGGTCAGGAATGTGGACTTGGCGGTTTTCGTGCACGACCGTACCGGGAAGACTACGTCCGCCGATACGCAGTTGAGCCACCGCGACCTCCGCGCCGACTCGCTCGGCGCTGGCGCCGACACCGATCGTCCGGCCCCACTCGCCATTCTCGACGATCCTGATCCTGACGCTTTGACAGTCGAACAGGCGCGCGGTGGTCTCGGCGATCTGCTGCAGCGACAGCTCGGCATCGCCCGAGGTGCCGGCGATGGCGCGCAGGATTTCGGCGCTGCCGGCCTGGCGATCCCGGACGGCGCGCAGTTCAGCCTGCAGCCGGGCAATCGTTTCGTCGCGCTCGGTCAAACCTGCCTCGAGCCGCTGCTCAAGCTCGGCGATCGCATGCTCAAGATCGGTTACCACGTCCTGGGAAAGCGCGGCCATTCACTCAAATCCATTTCGCGCAATATCCGGCAGCGTCGAGCCCAATTAGAGACGGGTCCGTCCGGGCCGCCGGGTGGCGGGCTGGCAGGTCCAGCAGAACAATAGCCGATTATTCCATCCCGGGCGCATCCCGGCCAGCGCTATCCGGCCCCTTTTTCCGGTCGGTGTTAATGCTGACCAAGGGCGGTAACGGCCCGAAAATCGGCGATATCGCGGTTAGCCCTTACGTCCCCGGCCTGGAAACCTCGGTCTCCTTCGAGGTGATGAACTCCAGCAGCACCGGGATTCCTTCCTTGGTCTTGGCAATGCCGCGCTGGATCGCGGGAATGATATCTTCCGGCTTTGTCACCCGCTCGCCATAGCCGCCGAAGGCCCGCGCCATCGCGGCATAGTCGCCGGAGATATCGGTGGAGCGGTATTTTTGCGTCGAGATCGGCATCACCTTCAATTCGATCGCCATGCTGAAATTGTTGAGCAGGATCGACATGATCGGAATCCGCTCGCGCACCGCGGTCTCGAAATCCATGCCGGTAAACCCGATCGCGGCATCGCCCCAGACATTGATGCAGAGTTTATCGGGTTTTGCGAGTTTGGCGCCCATCGCCAGCCCCAATCCATAACCGAGCTGGGTGGTCTTGCCCCAGCCGATATAGGTCAAGGGTTCGACCGGCTTCCAGAATGGCGAGAGCTGATCGCGCGGACTGCCGGCATCATGGGTGATGATGGTGTTGTTGACGTCGACGGTGTGCTGCAGATCCCAAAGCACGCGATAGGGGTTCAAGGGCGCGTCGTTGCTGGTGAGCTTCGGCATCCATTTTGCGAGCCACTCCTTGTGCGATGCCGCGATCTCGGCGGCGACGGCGCTCGCATCGCGGTCCGATTTCACGCTTGCGCCGATCTCCGCCAGCAGCGCATCGAGCACCAGGGCGGCATCGCCGACAAGGCCGATCCTGGCTTCGACATCCTTGTTGAGATGCGCAGGGTCGAGCGTCGAATGGATAATGGTCTTGCCCTTGGGCATGGCGATGCCGAAGTTTGTCTCCGTGAACGAGCAGCCGATGCCGAAAATCAAATCGGCCTCGCTGAGGAATTTCGGCACCGCGCGCGGCACGGCAAGACCGCCCGAGCCGAGCGACAACGGGTGGGTCTCGGGGAAGGACGACTTGCCGCCGAGGCTTGTGGTGACGGGGATGGCGAGCCGTTCAGCCAGCCGTCTGAGCTGCGGCCAGGCCTGCGCGTAATGCACGCCCTGGCCGGCATAGATCACCGGCCGCTTGGCCGACATCAACAGCGCCGCGGCTTCCCTGACATGCGCGGGGTCCGCGCCGTAGCGGGTGCGCAACACCGGGGTATAGTTGAGGGGTTCCGGCACTTCCTCGTTCCACATGTCGGCCGGGATTTCCACGATCACAGGTCCACCGCGGCCGTTTTTCAGTTTCGTGAATGCGCGGCGGAAGATGTTTCCGACTTCGGCGGCGATGTTGATGGGCTCGGCCGACTTCGCAAAGGCGCGCATCGCCTGGCTGGAATTGAAGTTCGGCTCGATATTGGCAATTCGCCGCGCATAGCCCATCGGCAGCACCAGCACCGGCACGGATTCGCCGTAACATTGCGCCACCCCGCCCATGGCGTTTTCCGCGCCGGGGCCGTGCTGCATGCAAAAGGCGCCGATGCTGCGCCCGGAGGTGACCCGGGAGATCGCGTCCGCCATGTGCAGTCCGATGCGCTCCTGCCGCACCATCACCGGGCGTATGTCGGCATTGGCCGCATGTTCAATGAGGTGATTGACCGGGTAGCCGCAGAGAATCTCTATTCCCTCGCGCTTCATGATTTCCGCAATCGCGGTGCCGAGTTTCATGCCGATCTCTCCCCTGAACGGCCGATGTCAGGCTCGGCCCGGGGTAGTTGGAACAGGAATCCATCGATCGGTAAAGCGTGCGCACCGTCTCTTCCGGGAAGCCCTGATATGCATCGCGGCGATCTGCTCGCTTGTATCGAGGCTGAGCGGCTGCTCCCAAGGAAATCAGGATATCATCGGCCCGCGACTGGTTGACGTGCCAGCCCCGGAGCCATTGCAGGCCGCAACGGGGTCGCCGGATTTGGCCCGCTTACGATTGACCCAACTCATGAATCTGCTCGAAAGCACGAATTGCGCGCAAGCTATTCGGGGAAAATCGGGCCAAGGCCTTAACGGATCTTTCAGCGTGTTCCTCAACGCGGCGGCAAGCAATCAATTTTAGATTGCGCGTCCTGGCATGGTACGGGAAAATACCCTGCGAAGCTTCAACGGGAGTTTTGGATGCTGCCGCTGTTTTCAAAGTTCCTGGGCGACCAATCCGGCGCGACCGCGATCGAATATTGTCTGATCGCGGCCGGCATCAGCATCGTGATCCTGGCCGCCGTCAATGGTGTCGGCAGTACGCTCAACACCAACTTCACCGCGGTGAATACCTCGCTGAAATAGCGGCCCTTATCGATCCCCGTTCAGGGCCCGCATCACCCCGATCCGGGCGAACATCAGCCAGCCGCCGCCGGTCTCAGCGGCGTTGATCAGGTTCTCGACCGCGGTCTGACAGCGTTCCTGCTGCTGCACATCGTCCGGCAAATTCATGATGTAATCGGCGGCATGCTGCAGCGTTAAGAGCCTGCGGCCGCCGCGCAAGCCTATTGGCTCATCGAATGGCGTCGACCACGGCATTCAGGTCGGGCGCGACGCTGGTCGTGACGCCATGTCGCGTTTGCCGGGGTTCAAGGCGCATCGCCGCCAGGGCCGTCGCACTACCCTGCCTTTTTCGACCGGGCAGGGGCACGCACCGGCTTCTCGGCCTTTTTCGGTTCTTCCTTGCCGCGTTTACCGCTGATCGACAGCAGCATCTCGCGCTGGCCGGAGGCAGCCTTGCGCGGCTTCTTGCCCTTGGCCTTGTCCGCAGGCGCGGATTGCTTCTCGCTGGCAAGGCTGCGTTTTAGCGCGTCCATCAGATTGATGACGTTGCCGCCTGTTTTCGGCGCCGCCTTCGCGGTGGTCTTTACGCCGCTGCGTTTCTTGTTGATGAGATCGATCAGCGCCGATTCGTAGTGATCCTCGAACCTGTCGGGCTCGAACGATCCGGATTTCTTCTCGACGATATGCTTGGCGAGATCCAGCATGTCCCTGGTGACCTTCACGTCCTGGATCTCGTCAAAATATTCCTTCTCGCTGCGCACCTCGTAGGGGTAACGCAGCAGTGTTCCCATCAGGCCCTTGCCGAGCGGCTGCAGCGCGATGATGTGCTCGCGGTTGGTCAGCACCACGCGGCCGACCGCGACCTTGTTCATGCTGCGGATGGTCTCGCGGATTACCGCGAAGGCGTCATGGCCAACCTTGCCATCGGGCACGAGATAATAGGGGCGGATCAAATAGCGGTTGTCGATGTCGGTCTGGGGCACGAACTCGTCGATCTCGATGGTGTGCGTCGATTCCAGCGCAATGTCGTTGAGCTCGTCCTTCGACACCTCGATGTAGGTGTCGGTATCGACCTTGTAGCCCTTCACGATGTCTTCGGAGGCGACCTCCTCGCCGGTATCGGCGTCGACCTTGGCATATTTGATGCGGTGGCCGGTCTTGCGGTTGATCTGGTTGAAGCTGACCTTCTCGGTGTCCGACGTCGCCGGATACAGGGCGACCGGGCAGGTCACGAGCGAAAGGCGCAGAAAGCCCTTCCAGTTGGCGCGGGGGGCCATGGGATACTCCAAAACGCAACGGACAAAGGCCGAGGATACCACCGGGGGAGGGGGTTTCAAGCTGATGGGGCGGGGAATCTCCTCTTGAAGTTAACCAAAGCGGGACGGGTAAACGGCGCGAGGCATCGAAGCCGAGCCGGTAGCTGACGTTGCGGGCCCCCCGAAAGCCGGAACATCGTCCGGGATCACGCGTTGCTTTCCATAAGTGGCGCGGCAAGGCGCTCGCGCCACTCAGCAAGCTTGAGGGCCCTATGGCAACGAGACAACAACGCCAGATCGTCGAAACCCCGACCGAAGCACGCCAGGCCGAGCCCGGGCCGTCGGTGCTCGCCCTCCTCACCGTCTCGACCGGACTTGCAATGCTGATCCTGGGCATCCTCTGGTTCGCGTTCTTCCGCACCTGAACTCAGATGGAGCGTCGGCCGGGAACCGTGATGGCGTGGGCGGGCCGCGCAAGCGATGATTGAAAAAAGATGGCCGTCGCTGCCAGGGGAGGTGCGACGGCCAGTAGCCCCGGCGGGCCGGTGCGGCCAACCCCACCGGGGCAAAACCTGAAATGCGTTCCGGGCCGCGCCCGGTCAGTGTGCGGCGTGCCAACCTTCCGGAAATGGAGCGAGCGGCCACGCCAGATGATTGTCGTTGATGGCTTTCGGCGGGTCCCCCAAGGCCGTGCTCACGGCATCCAGCAATCGGTCGAACTGAGCCTCGCTTATCGCGCTGTCCAGGTTCGGGCGCGCTGGGATTTTGACTACGACGACTGCGGCGGATCGCGTGCGCATCGTAATTTTCCCCACAACTACCAACACGTCATTGCCGGTGATGATCGTGTCTTTTTGATCGCTGCGAATGGACAGGAAACCGGAACTTTCTCGACAAAGTGATGGCTGCAGGGTTCTGGTTACGGTGCTGCGGAATTTCCTTGGCGTGGCCATCTTTTCGACGCATGCCAAGCTACTATCGAAGGTTGTGTGGTTGCGTGGAGTAATGCCGTGATGACCGATCTTCAAACCAAGGTGCAGAAGTACGAGAGCAAAGCCGCCCAGTGCGAAGAGTGGGGACGGCAAACCAAAGAAGGTCCCCAGCGGACCTTCTATGAGGTGCTCGCCCGCTACTATGGCGACTTGGCGACGGATTTTCGGCAAGTTATCGAGAAACGCAAAGCCGCGTAGCCGGCGGAGCGGACTCGGCGCGGTCTCGACGCACTTGCCTGGCGGACGTATCCTCATACGCGCCGGCGCTCGCCGCGATCACGTCTCCATGGCGCCAGGACGGCCGTTTTCGACGGCAAACGTCTTCAAAGTCGACACGGTTGCATCACTCATGGTGACATCAGAGACGACGCGGAACCGTGTGGTCATCGTGGCCTGAGTGAGATCGGCGCAGGCGTAGCCCCGAAAGCGGCTTTCAAAAAACCGCACATGCGGGTTATCAGGCAGACATTTGGCGAATAGCTCGTAGGGGGGTCCTCTGGATGCTATTGACGTGCCGACGAGTTCGGTCGCGACAGTCGGCGACGTCGGATCATCGAAATCGAGCTTGAGATCGTTGGCCCAAAAGGAGTGAATATCGCCTCCGAGTACAACGGGGTTGCGCACGCGCGAACGCGATAAGTGCTGCAGCAGACGGGTTCGGCTTGCAGGATAGCCGTCCCAATCGTCGGTCCAATATTCGAAATCGCCATCCGGCGTCTTCTGACGCAGTTGTGCCATCAGCACATCCTGGCCGATCACGTTCCAGCGGGCAGCAGAAAGCGTCAGGCCATCGAGCAGCCAGGCTTCCTGTTCATCGCCGATCATGGTCCTTGAGGGATCCCGGCGTTCCGGGCAGCTCTCGTTGGTCTCAAGATGGCCGCCACCCTGTTTTGGAGGGCCGTAACACGCCTCGCGGGATCGATACTGCCGGCCGTCGACCATCGAAAATTCCACCAGGTCGCCGAAACCAAACCGATCGAACAGATGCAAGTCTGGCCCGGTTGGTTGAGCGCGAAGCGGCATGTGTTCGTAGAAAGCCTTGTAGGCCGCCGCGCGCCTCAGCAGGAATTGCGCGGGATCGTCAAAGGTCTGCGACCATTGGCTCGCGTAGTCGTTCTGGACCTCATGATCGTCCCAGGTGATGAGCGAGGGCGCCTCGGCGTGAATGCGCTGCAGATCGGGGTCGAGCCGGTACTGTGCATAGCGATTACGGTAGGTGACGAGATCCCTGGCTTCGACGCCATCGCTGTGGTGACGGATCTTGTCCGGCTGATCACCCACTCCCTCGTAAATATAATCGCCGAGGAACAGCACGACGTCGGGATGTTCATCAGCCAGATGCCGGTAGGCCGAGAAGTAGCCATGCTCGAAGTTGGCGCAGGACACATAGCCAAACCTCAACCGGTCCGGCTTGCTGTCCGGCGAGGGCAGGGTGATCGCCCGGCCAATGCGGCTCTGGGCCGAACCGCTGCTGAACCGGTACCAATAGGAACGCCCCGGCGCGAGGCCTGTCACGTCGACATGGACGGCATGGGCAAGAGACGTTTCGGCCGTAACGGTGCCACGCCGCACCACCTCACGCATCGCATCATCAGTGGCGACCTCGTAGATGATCGGGACGGATTGCTGCGGCATGCCGCCAGGGGTTGCGGGGTCAGGCGAGAGTGGAACTGGCGCAAGGCGCGTCCAGATGACGAATCCCTGGGCTGAGGGGGCGCCGGAGGCGACCCCAAGCGAAAACGGGTCGCCGCTCGACCAGCTCAACCCCTGACCCGCCGCGCGGCCGATCAGGGCCGGCGACGCAAGGCCTGAGGCTCCGATGGCTGCGGCCTTCAGCAATACCCGGCGGCTCAGGATGAGCCCGGTCGCTCCGAACCCTTTCGGCATCGAGATCCCGTTACCCGGTAGCTGCGATTGAGCAAAACAACTGCATAGAGATTGTCGCGGACATTGTCCTGGTCCGGACATGCCGGGCGAAGTCGTGGCGATCATTCTCCGCCCCGCATCTCTATTAAAATCTCCCTCGCTCACTATTGAGATGTTCCGGGTGAGCTAGCTTTTTGGCTCCATCGCAAAAACTGCTGAAGCAATTGCTGGGACTGATCGTGAGTAGCAGGCTGGCTAGCCGGGGCTGGCACGAGGATGCCTTGAAATTCTGCAAGCGCGGGCCTCGATCCTCCGTCCCGTTGGCCGGATTGAGGCAGAGCACCCACCGATCCTGTGACTTCGGAAGAGGTTGAACCGGCGTCCGATTCTCGTGATGCAGGCACCATGGGTTTCGATCCGCCTTCTCCTTCGCCGGGTTGAGGTAGAGCGCTTTTCACGGATCTTGTTATTTCAGAAGTGGTTGAACCGGCGTTCGATCCTCGTGAAGCGGGCACCATGGGCTTCGATCCGCCGCCGGGTTGAGGTAGAGCGCTTTTCACGGATCCTGTGATTTCAGAAGTGGTTGAACGGGCGTTCGATTCTCGTGAAGCAGGCACCATGGGCTTCGATCCGCCATCTTCTTCACCGGGTTGAGGTAGAGCGGTCTTCAGGGGTCCAGTTATCTCAGAAGTGGGTGAGCTGGCGTCCGATTGCTGTGAAGCAGGCCCTATGGGCTTCGGTTGCCGTGAAGCAGGCACCAAGATGAAGAAGAACAACGCTACGACTGATACCACGCCGGCGGCTGCAGCGAAGCGAGCGGCGACGGTCTGCAACGCGGCTCGCCGGTCCAGCTCACGCGCGAACCGGGCAGGTTCATGAATCACCTCAGGATCGAGCTGGTCCCAAGCGTTGGAAACCGCCTTCTTGAGCTGGATTGCGTTCTTGAGCTGGATATCGAGAGAGGCGGGGGCGGCGATGGGGCTAGCGGGCTCGGGTACCGTGGTGACCGGGCTCCGGACGGGCTCCGGTATGGTCTCGTGCGAAGCCGATAATCGTGCCTCCGCCCTTTCCCGCAACCAGCGCGGCGCATAGTACGAGGGATCGTTGGGGTTGAGGGGACCTTGCTTACTCAGGCTGCTCATAAGCTACTCCTCATGACATCTGGGAATGGCCCCGCGGACCGCAGATCGGCCTGAGCGTGATGTAAGGTCCTGGCTGCAAACTTGAATCGAAAAGTCCGATGCCATCTCTGCATCGCGCCGTCCAGCGTGCGAATGAAAGACCGCGCCGTCACCACCCCTGTCCATTTTCCTTGGTTCCCGGCATATGCCCGTCGTGAACGACAATGGAAATAATCTATAACAACCGGCCGGCAATGTCATCTGGCGGGACAGCGACTTCGGTTGCTGGGGCTTGGCGCACATTTCGATCGTGCCGTGAATGCTGCAACTTGGCGCGCGCGCCAGACGTCCGATCAGGTTCCCCTGAACCCATAAGTTACGGTCAACGCGCCACCTGGCGCCACGATAAGCATGTAGACGAGCGCAGGAATGCCAACAACCAGGAGGGAAAGCAAAAGAGCGGCAATGAAAGCTCGGGATGGCCACTGGCCCGGTGCCCAACTCTGAAACACTGGGGAATAGCCCAGAGCCGCCATGAGCGCCGCGTCGGCTTGGAAGCTCATCGTGGCGTCAGCTTCCCTTCCTGTGTAGGTTTTGACAATTATTTGCTCGCCCATTAATGGCTCCGCCGCCTGTCGCTTTCATCTGCAACAAATCATGATCCGGGTGGCCTTCGACCATGCTACGAGCGCTCTTTGACTTGGCTCAACGATGAACACGCTAATAAATTAAAAATGTATGTTTGGTGTCTGCGTCTCACCAGCCCCGGCTAATCCGCGCGCCGCACTTTTTTCAGGAAAGTTAAAAACAAGCGCCGCAGCAGCCAAGATGAGAAAGCTTATTCTTTCGATTTCCAATTCACTATCCGATTCTCAAGACAGCAAAAAGCCGCTACCGGCATGCATCGGTAACGGCTTTTCGTATGCGAGCGGGGCATCCCTGTCCGCTCGCAAACCAAGGACGTTTTACTGCAACGAGGCGCTTATGGAGGTGAACTTTCCGTTCAAGTTGGTGCCGAGACCCTGCACCGCCGCGATAATCGCAAGTGAAATGCCCGCAGCGATCAGGCCGTATTCGATGGCGGTAGCACCGCTTTCGTCGGCGAGGAACTTCGCAAAAATCTGCTTCACGTCTGCCTCCGGCTTCTGTGAGTAAGTTACGATCGCAGGTTACTCCCAGGGGCTTACGGCCGGTTAATGTTTGCTCCCAAGTTCGCAAAAATGGAGAGAGGGTTAAAAATCACCTCTCCGAATCCTCGAGATTGGAGCGATGTGCTGAAGACAGGAAATCGACGATGGCCTCATCAATGTTGTTGATTTGATTCTTCAGCAAGGCTCCTGAAAGAACAGAGAAAAGCGGTTTGCAAAAGACTGGTAAAAGCCTTTTCGTCGGAAAACGGGCTTGTTCGAGTCCTGCGTCGATCTTGGCGAAGGGCAAACTCAACCCGGGCAATGTTCGGTTTCGGACTTATGATGAGTGGTTTTTTAACGGTCTCCATTACGCATCCTTAAATTATAGGTGCGAAAAGAAAGCGACAGGGCGATGGAATATATCGTGGAGCGTTTCGAAATGAGACACTCGGTCACTCTCTCTGCGGTTGCGAAACACGCACGTCGTCTGCGAAAGGATGAAGGCGGCGCGGTAAGCGTGCTGATGGGCCTTCTGATCGTTCCGCTGGTGGGATTCCTGGCCCTCGGCGTCGAGGTCTCCAATTGGTACATGATAACTCGCGGCATGCAGAATGCTGCCGATACGGCAGCACTTGCGGCGGCGACCAACGGCGGGGCCAACTACGATGTCGAAGCCAAGGCCGTAGCTGCGCAGTACGGCTACGTCGATGGAGTCAATACGATCAGCATAGCCGTTTCCAATACCGCGCCCTGTCCTAGCGGTGGCAACAATTGTTATAGCGTGACAATTTCAGGTTTCGTCCCGCTGTATTTGTCACAGGTTGTGGGTTTCAAAGGTAATCCCAACAACGATGGCAAGCTGGAAAAGCAATTGAGTTCTGTTGCGGTCGCCAAAGGCGGCCTACAGGATACTAATCTTTGCATGCTTG
>DATANB010000034.1:0-56475 GCA_036266415.1 Bradyrhizobium sp. | reverse complement strand
CATTGGCGCCGGGCGGAAGCGTGAACGACACGGTATGGTTCCCGAGATGACTTGGCTGCCATCCAATCGCTGAAAATATGGACTTTTACCGGTTATCCGATGGTCGCCTTGACGGAAAGGGCGCGAGGGAATAACAGCATGACTTATCCCGTGGTGATTTGAGCCGGCCGGCTTGCAGCCACGTTAAATAAGTCGCTAAACAGGCCGGGGACAGTGTGATCCCGGCCCGTGGAATTTTTCCAGGCCGGTTTTTTTGTGACCATTTTCCTGGGAACTCCCTGGGGTGGTCACGTTGGAGGTCACATGTCTGAGACTAAAGCAGCAGCGTCGGCGACCGCCCGCTACCGTCCCGAAACCCGGCTTGTCCATTCCGGCAGCTTGCGTTCGCAATTCGGCGAAACATCCGAGGCGCTGTTTCTCACCCAGGGTTTTGTCTACGACAGCGCCGAGCAGTGCGAGGCGCGGTTCAAGGGCACAGATCCCGGCTTTCTCTATTCGCGCTTTTCCCATCCCAACGTTTCGATGTTCGAGCGCCGCATGATCGAGCTCGAGGGCGCCGAAGCCGCGCGCGCCACCGCCACCGGCATGGCCGCGGTGACGACGGCGGTGCTCGCGCCACTGAAAGCCGGCGATCACGTGGTGGCGGCGAAGGCGATGTTCGGATCGTGCCGCTACGTGGTGGAAGACCTGCTGCCGCGTTACGGCATCGCCTCCACGCTGGTCGATGGCCTTGACCTCGATCAGTGGAGAGGCGCGATGCGGCCGAACACCAAAAGCCTGTTTCTGGAGAGCCCGACCAACCCGACGCTCGACGTGCTCGATATCGGCGCGATTGCCGAAATCGCGCACCAGGGTGGCGCGCGGCTGATCGTCGACAACGTGTTTGCCACGCCGATCTGGCAGAGCCCGCTGGAACTCGGCGCCGATGTCGTGGTGTACTCCGCGACCAAGCACATCGACGGCCAGGGACGCTGTCTCGGCGGCATCATTCTGGCCTCGGAAGCCTTCATCGCCGAACACATCCACACTTTCATGCGCCAGACCGGGCCGTCGATGTCGCCGTTCAACGCCTGGATTCTGCTGAAGGGGCTGGAGACGCTTGCCATCCGCGTCCGCGCGCAGACCGAAACCGCCGCGGCGATTGCCGACGCACTGGCGCGGCATCCGAAAATCTCTCGGCTGATTTATCCCGGGCGATCGGATCATCCGCAGGCCGCCCTGGTGAGGAAGCAGATGCGCGCCGGGTCGACGCTGATCGGTTTCGAGGTCAAGGGCGGCAAGGCGGCGGCATTCCGCGCTCTCAACGCGCTGAAGCTGGCGCGGATTTCAAACAATCTCGGCGACGCCAAGAGTCTCGTCACCCATCCGGCGACCACCACGCATCAGCGGCTGACCCCGGAGGCGAGAGCCGAACTCGGCATCAGCGAGGGTTTTGTCAGATTCTCCGCCGGCCTCGAACACCGCGACGACCTGATCGAGGATTTTCACGCGGCGCTGGAGAAGGCGTGAGGTGCACTTCACCCTCCCCTTTAGGGGGGTGAAGATGCGGCACTTGCGCATCTCACAAATCACATCGGCCGATAGGTCTGAACATTCGCCGGCACGTTGACGCCGAGCTTGATCTGGCCGACCGATTTGATGATGTCGTCGCCAAGCAGCTGGGCGAAGCAGGCGTAACCCCAGTCGTTCATGTGCAGGCCGTCGGGGATCACGAAAGTGTCGATCGGCAGCGCCTGCTGTTCGTGCCATTCGCGCATCACCTCGAAGCGCGGAAAAATCCCGATATGGCGCAGCGCGGCGACCTTGCCGAGCAGCCTGACCATCTTGCTCGCGCCTTCCGCGTGCTCGTTGACTCTTGGCGAGTATTGCGGATCGACCAGCACCACATCGGCGCCCGCGGCTTGAATCCGCGCGACGCCATCCTCCACCAGTCTTGCGGTC
Source organism: Bradyrhizobium sp. (assembly GCA_036266415.1). Taxonomy (GTDB): domain Bacteria; phylum Pseudomonadota; class Alphaproteobacteria; order Rhizobiales; family Xanthobacteraceae; genus Bradyrhizobium. Next base: position 54,534 of record DATANB010000034.1, on the reverse strand, counting down.
TCGCCGGGGTCGAGGTTGCGCAGCACCGCATTGGTGCCGACCTGCCAGATCACCAGATCCGGCTTCATATCGATCACCTCGGTTTGCAACCGCTTCATCATTTCGGGCGCGTCCTCGCCGCCCTTGCCGCGAATGAGGACAACGATATCGGCGGTGGGATATTGCCGGCGCAGTTGCGCCGCGAGCCGGTTGGGATAGGCGAATTCGGGCGAGGTCGCGCCGAAACTGGTGGTCGAGGACGAGCCGAAGGCGATGATCTCAACCGGCTCGCCCGCAGCCAGCTTGCCCGCCACACGCGGCAGCGATCCCACCGGATTGACGCCTCCCTTCGGCGGCAGGCACGGAACGCGGCTGAAAATATCTCCGGCCGATTTCGCGGCCTGCTTCACCTTGTCGATCGCCCTGGCGGTGAAGCTTCTCGGCTGCGACGGATTGGCTGGATCAAAGCCTGCAGCATTGCCCGTGCCGGTCGTCCGTGGTTCAGCCGACCCGGCGCCATCCGATTTGACGACGCCGGACGCCGCGGCCTGCTCCTGGGCAACCTGGGCCGCTTGCGCCTGCGCGGGCATCATCACCGCCGGAGTCAGCAGCCAGAGCGCCACGACCGCGGGCGCGGCCAGCGCTGGCGTTCTGCAAAAAGGGCGGAGACGACTCATTAACGCGAGAATCCTCAATTCTGCTGGGCCGGGTCGAGATGAGCCGCGTCGATCACGAATGTCGACAACGCGCGGCCAAGGCAATCGTGAACGCGCTTGGCAAGCTCGATGCCATGGAAGGCCGTGAACAGGTCAAAGTCTCCGGAGTCGTTCCATTGATGCATGATGGCGAACCGATCGAACAGCGGAACGTCATGCCGCTGCGCCACTACGCGCATATTATCCAGATAAGGCGGCACCGAAATCATCGTTTCCGTGCGCGGGCTATATTGCAGATTCATCAAGACCACGTCCGTGCCTGCGTTTTGCAGCGCAGCAATTCCTTCATCGACCGCACTGCGAAAATCATCGGGATCGATGGATCGCATAGCATCGACGGTGCCGGTCTGCCAGACAACCAAAGTAGGCTTCCTGGCTTCCACCAGCTTAACGAGGTCGCCGGCGACTTCCTCGGCGGTTTTCTTTAGCTGTATCTCTACCGATACGTTAACCGCAACCGAAGGCATCTTCTCCTTCAGCGCGGCCTGCAGGCGGCCCGGATAGGCGCCCGCCTCCGACGAGTTAATGGTCGATGACCGGCTGCCCACCACCAGAATATCCAGCCGATGGCCGCTTTTTACGGCTTCCGCGACCTTGGGAAGCGCGCTGTCGGTTGTGAGCAGGTAGGCCGGGACATCGCAACTCTGCGGCTCCTCCGCGCGCGCGGGAGCCGCGGCCAAAGCGCCGGCCAGCATCATCAGGCCCAGCACAGCCCTTGGGTTGGACTTCATCAGCCCCCTCCCGCCATATCGGCGTTACCGCCGGTGCCCTTTGCTCGCGACGCATTCTTGTCGGCGGAATGCTTGTACCACGAAATCACCCACGCCACGGCCCACATGATCAGGATTCCGGAAATACTGATAATGAAATGCATCACGGCGCCGCCGGAAATCTCAGCCAGCGCGAAATGTCCCGCGAACGCGAGGAACACGCCGAGGCAGAAAATCTCCAGCGAATGCTGCCCGCACAGGATCAGCGGCCGCAACCAGGGCGACTTCAATCCGGGCCAGTCCCTCGGCAGGAAGCGTACGGTAACGGCCGCCAGCGCCAGAAAATGCGCAAACCTGAGCACGTCGAGATCGGTCTTGTCGATCGGGTACATCCATTGCTCGAGCTGGCGCGGCATCAGATGGGTCAACTGCGGGAAATACCAGGTCAGCGTCACAAAGAACGACGCGAGCAGATAGGCCAACGAAATCCCCAGCGTAATCCGCGACGACAGAATGCGCGACATTCGCCGCGCGCCGCCCAGCGCGCACCAGGCGCCGAACACGAACAGCAATTGCCAGGCGAACGGGTTGAAGGCCCAGTAGCCGTTGGGATAGGCGCTCAGATACAGATCGTATTGCCAGGTCACGGCATAGAGTGCGACCGACAGCGCCAGCGTCACGTCCGCCCGCCACTTCATCAGCCACAGAACCACGGGCAGAAAAAGCATCAGCACGATATAGAGCGGCAACACATCCATGTTGACGGGACGAAATCTCAGGAGCAGCGCCTGGACGATGGTGACGTCCGGCTGCTTGAGAAAATCCATGATCCCCATTTCTTCGCTGTACAGCGGGTTCTCGAAACTGGTGGCGACGTAGGAAATTTCCGCCAGAAAGATCGTGAACAGAAACACGTGCGCGACGTAGATCTGCCAGACCCGCCGCAGGATGCGCGCGGTCGCCACCACGAAGCCGGCCTCGAACATCGCGCGGCCGTAAACGAACGCCGCGGTGTAGCCGGAGATGAAAATGAAGATTTCGGTGGCGTCGCTGAATCCGTAGTTTCGGATGGTGAACCAGGTCAGCAGATTGGGCGGCAGATGATCAATGAAGATCAGCCACAGCGCCAGCCCGCGAAACAGATCGAGCCGCAATTCGCGTTCGCCCCCCTGTACCGGAAACGCGATCGCCGCTGCCGGCGCCGCTGGTTTGGCCTCTCGCGCGATCGCGTCCGCTGCGCCCGCAAGCGGTGGTCCGGCAATTCGATCGGCAATGGACGTCATCTGGCACCGGTTTTGGGAAGGCCTCTTGGGCGGGTCGGCTTTACGCGCTTGCACCCACGGCATTGATATTATCGACACCCCCGTTGCAAGCAAGCCGCAAAGGATTTCGGGCCGCAAAGCCGCGCTTTAGGCCGAAATCTTGTTGAAACGACCATTGCAGGCCGGACGGGCAGCCGATTTGGTTCCGCGCCGACTTTTGATATGATGCGCCACGATCTGGAAAGAAGCTTTCATATGTACCGCGCCGTTACCCGCGAGATCGAAGTCACCGTGGAGCCGAACTTCATGCCGGAACGCTCCTCGGTCGAGAACTGTCAATATTTCTGGGCCTACACCATCGTCATCACCAACACCGGCGAGGAAACCGTGCAACTGCGGACGCGGCATTGGATTATCACCGACGCCGCGGGCCGCAAGCAGGAAGTCCGCGGCGAAGGCGTGGTCGGCGAGCAGCCCGTGCTCGCGCCGGGCGAGCGCTTCGAATATACCAGCGGCGTGCCGCTTCCGACCGCGTCGGGCATCATGACCGGCCGCTACCAGATGGTGAGCGAGAGCGGCGAGCGGTTCGAGATCGACGTGCCAACCTTCTCGCTCGACAGCCCGGACAGCAAGCGGGTGCTCAATTAGAGCGCTGCTTCGCTCCCCGCTGGCGGGGTCACCGCCGCAACGCCAGCCTACTCCACGCCCGCTTCGTGCGGCGTGAATTGATAGACCGATGAGCAGAACTCGCAGGTCACCACCACCTTGCCGTCCTTGACCATGTCGGCGCGATCCTGCGGCGCGAAGCTTGCCAGCATCGCGGCCACCGCGTCGCGCGAGCACGAACACTGCGCGCGCAAGTGAAGCGGCGAAAATACCCGAACGCCGCGCTCGTGAAACAACCGGTACAGCAGCCGCTCGCCCGACAGGCCCGGATCGATCAGCTCGATATCCTCCACCGTCGCGATCAGGGACTGGCCCTCGATCCAGGCATCGTCCTCCGCGACGGCGTGGGCGGCGCTGCCAGCGGGCGCATCGCCGGGATGCAGATCGGCGCGCCGCGCCCGCTCGGGCGCCTTGGGGAGAAATTGCAGCAGCATGCCGCCGGCGCGCCAGCGGTGTTTCGGGCCCTCGCCGCCGCGCCATTCCTCGCCGACCGCAAGCCGCACCCTGGTCGGAATCTGTTCCGAGCGCAGGAAATATTCATGGGCGGCGTCTTCGAGGCTGCCGCCTTCGAGCGCCACCAGGCCCTGATAGCGACTCATATCCGGCCCCTGGTCGATGGTCATGGCGAGATGGCCCTTGCCCAGCAGCGCGCCGGAATCCTGACCGTCCTTCAGCCGCCTGGCATCGAAGCGCGCATAGGCGCGCAGCCGATCCGGCGCCTGGAAGTCCACGATCAGAAACGACACCGGGCCGTCGGTCTGGGTCTGCAGGATGAAGCGGCCGTCGAATTTCAGGGCGGAGCCGAGCAACGTCGTGAGCACGATGGCCTCGCCGAGCAGCTTTGCGACCGGAGCGGGATAATCGTGCTTGGTCAGGACGTCGTCGAGCGCGGGGCCGAGCCGGGTCAGGCGGCCGCGCAGATCGAGCGCATCGACCTCGAACGGCAGCACTGCATCATCCACCGGAACCGCCGAGGGTGCGCGGATCGGGGTTTCCGGGGAAATTTTAAGATCAGGAGATGGTGATGTCATGGCGCTTTATCTGGGGTCGGCGAGCAGGAATCGAAAGGGGGCGTCACTCAGGTGCAACGTCGTCCCCGCGGACGCGGGGTCTCATAACCACGTAATTGTTGCGCAGAGCGTCTGCACATCGCACAAACGGAAAGATCACGCGGTATGGGTCCCTGCGTTCGCCGGGACGACGAACATGCCTAGGCCACCGCCTCAAAACACCAGGCCAGAATGCCCTTTTGCGCGTGCAGGCGATTCTCGGCCTCGTCGAACACCACCGATTGCGGGCCGTCGATCACCTCGTCGGTGACTTCGTCGCCGCGATGGGCGGGAAGACAATGCATGAACAGCGCATCGGGTTTCGCCAGCGACATCAGCCTGGCGTTGACCTGATACGGCTTCAAGATGTTGTGACGGTGCTTGCCTTCCTTGTCGCCCATGGAGAACCAGGTGTCGGTGACCACGCAATCGGCGCCGCGCACCGCGGCTTCCGGATCGGAGCCGAGCATGATCGGCGCATCGGTCGTCCTGATCCAGTCCTTCATCGCCTTCTTCGGCGCGAGCTGCGGCGGGGTGGCGACGTTCAATTTGAACCTGAACCGTTCCGCCGCATGCGCCCACGACGCCAGCACGTTGTTGTCGTCGCCGGTCCAGGCGACGGTGCGGCCCTCGATCGGGCCGCGATGCTCTTCGAACGTCATCAGGTCCGCCATCACCTGGCAGGGATGCGAGCGCCGGGTCAGCCCGTTGATGACCGGCACGGTGGCGTGCGCGGCGAGCTCCAGCAGCGCATCGTGGTTGAGGATGCGGATCATGATGGCATCGACGTAGCGCGACAATACCCGCGCGGTGTCGGCGATGGTTTCGCCACGGCCGAGCTGCATTTCCGCCCCCGTCAGCATGATGGATTCCCCGCCGAGCTGGCGCATGCCGACGTCGAACGACACCCGGGTTCGGGTCGATGGCTTTTCGAAGATCATCGCCAGCGTCTTGCCTTCGAGCGGCTTTACCGGTTTGGCGTGCGCCTTCAGCTTCGCTTTCATCGCGACGCTCAAGGCGAGCATGTTGCGCAACTCCTTGGTAGGAAGCTCGCTGAGATCGAGAAAATGCCGCAGCGCCTTGCTCATTGCCCAGCCGCCCGTTTCAGCTGACCGCCGGAGAGTTTGACGCAGGCGCGCTCGAGGCGGGCCACGGATTCCTCGATCTCCGCCTCGGTCACGATCAACGGCGGCAGGAACCGCACCACGTTTTCGCCAGCGCCGACCGTGAGCAGTCTTTCGTCACGCAACGCCGTTACCAGGTCGCCCGACGGCACAACGGCCTTCAGACCGACCAGCAGCCCTTCCCCGCGCACCTCGGAGAGCACACCGGCGTGTCGGTCGACCACCGAGGCCAGCTTCTGCTTGAGCAGCAGCGACATCTTCTGCACATGCTCGAAGAAGCCGGGCTTGAGCATGACGTCCATCACCGCGTTTGCGGCGGCGACCGCAAGCGGGTTGCCGCCGAAGGTCGAACCGTGCGAACCCGGCGTCATGCCGGCGGCCGCTTCCGCGCTCGCCAGACAGGCGCCGATCGGAAAGCCGCCGCCGAGCGCCTTCGCCAGCGACATCACATCCGGCGTCACGCCGAGGCGCCGGTAGGCGAACAGCTCACCGGTGCGGCCCATACCGGTCTGCACCTCGTCGAAAATCAGGATCAGGCCGTTGTCGTCGCAGAGCTGGCGCAACGCCTTGAAGAACGCATGGGGTGCTGCGCGAACGCCGCCTTCGCCCTGCAGCGGCTCGATCAGGATGCCCGCGGTGTGCGGACCGATCGTCTTCTTGACGGCTTCGAGATCGCCGAGCAGCACCTGGTCGAAGCCATCCATCGGCGGCCCGAAACCTTCGAGATATTTCGGCGAGCCGGTCGCCGCCAGCGTCGCCAGCGTGCGGCCGTGAAACGCGCCGTCGAAGGTAATGATGCGGTAGCGCTCGGGGTGGCCCTTGGCGGCGTGGTATTTGCGCGTGACCTTGATCGCGCATTCCATGGCTTCCGCCCCGGAGTTGGCGAAGAACACGAAATCAGCAAAGCTTTGTTCGCACAGCCGCGCGGCCAGCCGCTCGCCATCCGGGCTCTTGAACAGGTTCGACATGTGCCACAGTCTGGTGGCCTGCTCCTGCAGCGCCGCGACCAGGTGCGGATGGCAATGGCCCAGCGCATTCACCGCGACGCCGGAGGTGAAATCGAGATAGCGCTCGCCGTCGGTCGCGATCAGCCACGCGCCCTCGCCGCGCTCGAAACCGAGGTCGACCCTGGCGAATACGGGAAGCAGATGCGACGTCGCGCTTTTGGTCATGGGGATCACTGAAGGTTAGGGCTGGCCGCCAAGCACGCATTGGCGCGATCGCATCAGCAACCAGTCCGGAAAAACAAAACGTGCCGCCTTTTCGGGGCGGCACGTGGAACCATTCTAGGCGCACGGCGATAACTGTCAACAGGTCGCGGGGCGCGGCCTGCCCGCCCCGCGAACTCCCGGCACCATGGAAAAATCGAATTGCAATGCATAACTGACGGAACATGTGGACGCTCCGACGCGGACTCTTGCGCCGGAGTTACGCCATATTGTAGCTTCCGGGCTGTCGGGTACGATATCTCGTGCGGCAGTTCTGATCCTCACCCGTCCCAATGTTCGGCGTAAACGCCCGGGCGTGCCTTTCGCGCCCGGCGAGGGCCAAGGGATTCTGCCAGCAGGGATTTTGACGGCAACGGGAGTCGCAACGCCGCTTCGAGAATGGCCGGCGCGACACGCAGGGGAGAATGCGATGACGGTAATGACCTGGACCGACGATCGCGTCGAGCAATTGAAGAAACTCTGGGAGGCCGGGCTTTCGGCCAGCCAGATCGCCGCGGAACTCGGAAATGTGACCCGAAATGCGGTTATCGGCAAGGTCCACCGGTTGGGCCTTTCCGGCCGCGCCAAGAGTCCCTCTTCGGCGGCACCGCGCCAGCGCAAGGCCCGCCCGGCCCAGCACATGATGCGGGTCTCGCGGCCGGTCGCGCGCGGCAATACCGCGCTCGCGCACGCTTTCGACCTCGAACTGGAGCCGGATCCTATCGCCTACGACAACGTGGTGCCGATGAGCCAGCGGCTGTCGCTACTGCAACTGAACGAGGCCACCTGCCACTGGCCGATCGGCGATCCCGCCAGTTCGGAATTCTTCTTCTGTGGCGGCAAGGCGCTGACCGGCCTGCCCTATTGCGCGCATCACTCGCGGATCGCCTATCAGCCGGCCTCCGACCGCCGCCGCCAGCCGCCGAAGTCGACGAGGTAATCTCCGTCATTGCGAGGAGCGAAAGCGACGACGCAATCCATGCTGGCTTCACGAAAATGGATTGCTTCGCTTCGCTCGCAATGACGCCGCTGGGTTCCGGCGTTCGAGGGACGAGGATAGTTATCGTCTTGCCGTCATCGCTACGCCGCTACTTGGCAAAGCGATCATCCAGCGCGTAGCCGGCGCCGCGCACGGTACGGATCGGATCCTGCGCCTGGCCGGGATTGAGCAGTTTGCGCAGGCGCCCGATATGCACATCCACGGTGCGTTCGTCGATATAGATATCGCGGCCCCAGACGCTGTCGAGCAGTTGCTCGCGGCTGAACACCCGCCCCGGATGCTCCAGAAAAAATTCCAGCAGCCGGTATTCGGTCGGCCCGAGATCGATCGGACGGCCTGATCGCGCGACGCGGCGCTTCTCGCGATCGAGTTCGATGTCGCCATAGGCCAGCACGGTGGCGAGCCGTTGGGGGCTCGCGCGGCGCAGCAGCCCCTTCACCCGCGCCAGCAGTTCCGGCACCGAGAACGGCTTGACGATATAGTCGTCGGCGCCGGTGGCAAGGCCGCGGACCCGCTCGCTTTCCTCGCCGCGCGCGGTCAGCATGATGATCGGCAGCGATTTGGTCTCCGGCCGCGCCCTCAAGCGGCGGCACAGTTCGATCCCGGACAGGCCCGGCAGCATCCAGTCGAGCACGATCAAGTCGGGCACGCGTTCCTTCAGCCTTGTATCGGCGTCATCGCCGCGCCCTACCGTTTCGACGTCGTAACCCTCGGCGTCGAGGTTGTAGCGCAACAGCGTGGTCAGCGCTTCCTCGTCTTCCACCACCAGAATGCGCGCGCTCATGACATTGGGCCTTCTCTCGTCTGTTGACGGGTTTTTCTGGAGCGAACCGGTCGCCGCTTCGCTCCAGGGCGATCTTTCAGTTTCCGGGCACCGTGGTGGCAAAGGTCGTCATGTCGCCCTTCGGGCGCTTGTCGAGAATCTGCTGGCCTTCGATCATATAGAAAACGGTCTCCGCGATATTGGTGGCGTGATCGCCGATCCGCTCGATGTTCTTGGCGCAGAACATCAAATGGATGCAGAACGAGATGTTGCGCGGATCTTCCATCATATAGGTCAAGAGCTCGCGGAACAGCGAGGTGCAGATGGCGTCGACTTCCTCGTCGCCCTTCCAGACCGCCATCGCCGCAGGCAAATCGTGCGCCGCATAGGCGTCGAGCACGGATTTGACCTGCGACTGCACGAGGTCGGTCATGTGCTCGAGGCCGCGGATTAGCTTCAGCGGCTGGAAATCGCTCTCCAGCGCCGCGACCCGCTTGCCCATGTTCTTGGCAAGATCCCCGATCCGCTCGAGATCGGTGGCGACCCGCATCGCGCCGACGATCTCGCGCAGGTCGACGGCCATCGGCTGGCGCCGGGCGATGGTCAAGACCGCGCGCTCCTCGATGATACGCTGCAAATTGTCGATTTCGGCGTCGGCGGCGGCGACCCGCTGGCCGAGCGCGACGTCGCGGCGGATCAGCGCATCGACCGACTCCACGATCATGCGCTCGGCGAGACCGCCCATCTCGGCGACTAGCCGGGTCAATTCCTGCAGATCGCTGTCGAACGCCTTGGCGGTGTGTTCGGAACCCATCTGTTGCTCTCCTTAGCCGAACCGGCCGGTGATGTAGTCCTGGGTGCGTCGATCGCTCGGCGAAGTGAATATCCTGTTGGTGTCGTCGAATTCGATCAGTTCGCCGAGATACATGAACGCGGTCTTGTCGGAGACCCGCGCGGCCTGCTGCATGTTGTGAGTGACGATGGCGATGGTGTAGTCCTCGGCCAGCTCCGTGATCAGTTCCTCGATCCTGGCGGTCGAGATCGGATCGAGCGCCGAGCATGGCTCGTCGAACAGGATCACCTCGGGCCGCACCGCCACGGTGCGGGCGATGCAAAGCCGCTGCTGCTGGCCACCGGAAAGGCTGAGGCCGCTCGCATTCAGCTTGTCCTTGACCTCGTTCCACAGCGCGCCGGCGCGCAGCGCTTTTTCGACCCGGCCGTCCATCTCGGACCTTGAAATCTTTTCGTAAAGGCGGATGCCGAAGGCGATGTTCTCGTAGATCGTCATCGGGAACGGCGTCGGCTTCTGGAACACCATGCCGACGCGGGCGCGCAGCAGGTTGAGATCGAGCCCGGGATCAAGGATGTCGGTCTGGTCGAGCATCACCTCACCGGTGGCGTGTTGTCCGGGATAGAGATCGTACATCCGGTTGAAAACCCGCAGCAAGGTAGACTTGCCGCAACCGGATGGCCCGATGAAGGCGGTGACGCGATGGGTGCCCATGGCGAGGCTGATGTTCTTCAGCGCATGGTTCTCGCCGTAATAGAAATTCAGGCCGCGCGCCGTGATCTTCGCCGGCGCCTCCGGCAATGCCGCCGAGGCGACATGCCCGCCGGCATGGCTCATCGAAACGGAAAGATCGCTCATTTTGCGGTCCTCTCGGCGCCGAGAATGCGCGCGCCAATATTCAGGGCAAGCACGGTCAGGGTGATGAGCAAGGCCCCGCTCCAGGCAAGCTGCTTCCAGTAGGCGTAGGGGCTTTGCACGAAGTTGTTGATGGTCACCGGCAGGTTGGCCATCGTTCTGGTCAGGTTGAGACTGAAGAACTGGTTACTGAGCGCGGTGAACAGCAAGGGCGCGGTTTCGCCGGCGACGCGCGCGGTCGCCAGCAGCACGCCGGTAATCAGGCCGGAGCGCGCCGCACGGTAGGCGACGCGCCTGATCACCAGCGAGCGCGGCAGGCCGAGCGCGGATGCCGCCTCGCGCAGCGGATCGGGCACCAGGAGCAGCATGTCCTCGGTGGTACGCACCACGACCGGAATGACGATCACGGCGAGCGCCAGGGAGCCCGCGAAGGCGGAAAACCCGCCCATCGGCACCACGATGGCGCCATAGATGAACAGGCCGATAATGATCGAGGGCGCGCTCAAGAGGATGTCGTTGATGAAGCGGATCACCGAGGTGAGGCGATCGTTTCTGCCGTATTCGGCAAGATAGGTGCCGGCGAACAGGCCGAGCGGCGAGCCGATGCCGACCCCGATCGCGGTCATCATGATCGAGCCGACGATCGCGTTCATCAGGCCGCCTTCGGTCGAGCCCGGCGGCGGGGTATTCTGGGTGAAGAGCTCGAGATTGATGCCTGCGAGGCCGTTGGAGAACAGCGTGAACAGGATCAGCGCCAGCCAGGTGACGCCGAACAGCGCGGCGGCGAAGCAAAGCCCGCGTATGATGATGTCACTGCGGCGGCGGCGCGCGTAGATCGGATTCATGATGCTAGTTCCCCGCTTTCTTTGCCAGCCGCAGCAGCATCAGCCGCGCCGCCGCCAGAACGAAGAACGTCAGAACGAACAGCAACAGGCCGAGCAGGATCAGGCCCGACTGGTGCAGGCCGTCGCTTTCGGCGAACTCGGATGCGATCGCCGCCGAAATGGTCGTGCCCGGCGCGAAGATCGAGGACGAAATGCGGAATGAATTGCCGATGATGAAGGTGACCGCCATGGTCTCGCCGAGCGCGCGGCCGAGCGCCAGCATGATGCCGCCGATGACGCCGACGCGGGTATATGGAATCACCACGTTGCGCACCACTTCCCAGGTGGTGCAGCCGATGCCGTAGGCGGCTTCCTTCAAGACCGGCGGCACCGTCTTGAACACGTCGACCGAGATCGAGGTGATGAACGGCAGCACCATGATCGCCAGGATCAGCGCGGCGTTGAACAGGCTCAGATAGGAGGGCGGCCCCGCAAAGATCGATCCGAGAACCGGGACACCGTCGAATAGTCCGATCATGACTGGTTGAAACGTGTAGGCCAGGAACGGGCCAAGCACGAAGAAGCCCCACATGCCGTAGATGATCGACGGGATTCCGGCGAGCAATTCGATCGCCAGTCCGATCGGACGGCGCAGCCATTGCGGACAGAGTTCGGTGAGGAAGATGGCGATACCCATTCCCACTGGGATCGCGATCAACATCGCGATGAAGGACGTCACCAGCGTGCCGTACATCGGACCGAGCGCGCCGAGCACCGGCGGATCGGCGGACGGCGCCCACCGCGCCGTCCAAAGAAACGAGAAGCCGTATTGCTTCATCGCCGGCCAGGCACCCACCATCAGCGAGAGAATGATGCCGCCCAGAATCAGCAACACCGAAATCGCGCACGCCCGCGTGATCCAGTAAAAGGTGGCGTCGCCGAGCTTGAAAGCATTGAGCGCACGGGCGCGATCGTAGGGTCCGGCGGCTTCCATTACATCGCTCTGAATGGCCATGTCTGCCACGCCAATCCCCTATCCTACTTACTACTTATTTCCAGGTCGCGTTGGCCGGACCCGCTGGTTTTCCACCCCCTTAGGGAGAGCTTGGATCGCTTTGGCGGTGGAAGCATCAAACCAGAGCGACCCGGATGAGGTAATCCTCACGCCCTCCCTCTCCCAAAGGGAGAGGAGGACGTCCGGGTTGCCGCGAGGGCCAGGTTCAGGTCAGCTCTTGATATCGGCCGACCAGGTTTTCTCGATCAGCTTGATCACCGCATCCGGCATCGGGATGTAGTCGAGGTCTTCAGCCATTTTGCCGCCCTTCTCGAAGGCGAACTTGAAGAACTTGACGGCCTCAGCGGACGCCGCCTTGTCGGCCGTATCCTTGTGCATCAGGACGAAGGTCGAAGCCACGATCGGCCAGGACTTTTCGCCGGGCTGGTCGGTGAGGATCAAAAAGTAACCCGGCGCGTGCGTCCAGTCAGCATTGGCAGCGGCCGCCTTGAAGCCTTCGTCGGTCGGCTGCACGGTCTTTCCCGCCTTGTTGACCAGCGCGGTGTAGGTCAGCTTGTTCTGCTTGGCGTAGGCATATTCGACGTAGCCGATCGAGTCCTTGGTCTGGCCGACGTTGCCGGAGACGCCTTCGTTGCCCTTGGCGCCCACGCCCGCGGGCCACTCAACCGCCGTGCCGGAGCCGACCTTCGATTTCCAATCGGCACTGACCTTCGAAAGATAGTCGGTAAAGTTGAAGGTCGTGCCCGAGCCATCCGCACGGTGAACGACGGCGATCGCGGCCGATGGCAGGCTAAGTTTCGGATTGAGCTTCTTGATCGCGGGGTCATCCCATTTGGTGATCTTGCCAAGATAGATGTTGGCGAGGGTCTCACCGTCCAGCGCCATGTCGCCGGCCTTCACGCCCTCGATATTTACCACTGGGACGATCGCGCCCATGATCATCGGCCACTGGGCGAAGCCGTCCTTCTCGAGCTGAGCGACCGTCAGCGGCATATCGGTCGCGCCGAACGTCACGGTCTTGGCCTGGATCTGCTTGATGCCCGCGCCGGAACCGATCGACTGGTAATTCACGCCGCTGCCGGATTCCTTCTTGTAGGCATCGGCCCATTTGGACAGGACCGGATAGATGAAGGTCGAGCCCGCTCCGGTAATGTCGGCGGCGAACGCCGACGTCGACGCGGCGACCAGGCCGGCAGCGACGATAGCTTTCATGAAATTCATTGCTGGTCTCCATCAGGTGAGCGAAGCGCCAAAATGCGCCCGACTGCGCTCACGCCGCTTCCGTTTAAAAGCGGTACGCGCTGCTTTTACGAAGCTTTGGTGACGGCTGGATGACAGAATCAAGCCATTGAAATTGCTTGAATTTATTGCGCCGACGGCATTTTCGCCTGGGGAAAACAGGCGGTAAAGGTCGCGCCCTGTTTGGGCACGCTCTCGATCAAGAGCCGGCCGCGATGACGGTTAACGATATGTTTGACCAGCGACAGACCGAGCCCCGTGCCGCCCTGCGCGCGGCTGTCGCCGACATCGACCCGATAGAACCGCTCGGTGAGCCGCGGCAGGTGTTCGGGTGCTATGCCGGGGCCGAAATCGCGCACCATGAAGCGAATTTCCGGGACGCCCTCGCCCGACATTGCCGAGATCAGCGAGACATCCACCTTGCCGCCGGAGGCGCCGTATTTCAGCGCGTTCTCGATCAGGTTCTCGAACAGCCGCAACAACTCCTCGCCATCGCCCGCGATCATGACCGGCACGTCAGGCAAATCCATATCGATCGCGACCTGCCGCTCCCGCGCCAGCGGTTCCAGCCCGTCGGCGACCTGCCGGATGATCGGAACGATATCCACCAGCGTATCGGGGCGGACGTGGGCGGAGAGTTCGACCCGCGACAGCGATAGCAGATCGTCGATCAGCCGCGCCATCCGCGTCGCCTGGGCGTGCATGATGGAAAGAAAGCGCTCGCGCGCCCTGGCGTCGTCCTTGGCCGGCCCCTGCAGCGTATCGATAAAGCCCGACAGCGCGGCCAGCGGCGTGCGCAACTCGTGGCTGGCATTGGCGACGAAGTCGGCGCGCATTTCCTCGACCCGGCGGAGCGGGGTCTGATCGTGGAACGTCATCAGCATGCATTTTTCCGTGCCGCCGAACAGGGTCGGCACCGGTACCGGGGTGATGATCAGTTCCATCCAGCGATCGACCGGCACGTGATCGAGATAGGTGGCGCGCCGGGACTCGGTTGTGGCGATGGCTTCGCGCAGCGCTGTGATGATTTCCGGCGATCGCAGCGCGAACTGGGCGAGTTCGTTCTTGCGCAGCGCAGGCGCGAGTTGCGCCGCGGCGGCATTGAGGTGAATGACGCGGCCGGCGCGGTCGAGCAGTACTGCTGGATCCGGCATGCCGGCCACCACCGCGCTGACCGCCGGGGATTCAACCGGGCTTACCCCGCGGACATCTTCACGCGACGCCGCGGCATTGTGCAATCGCCACGGCACCAGCGCGGCTGCGGCGATGCAGGCAAACACCGTGGCGGCGCGGACCGGCGACAATTCGCCGAACGCGACCAGAACGGCGAGCGCGAGGCCCGCGGCGAGCAGAATAATGGCCGAATGCCGCAGCCGATCCGGCCAAGGCGAGAAGAAGGAAGAAGGGGGCGCGTCAATTGCCATCGGACTGGCTTTCTCGCCATTCGGGTTCGCATCGTCAGGCGCCAGTGTCGCGACGCTCTCTCACATAGGCGGCTTCTCGCGCCGGCCCGGCATCGAGGCCCGGCTCGTCCTTGCGCAGCCGCTTCATTCGCGCGCCCAGTATTACCTCTCGAAACGTCAGCAAGATTACAGATACGACAAACGGCGCGATATAATAGAGGACCCGAAACAGCAGCATCCCCGCAAGCAGGTCCTCCCGGTCCATCTGCCACAGGCCGACCAGCATGGCGGCGTCGAACACGCCAAGCCCGCCGGGAGAATGGCTGGCGAAGCCGAGCAGCGTCGCCGAGACAAATATGACCGCGACCACGACGAAGCCGAGGTTAGGCTCGTCCGGCACCAGAACGTACATCGCCAGCGCGCAAAAGCCGAGATCGACGATCCCGATCGCGATCTGAAGCAATGTCAGCGGGCCGCCCGGCAGCACCACGGTCCAGGGCCCGCGGCCGACCCCTCGCGGTTGAATCCAGACCCAGACCACATAGGCCGCCAGCCCGAGAATGATCAGAACCGCGACCACGCGGTTCAGCCACGGCGGGAGCTGATCGATCGCCGCCGCCGCTTCGGGATGATAGGCGATGCCCAGTCCAAGCACCGCGGCATTGCCGAGCCAGAAGGTAAGGCCGGCCAGAAAACAGATCTTTGCGACGTCAATCGCATTCAGTCCCCAGGCGGAATAGATGCGATAGCGCACCGCGCCGCCGCTGAAGACGCTGGCGCCGACATTATGCCCGATCGAGTAGCTGGTGAAGGCAGCGAGCGCGTTGATGCGGTAGGGGACGTCGGCTCGGCCGATCGCGCGAACCGCGAACAAATCATAGAATGTCAGCGTGAAATAACCCGCCGCCACGAACAGCGCCGCCAGCGCAATCGAGTGGGGCTCGGTCTGCTTGATGGCCTCCACCACCTCGTCGACATCGATGCCCCGGAGCATGTGGTAAAGCACATAGCACGCGATCCCGATGACGGTGACGCTGACCACAACACCCAGCTTGTGCAGGATTTGCTTCTGGCGCAGAAACGACATCGTCCTGCGTATTGCTTCCAGCATCTAGACCTCGAATTGCGATCCAACGACGACGGCGCCCGGGCGAACTCCGCCAGCGCCACGTCTGCTCCCGGCAGGATGTGGTAGCGTGTTTTGGGCCGGAGTGGAATTCGCTTGATGTGAATAAAACGCAATAAAACGCGCACCATCAATATATTAGGGGAAGTAATAGGGGGTTCGGGGAACCTGAATGCGCAGTTTTGTCGCATTCGCCCCTGGCAGATGCCGCACGCATGGATGCCGCAGGTTGTGTTTGCTGCCGGGTTATCTCCAGCGCATTTCGGTTCAGGAGCATGATCCGGAAAAGTCGGAACCGGGCTTCCGAAGAAACATCGTGCTTCGAGGAAAAGTCATCCCGGCCTAGGCGGCCGACGTGCCGCGCGAGAGCGCCCAGTCGCGCAGCCACGATCCCACCGCGCAGCCGAAAAGATAGGTCGTAAACATGATGAGACCGAGGTCGAGCCAGTAGCCGGGGCGGCCGGGGATCACGCGCGCCAGCGCGGCTGCGAGCAGCAGTGCCGCCAATGCCGCCAGCCACCGCGACGTCAGCTTCGATACGCCGGGGCCGCGATGGACCACCGCGATCCAGCCCATGGCCAGACCCAGCAGCACCGAGGCCAGCAGCCAGCCCCAATAAAAGGTCACCAGAGATGCCATTCGTTACCTCACCAGGAAATCGATGCGGCGGTTCCGCGCTTTGCCTTCGTCGGTATCATTGGTGGCGACCGGCTGCGAACTGCCGTAGCCCGTCGCCGTGAACCGGCTCGCGGGCAGGCCCGCTTTGACAAGATAATCCGTCACCGCCTGCGCGCGCTTCTCCGACAGCGCCTGGTTGAAGGCGTCCTCACCGTCGGCGTCGGTATGTCCGGCAATCTCGACGTTGGAGGTCGGACAGCGCAGCGCGGTTTCAACCAGGCGGTCGAGCAGACCGGAGGAATCCAGATCGATGGCGGCACGCCCGGATTCGAAGCGGATTTTTCCCTTGGCCAGCAGTTCCGAAAACAACTGCTGACATACCGAGGCATCGACCGGTGCGGCCGCGGGCTTGACCGAAATGTCCGCCTTGACTTGCCAGCCTTCCGGAAAATCCTTGGCCAGGTTGCCGCGGATCTGGGCCACCGCCGCGTCATACAGGGCGTCGCCCGAAAGCTTTATCTCGCGGTCGGTCACCACCAGCGTACCCGTCGAGAGCCGCGACAACGCGCCAAGCGCCGGCACCACCGCGCTGACGAACCCGGAGGGCGCGCCGATGCTGGCCTTGAGATTGTCGACCACCTTTTCGCTGAAGAATTTGCGCCCGGCTGCCGCCGTGATCGCCGCGTGGACATTGTTGTCAGGCACATAGCCAGTGAGCGTCAGCGTTACCGCCACCGGATCCTTGTAAGCCTGAAAGATATAGGGTGGCGCCTTGATCTCATTGGCGGCGACCGAAAACCCCTCGGGCAGATTCTTCAGCGCGGCCGCTATTGCTTCGCGGCCGCCGAGGTCGCGCGCCATGCCGGAGAGGCTGACCTTGGTATCCGAAATCGCGACCTTGCCGTCTTTCAATTTTCCGATCTGATCGAGCAGCAGCAGGGCGGCATTGTCGAAACGCGGCGGCGCGCCCCGCGACAAATGCATCTGATCGACCACCTCCACGCCGCCAAGGCCGGCGCGGGCGGCCTCGAGCAACCTGCCTTTGCTGGCCGGCAGCGGTGAACTGCCGCCCAGCGTGACCCTGGCGACGTCCCGCTCGGCCGACCAGACGAACGGCCTGGCTTCGGGGACGAGGCTGGTCTCGTCGTTGACCAGCCGCACACCTGCTACCGCCTCCACCGAGGCCACCGCGCTGCGGCGGCCATCTTCCGAGAATGCATCCGCGGCCAAGGTGACGTCGCGGCCGGAGACCTCGATCCTCGTCTTGTCGAGCACGGTCTCCTTCAGCGCCGACGTCGCGCGGGCGGCCAGGTCGGATTCCAGCGGCGAGGTGCTTGTCCAGGCCGCGATCGCCCACAAGACGGCCAGCGGAATTGTGCCCGGCCACCATTTGCTGCTCCACCTGAAAAGTCCGCGCATTCGAGGTCCCGCGGGGCCTGCGGCCCCGTTTTTTCCGAAGTTCGTGAGCTGTCGACGCATCCCCTGACACCAACTCCGGAAACAAAGGGGGCACTGGCAACACTATGATTTCAGTGTCGCTTTTCGATTTGAGGTGCCTGACACGAAGTCGCGCAAGCGGCGGCACTGGAAATAGAGAGAAAACAAACCCTTGCGGGGCTGTCAAACCCGAAATAACGGCGAAATAGTCCGGTAGCGGACGGCCACCCGACTAACTGTTTCTTCAGCGGTTTCCCGCTAGTTTCGCGGGTCGCACCCGAACCGGCCGTCCATTCCCGATGAAGCAATTTCGCAACAATGTCATCCGCGCCGGACTGGCAGCGCTGTACTTGAGCGGGGCGCATTATCTGCTGCGGCCGATGTTCTCGGGCATGGGTGCCATTTTCATGCTGCACCATGTCCGCCCGCGCCGCGACGCCGAATTCCAGCCCAATCGACATCTCGAGATCGCGCCGGAATTTCTGCGCGCAATGTTGTCGCACCTTCGCTCCGATGGCATCGACATCATCACCATCGAGGAGGTGCACCGGCGGCTGATCGAGCGCGATTTTTCGCGGCGGTTTGCCTGCTTCACCCTCGACGATGGCTATCGCGACAACCGCGATTTCGCGCTGCCGGTGATGCGGGAGTTTGACGCACCCCTTGCGGTGTACGTCACCAGCGATTTTGCGGCGGGCACAGGCGGATTGTGGTGGATCGTGCTGGAGAAGGTAATCGCCAGCGCGTCCTCGATCGAAGCCAGGATCGGCGAGCGTGCGACCCGGCTCGATACCTCGACGCCGGCGGCCAAGCAGGTCGCGTTCGACCGGCTGCACGACTGGTTGCGCGCCTTGCCGGGCGAGCATGATATCCAGCGCGAAATCGCCGCGCTGTGCGCACAACATGGCGTCGATGAAGCCGCCGTTTGCCGCGATCTCTGCATGTCCTGGGACGAGCTGAAGCCGTTCGCCGACGATCCCCTGGTCACCATCGGCGCGCATACCATCTCCCATTGCAATCTCGCCAAGCAAAACGAGGAAATCGCGAGCCACGAGATGGCGATCAGCCGCGCGCGAATTGAAAGCGCGCTGCAGCGTCCCGTCGTCCATCTTGCTTATCCCTATGGCGACAAGGCCGCGGCTGGCGTCCGCGAATTCGCGCTGGCACGAACGGCCGGATTCAAAACCGCGGTGACGACGCGGCCGGGCATGATCTTTCCCGAAAGCGCCGATCGTCTGACCGCGCTGCCGCGGGTCTCGCTCAACGGCAACTATCAGGACACGCGCATCCTGCCGGTGCTGACCTCCGGCGCCGCCACCGCGATGTGGAACGGCTTTCGCCGCGTCGACGCGGCCTAGCTCTCGCTCGACGCCTCTTCGCTTCCCTTCTTTGTGGGAGAAGGTGGCGCGACGCGCGCCGGATGGGGTCTCTAAACGCGGAGACAGACCCCTCACCTCCCACAAGGGGGGAGGGAAAGGGTCCCTTCCTTGACTCATCAAGCCTCCACGCCCAGAACCTTGGGCAACGCAAGGGAGACGCGCATGTTCAAGGATCTGTTTTCGCTGAAGGGCCGCATCGCGCTGGTGACCGGGGGATCGCGCGGCATCGGCAAGATGATCGCGGCCGGATTTCTCGCGCAAGGAGCGGCCAAGGTCTACATATCGGCGCGCAAGGCCGGACCCTGCGAGGCCACCGCGAAGGAGCTTGCGGCGGAATATGGCGGCCAATGCATCGCGCTGCCGATCGATATTTCCACCATGGCCGGGATCGAGACGTTGGCGGCCGAGATCAGGAAGCGCGAGCCGAAGCTCGACATCCTCGTCAACAATGCGGGCGCCGCCTGGGGCGCCGAGTTCGACGAGTTTCCGGAAAGCGGCTGGGACAAGGTGATGAACCTCAACCTGAAGACGCCGTTTTTTCTGACCAAGGCGCTGGCGGCCCCGCTGCGTGCCGCCGCGTCTGCGGAAAAACCCGCCAAGGTCATCAACATCGCATCCATCGACGGCATCTTCGTCAACCCGATGGAAACCTATTCCTATGCGGCGAGCAAATCTGGCCTGATCCACCTGACCCGCCGGATGGCAGTCAAACTGATCCGCGACCATATTGTGGTCACCGCGATCGCGCCGGGGCCGTTCAAGTCGGACATGAACAAGGCGGCGCGCGACAACGCCGAGGAGGTTTCGAGGCGCGTGCCGTCGGGGCGCATCGGCAGCGACGAGGACATGGCGGGCGCCGCGATCTATCTCGCCTCGCGCGCCGGCGACTACGTGGTCGGCGCCACCATCGCGGTCGACGGCGGCATTGTTTATGCCAACCCCGGCATCAAGGGTCAGGGCTGGGATTAATCACGTCTCGATTTTCACATACTCGAAATCGCCGGGCTTGTTGTCGATCCCGACCTTGGGCGGCGATATCCAGGGGGCGAAGCTGCCGATCTCGGTTACCGGCGTCATCAGCGAGCTGACGAAATCGCCGTCATCGGCGGAAGGCAGCCATTCGCTCTTTCGCCTGTTCCAGGTCGCATCGTCGATCAGCACGCCCTCGGGCGTGGCGTGAACGTCCCTGAACTCGCCGATCTGGCGGTGGAATGCGACGTTCGGCAAGGTCAGCCTGAAGTCGTAGCCGGCCGTCGAGATGATCTTGTTCCAGCGCAACAGGCCCTTGGCGCAGTCCTGGGTGTAATCGTCGCGCAGCCGCATGTTGAGCGCGGTCAGCGCCGGCTCGTCGACGCGCCTGATCTCGCCATTCACCAGCTTGAGCACGGGATAGGTGGCGTTCTGCAGGCGGTGATCGTCCTTGATCTGGGTCTCGTGGTAGCGGCCCTTGATGCCGGCATTGAAGGCGTTGGCGGCATTGGTTGACACTTCAGAACCGAACAGGTCGAGCGAGAGCGTGTAATGCAGGTTCAGCTTTTTCTGGATGGTCGGAAGATCGATCACCCCGAGCGCGCGGACCCTGGCGACATCGCTGGGATCGCTGACGCCTGCGGCCTTCATCGCCTCGCACGTGCGCTGCACGATGCGGCTGATGCCGGTCTCGCCGACGAACATGTGATGCGCCTCTTCGGTCAGCATGAACCGGCAGGTGCGGGACAACGGATCGAAGCCGGATTGCGCCAGAGAGTGCAGTTGCATCTTGCCGTCGCGGTCGGTGAAGTAGGTGAACATGAAGAACGACAGCCAGTCCGGCGTCGCCTCGTTGAAGGCGCCCAGCATGCGCGGGCTATCGGCGTCGCCGGAGCGGCGGCGCAACAGTTCGTCGGCCTCCTCGCGGCCGTCGCGGCCGAAATATTTCTGTAAGAGATAGACCATCGCCCAGAGATGGCGGCCTTCCTCGACATTGACCTGGAACAGGTTGCGCAGGTCGTAGAGCGAGGGCGCGGTCTTGCCGAGATGGCGCTGCTGCTCGACCGAGGCGGGCTCGGTGTCGCCCTGGATCACGATCAGGCGGCGCAGCGTGGCGCGATGCTCGCCCGGGACTTCCTGCCACGCCGGCTCGCCGTAATGCTCGCCGAACGGTATGACGCGGTTCTCCTCCTGCGGCGCGAGCAGGATGCCCCAGCGGTAATCCGGCATCTTCACGTAGTCGAACTTGGCCCAGCCGCGCGGATCGACCGAATAGGCGGTGCGCAAGTACACCAGCGACTGCTGAAAGCCCTCCGGGCCCATGTCACCCCACCAGTTCATGTAACCGGGGTGCCAGCCCTCCAGCGCCTTGAGCACCTGCCGATCCTCGCTGAGATTCACGTTGTTGGGAATCTTGGTCGAGTAATCGACGTTCATGATGTTGACGTTCATGGTGCGCTCCTTTGAGTCATTTTCCGCCACGCCCTTTCTGCAGCGAGCAAGAAAGACGTGGATGGCCGGGTCGAGCCGGCCGCAGCAAGATTCACTAGACCCGCGTCATATCGAACTGCGCCTTCTGGCCGGTGCCGTAGCGGCGCAGCGCACCGTTCTCGCCGACCGCGTTGGGGCGCTGGAAGATCCAGTTCTGCCACGCCGTCAGGCGCGAGAAGATCTTGGATTCCATGGTCTCGGGCCCGACGAAGCGCAAATTGGCTTCCATGCCGGTCAGGCTGTCGGGCGAGAAGCTGGCGCGCTCCTCGAAAAACACCCTGATCTCGTCATTCCAGTCGATGTCGTCGAGCGCGAAGGTGACAAGGCCGAGCGCCTCGGCCTCCTCCGCATCGAGCGCCTGGCCAATCCGCGCTCGGGCGCGATCCAGATCCGTCGGATCGGCCTGAAAGCGCGATTGCAGCCGCGTCAGGCCGTGGCTCATCGGGTACGGTCCGAAATTCATCGCGGAAAGTTCGATGGTCGGCGGGGCGCGGTTATCGCCCTGTTTCTGGCCGATCAGCATGTAGGAGCGGTCGGCGGCGAACACCAGTTCGGCCAGCGTGCCGACAAAGCACGAGCCCGGCTCGACCAGCGTCACCAGCGTGCGCGAGGTGACGTCGATGCGCTTGAGCACCCGCTTCCAGTATTGCCTGATTTCGTTGACCAGCCAGTGCACCTTGTTGGCTTCCAGGAAGGCGTCGCAGGAAAGAACGTTGGCGCGCTCGCCATGCGACTTGAACACCAGCATCGCGGTCTCGAGCTCGTTGATGCGCAGATGCAGGATGGCATCGTCGAGTTCGCGCGCCACCTGCAGCGGCCAGAACGAAGACCCTTGCGCGATCATGCCGTCGATATCGGCCGGCGGGGCCGCATCCGGCGCTGAGATCGAAATGGTGGCGATGCGCTGGGCGCGGTCGATATCGACGCTGACCAGGCCATAGCGAATACCGCTTTCGTCGATACTGCGCGTCAGCGGTTTGAGCGAAATGCCCTTTCCGTTGCCGTTGCGGCTGGAGGCAGCGGCGAATTCGCGTGCGCGCTCGGTGACCCTGGCCTCGAGCTTGCTGTTCGGCACGATCTCGTCGACCAGACGCCATGCAACAGCCCGCTTGCCCTTGATGCCCTCCTCGATGGTGCAGAAATAATCGGCGTGGTCGCGGCGAACCTTGCGCTTGTCGACCACGCGGGTCAGT
This sequence comes from Bradyrhizobium sp., assembly GCA_036266415.1. Taxonomy (GTDB): domain Bacteria; phylum Pseudomonadota; class Alphaproteobacteria; order Rhizobiales; family Xanthobacteraceae; genus Bradyrhizobium. The sequence goes on along the minus strand of DATANB010000034.1, from coordinate 31,718 downwards.
CCGCCGGTGCCCGGCAACACCGCAAGCAGCGGCACTTCGGGCAGGGCGACCGCCGCCGCACCATCGTCGGCGAGAATGATGTGATCGGTCGCCAGCGCCAGCTCATAGCCGCCGCCGGCCGCCGTGCCGTTGATGACGGTGAGAAAACGCTGGCCGGAATTCTCCGATGAATCCTCCAGACCGTTGCGGGTCTCGTTGGTGAATTTGCAGAAATTGACCTTGTGGGCGTGGGTGGCGCCGGCCAGCATGCGGATGTTGGCGCCGGCGCAGAACACCCGGTTCTTGCCCGACCGCAGGATCACGACCTTGACGCCGGGATGTTCGAAGCGCAGCCGCTGCACGACGTCGGCCAGCTCGATGTCGACGCCGAGGTCGTAGGAATTCAGCTTGAGCTGATAGCCCTCGAACAGCCCGCCATTCTCGTCGACATCCATGGTCAGCGTCGCGACATCGCCGTCGACGGCAAGCTTCCAGTGCCGGTAGCGCGACGGATCGGTCTGAAAATCGATGCAGCTGGCGCCGCCAGCGAGGACGCGATCTTCACTGGCCATAGGGTTACCTGCTCTGAATTATCTCGGCTAACATGCACAATAATTCATGTTTTGGATGCTGTCTAGGCTTATCAAGGTTCCAAATCCGGCATTTTGCTTCATATCCGGCCGATGGCGCCGATTTCGACCCAATCGGCTTTGGACAACGCCGGCAACCCCAGTCTGGCCTGCAGCCGCGCCACAAGCGCAGCCCTGGGAAAACCGTCGACAAACCCGTCGCCGCCGGCGATCGCCTTGCGGCTATCAAGCATTTTGAGTTCTCCCAGCGCCTCGCCCAGCAGCCGCGCGGCCGCGTGAGGTTTGCCCATCCGCAAGCGGAGATTGGCGTTGGCGATCTGGATGCAGCCCCGCAGCAGGGTTCGCTCGCGGCCGCCTTGAGGTGCCGCGGCCCATACCGCTTCCAGCACTTCCTGCGCTTCCCAGAAATATCCGCTGTCGTTGAGCATCAACCCGTAGCGCAGCGCCGGGTGCCGCGCCGGAACAAAGTCATGGAAGCGCGCGGGCACCAACAGCTTGACTTGCGCCAGTGTTTCGTAATCAGCCTCGGCCGCCTTGGTGTCACCGGGGACATAGGCCCAGCGTGGCAGCGGCAGCTTGGCGGCGCCGGAAAGCGGGGTGCTCATGCCGGCATCGCGCCGGCCGATGCGTTACGCCGCGCGTCCCTGCGAGCCTTCGTGGACGTGTAAAATGCATCCAGCAAATTCCGAGATCGCATTGAGCGTCGCCTCCGGCGCTTCGCGATGCGGCGAATGTCCAGCGCCCGGGATCATTGTCACATCGACTGGACAATAGCACTCTTCCCGCGCGATCTCGACCTGCCGGATGGTTCCATACTGGTCGCAGGCGCCCTGCAGGATCGCCACCGGCACGCGGATATAGGCGAGATATTCCGAGATATCCCAGCTGCGAAAACCGGGATCGAGCCAGGCGCCGTTCCAGCCGTAGAAGGCGTTGTCGACATCGCCGTGCCAGCGCGCCAGCCTCGCCCTGAGGTCCGTGCTCTCATAGGCCGTTTTGATCTCGGCGATCGACGTCACCGAAATATCTTCAACCACAAAGTGCGGCGCGATCATCGCCACGCCGCGCACGCGGTGATCGGCCACGCCGCCGGCATAGATCGCCGCGATCGACGCGCCGTCGGAATGCCCGAGCAACAGGCCGCGGCGAAAGCCGATGCGATCGAGTAGTTTCGGCAATACGTCGAACGCCTCGATATGCATATAGTCGAGCGGACGCGGCAATTTCACCGGCGTCGAAGCGCCATAGCCCGCGCGCGAATACACCAGCACGCCGGTGCCGGTCGCGGCGGCGAGCCGGTCCGGAAAATCTCCCCACAGCCCCGCCGATCCCAGGCCCTCGTGCAGCATGACGATGGTCGGCGCTTCCTCCGGCGCGGGACCGATCATGCGATATTCGAGATCGGACGCGCCGATGCGGAGAAAGCCGGCGGGAGAGAGGGTCATGTTTTCGGCGCTCGTTGCGGCATCGCGCGCTGTGCCCTCTCCCCCCTTGCGGGGGAGAGCTGGAGAGGGGGGTACCACGCACTCCGGCGTTTGCGGCTCACCCCCCTCCCTAACCCTCCCCCGCAAGGGGGGAGGGAACGAGAGGGAGTCTCGCGGCGAAATCGAGCAGTTGAATTGTTCGCTGACGCCACGCCCTACTTCGCCCCATCCCGCAATTTGAACCGCTGGATTTTTCCGGTCGCGGTTTTCGGCAAGGCGTCGACGACGTCGATCCAGCGCGGATATTTCCACACCCCGATCTTCTGCTTGACGTAATCCTTCAGGGCATCCTGCAGGCCGGCCGTGTCTGCGCCCGATCGCAGTACCACGAAGGCTTTCGGCTTCAACAGGCCTTCCGGGTCGGGCTCCGGCACCACCGCGGCCTCCAGCACCGCCGGATGGGTGATCAGCGCGCTCTCGACCTCGAACGGCGACACCCAGATGCCGGACACCTTGAACATGTCGTCGCTACGGCCGCAGAAGGTGTAGCGGCCGTCGGTGTCGCGAATGTATTTGTCGCCGGTGCGGGTCCAGTGGCCTTCGAAGGTCTGGCGGCTCTTGCTGCGCTGGTTCCAGTAGCCTTCGCCGGCGGAGGGCGCATCGACCAGCAACTCGCCGACCTCGCCGTCGGCCACTTCAGCGCCGGCTTCGTTCACTAGCCGCACCCGGTACCCCGGCACCGGGCGGCCCGAGCTGCCGTATTTGATGTCGCCGGGCGAATTCGACAGAAAAATATGCAGCAGCTCGGTCGAGCCGACGCCGTCGAGAATATCGACGCCGAAGCGTGACTTCCAGGCGTTGCCGACCGATTCCGGCAGCGCCTCGCCGGCGGAGGTGCAGATGCGCAAGGCGTTGCCGCCGCGCTCGTTCTTCAGCGCCTCATCGTGCAGCATCGAGGAGAACAGCGTCGGCACCCCGAAGAAGATGGTGGGGTTATACGTGTTCATCAGCTCGAACATCAAAGCCGGCGTCGGCCGCTCGGAATTGAGAATGGTGGTGGCGCCGACCGACATCGGAAACGTCAGGGCGTTGCCGAGGCCATAGGCGAAAAACAGTTTTGCGGCCGACAGACAGACATCGTCCTCGCGGATTCCCAGCACTTGCCTCGCGTAAGTGTCCGCCGTTGCCGCCAGGCTGGCATGCAGATGCCGCACACCCTTGGGCATGCCGGTCGAACCTGACGAATACAGCCAGAACGCGGGCTCGTCGGCATGGGTCGCGGCGGTGACGAATGAATCGCTCTCGCCCGCGATCTCGTCGGACAGTTTCTTGTAGCCATGCGCGTCCCGGCCGGAAACGATGACGTGATCGAGATCGGCCATCCGCCCGACCATTTCCTTGACGACAGGCAGCAGTGCTTCGGAAATGAACACCACGCGTGCCCGGCAATCCGCCAGCACATAGGCGTATTGATCCGAAGTCAGCAGCGTATTGAGCGGCACCGGCACGATGCCGGCGCGAATGGCGCCGAGAAACACCGCGGGAAAGTCTGTCGTGTCGAGCATGATCATGGCGACCCGCTCCTCGCGGCGAACGCCGAGCCGGCGCAGCATGTTGGCGACGCGGCAACTTTGCTTCTGCAATTGGCCGTAGGTCAGCGACGATACGGTGTCGGTAAAGGCGAGTTTTTCGCCGCGACCTTCATCGACATTGCGGTCGAGCAGCCAGGTCACCGCGTTGTAGGTACTCACGCCTCCTCCCCTGATTTTTTTGAATTATAATTCATAGAAAGCCACCGGGCGCGCTTGCTGTCAATCCTCCTCGGCATTATGTTTCCGACCCGCGTCATCCGCGGCCAAAATCGAACAGGGGACATGACCGAAACTCCCGATCCCGAAACCGGTTTTCTCGAGCAGCTCGGCCAGCGCGTCCGCACCATGCGCGCGCTTCGCGGCATGTCGCGCAAGGTACTGGCCAAAGTCTCAGGCATTTCCGAACGCTACATCGCCCAACTCGAAAGCGGCAAGGGCAACGTCTCGATCGTGCTGTTGCGCCGGGTGTCGAACGCGATGGGCGCGCATCTCGAAGACCTCATCCCGGCAGCCGAACCTGCGCCGGACTGGCCGGTCATTCGCGACCTCTTGCGCAAGGCGACGCCGAACCAGATCGCTCAAGCCAAGGATGCGCTCGCGGGCCAAGGCGCCGCGGCGCAACGGCGGATGTCGTTTGCCGGCATCGCCCTGATCGGACTGCGCGGCGCCGGCAAATCCACGCTCGGCAAGATGCTGGCGAAGAGAATCGGCTGGAGTTTTGTCGAGTTGAACAAGGAGATCGAGGCGCAGAACGGTCTGTCGGTCGCCGAGATCATCGCGCTGTACGGCCAGGAGGGCTTCAGGCGGATGGAGCAGGCCGCGCTCGGGCAATTGCTTGCGCGAAAGGAACTCATGGTGCTGGCGACCGGCGGCGGCATCGTCTCCGAGCCGCTGACCTTCGACCTGGTCCTGTCGTCATTCTACACCATCTGGGTCAAAGCGGAGCCGGAAGAGCACATGGCGCGGGTCCGCGGCCAGGGCGATCTGCGCCCGATGGCCGACGACCGCTCGGCGATGGCGGAATTGCGCACCATCCTGAAGAGCCGCGAGCCGCTCTATGCCCGCGCCTCGGCGGTGGTCGATACCGCGGGGCTTTCCGTCGACGCCGCTGCCGCGCGCCTGATCGATGCGGTCGCGCCGGTGCTGAGTAGCGAGCCGCGCATGTTCGCGCGGGGGTGAGCCGCTAATGCGCGTTGCGGACCCTGATCAGGAAAAAGGCAAACAGGCTGCCCAATACGACATGGATCACGACGCCCGGTGCAACCGCGAGTCCGGCGCCGAGCTGCATTGTGCGAAGGACCACCCCCAGCGACAGCACCTGAACCACGAGGTTTCCGGTCAGCACGGCAATCAGGCCCTGTCGATCGGCATTGCGGGCCAGCCAGTTGACGACGCCCAGTCCCACCAGGGTCGCGCCGTGCGCCTGGGCAAGTGTGGCGATCATCGGTGTCATCGCGATCCCGGTCGGCGCGTACATACCGGCAGGTACGATCAGCAGCATCGCGCCGAACAACCATGCCAGGATCGCAGCGATTGAGATGAATATCTTCATGTTCCCCTCCCCTGATTTTCCGTGCCTGCGCGGCTTCGCGCACCAGACCGCTTCTACTTTTCCGGATCATGCTCCAGCCGGTCCCCTTCACTTCAAGAGCAAGCCGGGTCACGACTTTGCTCGGGGGAACGACGTCGCATCGAACATCGTCTCGTACTGCCTGATCTTTCCTCCCTCGACCCGGAAGAATGAAGCGATCTTGATTATTCCGATCGGATCGGGAAGCTCGCAGTCGTAATACATCGCCGCCCAATCCCCCTCGACCACAAGCTTTGTGAGCTGCGCGCGCCTGGTCATGCCCGCAAAGGCAATCAGCGCCGGGCGAAATTGTTCGGCGCTGCTGTAGCTGTTGGTCGGACCCCAAAAGGCCAGATCGTCGGCGAGGAACGTAAATGCCTCGTCCGGGCGTTTTGCGGTCCAGGCGTTGAAGTAGGCCAGAACGGTCTTCCGGGTTTCGTCAGCGTTAGACATCATCCATCCTCAGACAGCGATTGACGCCGGAATTGCCCGCCGGCAACAAGGGGAGCGTAGAGTGGATCGAGATACAGGTGTAAGACGCCCCTTCAGGTGCAATATTCCCCGAAAGTTGCAAACTCTTGACAACAAATGAACGTCTGCACGGCGCGCCGGCCACCGGCAAACTGACGGTGGCCAAGGCGCTGCTTGGAATGGTGCCGGGGCGGCTGTTCGACAATCACGCGGCAAGGGGAGAGGTGGCATCAAACATGCGGCGCGAGATTCCGGGTTCGCGCCACGCGCGCCCTGGAATGACTTGAGCCGTCAAACGCCGAGATAACGATGCTGCAGGTCCGGCTCGGCAATCAGCTCTTCCGAGGTCCCGCTCCATACCGCCCGCCCCCGCTCGATGATGTAGTGGCGGTCGGCAATGCGGGTGAGATTCTCGATGTTCTTGTCGATGACCAGGACCGATTGACCGCGCGCCTTCAGCATCGACAGGCAGCGCCAGATTTCGTCGCGGATCAGGGGCGCCAGCCCCTCGGTGGCCTCGTCCAGAATCAGCAGTCGCGGATTGGTCATCAAAGCGCGGCCGATCGCCAGCATCTGCTGCTCGCCGCCTGACAGCGTGTTGCCCATATTGTTGCCACGGATTGCGAGCTGCGGGAACAGCGCGTGGATCTCATCGATTCCCCAGGGATCGGGGCTGTCGAGACGGTTGGCTGAAGCAGCCACGAGATTCTCGCGCACCGTCAGGTTCGGAAAGATCTGACGCCCCTCGGGAACGAGGCCAATGCCGAGTTGCGCAATCCGGAACGCGGGCAGCTTGCGGACGTCCTGTCCGGCAAAGCGGATCGCGCCCGCGCGCGCCGGCGTCAGCCCCATGATGGAGCGGATGGTCGTGGTTTTTCCCATGCCGTTGCGGCCCATCATGGCCACCATCTCGCCGGAGCGAACCGACAACGACAGGCCGAACAGCACCTGGCTCAGGCCATAACAGGTCTCGATCGCTTCGACTTCGAGCAAGGGCGTCAGGTCAGCCATGACGGGTCACCGCGTGCTGCTCGCCGAGATAGGCGCGCCTGACCTCCTCATTCTGGCGGATTTCCCCGGGCTGACCGGAAGCGATGATGCGTCCGTAGACCAGCACGCTGATGCGGTCGGCCAGCGCGAACACGGCGTCCATGTCATGCTCGACCAGCACGATGGAGACTTCCCGCCGCAAATCCTGCAACAGTTTCACCATGCGCGCCGATTCCGTGATGCCAAGTCCCGCCATCGGCTCATCGAGCAGCAGCAATTGCGGCCTGGTGGCGAGCGCGACGGCCAACTCCAGTTCGCGCTGCTCGCCATGGCTCAAGCGGGAAACGACGACATCGCCGCGATGTCCAAGGCCGACCCGATCCAGCGCGGACTGCGCCGCGTTGCGGAGGTGGGTTACCTTGCGGGCGTTGCTCCAGAAGTGGAAGGAGTGACCGTCATGGGCTTGAGCCGCCAGCGCCACATTGTCCGCCGCGGTGAAGTCGGGCAGCAGCGAGGTGATCTGAAACGAACGCGCCAGCCCGAGCGCACTGCGACGATAGGCCGGCACGCGGGTGATGTCCCGACCGGCCAAATGAATGCTGCCGGAATGCGGAAGCAATTGCCCGGTCAACTGGCTGATCAGCGTGGTCTTGCCGGCGCCGTTCGGTCCGATGATCGCGTGCAGTTCGCCGCTCGCGACATCGAGCGAGACGTTGTCGGTCGCCACGATGCCGCCGAACCGCCGGACCAGTTTCTCGACGCGGAGCAGCGGTTCAGCCACGGGAGAGCCTCCCCAGCAGCCCGTCGATGCCGCCGCGCCCGAACAGCACAATCAACAGCAGCAGCGGCCCCATGATCAGCGCCCAGTATTCCGTGACCTGCGACAGGAATTCTTCCAGCACCAGATAAACGACCGCCCCTATCACCGGGCCGAACAAAGAGCCCATGCCGCCGAGAATGACCATGACCATCAGATCGCCGGAGCGGGTCCAGTACATCACGGCCGGGCTGACGAAGTCGGTGTTGTTGGCGAGCAACGCCCCGGCCAGGCCGCACATGGTGCCTGATATGACGAAGCAGACCAGCCGGTAGCGCGTTGCGGGGAACCCGATCGCCTGCATGCGCTGCTCGTTGGAGCGCAGGCCCTGCACCACCATGCCGAAGCGCGAATTGACGATGCGCCAGATCAGATAGATGCCGACGAACAGACAACCGAGGCAAAGATAATAGAACTGCACGCGGTCCGACAGATTTATCAGACCGACGAAATCGCTCCGCTTGTTGATGGTCAGGCCGTCGTCGCCGCCGTAGCGGGCGAGCCCGGAAGCCACGTAGTAGGCCATCTGCGCAAATGCCAGCGTGATCATGATGAAATAGACGCCACGGGTGCGCAAGGAGAGCGCGCCGATGACAAGCGCGAACAGCGCCGAGGCCGCCAGCGCCACCGGCCACTGGATAAAACCGGAGCCTATGCCTTCGGCCGCGAGCATGCCGACCGCATATCCGCCGATCCCGAGATAGGCGGCGTGGCCGAAGCTCATCATTCCGCCATAGCCCATGAGGAGATTGAGGCTTGCCGCGGCCAGCGCGAAAATCACGATGCGGGTAAACAGCGTCAGCACGAACAGGTTTCCGCTTATCGAAGTATAGAGCGGCAGCAATAACAGCACGGCAACCACCAATGCCGCGACGGCGTTTCGGGAATTGAGCGAACTGGTCATCGCCGGTTGGCCGGAAAAAGCCCCTCCGGCCGCACCACCAGCACCACGGCCATCACCAGATAGATCAGCATCGAGGACAGCGCAGGCGCCGCGGTCGAAGCCGCCGCGCCGCTCAGGATCTTACGCAGCAGGTCGGGCAGAAACGCCCGGCCGAGCGTGTCGATCATCCCGACAAAGATCGCGGCCAGGAATGCGCCGCGGATCGAGCCGATACCGCCGATCACGATAATCACGAAGGCGAGGATCAGGATATTCTCGCCCATCCCGATCTGAACGGTCAGGATCGGCGCCTGCATCAGCCCGGCGAGACCGGCGAGCGCCGCCCCCAGCCCGAACACCAGCGTGGAGAGCAGCTTGATGTTGATGCCGAGCGCCCCGATCATTTCCCGGTTGGACGCGCCGGCGCGGATCAGCATGCCGACGCGGGTTCGCATCACCACGAGATAGAGAAAGGCCGCGACCAGCAGCGAGACGATAATGATTGCCAGGCGATAGCTCGGATAGAACACGCCGGGCATGATCTGGATCGGCACCGTCAGCCAGGCCGGCAGCGGCAGCGCAAGACCCGCCGGGCCCCAGATCAGCCGCACCGCGTCATTGAAAAACAAAATCAACCCGAATGTCGCCAGTACGTGATCGAGATGATCGCGGCCGTAAAGGTGACGCAAGGCGACGAATTCCAGGACGATTCCGAGCAAAAGCGTCGCGCCGAGCGCAAGCAATACGCCGATGACGAAGTTTCCGGTCCAGGCCACGAAAGTCGCCGCGAAGTAGGCGCCCATCATGTAGAGCGATCCATGCGCCAGATTGACGAAGTCCATGATGCCGAAAACGAGGGTCAGTCCCGCCGCCAGCAGAAACAGCAGCAGGCCGAACTGCAATCCGTTCAGGAACTGTTCGACGACAAGCAGCATGGGCACCGAATATTAGCTGAAGCGGCTGGCATTGTTTGACGTGTCTTATCCACGGATTCAGTTCACCTCTCCCCGGCGGGGCGAGGTCGGTTTGCGCAGCAAGCCGGGTGAGCGGGCGCTGAAACTAACGACAGGCCGTAATCTCTCACCCCAGCCCTCTTCCAACGGGAGAGGGAGCATCCGCTGCCGTTACAGCTCGATCTAATCTCATAATGCTTCAAGAAAACAGCGGCAGCGCGCGAGCGCCGCCGCTGGCTTGGGCAAGATCCCCGGATTACTTCATCGGGCATTTGTCGTGGAAGCGGTCCTGGTTGTCCTTGACGATGGTAGCGACGGTCTTCAGCGAGAGCTGGCCGTCGGCACCCTTCACCACGTCCTGCAGGTAGAAATTCTGGATCGGAATGTGGTTATTGCCGTATTTGAACGGGCCGCGCAGCGATTTGAAATTAGCCTTCTCCATTGCCGCCTTCATCTCGTCCTTCTTGCTGGTGTCGCCGCCAACCGCCACGACCGCGCTGTTGATCAATTGCGCAGCGTCGTAGGATTGCGCGCCGTAAAAGGACGGGCGCGCGCCGGGATATTTCTTCAGGTAGTCGGCGACGAATTTCTTGTTCTGCTCGTTCGGCAGGTCGTTCACCCACTCCTGCGCGCCGGGAACGCCGAGCGCATTGTCCTTCTGCAGCGGCAGCGTCGTTTCGTCGATGGTGAAGGCGGTGTAGAGCGGCATCTGCGCCTTGAGGCCGGCCTGCGTGTATTGATTGAGGAACTGCACGCCAGCGGCGCCAGGGTAGAACACGAAGATCGATGCGGCGCCAGACGCGCGCGCCTTGGAAAGCTCGGCGGAGAAGTCGAGCTGGGTCGGCCAGACCGTATATTCCTCGCCCTTGATCTCGCCCTTGAACGTGCTCTTGACGCCGGCCAGCATATCCTTGCCGGCGGCGTAGTTCGGGCCGATCAGGAACACCGACTTGACGCCTTTCTGGTTCATGTATTCGCCCATCGCTTGCGGCGTCTGATCGTTCTGCCAGGAGGTCGAGAACACGTACGGCGAGCAAAGCTCGCCGGCGAGCTGCGACGGACCCGCATTGGCGACGACCAGCATCGTCTTCGCATCCACGATCGGCTTGAGCGAGGCGAGCAGCACGTTCGACCAGATATAGCCGGCAATGAAGTCCACCTTGTCGGACAGGATCAACTTCTCGGTTTTCTGCTTGCCGACGTCCGGCTTGAACGTGTCATCCTCATAAATCACCTCGACCGGCTTGCCGCCCATCTTGCGGCCGAGATGATCGAGCGCCAGCTCGAACGAATTGCGCATGTCGTTGCCGATGACCGCGGTCGGGCCGCTGAAGGTAGAGACAAACCCGATCTTGATGGTATCCCCTGCCAATGCCGGGTTTGCCAGCGCCAGGGCCATCGCGCCCGCCAGCCAGAATGCCGTTTTCATAACCGTCTCCCTCCTCGTTATTTGCTTATTTTGCCGCCAGTCAGTCGACCGGCCCCGCTTCCGGCAGCGCTCGGCTCCGGTCCGGGGCCTCTGTTTCTCAAGTGCCGTGTTTTGTGCGCGATGTCTTGGGCTGGCAGCAAGCACGAACCGGCGGCCCCCTCTTAGAACCTTCGGCCCATTGCGAGTGTTTGTGCATCATAATTCGTATCCGCCGCGGATGGCAAGAATTATAGTGCCGGTTGGTTCGAGCCGTCCAAGGGCGATTACCGGAGATGCCCATTGCATGTCGATCGACCGGCATAACCCGGCCTTGGACCGGATGGCCGAATGGTACTTTATAGACTCAGCAGAAGCCTGAAATCGAAAGCCGCAATCCATGACCGCAGCACCGTCAAAGCTTCATCGCGTGGTGATCGTCGGCGCCGGCTTTGGCGGGCTGGAGACGACCCATCGGCTGGCAGGCGCGCCGGTCTCAATCACGCTGATCGACCGGCGTAACCATCATTTGTTCCAGCCGCTGTTGTATCAGGTCGCCACAGCGTCGCTGGCGACCTCGGAGATCGCCTGGCCGATCCGCTACCTGCTGCGCGGACGGCAGGAGGTCACGACCCTGTTCGCGACGGTGAGCGGCGTCGACGCAGCCGCCAAACGCGTGCTGCTCGAGGATGGCGACACCTTGCCGTATGACACCCTCGTGCTCGCCACCGGCGCGCGGCACGCTTATTTCGGCCATGATGAATGGGAGCCGTTCGCGCCGGGACTGAAGACGCTGGAGGACGCCACCACCTTGCGGCGGCGCATCCTGGTGGCCTTCGAGCGCGCCGAGCGCGAGAGCGATCAGGAGCGGCGCGCGGCGTTGATGACCTTCGTCATCGTCGGCGCTGGCCCGACCGGCGTTGAACTTGCCGGCACCATTGCGGAGCTGGCGCGGGACACGCTGCCGCCCGACTTCCGAAACATCGACACCCATCGCGCGCGCGTGGTGCTGATCGAAGCGGGCCCACGCGTGCTGGCGGGTTTCCCCGACGATCTTTCGGCTTACGCCCATCGCTCGCTGCAAAGCCTCGGCGTCGAGGTCGTGCTCGGGCAGGCGGTCACCGAATGCTCGGCCGACGGCGTCGTGTATGGCGGCAAGCGCCTGCAAGCCAAAACCCTGATCTGGGCCGCGGGCGTGCGCGCCTCGCCTGCCGCCGAATGGCTGAACGCCGCCGCCGATCGCGCCGGCCGCCTGCAGGTCGAGCCCGATCTCACGGTAAGGGGCCATCCCGATATTTTTGCCATCGGCGACACCGTGACGATCGCTGGCCCTGACGGAAAACCGGTACCCGGCATCGCGCCGGCGGCCAAACAGCAGGGACGCTATGTCGCCGCATCGATCAGGGCGCGGCTGCGCGGCGAAGCAGCCGCGCCGTTCCGCTACAAGCATTCCGGCAGCCTTGCGCAGATCGGCAAGCGCAAGGCGGTGATCGATTTCGGGCGCATCAAATTGCGCGGCGCACTGGCCTGGTGGATCTGGGGCATCGCGCACATCTATTTTCTGATCGGGCTGCGCAACCGCCTCAGCGTCGCGCTGAGCTGGCTGTGGATCCACGCCCGCGACCAGCGCGCCGCGCGGCTGATCACGCAGGGATCGAGCAAGGTGGCTGGCCCGTCACCGACCAAGGATCCTGCTTGAGAAACAAGCGGGCGTTGGTGGCGGACGCCGCGGCGGAGTGTTCTTCGTGCACGGATCGCCCGGTCCGCTCCCTCGCCCCCCTTGCGGGGAGAGGTGAGGCCGTCAGCGCGGCGTAAACTGCGACAGATCGTTGATCCCGATCGACTGTTCGAGACCGGCCACGCGGTGGACCATCATCTCAAAGCCGTCGCCGCCAAACAGCTTGTGTTCCTTCCGCTCGAAATCTTCGGCCATCGCGTCGTATTCGTGCGGCGATACGATGCCCTTCAGTAGCGGAAACAGCTCGGTATCCTCGCGCGCGGCGTGCGGTCGATACATCGCGATGAAAGACCGGATTGCGGACACCAGCTGGCGCCGGTCCTCGCCATCCCCGCGGCTGCCGGGAGCGTATTGCAAGATCCTCGCGGTCGCCTTGCGGCCCGCCTGGTGCTGAGCCAGCAGTGTATCGACGAGGGCGACCTGCCTTGCCGCCTTCTTGAAGCGCGGGAAAACGGCCTGCTCTTCGGACTGCTCGTGATAATTCTCGATGAAGTCCCGCACGATCTGCGCCGCGCCGGTGAGGACCGCAGGGTCGAAGTCCTCACCCGCATCGAACTTCCGCAAGCCCGCCTCATAGACCAAGAGTAGCCGATCGAGCACGCCATGCTCGCGCATCAGGTCCTCCGGCGGGGTCACCTCCGCCTCTTTTTCAGAACGCGCCGCGGCGAACATCGGCGGCAGCATCAGTCCGCCCGCGAGCGCCGCTACCGAAGCCGCTTTCAGCAATTGACGTTTTTCAATTACGACCGGAGCTGCCATTGCGCCCCTCCCTGAATAGATGAAGTTGGCTTACGCCGACTTGCGCCAAGCCGCTTCGTTCTTCTTCTCGTAATCATCAAACGCCTTGATCAGGCCTTTCAACACCTCGGCGGAGGTTTCGAACATGGCTGCAAGCTGCGGCTCACCCACCTTGCCGATATCCTGACGCAGATGCGTCACGGTTTCCTCCAGGCGCTTTTTCATGCGCTGGGTATGATGCTGCGGGCTTTTTTCAGAAGATGAGGTCATGGCGATTTCTCCCGACGTCGTGGACGAGAGAAACGCCGCGGCCCGGGACGGGTTCCATGGCCGTTAACGACCCTTGGGGATGCTCCCTCGCCTCGCTTGCTGGTCAGGATGAGAGTTACACCGAAACCGCGTAAAGCTCGTATTCGCCGCGCACCCGATCGATATGCGCGCGCATCGCGGCCGCAGCGCCGACGCGGTCGCCGCGCATGATCGCCACCACCACGCGGTCGTGCTCGGCGTGCGATTTCGCCAGCCGGCCGAGATTGCGGAATTGCGCACGCCGGAACGGCTGCACCCGCACCCGCGTCGCCAGTGTCATTTCGGCGACATAGGTGTTCTGCGAACCGGCGTAGATCGCGTTGTGAAACCGCTCGTTGATTTCATGAAAGCGGTCTGGATTGCCGGCGTAACTCAATACCCGCATTTCCTCGTGAACGGCCTCCAGCCGGTGGCGTTCCAGCGGCGGCATTCGCTCCGCGGCGAGACCGGCGCACAGCGCTTCCAGCTCGGCCATCGCCTCGAACATCCCGCTCAGCCGTTCGATCGAGGGCCGCGCCACCACCGCACCGCGATGTGCCCTTGCATCGACCAGGCCGGAGGCCGCGAGCTGGCGCAGCGCCTCGCGCACCGGCGTCCGCGACACCTTGAATCGCCGCGCGATGTCGGTCTCGTCGAGCGCCGCTCCCGGCGCCAGCGCGCCGCGCACGATTTCATCCGCCAGCTGCAGGCGCAGCTCTTCCGCGCGCGTGATCCTGCGCGGATAGGGCAAGGCGCGGTCGTCGCAGCGAACCACCGCCGCCGGCTCGTCGGCTCGAGCTGGGGCAGCGCCGGCCGGGACATCGCCAAGGCTCATGTCTTTTTGATCACCTGAGAGTCGGCTTTTGGAGCAGCGTCGCAAGGTTCGTGCCAGATCTCGGCGGAAGTTTATCGTCCGTCTACCCGCATGAGAACGCTTCGAAATATCTCGCCCTCGGCGAATCGCGATGCCTCCACCCCTTGCATACAAAGCGGCAGCTTTGCCTGTTCTGCGTGCAAACTATTTCAGGCGCACCTTTCTACCGGTCCGGGTTGGCCCGCTCGAACTGGCGCAGCAGATGGTTGCCGCGCTCGACCGCGGCATCCATCGCGGCCTGCGCGGATTTCTTGCCGGCAAAAGCCTGCTCCAGCTCGTCGTCGATCACGTCGCGGATCAGGACGAACGATCCGAGCCGCAAGCCTTTTGAATTTTCGGTCGGCGGTTTCAGCGTGATCTGCTCGATCGAGATCGCCGTGCCGGGATTGCGGTCGTAAAAGCCCCGCGCGCGGGTCAGGTCGAATGCGGCGCGGGTGATCGGCAGGTACCCCGTGTTCTGATGCCATGCGGCCTGGATCTCCGGCTTCGACAGATAGCCGAAGAATTTCGCCACTCCCTTGTATTCCTCGCGCGGCCGGTCCTTCAGCACCCACAAGGTCGCGCCGCCGATGATGGTGTTCTGCGGCGCGCCGCTGACATCGGGCCAATACGGCAGCATGCCGTAACCCACCTCGAATTTCGAATTGGCCTTGATATCGGCGCGCGTCGCCGACGAACCGATGAAGATTCCACATTGGCCCTTTTGAAACCGCGGTTCGGCCGAGGTGGCGCGGCCGCTATAGTCGAATACTTTCCGGGTTTGCCATTCCGCCAGTTGCGCCACGTGCCGCACCAGCACCGGATTGTTGAAATTGAGCACCGCGTCGAGACCGCCGAAGCCATTGGCCCTGGTCGAGATCGGCAGATTATGGTAGGCGGAAAAATTCTCGACATTGATCCAGGACGGCCACGAGGTGGTGAACCCGCAAGCCGCGCCCGAGGCGCGCAGCCGCCTCGCGGCCTCGCCGACTTCTGCCCAGGTCTTCGGCGCCGCTTCGGGATCGAGGCCGGCGGCACGAAACATATTCTTGTTGTAGTACAGGATCGGCGTCGAGGCGTTGAACGGGAACGACAGCATGTTGCCGGCGACGTCGGCATAATAGCCGGTAACGGCCGGAAGATAGGCGGAGGGCGAAAACGCCTCCTGTTCGTCGCGCATCAGTTCAAACACCGGATAGATCGCGCCCTTCGCCGCCATCATTGTCGCCGTCGCGATCTCGTTGACCTGGACGATGGCGGGCTGGCTCCGCGAACGGAACGCGAAGATCGCCGCCGTGACGGTCTCGGTGTAATTACCCTTGTAGCTCGGCACGATCCGGTAATCGGATTGCGAGGCGTTGAAATCGTCAGCCAGCCTCTCGAGCTGCCGCCCGAGCTCGCCGGACATCGCGTGCCACCACATGATGTCGGTGACCGCGAGCGCCGGAGAGGCGATGGCGAGGGCCGCGGTTACGGCAGCGAGCTGCAAAAATCTCAAAGCCGTTATCACCGGTTAACCCATTCCCGCCGCGGTTGAAAATCACCATCCCGGACTTCACGCGGCTGATGAAACCCCGCGCCGGCGGTTTTAATCCACAAACACTGAACTTAACACACAATTGACGACATCAGCAGTGCTGGCAGACAATAGCCTGCCTCGCCGGCTTCCGCCCAACAACATTGAACCTTTTTCACACTTGATCGACATCATCATGGGGAGTTAGTCGTCTGTGTACAGCCGCGCCGACCTTTCGCGGACCGTGGCCGTCGTTGCGCTGTTTTTGACGGCGATCTCGACGAGCGCGGCCGCGCGGGAATTTCGTGCCGCCGATACCCGGAACGAGGATTATCCGACCGTCCAGGCGCTGCGTTACATGGGCCGCCTGATCGCTGAGAAGAGCGACGGCCGCCTCCAGATCCGCGTCTTTCCGACAGGAATCTACGCTAAAGTGCAGCGCGACCCCGCAGCCGCCGCGCTGATCGAACGAATTCGCAAGGTGGAGTGAACCGGTTGGCAGCACCCCGGCAGGACCAGACTGCGGAACGGCGCCCGAGCCTCGCCGCGCGCGGCCGTTCCGGCATCGTCGGGCTGGTCCGCGCCGTGCCGATCCGCTGGCGCATTCTGTCGATCGCCGCGCTGAACTCGGCGGTCGTGGTGGTGCTGGCCGCCATGATCTGGAACGGCGCCCAGGTGCTCGGTTCGGCCTGGGACGACGTCCGGCAAGTGCGCGAGTCGGACAAGATTCTGGCGTTGCTGGAGAGCGAAACCGGCCGCCTGCAGAACCTGATCCACCGCTACATCAACCAGCCGAGCCCGGAACTGTTCGCCGAGATATTGCTGTTGCGCGAAGCTGTGCTCGGCACCCTGACCACGCGCGCCTCCACCGATCCGATGCTCTCGGGGTCGGTGGAGGAGCTTGAGCGTGTCACAGATCGCTTCCTCAACGGCTTCGGCGAGCTGCGCGGTGTGCAGGCGACCATTTCGAAAACCTACGAGGACCAGGTCTTGACCCCCGCGAGGGAGATGGCCGGGCTCTATTCGATCATCGAGGGCGCGACCGGGCATCGCGACGCCCTGATCTGGCCGTCGCTCGGAAAATCCCGCGAGGCCTTTACCGCGATGCTGGTCGCCGCCAATGCCTATTATCTCTCGCTCGCGACCGCATCGGCCGATGAAGCCCGCCGCAACACCGAGACGATCGAGAAAACCATCCCTGTCATGTCCGACCTCGCCGACAACGACCTGCAGCGCATGGCGCTGCAGCGACTGCAGGCGCGGACGGCGGCGCTGCGGGAAGGCTTCGCGAAATTGTCGGACCAGCTTGCGAACCGGACCGAACTGTTGCGCAATACCATCGACGCCAGCCAGGCCGAAGCCATCGGCGCGATCGACGAATTGTCGGTCAAGATGCGGCAGCGCGAGCAGAAGGCGCAGGAGACATTCGACCGGACGCTGGGCGACATATCCCGCAGGGTGTTGTCCATTGCCGTGATCTTTCTCGGCATCATCATCTCCGCCAGCGTCGTGATCGCGCTCAGCATCCGGCTGCCCCTGCACCAGATCATGGCGGCGATGCACGCCATCACCTCGGGCGATTACGGCCGCGAGGTGCAGGGCACCGGCGCCAGGGACGAGGTCGGCGCGATGGCGCGCGCGGTCGAGGTATTCCGCGAAAACGCCATCGCCAAGCGCACGACCGAAGACGAGCTGCGCGCCTCCAAGGAAAAGGCCGAGGGCGCGCTGCTCGAACTCAACGCCGCCCAGCAAAACCTGATCGACGCCGAGCGTCTGGCGGCACTGGGCGGCCTGGTCGCCGGCGTCGCCCATGAAGTGAACAACCCGATCGGCATCAGCCTGACGGTGGCGTCCAGTTTCTCGCGCCGTACGGAAATGTTCGAGGCCGAGTTGAAATCCGACGCGCCGCTGCGCCGCTCCCGGCTCGAGGATTTCGTCCGGACCTCGCGCGAAGCGGCAGCGCAACTGGTGGCGAACCTGCAACGCGCCGCCGAGCTGATCCAGTCCTTCAAGCAGGTCGCCGTCGACCGCTCGCATGCGGAGCGCCGGCAATTCGCGCTCGGCGAAGCGACCGACCAGATCATCGCCAGCCTGCGACCGGTCCTGAAGAGGGCGCCGATCACGCTGTCGGTCGACGTGCCGGAAGGGCTGGTGATCGACGGCTATCCTGGCTCGTATGGCCAGATTCTGACCAACCTCTTCCTCAACGCCGCAAATCACGCGTTCGCCGACGGGCGTGCCGGCGCCATCTCGATTTCAGCAAGACCGCGCGGCGCCGACGATGTCGAGATCATCTTTGCCGACAACGGGGCCGGAATGACACCGGACGTGCAGCGGCAGGCGTTTGACCCGTTCTTTACCACGCGCCGCAACGAGGGTGGCACCGGCCTTGGCCTGCACATTGTCTATAATCTCGTCACCCAGCAGCTCGGCGGCCGGATGATGCTGGATTCAAGGCTGGGACAAGGCACCACATTTCGCATTATCATGCCGAGGACCGCCAAAGGCGGCTCGGCAACCGAAGACCAGGCAAGCGACGGGACCCCGCAATGGACGAACAGGACGATGTCCTCCACCTGATCGACGATTCCGGAGCCGCTCCGGAGACTTCGAGCGCGCGCAAATGGAAGATCGCCGTCATCGACGACGACCCGGCCGTGCACGAGGGCACGCGCTTTGCGCTCAGCGACTACAATCTTAACGGCCAAACGCTGGAAATCCTGTCGGCCTACTCGGCGGCCGAGGGCCGCAAGTTGATGCGCGGGCATCCCGATATCGCGGCGGTGCTGCTCGACGTCATCATGGAGACCGACGCCGCGGGACTCGATCTCGTCGAGTACATCCGCAACGAAATCAGGAACGAGACCGTCCGCATCATCCTGCGCACCGGGCAGCCCGGCCAGGCGCCGGAACGCCGCGTCATCGTCCAGTACGACATCAACGACTACAAGGCAAAGACCGAGCTGACGGCCGACAAGCTGTTCACCTCGCTGACCGCGGCGCTGCGCAGCTACCAGCAGCTCGAGCGCATGGTGCAGACGAGGCGCGGGCTGGAAATCATCATCGATGCCGCCTCGACCCTGTACGATTTCAAATCGATGCAACGCCTCGCCGAAGGCGTGCTGACGCAGCTCGCCTCGCTGCTCAATGTCGATTGCGCCGGCATCCTGGTGTTGCGCGACGATGGCGGCGCCGGCACCGATTTCTCGGTACTCGCGGGCTCGGGCTGCTACAGCCGCTTCATCGGCACGTCCGGATCAAGATCGCTCGATCCGGACGTGCGCCAGTTGGTGGAAGCCGCGTTCCAGCGCCGCAAAAACGAGTTCGCCGATCACCGCACCGTGCTCTACCTGCGCACCGGCAGCGGACGCGAAGTGGTCGTCCTGCTGCAAGCCGAGCGCCCGCTGTCGGATACCGACCGCGCGCTGGTCGAGATTTTCTCCAGCCGGCTATCGATCGCCTTCGACAATGTGATTCTCTACCAGCAGCTGCACGAGGCCAACACCCAGCTCGAGGACCGCGTCGCCCAGCGCACCCGCGCGCTGATGCAGGCCAACCGCCGGCTGTCGTCGCAGTGGCTGCGGCTACAGCGCGCCAACGGCTTCAAGAACGAAATTCTGGGGACCGTCGCCCACGATCTGAAAAACCCGCTCGGCGTGATTCTCGGCCGTACCGAAATGCTGACCGAACTGATCAGCGCCGGCTCTTCCAAGGAGAGCGTTACTTCCCAGGTAGAGCACATCCGCGATGCCACCAAACGCCTGACCTCGATGGTCGATCATCTTATTTCGGACGCGATGGCGGATGCCTTCGACATCTCCATTCGCCGCGAACCGATCGATATCGCCAGCCTCGTCAGCGAAGTCGCGGACGCCAACCAGCCGTTGGCGATCAACAAGCAGCAGACGATCGCGGTGTCGGCGCCGCCGAATTTCGTCACCATGTGCGACGCCGACCGGATGCGGGAAGCGATCGACAACCTGATCAGCAACGCGATCAAATACAGTCCGATCGGCGGCAAGATCGTCGTGCTGGTCACGCACGAGCAGGACAACACCGTCATCCGCGTCGCCGACGAAGGCGCAGGTCTCTCGCCTGAGGATCTCGGCCGATTGTTCGGCCGCTTCCAGCGGCTCTCCGCGAAACCCACCGCTGGCGAAAGCTCGACCGGGCTGGGCTTATCCATCGTCAAGCGTATTATCGACATGCATGGCGGCCAGGTGACCGCTGACAGCGCCGGGCCCGGACAGGGATCGACGTTTACGGTCATATTGCCAGCAACAGAGATATCATGAGCCAGAGTCCGCACATCATTATTGTCGATGACGAGGCGCCGGCCCGCGAGATGGTCGGCGATTACCTCAAGATGCACGGCTTTAGCGTGACGCTGTGCGACGGCGGCAAGAGCCTGCGCGGCGCGATCGAAACCTCGGTGCCGGATCTCGTGGTGCTCGATCTGAATATGCCGGAGGAAGACGGGCTTTCCATCATCCGCGACCTGAAGAGCCGCATCAATGTCCCGGTCATCATGCTGACGGCGACCGCGAGTCCGATCGACCGCGTGGTCGGGCTGGAGCTCGGCGCCGACGACTACGTCGCAAAGCCCTGCGAATTGCGCGAATTGATGGCGAGGATCCGCTCGGTGCTGCGGCGAAGCGCGCCGGCGGCCGCGCCGGAGGCGGCGGGTGCAAAGGCTGCCAAGGACAAGCTGGTGCGATTTGGAACCAAATGGCTCGATCTCGAGGCGCAGGCGCTGCGCGACGACGAGGGCAACGAGCATCCGCTGACCGCTTCCGAATTCAGCCTGCTCAAGGTTTTCGCGGCGAATCCGAAGCGGGTGCTGTCGCGCGAGCGCCTGCTGGAGCTGGCCAACGCCCGTGACGCCGAAGCCTTCGACCGCGCCGTCGATCTGCGAATCATGCGGATCCGGCGCAAGATCGAGATCGATCCGACCAAGCCCGCGGTGATCCGCACCATCAGGGGCGGCGGCTACCTGTTTTCGCCCGCCGCCGAGCGGACCTGATCACCCCCTGCGCCAGCCCTGAGTTGCTCGCTCGCCCCGCCCTTCGGACGCGAGGTCGGGCCGACTTCGCTGAAGACTCCATCCACCTCCGATTGTGGCCCGCGGCTTCATCTTCCGGTCATTGAAATTGCTGGTATTCAATGCCGGATTGTTTCGTCGCCGACCGCGCGACGAAACAATTCTTTCGCGCATGAAACCATATTCTCCTTGGCGTGCAGACGTCCCGAAACCTTGGCTCGTTAACAAATTCCCCAACAAAGGCGCTGCACAAGCGGCGACACGGGGAGCCGGTCATGTCGAACGTCATAGCCATCAACGCCGCGGCTCGCCAGGGCATCATCGCCGCCCAGGCGACCTCGGATGAAATGCTGCTGGAATCTATTGCCGATGGCGGCAGGACCGCGATGCACATCCTTTACTCCCGTCACCATGTCAGGGTTTACCGCTTCGTCCTTCGCATCGTGCGGGACGCCAGCATCGCCGAAGACCTTACGAGCCAGGTGTTCCTGGACGTGTGGCGCACCGCCAGCCAGTTCGAAGGTCGCTCCCAGGTTTCCACCTGGCTGTTGTCGATTGCCCGCTTCAAGGCGCTGACCGCGCTGCGTCAGCGCCGGCACGAGGACATCGAGCAGGAAGACATGCTTGAAATCGCCGACGAGGCAGACACGCCCGAAGCCTCGCTCGACCGCAGCAACACCCGCGCCATTCTGCGCGCCTGCGTCGCCAAGCTGTCGCCGGCGCACCGCGAGATCATCAACCTCGTCTACTACCACGAAAAGTCGGTGGAAGAGGTCGGCGCGATCATCGGGATCCCGCAGAGCACGGTGAAGACCCGGATGTTCTATGCCCGCAAGCAGCTCGCCAACCTGCTCCGGGGCGCCGGCGTCGACAGCCTGGCGGCGTGAGGTAAATAACAACAAATTCAATGCTTTGCGAGTTTTTTGACGGCGAATACAGGTCTGAGGACACGCCGCTCCGCGAAACAAATGAAACAATAGACGACATCAGGCGGAAAAATACGCCGGCTACAACGACAATCACCAACGCCGGACAGAGCTGTGCGGAAGAGGGGTCCGAAAATGCTAAAGCCGTCCTTTCGCTTTTTCATCATTCCGCTCGGCGCGATCTGCACCCTGGCCTCGCTGTCTGCTCAGAACGGCGCACCCCGCACCCAGCGCGACTCCGGATCGTTCGTGCA
The DNA here is from genome assembly GCA_036266415.1 of Bradyrhizobium sp. Classification (GTDB taxonomy): domain Bacteria; phylum Pseudomonadota; class Alphaproteobacteria; order Rhizobiales; family Xanthobacteraceae; genus Bradyrhizobium. The sequence goes on along the minus strand of DATANB010000034.1, from coordinate 9,690 downwards.
CCAGCAGGTGGTAGATTGCAGCAACAGGAATCCCACGGAGGTCTGCGTGATCTCCTTCGACAGCGAGACCCGCGCCCGCTGAATTAGTTTCTAACCTCCCAAGTACCTCCAACGACCCGGATGGGATGCCCCCCTCCGGGTCGCTCTGCATCTGGAGCGGGGCGACGCTGAAAACTCACGAACACGTGACGCGAGCGGCGTAACGTTGCGCCTCGGCATCTCGAAGCACCATCAGAGCCCACGCGTGGCCAAACAGGCACGCCGGGATCGTTGGATGGATGCTCGCGAATGCTCAATCTCGTTCTTGCCCTGCTCGCCGGCGTCGTCACCGTGGCGGCGCCTTGCACTCTGCCGATGCTGCCGATTCTGCTTGGGGCTTCGGTGGGCCACGCCGGCAAGACGCGTCCGGCACTGATCGCGCTCGGTTTTGTCGTCTCGTTTTCCGCCGCCGCCCTACTGCTGAGCGCGATCACGGATATCTTCGACTTCGACCCCAATAGCCTGCGTGCTGCCGCGGCAGTCCTGTTGCTGGGGTTTGGCGTGCTGATGGTCTGGCCGGCGCCGTTCGAATGGCTGTCGATCCGGCTCAGCGGGCCCGCTTACAGCGGCAAAGGCGCGGCGCGCCAGGGCAATATCGGCGGCTTCGTACTCGGCACCACGCTTGGTCTGGTCTGGACGCCCTGCGCCGGCCCGGTGCTGGGTTCGATCCTGACCGTGGTCGCGACGTCCAAGGACACGGCCTTGGCGAGTGTCCTGTTGGTGGCCTATGCGACAGGCGCGGCGATCCCCATGCTGGCGATCGCCTATGGCGGCCAGGCCGTCACCACCCGCGTGCGCAGCATCGCGCGAATCTCGCCGAGGCTGCAGCAGGGATTCGGCGTCGTCGTCATCGCGTTCGCGATTGCGTCCTACTTCCAATACGACACGCTGATCGTGTCGTGGCTGACCGCCTTTTATCCGCCCGGCCAGACCGGCCTGTAATCAATTCAACCATGATGGAGTACCCCATGACGATACGAACGCTCGCCGCCTCTGCTTCCGTAGCGGCACTTTGTCTGGTCGGCGCAGGCACCTGCGCCTTCAGCGGCGAGGCCGGCCGGACGGCTCCGTTCGCGATCGCCGCGGCGCAGAGCGCGGCGCCCGATTTCGTCGGCATCGGTAACTGGTTCAATTCCGCGCCACTGAAAATGGCGGACCTGCGCGGCAAGGTGGTACTGGTGGATTTCTGGACCTATGGCTGCGTCAACTGCGTCAACACGCTGCCCCACGTCACCGAACTCCATGCCAAGTACAGGGATCGCGGCCTTGTCGTTGTCGGCGTCCACACCCCGGAATTTCCGTTCGAGCGATCGGCGTCCAACGTGCAGGCTGCGCTGAAACGGCATGGCATTACCTATCCGGTCGCGCAGGACAACGACTCCCAAACCTGGAACGCCTGGCACAACCGGTACTGGCCGGCGCAGTACATTATCGATCAAAGCGGAAAAATCGTATTCCAGCACGAAGGCGAAGGTCAGTACGAGCAAATCGACCGCACCATCGCTCGCCTGCTGAACGGCTCCAGCTAACGCGGTTCCGCAAACGACGCGGTACCATCGTCACGCCCCGCGTGGTAAACTGCGCGCGGGATTGATGACGACGGATGGCCGCGATGCTTTTGGGCTTGGATGCCGTGGTGTTGGCCCGGGCGCAGTTCGCGTTCACGATGTCGTTTCATATCGTGTTTCCCGCCTTCTCGATCGGGCTTGCCAGCTATCTTGCGGTGCTCGAAGCGCTGTGGCTGTGGACCGGGCGCGAGGTCTTCATCAACCTGTTCAATTACTGGCTGAAGATCTTCGCGATCGCGTTCGGCATGGGCGTGGTCTCCGGCATCGTGATGTCCTACCAGTTCGGCACCAACTGGGCGGCATTTTCGGACAAGGCCGGCCCGGTGATCGGCCCGCTGATGGCCTATGAGGTGCTGACCGCATTCTTCCTCGAAGCAGGCTTCCTCGGCGTGATGCTATTCGGGCTGGAGCGGGTCGGCCACCGGCTGCATTTCCTTGCAACCCTGATGGTCGCAATCGGCACTCTGATCTCGGCCTTCTGGATTCTTTCCGCCAATTCCTGGATGCAGACGCCGGCCGGCTACGCCGTCGACGCCAACGGGCAGTTCGTCGCAGCCAGCTGGCTCGCGGTGATTTTCAATCCGTCGTTTCCCTACCGTCTCGTGCATATGGTGCTGGCGGCTTACCTGACGACCGCGCTCCTGGTCGGCGCGGTCGGCGCGTTTCACCTCTTGCGCGACCGGCATCTTCCGGGCCCGCGGGTGATGTTTTCGATGGCGATGTGGATGGCCACATTGGTGGCCCCGATCCAGATTTTCGCCGGAGATCAGCACGGCCTCAACACGCTCGAGCATCAGCCGGTTAAAGTCATGGCGATGGAAGGCCATTTCACCAGCCATCCCGACGGCGCACCGCTCATCCTGTTTGGATGGCCCGATCAGGCCGCGGGCAAAATGAAATACTCCCTCGAGATCCCGAAAGCATCCTCTCTCGTGCTAAAGCATTCGCTCGACGCGCCGCTGGCCGGGCTCGACACCGTGCCGCGAGAGAACTGGCCGCCGGTGCCGATCATATTCTGGTCGTTCCGGGTCATGGTCGGAATTGGATTTCTGATGTTGGCGCTCGGCCTGTTCAGCCTGTGGACGCGCTGGCGCGGCACACTCTACCAATCCCGGCTGTTGCACCTGTCGGCGCTGGCGATGGGACCTGCAGGCTTCATCGCGGTGCTGGCGGGCTGGTTTACCACCGAGGTCGGACGACAACCCTTCCTGGTCTATGGCCTGCTGCGCACCGCCGAGTCCGCCTCGCCACTGGCCGCCCCTGCGGTCGGCTCATCGTTGCTCGCCTTTGTCGTGGTCTATTTCATCGTCTATGCGGCGGGCTTGACCTACCTGTTCCGGCTGATGGCCTCGCCGCCGCATCACGGCGAACAGGGACCAAGCGGCGACATGCCGACCCATGCCGGCGGCATCACGCCCGCCCTTGGCGCGGCAGCGAAGGGAGCCTCCCGATGACCCCCAGCGTCGACTTCGCGACCATCTGGGCCTTCATCATCGCGTTCGCGGTCTTTGTATATGTCGTAATGGACGGCTTCGACCTCGGCCTCGGCATTCTGTTTCCGTTGTTTCCCGAAAAAGCCGATCGCGACGTGATCATGAACACCGTCGCCCCGGTCTGGGATGGCAATGAAACCTGGCTGGTGCTCGGCGGCGGCGGCATGATGGCGGCGTTCCCGCTGGCCTACGCGGTGCTGATGCCGGCGCTGTACACGCCGATGATTGCGATGCTGATCGGCCTGGTCTTTCGCGGCGTTGCCTTCGAATTTCGCTGGCGGACGACGCAGGACAAGCGAAATCGCTGGGACATCGCGTTTGCCGGCGGATCGTGGCTAGCGACACTGGCGCAGGGGATCGCGCTCGGCGCTATCCTGCAGGGCGTGCATGTCGAGGGACGGCATTATTCCGGCGGCTGGTGGGACTGGCTGACGCCGTTCAGCATCCTGACCGGCCTTGCATTGGCCATCGGCTATACGCTGCTGGGGGCGACATGGCTCGTGCTGAAGACCGAGGGCGAGCTCCGCGACAAGGCCTATCGCCTGAGCTGGTTCATGTTGTTCGCGATGCTGGGCGCGATCGGCGCGGTCAGCATCGCCACGCCGTTTCTCAACGTCCAATATACCCAGCGCTGGTTTGGCTGGCCAAACATCATCCTGACCGCGCCGGTGCCGATCGCGGTCGCCGCCGTCGCCGCGCTGCTGCTGCGCAGCCTCGCCAACAAATGGGACTACCAGCCATTCTTCTTGTCGCTGGCGCTGTTCGCGCTGTCCTATGCCGGGCTCGGCATCAGCATGTATCCCTATATCGTGCCCCAGAGCATCACCATCTGGCAGGCGGCATCGCCCGAGAACAGCCAGGTCTTCATGCTGTTCGGCGTTGCCGGTCTAATGCCGCTCATTCTCGGCTATACCGCGTGGACCTATTGGGTATTCCGCGGCAAGGTGAGCCGCGAAAGCGGCTATCATTGATGCCTGTCGAGCAAAGGCCGCGACCTGCGGCGCAGCGCCTGTTGTGGTTTCTGGCCCTCTGGCTCGGCGGAGTCGGCACAATTGCCATCGTGACCTACGGGCTTCGGCTATTGCTTGCGCCGAAGTGAGGCCTTCAGACCGCTCATCGGCAATCCGTCACCGGCGAAAAAATTGAAACTATTCCAGCGACATCTTCGGATTGCTTGCTATCGGACCGTCCCTGAGATTTGATGTTGGCAGTGACCTGGCAAACGGTGATACACACCCGGCAGCGTTAGACGATTACGCTACGAGGAGAGTTCTGAATGACAAGATTTCGGCACCTGATCTGGATGATGATTGCCGCCGTTGGCCTGACGCTTTCGGTCTCGCACAGCTTTGCCCAGCAACCCGACGCCGACCAGCCCGGACTTCTGGCGGACGATTCCATAGAACTGGATCCGGAATACAGAAAGCAGGCGGTGCTTTACCGCACCACGGAAGCGCCGGGCACCATCATCATCTCGACCGCGGAGCGCCATCTCTATCTGATCCAGGGCGGCGGTCGCGCGCTGCGCTATGGCATCGGCGTCGGCCGCGATGGATTCCAGTGGCAGGGCCTGCTCAACATTACGCGCAAGGCGGAGTGGCCGGACTGGACGCCGCCGCCGGAGATGATCGCGCGCCAGCCCTATCTGCCGCGCTTCATGGCCGGCGGACCGGGCAATCCGCTCGGGGCGCGCGCCATGGATCTCGGGACTACCGTCTACCGCATCCATGGCACCAATCGGCCGGATACCATCGGTACCGCGGTGTCGTCCGGCTGCTTCCGCCTGGTCAATGCCGACGTGACCGACCTCTACGACCGCGTTCCCGTCGGCACCAAGGTCATCGTGCGACAGAAGCCGGAATTGTAACCGCCGCGGCCGCCTTCCCAGGCCGCTCATTTTCCCGAATATTGGCGAGAGAAAAATCATGCGGACATTCCGAGGCGGCCTCCTGATCGGGCTGGCGGTCGCAGTCGCGGTCGCGGCTGCCGCCATCGCCTACGAGCGATATGACACGAAGACCCTGCAACGCACGATCCGGCGCGGTGAAGTGCTGTGCGGTGTCAATCAGGGTCTGCCGGGCTTCTCGATTCCGGACGACAAGGGCAACTGGACCGGCTTCGACGTCGATTTCTGCCGCGCGGTCGCCGCCGCCATTTTCGACGATCCTAAAAAGACAAAATTCGTTCCGCTCGAAGCCAGCGAGCGCTTCAAGGAACTGCAGAAGCGGAAAGTGGATATCCTGTCGCGCAACTCGACCTGGAGCATGGCGCGCGAGACCAACTACGACCTGTATTTTCCGGCCGTCGCCTATTATGACGGCGAGGGATTCATGCTACCGCGGGCGCGAAACGTCGATTCCGCGCTGGAGCTGAACGGCAGCAAGGTCTGCGTGCAGTCGGATACCACCACACAGCTCAACCTCGCCGACTATTTCCGCGCCAACAACATCAAATATGAAGAGAAAAAATTCGGCAGGCTCGAGGACGTCATCAAGGCCTATGATTCCGGCGAGTGTGACACCCTTACGGCCGACGTGTCCCAGCTCTACGCGCTGCGGCTCGGCCTTGCCAAGCCGGGCGACCACGTCATCCTGCCGGACGTCATCTCCAAGGAACCGCTGGCACCGGTGGTGCGCCAGCGCGACGACGACTGGATGATGATCGTGAAGTGGACGCTATATGCGATGATCAACGCCGAAGAGCTCGGCGTCACCTCGAAGAACATCGACGAGGCGCTGAAATCCAAGAAGCCCGACGTGATGCGGCTGGTCGGGACCGAAGGCGCTTACGGCGAGGAGCTCGGGCTGACCAAGGACTGGGCCGTGCGCGTCATCCGCCATGTCGGCAATTACGGCGAAGTCTACGAGCGCAATATCGGCTCGGAATCGAAGCTCAAGATTCCGCGCGGGCTCAATCAGCTCTGGAGCGCCGGCGGCATCCAGTACGCACCGCCGATACGGTAGGCCGAACATAAACACCGTCATTCCGGGATGGTCCGAAGGACCAGACCCGGAATCTCGAGATTCCGGGTTCGCGCTTCGCGCGCCCCGGAATGACGGTGAATGATCTCAATAACCCTTCATCCGTGCCAACTGGTCGGCGTGAAAATTGCTGTCGCCGAACAGTTCCTGGCACACCCGTGCGCGCTTCATGAAGAACCCGATGTCGAACTGGTCGGTCATGCCCATGCCGCCGTGCATCTGCACGCCTTCCTGCACCGCCAGCGTCGCGGTTGAGCCGGCGCGGGCCTTTGCCACCGCCACCGCCGCGCCGGCATTTTCGAAATCCGTGTCCAGCGCCTGCAGCGCCTTGAGCACCGCGGCACGGGTGATCTCGATCTCGATATAGAGCTGCGCGGCGCGGTGCTGCAGTGCCTGAAATTCGCCGATCAGCCTGCCGAACTGCTTGCGCTCCTTGAGATAGCCGACGGTGCGGCCGAACACTTCCTCGCTGACCCCGACCATTTCGGAGGCCACGGCAGTTCGGCCAATATTGAGCACGCCTTCCAGCAGCTGATGGCCCTGATCGACCTCGCCGAGCACGCTGTCGGCGTTGACCTCGGCATTGTCAAACCTGATTCTGGCGGCGTTGTGCGAATCGACCATCGCCGTGCGCTCTGTCTCGATGCCTTTCGCCTTGGGATCGACCAGAAACAGCGTCAACCCGTCGCGCTCGCCGGCCGTGCCCGCGGTGCGGGCTGCCACGAGCAGCAGGTCCGCGGTGTGGCCGTCCACCACAAAGGCCTTGTCGCCGGAAAGCCTGAAACCATTGCCGGAACGCACCGCCTGCATTTTCGTCATGAGCGGGCGATGTTTCGCGCCCTCGTCGACGGCGAGCGCGGCCAGCAGCGAACCCGTTGCTATCTTTGGCAGGTACTCGGATTTTTGCGCGGCACTGCCGCCGCGCGACAGCGCGGAAGCCGCGAGCACGGCAGTCGAAAGAAACGGCGACGGCATCAGGGTGCGGCCGATTTCCTCCATCACCACGCCGGCCTCGACGCAGCCGAGACCGCTGCCGCCGAAGTGTTCCGGCACCAGCAGGCCGGAAAATCCCATGTCGGCGAAAGTTTTCCAGAGTTCGCGGGAGAAACCCGTCGCGTCCCTGCTGTCGCGCAGCTGGCGCAGATGCGACACCGGCGCCTTGTCGCTGATGAGACCGCGCGCGCTGTCGCGCAGCATCGACTGTTCTTCGCTGAGGACGAGGGCCATGTGAGGGGTTTCCGGTAACGTTGGTGTTGTTCAACTAGCGGTATTTACTTGAAGCTCGTCATGCCCGGCCTTGTGCCGGGCATCCACGACTTCCTTGGTATGGCAACAAAGTAAGGCGTGGATGGCCGGGACAAGCCCGGCCACGACGAATGGGTACTCGCCCCTCACGCCCCCGGCAAATCCAAAATCCTTTTCGCCACGATGCCGAGCATGACCTCGGACGTGCCGCCCTCGATCGAGTTGGCCTTGGTGCGCAGCCAGCCGCGCGGCCGGGCGCCGCCTTTCGAGCGCTCGCTTTCCCATTCCAGCGCGTCGACGCCGCCCGCCGACATCAGGATCTCGTAGCGGCGCTTGTTCAGTTCGGTGCCGTAATATTTCATCGCCGAGGAAAACGCCGGATGCGCCTGCCCGGCCTTGGCGAGATCGACCATGCGCTCGGCGGCCGCGGCCAGCGCCGCCTCGTCGATTTCGAAACTCGCGATCTGGCCGCGCAGCATCGGATCTTCAAGCCGGCCCTGCTCGTCGGTGCCGACCGAGTCGGCCGCGACCTGGCCGAGCGGCCGACCAACGCCGCGCTCGCCCATGCCGGAGATCATCGCGCGCTCGTGCTGCAACAGATATTTTGCCACGTCCCAGCCGCGATTGACGGTGCCGACCACATTGGCCTTCGGCACCCGGACGTTGTCGAAGAAGGTCTCGCAGAACGGCGATCGGCCCGAGATCAGCAGGATCGGTTTTGTGGAAACGCCCTTCGAGGTCATGTCGAACAGGATAAAACTGATGCCGTCGTGCTTCTTCGCCGCAGGATCGGTACGCACCAGACAGAAGATCCAGTCGGCGTAGTTGGCATAGGACGTCCAGATTTTCTGCCCGTTGATAATAAAGTCGTCGCCGTCGCTTTCGGCGCGGGTCTGCAGGGATGCGAGATCCGATCCGGCGTTCGGCTCGGAATAGCCCTGGCACCAGCGGATCAGGCCGGCCGCGATCTTTGGCAGATGTTCCTTCTTCTGCGCGTCGGTGCCGTATTTGAGCAGTGCCGGCCCGAGCATGGAAATGCCGAACGAGGTCAGCGGCTGGCGCGCACCGATCGCCGCCATCTCCTGGCGCACGATTTTTGTCTGTTCCGGATCGAGGCCGCCGACGCCATATTCCCTGGGCCAGTGCGGCACGGTCCAGCCCTTGTCGCGCATCCGCTCGAACCAGACGCGCTGCGGCTCGGAGGAGAATTTGGTGTTGCGGCCGCCCCAGAAGGTATCCTCCTCCGAGGTCATGGGCCGCCGCATCTCCGGCGGGCAATTGGCCTGCAGCCAGGCGCGGGTTTCGCGGCGAAACTCTTGCAGGTCGGTCATGCGCGCTTCCTTAAGGGTTGGATCGACCTTAGCCTTCGCATTGCGGAATTCAATATATCTCTGCCGCCGCCCATGCCGCCGCAGCTGTGGTCACGACCGCCAATCGGGTGTATTCGCAAAGCCGGTAACGATTGAAAAGCAAGAGGAAACCGAGATGCGGCTGAAGTTGCTTTCGCCTGGCGAAATGAGCGAGGACCAGAAACAAACCTACGACGAGTCGATCGCGGGCAAGCGCGGCAGGCCGCCGCCGCCGATGATGGCCTGGCTCAACAGCCCGGAGATGGCGCGGCACGCCACGCGGCTGGGCGCCGTGCTGAGGTTCGACACACAGTTTCCGGCGGAGCTGTCGGAAATCGCAATCCTGGTGACGGCACGGCACTGGGGTTCGCATTACGAATGGTACGCCCACAAGCGGCTCGCCCTGAAGGCCGGCATGGACCCCAAGATCATCGACGACATCAGGGATCGGCGCACGCCGCATTTCGGCGATCCCACCGGTCAGATGATCTACGACGTCAGCAAATCGCTGCATGAAGGGCACGGCGTCTCCAGGTCATTGTACGACGAGGCCATAAAAGCGCTGGGCGAGCGTGGGCTGGTCGAGATCATCGGCCTGTGCGGCTATTACACACTGGTGTCGATGACGCTGAACACGTTTGAGTTCGATCTGCCGGCGGGAGAGGTTTCCGAGCTGGCTTGAATGAGCTGCCTCTTCCCGTTCTAAGCGGGGCGAAGCTGAAGATGACGCAAGCGGAGAATGCATATGCCCGAAAATATCCCCGTCATCGCGGGAACGCGCATTGGCCACGTTCATCTCAAGGTGGCCGATCTCGATCGCGCGCTCGGATTTTATTGCGGCGTGCTGGGGTTTGAGCTGACGCAGCGCCTGAGCTCGGGCGCGGCGTTTATTTCGGCCGGCGGCTATCACCACCATATCGGGTTGAACACCTGGGAAAGCAAAGGCGGCCATCCGCCGCCACCGGGAACGACGGGGCTGTTCCACACCGCGATCCTTTATCCGACCCGACCCGCG
>DATANB010000033.1:0-2310 GCA_036266415.1 Bradyrhizobium sp. | reverse complement strand
CGAGCCCCTTCGCCAAGCTGCGGGAGCTGCGCCTCGTCCGATGACGAGTCTCCGCCTCGACAAATGGCTGTGGTTCGCGCGCTTCGCCAAGACGCGGTCGCTGGCGGCGAAGCTGTGCAGCGCCGGCGTGGTTACAGTCGGTGGCACGGCGGTGGCCAAGCCCGGCCATCTCGTGCGCCTCGGTGACACCGTGACGGTCGAGCACGGCCGCATCGTGCGCCGTGTCACCGTGCTCGCGCTGGGCGATCGCCGTGGGCCGCCTGCCGAGGCCCGCCTGCTTTATGCCGAGCCGGAGCCGCCGCGGATGCGCCGCGACGTCGATCGCGAGGCGTGGATTCCGCTCCTCGATGATGGCGCGGGCAATGCCGGACCGGACCGCCCTAGCTAAAGATGGGTAGAGATGGCTACAGGCTTCCTGCTTTAGCCGGCGGTTGCTGATCCCTTGTTGTCGTCCGTGAAGAACGCAGGTTGGGCGCGATTTAGACGCGTTGGGCGATGCGAGGCGTGGCGAAGAGCGCGGCGATGAGCGCGCGCAAAAGCGCCGCCAGCCAGCGTAGCAGGAGGCTGAAGTTGTAGCCGGCGGCGGCGAGGACGGCGTTGCTGCGGTCGCCGTCGCGGCCCTTGAGATAATTGCGGGCCATGCGGTGCTCGGCCTTGAGATGGCCGATGACCGGCTCGACCGCGGCGCGGCGCTTCATCTCGCGGCGGATGGCGGCGGTGACGCGGCGCACCTGGCCGCTGATCCAGACGCGGAACTTGTGTGGGTGGTTGTGGCCGCGATAGCCCTTGTCGACGTGGATGCGGCGGGTCTCGATACCGGTCAGCGCCTCCATGTCCCTGATCACCGGCGCGAGCGTATGGCCGTCGAAGGGGTTGCCGTGCAGCGCCTTGGCGTGAAGCACGAATTGGCCGCCCTTGGGTGCAGTCGCGGACGTCGCGATGGAGACCTTGCAGCCGAACTCGTAGGGCGCGTGCGCCTTGCCTTTGCCGATGCATTCGACCTCGGGCGCGTGCAGCGAATAGACCTTGGGGCCGCGCTGGCGATGATCCTGGTGCCGCACTTTGACGGCGAGATCGAGGAGGCGGGCGAAGCGCGCCTGAAGTTCGGGCTTGCGGTCGATCTGGCGGCCGATGTCGCGGACGAGGCGGCCCAAGCGGGTGCGCAGGAACTTGAGCGCGCGGCGGGCGCGCTTGAACTGATGGGCATGGGTATAGCGGCCGACCATGATCGCCGCCCGCTTGGCCACCCGCAGATAGCTCTGGCGCAGCGGCACATCGTGGCGCCGGGCGAGAGCGACGAGCTTGACGATGGCGCGGTGCATGAGCCGGGCATCGGTGGGATGGGCGATCGCCTTCGGCTGTACCGTGGTGTCGACCACCACCCGCTCGAGATCCTTGGTCTCGAGCGCGCCCGTCTTGTGCGCCACCGACAGGCTCTCCTGGACCAGCGCCGCAAGCTGCGCCTCGCCCAGGCGCTGGCGCCAGCGCGTCAGCGACGAGCGGTCGAAAGGCAGCTTGTGGCAGAAGCTCTCTTCGCCGCAGAAGTACTGGTAGTAGGGGTTCTCGACCCACCGCGCGCACAGCACCTCGTCCGACAGGTTGTGCATGTGCTTCAGAATGAAGAGGCCCGCCACCAGCCGCGTCGGCAGGCCGGGCTGGCCCGGACCCGGTTGGCACACCGAGCCGAAGCGCCCGTCGAGGAAGCCCCAGTCGATGTTTCCCGCCAGCCGCACCAGCGGATGGCCCAGGTCGATGATCTCTTCGAGCGCCGGACGCAGCAGGTCCTTCTGGCGATCGTCGCGCGGCTTGGCCATGGTGCTCCCCGTGCCGAAACCCCGGCCCTCAGAGAATCACGATCCGCAGAAAACCGGAATCCCAAATCGCAAGAAAACCCGCGCCCAAGCCTCGCTTTCCTGCAAATCCGATTACTTCAGCACCCTGACTTACCCGCGCCAATCAGCCGGATAAGCATTCTTCACGGTCGACTTGCTAGACTGAGTAAGCGTAGCATCATGATTTCCTCCCTGCGGTTGAGCGAGGCGATGAAGTCTTAGCCGGTCGGCGTGGCGCGTACCGCCGTGGCGTGTTCCACAAAGCCGGCACGCCTCTCGCAGTCATCGGCGATCTCGTACCATCCCCGCTTCGATCGCGAAGATGCCGCTGTTGCTGCCTCGGCGCGGGCTTGCTTGGCCCGTTCACGGTAGGTTTTGGCCGTGGGTTCTGCTGGCGCTTCGGTCATGGCTACCTGCCAACGCAAGCCCCGACGATGGAGCACGGAAAACGCCTCGACATTCTCTAATTTCCGGTGAG
>DATANB010000032.1:0-8899 GCA_036266415.1 Bradyrhizobium sp. | reverse complement strand
TTCATCGAAAATATCAGCAAAGTCCGCTACCTCGATCCAGCGCGCGATGCGGTGCGATCAGCGGCAGAGGCCCCGCGCTTCGTCGCGTGAGCCCCGGCGCCAGATCATCATCCGAGAGCGGCGCGCGCAGGAATCGAGCTTCGCTGGTGCGGCTGGCTCGATGTCCGCTATACCCGATAGCAATGACGCGATATGCCAACAGGTGACATGTTCGGGAGCTATTTCCGGTCCGAGCGATGCAAAGTTGAAGCAATTACTCTCTTGGAACGCCGCGGCAGGCCGCGCCGTCTTTGCTTTGATATCCATCCATGAAGATCAGACAGCCATGGCCGACGTTGCCACGAGGTTCTGGTACACCAGCAAGTACGAGAAAACTCTTGAGGTGAGCGCCGAACATGCCCGGCGGCAGCATGATTTCCCGTGTGATCACGTAATCGACCGAAAAACGGTTGCGCTCAATTTCGCTCCTCTTTGGTGGGTATCGTCGACTAAGACCTTCAAAAAAGCTGTCAATTTCTCCGCGCTTCGGCGGCCGGATGGCGCCGGCCGTCTCGAGTTGGACGAGCCCAGCTTCGGCCGGATACGTCTCAGGCTCGATCACCGGCAGAGAGGATACGACCGACTTGACATCGATCAGGCGAAAGCCGCCGGGGTGATACATGAAGATTTCGCGTTCGGTGCCTGTCGCGGCATATGGCGGCCATTTTTGCGCCGGGACAAATTCGCCCGCTGGCAGCTTCAGTATATTAGGTTTTCCCTCAAACACAGTGCGATCAGCTGAGCGGCCAAAATACGGTTCAACATTGTTCCCTTCCAACCAGGGCGGTTGGATAACAAACGGGCAGCCGGCTAAATCGGGAAATCTGACAGCCTCTTCGGGCAAGCCCCGGGAAGCAACCTGTCGCGTGCTATTGCGCGTCACAATGACGGCGCTCTTGACCCGCTCGACGGCACCTTCAAAATCCCAGATTACAGGGCTTTCCGAATGCAGAAAGAGCGCCAGCGGACCTGATCCGGCTTCGATTTCCACGCGGACAATTGTGCTCTCTCGGTTCGGATCCCCGAACTGCAAATTACTTAGCGTATCTCCTTCCATCACCCCTGCGACAATGAAACGGGCATCAGCGCCAACTGATGCAAATCTGCAATTAGCAATGTCCCGAGGAGGCGGACCTAAGTGTGGTTGCCGGGCAAGCGCAGCCCCGCAAACGAGGGCGCTTAGCAAGCCGACCGCTATTCCTGTTCTTTTCATTCTACCCTCGCTGCTGGGTACCAGCATTAGGATAACCGACCTTCAGCACGGTTTAAGAAACAAATTCAAATCACACCAATCTGACGATTCCGCTTCGGGTCAAACGCGACCGGGTCGAGCCAGCAGCAAGTCTCGGCCATGCCCGCTATGCCCCGAAAGCGGAAGTAGTTTTAGAGCATTAGCGGCGACCGGCTCCGGCTCTTTCGGATCATGCTCCGGGCGGCTTGCCCACCTGTCAGGCCACGCGATACAAGTCGGGGATGACGGAACCGTCCACACCCCTTCCTGTCGGTTATGCCGATATCGCCGAGGCTGCCCGCGTGCTGGCGCCGTTTTCGGTGCGGACACCGCTGTTGTCCTCGCCGGCGCTCGATGAGCGCGTCGGAAGCCGGGTTTTCCTCAAACCTGAAATGCTGCAGCGGACCGGATCGTTCAAGTTCCGCGGCGCCTTCAACAGGATGTCCTCGATCCCGCCGCAAGCGCAGGCAGGCGGCGTGGTCGCGTTTTCGTCAGGCAACCACGCCCAAGGGGTGGCGGCGGCGGCGCAGATCCTGAAGCTGCACGCGACCATCGTGATGCCATCCGACGCACCGCTCTCCAAGCGCGAGCGCACCCGCGCCTATGGCGCCGAGATCGTGCTGTACGACCGTGATCGCGAGGACCGCGAAGCGATCGCCGCCGACATTGCCGGCAAGCGCGGCGCCACTTTGGTGCGGCCCTATGACGATCCGCTGGTGATCGCGGGGCAGGGCACCGTGGGACGGGAAATCGCCGATGATATGGCCGCGCTGGGGATGACCCCGGATATCGTGGTCGCGCCGGCTTCGGGCGGCGGCCTGGTCGCGGGCGTCGCTGTCGCGATCAAGGCGCGCTATCCGCAAGCCGAGGTCATGTCGGCCGAGCCGGAAGGCTTTGACGACCATGCGCGTTCGCTGCGCGCGGGCAAACGCGAGCCGCATCGCGCCGAAGGCCGCACCATTTGCGATGCGCTGATGGCCTCGATCCCCGGCGAAATCACTTTCGCCATCAATAGCCGGCTGCTCACGCAGGGCGTCACCGCATCGGACACCGAAGTCGGCACCGCGGTCGGGTTCGCGTTTCGCGAGTTGAAACTGGTGGTCGAGCCGGGCGGCGCGGTCGGCCTCGCCGCGCTGCTGGCCGGTCAGATCGATGCGGGCGGCAGGAATGTCGTCATCGTGCTGTCCGGCGGCAATGTCGATGCGGATCTGTACGGACGGCTGATCGGCTGACCGGAGCGCGTGGCGAAGTAAACGACCACTTCCGCCAATTGACTACAGCCTGAAATTTTCGAACCCGGTCCGCCGCGCCGGCGTTCGAAAATTGCTGGCGCGCAAAAATTCCGTGCCTCGTGAACATAAAACATTTGACGCGCCGAATTTTCTCTGCGCTTAGATCATGGCATTGGTCGCGGGTGAAATTGCCCGCACTCTTGAGGACGTCATGCGCAACGCACGCTCAGACATCGCAGACACTGCCACCAACGTCCGGCCGCTTATTCGGCTGGCCGATTGGTCCTGCATGTCCGTGATGGCACGGGGTCCGAATTTTCAGCTCGAAGCCGGGCTGATCCGCAAAGCAAGAGTGTAGCTCCCGGCGCAGGGCCGCTCCCTCCGCCGAACCGGCAGGAGGGCAAGATGAACGCCCGCAACGACGTCAAAAGACTATCCGATCAGAGCCTGGACGCGAGGCTTGTGCTGGCAGCGGCTCGACTGCGATTTGCCGCGCGGGTTGATTTTCTCGTGGCTCGCTGGCTCGAGCGCTGCGCCACGAACGTCGAGGCCGCACAACGGTTGTTCAAGACCGACCGGAAGCCGACACGTGAGTTCGGGATGGGCGAGAGCCTTGGCCATGCGCCGAGGTCCGCAAATGGACCCGGAACGGGCATCGCACGGCATGTCATATTGCGGTAGCGAAGCCGGTTTTCACCCCCTACAAACCGCTCGTTTGAGCAGCTACGATGCTGCTCCTGAACCTCGGGGCGGACATGAGGCGGCGGGAATTTCTCGGCCTTCTGACCGGTGCGGCAGCTTTGCCGCTCGCCGCGCGCGCACAGCAGGGCGAGCCGGTGCGGCGCGTCGGCGTGCTGATGCCATATCCGCCCGGCGACGCCGAGCCGCAGGCGCGCGTGCGCGCTTTCCGGGAGGAATTGCGAAAACGGGGATGGGCGTCGGGCGTCAACGTTCAGTTCGACGAGCGCTGGACCATCGACAATATGGACCTGATCCGCTCTGCCGCCGCCAACCTCGTTGAACTGAAGCCGGATGCGATTCTCGCCGTTGGCGGAAGGGTCATTCCAGTCCTGATGCAGATGACACGCTCCGTACCAATCGTCATTCCGGGCGGCGTCGATCCGGTCGAAAGGGGCTGGGCGGAAAGTATGGCCCGGCCCGGCGGCAACGTCACCGGATTTACCGTGATGGAGCTTTCGGTCATCGGTAAGATGCTGCAGTTGTTGAAGGAGGTGGCACCCAACATTACGCGCGTCGCGATCGTCAGCAATCCGGACAACCCGCAAGCAGCCGTCGTCACTCTTTCGTTTCAAGCCGCTGCCGCGACGCTTTCCGTTGAACCGATCGTGTCCTACGTCCATGGCGTTACCGACATTGAACGCGCCCTGGCGACGGTGGCGGCGCAGCCCAACGGCGGCCTCTTTTTTCCCCTGGACCTGACCGTGAGTGCATTCATGGATCAGACGATTGCATCGGTCGCGCAGCATCGTCTCCCGGCGGTCTACTCGGAGAGATTCGCCGTCGGGCGTGGAGGCCTGATGTTCTATGGAGCGGATCGCATCGAAATATTCCGCCGCGCCGCGTCTTACGTTGACCGCATCCTGCGGGGCGAAAAGCCTGGCGATCTGCCTTATCAGCAACCAACCAAATACGACCTCGTGATAAACCGCACGACCGCGAATTCACTTGGGCTGGAGATTCCCCCGAAGCTGCTGTTTACCGCCGACGAGGTGATCGAATAGGTGCCCCGACCGCTGCGTGATTCCGGTTATGGCACGTCACGGGCTGCGGCGGCGCGGTCAATTAAATTGCCGCCGCAGCGGCGCGCAACGTGTTAGCAACGGCAAATGAACGCGGCTAACACCTAGGGCCCGCAATGAAGCTCTACATCACCTACACTTCGCCCTACGCGCGTTTGGCGCGCATCCTGGTCCTCGAAAAGGGGCTGAGCGAGCGGGTCGAAATCATCGAGGCGAAAACGCGCACCGTGGATAGCCCGTATTATCGACTTAATGCTTCCGGCCGCGTCCCCTACCTTATCGATGACGCCGGGATCGGGATGGAGGATAGCCAGCTGATCTGCTCTTATCTCGACGGCCTCGATGGCAAGCCGCGCTTTCATCATCCAAGGCGAGATTCGGATTGGGCCTACCGCCGGCTCGAGGCTACCGCGCGAGGTTTCTGCGAGGGTATTGCCGTCTGGATTCGTGAGATGAATCGACCGGAGAACGAGCGATCGCCGAGCTTGCTTGCTCACGAGGTTGCCCGTGCCGCGCGTCTGGCGGATGTTTTTGAGGCCGAGGTGAAACGACCGTTGCTGCAGCGGCAAGCCGGCATGGCTCACCTGCTTCTCGCGGTGTCACTGGAAGTGGCGCGCGCACGCGGGTTAGGCGATCTGACGAATACGCGCCCGGCGCTCGCGGCCTGGCTGCGGCCCATTTCCGAGATGTCCTCGCTGCGCGGGACGGCGCCGCCGTCCATTGCCCGGGCGACGCCCACAGCGGGCGCCGCATCACCCTGATACATCGAGATGTGGTCGAGGCAGCGGTTTGCACGTTTCAGCCACGCGGCGCTTCCGCTTATTACGGCACCTTCGGACATGACGTGATGTCCGCTCTAAGTCCGATTTCGGGGGCAAGCGAAAGTCGCACTTCGTGGCCGTCAGGACAGTTTGTCAGGGATGAACGGACGGACCCACCTTAGGCACGGTCCGGGATCCGAGTTTGGACCAGCCTCATTTTGTATTGAACAAAACTCGTCTGAGCAGTTTGATATCGCATCCGACCAAAGCCCAATGGTGTCGGTGACACGTCGAGGCGGATATGGTTATGAATGCCGCCGGAAAAGCCTTGCCCGGCAGGGGAAAGGAAGGATGTTCGGATGACGCCAGATAACGTCGCCCTGTTCGCCACCATCATTCTGCTGCTTCCGATGATCTATTTCCTGCTGGCGGCGCCCGCCTTTCTGCTGGTGAAGCTGGACATCCCACAGGTCGCCTTGCTGTTGCGCACCATGTTCAATGGCTATTTCCTGACGTTGGCCATCGCCGGTGCAATCGGGACGATGGCCGTCGCCCTGACGGGTCGGCTGGGTTTAGCCATTGGCATTGGCTTGATCGCGGCTTTCGCGGCCTCGTCGCGCCGCTGGTTTTTGCGGCGGATGGATGCCCGGCTTAGTGACGGGGATGCTGGCGATGCCGACGCCGCGCGCGGGCTGCGGCGGCTGCATTGGGGCGGCATGCTGAGCAATGCGATCCAGCTTGCCGTTGTCGTAGCCTGCATTCCCTATATCGCCGTCGCGCCGTAGCGCGGAAGTTCAGGAGAAGAACGCGATCTTCTCGGCCTGGCTCATGCGCCGGATCGGCGCCAGCGGGTCGGCGTCCGAGGCGCGTGGCTTTCGCACGATACCGTTGGCGATCAGGCTCGAGCCAAGCGAAGCTTCAGGAGCAGGTTTAAGCGAAGCTTCAAGCGAAGGTTTAATTGCTGGCGGCTGCACCGGCGTGGTGGCTGCCACCTTAGGCCTCCCGGCAGCAGTGACGGGCCCGGGCGGCGGTGACCCCATGTCGTGAACTTCATATGTTTCGGGATCAACCTCATCCTCAGGATCGGGTGCGGACATCTCCAGCGCGACCATGTCCAGCACCGCTTCGTCGAAAGCGTCGGCGGATTCGGTCGTTGGGTCAGCGGATTCAGACGTTACGTCAGCATCTTCGGCAACGGCTCCGTCCGGCATGTCCATCGCGGCTTCCGCGGCTTCCGCCGCGCTCACCGCCCGCATGGTTTCGGCGACGGCAGCCGCCGGCTCCTCGCGCGCGGCGGAATAGGGCGAAACGGCAGCCACTTCAGCGGCTTGCGAAGACGGCTTGTCGCTGTCGTCGAAATCAGCGATTTCAGCCCAGATGAGATCGAACGCGGCGCTCAATGCGTCCGAGGCATTGGCGGAGGCGATTTGTCCACAGGCGTCTTCGATGGCGCCGACCTGGGAATCCAGGAGATCGCAGATCCGGCTGTCGGCCCCGATTTCCCGCCACTGCCAGGCGATCTCCCTGATGATGCGGGCGCCCTTGCGGACCGGCGCCAGGTTTTCCTCCAGCGCGAGACCTTCGAGCGCCGCGGCGGCGGCCGCTCGGGCCTGATCGAGCGCACGCCGGATCGCGGCCAGCGCCTCCGGCAGCCCGCTTTCGGGAGCCGGGGGTTTCTGCGCGGCAAGGGTTTGCTCGATCCGCGCCACCGCATCGAGCACCATGCGGGTGTCGGCGTTGCGGTTGCGCCTGGCGTACTCGCCGAGAAACCATCGGCCGCGCGAGGTCTCCATGAACGCCTGACTGATCGCCTCGTAGTCCTGCTCGCTCGGCAGGCTCGCGCGGGCGGAGATCGGCGATAGGGCGAATGCTTCGTCAGCCATGTCAAACTCTTCCGCGCAAATCACCGCGCGTTACGCTAACGATCATCATGATATCGACCGAATCGCAATTGGTTTGATGCCGCCCGAATCACAAATCCCCATCGCATCTCAACCGGCGTCGAGGCGATTCGCCGGCAGGCTGGCGCTGTTTTACGGCACGCTGTTCGGCCTGATCGGCACCCATCTGCCGTTTTTCCCGGTGTGGCTGAAGGCGGTCGGGCTCGACGCCTCCTGGATCGGGATCATTACCGCGGTTCCATCAGTGACCCGGTTCACGGTCTTGCCGCTCGTGACCGGCCTTGCCGAAAGGCGTCAGGCGCTGCGCGCGGCCATCATCCTGACCGCCTTTGCCACCGCGCTCGGATTTTGCATCGTCGGCACCCAGCATCGGGCGCTGCTGGTGTTTTTCGCCTACGCCGTCACGGCGTGCGTGTGGACGCCGATGGTGCCGCTGACGGATGCCTATGCGCTGCGCGGCGTGGCGCGCTACGGGCTCGATTACGGGCCGCTGCGGCTATGGGGGTCGGCGGCCTTCGTCGTCGGCGCGCTGGCCTGCGGGCTCCTGGTCGACGTCGTCGCGCCGCGGCACCTGATCTGGGTGATCGCCTCGGTGGCGGGTCTTGGCGCGCTCGCCGGCCTCGCCTTGAAGCGGCTGGACCATCCGAAGCCAGCCGCGGCGCTACCGCACCGCGCCAACACATTGCTGCGCGACCCCGGCTTTCTCGCCATCATCGTCGGCGCGGCGCTGATCCAGGGCAGCCACGCCGCCTACTACACTTTCGCCTCCATCACCTGGCAGGGCGCCGGCCTCGGCGGGATGACGATCGCCGGGCTGTGGGTATTGGGAGTGCTCGCCGAGATCGTGGTGTTCGCGCTGTCGCCGCGTTTTACGCTGCAGCCTTCGGCGCTGGTGGTGATCGGGGGGATCAGCGCGGTCGCGCGCTGGCTGATCACGGCGCAGGAGCCTTCGGTGGCGGTGCTGTCGGCGGTCCAGCTCGCGCACGGGCTGACCTATGGGCTGACCCAGGTCGGCACCATGGGACTTCTGCTGCGCCATGTGCCCGTCAACGTGATGGCGCGCGGGCAGGGCTATTACGCCGCCTGCAGCGGCATCATCACCTCAAGCGCCTCGATCCTGTCCGGCGCGGTCTATGCCCGGCACGGGCAGGGCGTGTACTACGTCATGGCCGCGATGGCACTGTCAGGCGCTGTACTGATGTGGCTGGCACGGCGCCGCCTGGCAGATTATCCCCACAGCGCGGCCTCGGGTGGATAGACCAGGCTGCCGTCGTAGCGCAGGCCGTCCTCGCGGTCGCGCGCCAGCAATAGCGGACCATCGAGATCGACGAAGCGGGCCGCTTGCACGAGCAGCATGGCCGGCGCCATCGCCAGCGAGGTCGCGACCATGCAGCCGATCATGATCTGAAATCCCAGCGCCCGCGCCGCGTCCGCCATCACAAGCGCCTCCGTCAGCCCGCCGGTCTTGTCGAGCTTGATATTGACGGCATCGTAGCGATCCCGCAGCCCATCCAGCGACTTCAGGTCATGCACGCTTTCGTCGGCGCAGACGGCAAGCGGCCGGCGGATACGCTTGAGGGCCTCGTCCTGGCCGGCGGGAAGCGGTTGTTCGACAAGGGTGACGCCGGCTTGCGCGCATGCGGCCAGGTTTTGCTCGAGATTGTCAGATGTCCATGCCTCGTTGGCATCGACAATCAGTTCGGAATCGGGCGCGGCCTTGCGCACCGCCGCAATCCTGGCGCCATCGCCGTCGCCGCCAAGCTTGATCTTGAGCAGTGACCGGTGCGCGACCCCGGCAGTGGCCGTCGCCATCGCTTCAGGCGAGCCAAGCGAGATTGTATAGGCGGTGATGCAGGCGACCGGGGCGGGGCGTCCGAGCAGGTTCCAGATCCGCTGGCCGCTGGTCTTGGCCTCGAGGTCCAGTAGCGCGCAATCCAGCGCGTTGCGGGCGGCGCCGGGAGGCATCGCGGTCTGC
>DATANB010000031.1:0-2572 GCA_036266415.1 Bradyrhizobium sp. | reverse complement strand
CGCGTTTCCTCGTCGGGAAGCCAGCCGGGGTCTATTCGATGCGCGACGTGATCGCCGCCGCGTGAACGGGAGGGCCGAAACCCCAGGTCTCGCCCGCCGCCTCGGTTTGTTCGATGTGACGATGCTTGTCATGGGCGGCATCGTCGGCGCAGGAATCTTCGTCAATCCTGCGGAGGTGGCCCGCCACGTTGCGGCGCCCGGGTGGATTGTCGGCGTTTGGGTGATCGGCGGCCTGGTCGCGCTGGCGGCCTCCTTCGTCTACGCCGAGCTTGCGGCGCGAAGGCCCGAGGTCGGCGGGCAATATGCCTATTTACGCGATGCCTACGGGCCGATGCCCGCCTTCCTCTATGGATGGGCGCTGCTGCTGGTGATCCAGTCGGGCGGGATGGCAGCGGTGGCGATAACCTTCGCGCGCTATTTCCTCGAGCTGACTCATTGGCCGCTGGGGGACAATGTCGTCGCCGTTTCGGCGCTGGCGCTGCTGACAGTGATAAATTGCCTCGGCGTCCGCTCCGGCAGCAATGTTCAAAGTGCGCTGATGGTCCTGAAAATCGCCGCTATCGCAATGCTCGTGATTGTCGGCTGGTGGTTCGCTCCAGTGTCCGTTGCGACGCCGGCAGCCAGTCTCGAACCCTCGAGCGGTATCGCAGCCATCGGAGCAGCCCTGACGCCGGTGATGTTCGCTTACGGCGGCTGGCAGACCTCGGGCTTCGTTGCCGGCGAGATGCGCAACCCCGAGCGCGACCTTGCGCGCGGCCTGCTGCTCGGCGTCGCCGGAGTAATTCTGCTCTATTGTGCCGTCGCTCTTGTCTGCGTGCATGCGCTCGGCCCCTCCGATCTTGCAGCGTCAAGAACACCCGCGAGCGACGTCATGCGTCTCGCGCTCGGCAATCGCGGAGCGACGCTGATCGCGCTCGGGATTGCAATCTCGACCCTGGGATTCCTCAGTCAGGGAATGCTGACCGCTCCCCGCGTCTATTTCGCGATGGCCGAGGACGGCCTGTTCTTCCGCCGCGTCGCGGAGGTGAACCCGGTCACTCGCGTTCCAGTCGCCGCGATCATCCTTCAGGGAGTAGCCGCGCTCGCAATCGCACTGTCGGGCACCTACGGTCAGATCCTCGCCTATGTCGTTTCGGTCGACTTCATCTTCTTCGGACTGACCGGCGCGGCATTGTTCATCTTCCGCCGACGCGATGGCGATCGAGCAGTGAGCTTCAAGGCGCCGCTGCATCCGTTCACGACGGCTCTGTTCGTCGGCGCGTGCATAGTCACCGTCGTCGCGACCGTCCTCAGCAATCTGGAGAACAGCCTGATCGGCTATGCCATCCTGATCGCGGGCGTCCCGGCATGCCTATACTGGCAGCGGCGCAAGGAAGTGCCGGCCCAATGATGCCCCCGCGCGCGATGCAGTCCGACTACATGCACTGGGCCAAGTTCAAGGGACCGGTGCGCTACGCTCTTACGGGGAGCGAGGTCGAACACTTCCATATGGACCGGCTGGGCGTCAGCATCGACGCTCTGGACTTGGATGGCGCGAGCCACCCTCGCTACGCGCCGCTGCGCCAGCGGATTGCCCGACGTTACGGTGTTGGTGTCGAGAATGTCGTCGCGGCGGACGGCACGTCGATGGCCAATTTCTTGGCGATGGCGACGCTGATCAGCCCGGGCGACGACCTGCTGATTGAGCAGCCGAGCTATGATCCGATCCTCGGCGCTGCGAGCTTCCTGGGAGCGAGCATTCGGCGGTTTGAACGCAATCCGTCGGACGCATTCCGTCTCGATCCGACCACAGTCGAAAAGCAGCTTACTCCGAAGACTCGCCTGATAGTGATCACCAACCTTCACAATCCCAGCGGCAACCTGACCCAAGAAGCCGATTTGCGCGCACTAGGGCAGCTGGCGGCCAAGGTGGGCGCGCGCATCTTGATCGACGAGGTCTATCTCGATGCCGCCGGCGCGACCACTGCCTTCCGCCTTGGGCCTCAGTTCGTGTGCACCAACAGCCTCACCAAGGTATATGGTCTCAGCGGACTCCGCTGCGGCTGGATCCTGGCCGAGCCGGAGCTCACCGAACGAATGTGGCGGCTCAACGACCTGTTCGGAGTCAACCAGGCGCACCAGGCGGAGCGGCTTGCCTGCATTGCATTCGACCGGATCGACGAGCTGATCGGCGACAATCCGGCGCTGCTCGAGCGCAACCGCAGCCGTTTCAACGACTTCGTTTCGCGGCGAGACGACATAGAATGCGCACCGGCGGTACATGGTGTCACTGCATTCCCGCTCTGGGCCGGAGGCGACACCCAGCGTCTCGATGATCATCTGCGCGAGCGTTATGACGCTGCGGTCGTTCCCGGCCGCTGGTTCGAAATGCCGGATCATTTTCGCATCGGCTTCGCACTGCCGGCCAATGAATTCGCAGAGGCCCTGTCGCGCCTTGGCAATGCCTTGGACGATCTTCGATGAACCGCGATCAGGTCTTCGAATTTTTCCGCCGCTTAGCCGAGGAGAACCCCTCGCCGACAACCGAGCTCGAATCCTCCAATCCCTACCAGCTGCTTGTTGCGGTGGTTCT
>DATANB010000030.1:0-4095 GCA_036266415.1 Bradyrhizobium sp. | reverse complement strand
TGGTCTCGGCACCGGGCAAGTATAGCGCAGTTCGTAGGCCGCGGCAGCATACAGGCGGCACTCATTTGGAAATATGGCTAAAGCCGTTAATGAACTGGGGCGTCTTATTTTTTCGTCATTGCCAGGAGCGAAGCGACGAAGATTCCATGGGGAGTGGATAGCGACCAAGTCTGAAGCCAGACTGAGGTTGCAAAACCACTCAACCTGGAGACAACGATGTTGCTCGATCATCCTTCCGACGGACCGACCGCTATCCGCACGCAGTTTGGCGCAGTTTTTGTGTCGTTGGAACTGAGTCGTTCGAATTGGCTGATAACGTCGCTTTCGCCTGGCAAAGGCGAGAAGATGTCCAAGCATAGCGTCACGGCCGGCGATGTTGCCGGCTTGATGCGGCTGTTCGCAGACCTCAGGCGCAAGGCGGAGGCCAGAACCGGCGAGAGCTATCCGATCATCACGATCCAGGAAGCTGGGCTGGACGGGTTCTGGCTGCACCGTGTTCTGCAACAGAACGGCATTGAGAGCCATGTGGTCGATCCCGCCTCGATCGCGACGCCGCGGCGTCGCAGGCACGCCAAGACGGACCGGCTTGACGGGGAGACGCTGCTGCGGGCGCTGCTCGCCTACAAGCGCGGCGAACCACGGGTCTGTGCGATGGTCGTTGCGCCCTCGCCTGAAGAGGAGGATCGGCGGCGGATTTGTCGCGAACGACGGAGCTTGATCGCCGAGCGCATCACGCATGTGAACCGGATCAAGGGTCTTCTGTTCGCGCAGGGGATATCCGGTTACGAGCCGCTGCGGCGCGATCGGCGGGCGCGGCTTGAGGCCTTGCGCACGGGCGACCGGCGGGAGCTGCCGTCGCATTTGAAGGCGCAGATCGGCCGCGAACTCGATCGGATCGAACTGCTTCTGGAACAGATCGAAGCGGTCGAGACCGAGCGGGATGCCCTGCTGGCGGCGGCGAGAAAGCCTGCAAGCGAAGAGGCCGCGCCGGACGTGGTCACGATGCTGCTCGCCTTGAAGGGAATGGGCGCCAACTTCGCTGCCGTGCTCTGGTCGGAGGCGTTCTACCGGCAGTTCTCCAACCGCCGCCAGGTCGCCGCCTATGCGGGCCTTGCGGCGACACCCTGGCAAAGCGGAGGCATCCGGCACGAGCAAGGCGTGTCGAAGGCCGGCAATCCAAGGCTGCGGACCACGATGATCCAGTTCGCCTGGCTCTGGATACGTCACCAGCCGCAGTCGACCCTGACGCGCTGGTTCAAGGAGCGAAGCCCACGAGGCCGCAAGCGCGCGATCGTGGCGCTGGCGCGCAAGCTTCTCGTGGCATTGTGGAAGTATGTCACCCAGGGCGTCGTCATCGAGGGGGCCGTGATGAAGCCCGCCGCCTGATCCTCGACCGCACCGAGCGGCGTGCTTCGCCGCCCGCGCGCGACGAAAGAACCATAACCCATCTGCCGAGGCCCGATCAGCCTCGGAAGATCCGGGTGGACGAACCGATGGATTGCATGGCTTCAAACGCCGCAACGAAGAATGGCCTCGTCCTCTCGAGCCTGCCCGCCGCAAGCGGAATCTTGGTGCAGTCGCCTCGCGCGACGACCGAATGTGAGTTTGATCTGGCAAGCAACCCAGATCGCCGAACCGGCTCGAACCTTGGATCGCAAATGCGAGGATTGCAGATGCCCTGACCGAACCACCAACACGAGGAGCCCCCATCGAGCCCGACCGACCAAGCATGATGGCGTGCTCGCTCAACTCAAGGCCAAGCCGCTGCGCGGCGGCCCCAATGGGGCCGGCCTTGACTTGATCTGCGCGCGCCATCCTGCACAGCACGCGGTCGGGACGAAGAGCTGGCAGCAGTCAAACAAAAAGGTGACTGCCAATCCTTGACACACACATTCCCCATGTGAGCAATCCATATTTTAGCGCGACCGGCGAAAAGCTGGATTGCTTCGTCGCTTCGCTCCTCGCAATGACGGCTTAATTACGTCGATGCGGCCCCAGCCAGCGCGACCGGTCGGAAATTCGCAAAATCCCACCCCCGCCCGGGGGCGGCGTCAAGCAGCTGCCGCGTATAGGCCTGCTGCGGATTTGTCAGGACTTGCGCCGCCGGTCCCTGTTCGACGATGCGGCCGTGCTGCATCACAGCGACGTCGTCGCAGATTTGCGCCGCCACGCGCAGATCGTGGGTGATGAACAACAGCGCGATGCCGAGCCGGGTCTGGATTTCGTCGAGCAACTCCAGCACCTGCGCCTGCACCGAGACATCCAGCGCCGAAACCGCCTCGTCCGCCACCAGCACGTCCGGATCGAGCGCCAGCGCACGCGCGATGGCGATGCGCTGGCGCTGGCCACCCGAAAACTGGTGCGGATAGCGCGAGATGGCATCGACGGGCAGATCGACCAGTTCCAGCAGCTCGCGCGCCTTTTCCAGCGCCTCGTCGCGCGGCATGCCGTAATTGACAGGACCTTCGGCGATGCTCTCGCCGACGGTAATGCGGGGGTTGAGCGAACGATAGGGGTCCTGGAAAATGATCTGGATCTTCTTGCGGTGCGGTTGCAACAGCCGGCGCGGCAGTTCGGAGATTTCGCGCCCGGCGAGGCGAATGCCGCCGGAGGTCGGATCGATCAGCCGGACGATGCAGCGCGCCACCGTCGATTTGCCTGAGCCGCTTTCGCCGACGATGCCGAGGGTACGGCCCTTGTGCAGGGTAAGCGTGACATCTTGGGCCGCCGCCACTTCGCGGACGCGGCCAAAGAAAGAGCGCTCGCGATAGACCTTGCCGAGCTGGTTGGCCTCCAGCACCACCGGTTCGGTGCTGTCAGCGCGCGGCCTGCGCGGCACCAGGCTCGGCACCGCCGAAAGCAGGTTGCGGGTATATTCCATGACGGGATTGCACAGGATGGCGTTGAGCGTTCCGGTCTCGACCAGCCGCCCCTGGCGCATCACAGCGACGCGATCGGCGATCTCCGCGACCACGCCCATGTCGTGGGTAATGAACAGCACGGCGGTGCCGTGATCCCTCTGCAGATCGCGGATCAGCGTGAGAATCTGCTTTTGTGTGGTGACGTCGAGCGCCGTGGTCGGCTCATCGGCGATCAATAGCTTTGGTTCGAGCACCAGCGCCATCGCGATCATGATGCGCTGGCGCTGGCCACCCGACAGCCGATGCGGATAGGACGCGAAAATGCGTTCGATCTCGGGCAGCCGCACCTGCTCCATCATCGCAAGAATGTGCTTGCGCCGGGCGCGCGCGTCGAGGTCGGTATGGACGCGCAGCACCTCGTCGATCTGGCGGCCGACCGGCACCACCGGATTGAGCGCCGTCATCGGCTCCTGAAAAATCATCGCCATGGTGGTGGCGCGCAACTGCCGCAGGCGCCGGTCGCTGGCGGTGAGAAGTTCCTCGCCGACCAGTTTGAGGCTGCCGCCGGATGGCACCAGCGAGCCCTTTTGCAATAGTCCCATCACCGTCAACGCTGTCACGGATTTTCCCGATCCGCTTTCGCCGACCAGGCATAGCGTCTCGCCTTGGCGGACCTGCAACGAGACGCCGTCGATGATGCGCTCGTTGCGGGGATTCTTGCCGAGGCCGACCACGAGATTGTCGATGTCGAGAACGACGCTTGTCATGTCATCGCTCTCTCACCGTCATTGCGAGGAGCGAAGCGACAAAGCAATCCATTTTTCGTTGCCGCGTAGCTACCATGGATTGCTTCGCGGAGCCTGTCATTGGGCGGCGCTTTGCGCCGACCCGTTGGCTCGCAATGACGCGGTGAAGCCGTCACTTGCCGCCCTCCCGCTGTTTCATGCGGGGATCGAGCGCGTCGCGCGCGGCGTCGCCGATCAGGTTGACGCTGAGGATCGCGATCGACAGCAGCAATCCCGGCCAGAAGATCAGTGACGGTTTTATCTGAAAATAGGCGCGGCCCTCTGCCATGATGTTGCCCCAGGTCGGCGTCTCCGGGCTGATGCCGGCGCCGAGGAACGACAGGATCGCTTCGGTCAGAATGGCGGAAGCGCAGACATAGGTGCCTTGCACGATCAGAGGGGCAATCGTGTTCGGCATCAGATGCCGCCACATGATCTTCGGCAGGCTG
>DATANB010000029.1:0-7984 GCA_036266415.1 Bradyrhizobium sp. | reverse complement strand
ACCAAATGTCCGTCAGAGGTAACCGGCGACACGCAGCCGCTCGAACGCATCCTCGGTCTCGTGATCGAGCGCGCGGCCGGCGCGTTCGGGCACTCTGGTGCCGTCGAGCTCGACAAGGATCTCCTCGATGCTGGAGGCGGTCGATGCCACGGGATTGGTGATGTCCTGATCGCCCAGCGAGCGATAGCGCTTGCCGTCCCTGGCGAGATAAAGCGGGATGATCGGGATGTTTTCGCGCCTTGTGTAGGCCCAGATGTCGGCTTCGGTCCAATGCAGGATCGGGTGAACGCGCAAATGCGCGCCGGGAGGCGGCGAGGCGTTGAACTGGTCCCAGAATTCCGGCGGCTGATCGCGCACGTCCCATCCGCCTTCGGTGCCGCGCGGCGAGAACACCCGCTCCTTGGCGCGTGTGGCTTCCTCGTCGCGGCGAATGCCCGCGATCAAGCCGTCAAAGCCGTATTTGGCGAGCGCGAGTTTCAATCCTTCCGTCTTGCGTGCGGCGGAGCGCGCCGCCGGCGGCAAGGTCGGATCGATGGTCTCCAGCGGCGGGCAGGGTTCGATCTTGAGATCGAGCTCCCATTCCCGCGCGTAGCGATCGCGAAATGCGTACATCTCGGCGAATTTCTTGCCGGTATCGACATGCAATGCAGGGAACGGCACGCGGCCGAAAAACGCCTTGCGCGCCAGCCAGATCATGACGTTGGAATCCTTACCCAGCGACCATAACAGCGCGAGCTTCCTGAGCCGGGCGAAGGCTTCTCTGAAAATGTAGATGCTCTGTGCTTCGAGCGCATCGAGGTGATCCATGGCGGGCTCATGGCGGCGCGCGTCGGACGAAATTTTCCGGGCAAGGGAGGCCCGGGGCGCGCCGGTCCAAACCAGCCGGTCTTTTGCTTGATCGCTGTCGAGAAGATGCATCTCTGGACCTTGGACTCTGCAGGCGGAAATTCTATAGTTGCACTGCAGTAGAGAAGAAATAATTTTCTCTTTGCTGGCATTGAATGAGACATATATAGAAAATAATTCCCGTCAACCCCTCAACTTGGGGAAGCGAGTAGCGCATGCGATTTCTGCCGGTATTTCTCGATCTGCACGCCGGTCCGGTGCTGCTGGCTGGTGCCGGCGATCTGGCGCGCGCGAAACTGCGCGTGCTCGCAGCGGCGGGCGCGCGCGTTCGCTGGTACGCAACCGATGGCCATCACGATGTGAGCAGTCTCGAGCCCGCCGACGCCGCGCGGGTCGAACTCGCCGAGGGCGATCCTCTTGCCGCCGATCTCACGGGTGTCATCGCGATCCTCTGCGCGGGCGCCAGCGACGTCGGACCTGCAATGTCGGCGCGGGCAAAAGCCGTGGGTCTGCCCGTGAACGTCATGGACGACCTCACGCATTCGACCTTTATTTTCCCGGCCATCGTCGATCGCGGTGATGTGATCGTCGCCGTCGGCACCGGCGGATCATCGCCAGTCGTGGCACGCCGCGTGCGTGAGCGCATTGAGGCCGTTCTGCCGGCGCGCATCGGCGATCTCGCCGGATTCATCGGTCGCTGGCGCAAGACGATCCACGGCCGCATTCCCGGCTTTCCACTGCGCCGCCGCTTCTGGGAGCGCGTCGTCGACGGCCCGATCGGCGCGCTGGTTCTGGCCGGCCGCGCGGATGAAGCAGAAGCGGCCCTGAAAGACATGGCCAACGCCGGTTCGTTGGCCTCTGGCAAGGCAGAGGGCAGCGTGACGCTGGTGGGCGCCGGTCCGGGCGATCCGGATCTGCTCACCATCAAGGCGCTGCGCGCGTTGCAGGACGCCGACATTATTTTTCATGACGAATTGGTCTCACCGGAGATTCTCGATCGCGCGCGCCGCGACGCTTCGCGTATTCCCGTTGGCCGCCGCGTCGGCAAGTCCGGCATCGGCCAGGACGCCATCAACAGACTGTTGATCGAGGCGGCGAAGTCGGGGCAGCGGGCGGTGCGCCTCAAGGGCGGCGATCCCCTCGTGTTCGGCCGCGGTGGCGAGGAAATCGAGGCACTGCGGCAGGCGGGCGTCGCCTATTCGGTCATTCCCGGAATCACCGCGGGCCTCGGCGCATCGGCACAATTCGAAGTTCCGCTCACCTTCCGGCATGAGGCGCTGCGCATCACCTTCCTCACCGCGCACAAGGCCCGTGATGCGGAAGCCGTCGACTGGTCGGTTCTGACCGACGCGAAAATGACTGTGGTCGTCTATATGGGAATGACCGCGGCGCCATCGGTCCGATCAGGTCTGCTGGCCGCTGGACGCTCGCCGCAAACGCCGGTCGGTGTGTTCGCGCGCGTGACGCGGCCGGATGCGCAGGCGGTCGTCGGAACGCTCGAGCGATTGCCCGATCTGGTCGAACAGATCGACGGCGGCCCTGCCATTCTCATCATCGGCGACGTGGTCGCGCATTCCGCGCCGTGGCGCCATTCAAATCTCGATCAAGTGATCTCCAAACTGCTGGAGGCTGCCGAATGACCTCTCCGCTCGAACAGAAAAAAATCAGAATTTCCGGCCCGTCGGTGGTGACCGCCAACCGCACCTGGGACGGTATCGTGATCTACCGCACCGCCCAGCGGGGCTGGTCGGCGAACCTGTCGGATGCCGCGATCGTTCGCACCTCCGAGGAGGCCCGGGCGCTGCTGGCCGAATCCGTCGCCGACGATGTCGGCGCGGTCGGCGCCTATATCGCGCCGGTCGAGGTCAAGGACTCCGGCAAGATCAAGCCGGGCAATCTGCGAGAACACATCCGATTCCGGGGCGTCACCATCGATGTGCCGGTTTTGGCGTAAGGTCTGCTCATCATGTACGCGTATGACGAACTCGACCGCACGATCATCAACGAGCGCGTTGAGGAATTTCGCGACCAGGTGAAGCGCCGGCTGTCCGGCGAACTCACCGAGGACGAATTCAAGATGCTGCGGCTGCAGAACGGCGTCTATCTGCAGCTGCACGCCTATATGTTCCGCGTGGCGATTCCCTACGGCACGCTGTCGTCGAAGCAATTGCGGCGGCTGGCGCATGTGGCGCGGCGCTACGACCGCGGCTACGGACATTTCACGACCCGGCAGAACATCCAGTTCAACTGGATCAAGCTCGCCGAACTGCCGGATGCGCTGGCCGATCTTGCCGAGGTCGGCATTCACGCCATGCAGACGTCGGGCAACAACACACGCAACGTCACCTCGGATCAATGGGCCGGCGTGGCGCCCGGCGAGATCGAAGATCCCCGGATCTGGTCGGAGCTGCTGCGGCAGTACACGACGCTGCATCCGGAATTCTCGTTCCTGCCGCGCAAATTCAAATTCGCGATCACCGCCTCGGCGCATGATCGTGCCGCGATCAAGGTTCACGACATCGGTCTGCGCCTGCACAAGAACGCCGAAGGCGAAACCGGCTTCGAGGTTCTGGTCGGCGGCGGGCTCGGCCGCACTCCGTTCATCGGCAAGACGATTAAGCCGTACGTGGCTGGCCGCGATCTGCTGAGCTATGTCGAGGCGATCCTGCGCGTCTACAATCAGTACGGCCGCCGCGACAACATCTACAAGGCGCGCATCAAGATTCTGGTGCACGAGCTCGGCATCGAGAAATTCGCCCAGGAGGTCGAAGACGAATGGCTGCAGATGCGCGACAGCGCGCTGACGCTGGAGGACGCCGTCATCGAGGATATCCGTTCGCGCTTCACCTATCCGGCGTACGAGAAGTTGCCGCATATGTCGGAGGAATTGAAGAAGGCGGCGCACGACCCGGATTTCGAGGCCTGGCGCAGCAATTCGGTGGCGCTGCACAAGGTGCAGGGCTATTCGATCGTGACGCTGTCGCTGAAGCCGGTGGGCGGACCGCCCGGTGATGCCACCGCCGATCAGATGGACGCGGTGGCCGATCTCGCCGACAAATATTCCTTTGGCGAAATTCGCGTCGGCCACGAGCAGAACCTCGCGCTGCCGCATGTCGCACGGCGCGACCTGCCGGCGCTCTGGAAGGCGCTGGACAAGATCGGGTTGGCGACGCCGAACATCAATCTGATCTCCGACATCATCGCCTGCCCGGGGCTGGATTATTGCTCGCTCGCCAACGCGCGTTCGATCCCGATCGCGCAGGAACTGACGCGGCGCTTCGCCAATCATCACACCGCCAACCTGATAGGGCGGCTGCACATCAATATCTCCGGCTGCATCAACGCCTGCGGCCACCATCACGTCGGCCACATCGGCATTCTCGGTGTCGAGAAGAACGGCGAGGAGTTTTATCAGATCACGATCGGCGGCCGCGCCGACGAGAATGCCGAGGTCGGCGCCCTGATCGGGCCGGCCGTTCGCTATGGCGAAGTCGCCGACGTGGTCGAGGATATTGTCGAAGCCTATCTCGCGCTGCGTACCCGTCCCGACGAGCTTTTCGTCGATACGGTGAAGCGGCTGGGTGTCGAGCCCTTCAGGGAGCGGGTCTATGCCGCTCGTTAAGAACGGAAGAATAACCGGCGACGAGTTTGTCCATGTCGCCGACGACGCCGAGATCCCCGGCGACGGCGCCATTCTGGTTTCCGCCGCTCGCCTGCTTGAAGACCCGGAGGGCCTTTTGCGGCGTTTGGGGCGGACGGGCGTGATCTGGCCGAACAATCGCGACGTCGACGATCTCGTGCCCCGCCTCGGCCGGCTCGCGGTGGTCGCGCTGGTGTTTCCGACCTTCCGCGACGGCCGCGCCTACAGCCAGGCCCGGCTGCTGCGGGAACGCTACTTCTATCGCGGCGAATTGCGCGCCACCGGCCAGGTGCTGCGCGACCAGTTCATGTTCATGCTGCGCGCGGGGTTTGATTCGTTCGAGGTGAAAAAGCCTGGCGATGCGGAGGCGTTTGCCAATACCGTCAAGCGCTACTCGGTGTTCTATCAGCCGACCGGCGATGGCCGCATCACGGCGCTGCACCGGCGGATGTTGTCGCGCCATTCGGAGGGTGCCAGCCGGTGAATGCGCTTGCACATCAGGTGTCGCCGCAAAAGCTGGCAACCGATCTGCCGCCGGCAGGCGAGCTCGATCGCGCGCTTCGCGACGCGTCACCGGCGCAGGTGATTGCAGCCGCGTTAAAGGCCGTCGGCCGCGAGCGTCTCGCGCTGGTCTCCTCGTTCGGCACCGAATCGGCCGCGCTGCTCAAGGTCGTGGCCGATGTCGATCCCGCCATTCCAGTGATCTTTCTCGACACCGGATGGCTGTTCGAGGAGACGCTGGCCTATCGCGACAGCCTGACCGCGATGCTCGGCTTGAGCGATGTCCGTTCGGTCAAGCCGTCGGAGGAGACGCTCAAGCGCGAGGATTCCAATCGCGAATTGTGGTTCTCCGATCCCGATGCCTGTTGCCGCATTCGAAAAGTCGAACCGCTTAAGCGCGCGTTGGCGCCGTTCAGCGCCTGGATCAACGGGCGCAAGCGTTTTCAGGGCGGCCTGCGGGCCGACATTCCCGTCGTCGAGCTTGATGGCGCCAGGCTGAAATTCAATCCTTTTGCGAATGTTTCGCGCGATGAAATCGAGGCCATCTACAGGGGCGCAAACCTGCCGCCGCATCCGCTTGTTGCGTCGGGTTACCTGTCAGTCGGGTGCATGCCCTGTACCAGCCGGACCTCGCCCGATGAAAACGCGCGCGCGGGCCGCTGGCGCGGCAGAGCCAAGACGGAATGCGGCATCCATACGCTGAAGACGTTGTAGGATTTGTCCGTCATTCCGGGGCGCGCGCGAGCGCGAACCCGGAATCTCGTTCCGGTTACCTCTGGATTCCGGGTTCGAGGCTCCCGCCTCGCCCCGGAATGGCGGCGAAAAGCGTGCCCGTTCACCATTCAGCCATGGTTGGTATGCAACAACCGCCAACGCAAATTGGGGGTATTCCTAGTCATGCGCGCGGTGGTCGCGATTCTCGGGCTTTTGGCGCTTTCGGGCTGCGCGGCGGAGGCCCCGCTCGAGCAGCCCAGCATGTATGTCAGCATGGCCAATGACGGCGCCAGGCTCGATTCGCAGGCGGCCGCCTCGATGATTTCGCTCTACCGGCAGAACAACGGCCTCGGCGAGCTGGTGGTCGACCCCGAACTGATGAAGCTCGCCGAGCAGCAGTCGCAGGCGATGGCAAGCCAGAACAAGCTCGACCATGACGTCAAGGCGCCGCTGGCGAAACGCCTGAACTCGTCCGGCTATCCCGCGTCGCTGGCAGTGGAGAATGTGTCGGCGGGGTACCATACCCTGGCCGAGGCATTTTCAGGCTGGCGCGACTCGCCCCCGCACCGGGCCAACATGTTGAAAAACGGTGTCACAAAATTAGGCATCGCGGCCAGCTATGCGCCAAATACCAAATACAAGGTGTTCTGGACGCTGATTCTTGCGTCGTCGGACCCGCGATAAACTCGGCGTGATCGCCGTTCACGGCCTCGCCAATTGACGCCATCGCGAACTGACGCCACGGTGCGATTGCATTTTTCACAATCGATCGACCGACATGACCGATAATTCCAGCCCGGCGTCAGCAAGGACACCTGCGAAGGCGCAGCGCGTGATGGTCTTGCAGGGCGGCGGCGCGCTCGGCTCCTATCAGGCCGGCGCCTATCAGGCGTTGTGTCATTGTGATTTCGAGCCGGAATGGATTGCCGGTATTTCGATCGGCGCCGTCAACGCCGCGATCATCGCCGGCAATCCGCCCGAAAAGCGCGTGGAGCGGCTCAAGGAATTCTGGGACATGGTTTCGGCGCCGGTGCCCTGGAGGCCGATCGCGCCCGGCGATGGCGGCCGCACCCTGTTCAACGAGGCCAGCGCCGCGTTGATCGCTACCTTCGGCGTCCCCGGTTTTTTCCGGCCGCGTTTCCCGCCGGCTCCGCTTTGGCCGCAGGGCAGCCCGCAGGCGCAGAGCTATTACGACACCGCGCCGCTTCGCGCCACGCTGGAGCGGCTGGTTGATTTCGACCGGATCAACGATCTGAAGACCCGGCTGAGCGTCGGCGCGGTGAGCGTGACTTCAGGCAACTTCAAATATTTCGACAATTTCGAGTTCAGGAAACAGGGCAAGAAAATCGGGCCGGAACATATCATGGCGTCCGGCGCGTTGCCGCCGGGCTTTCCTTCCATCGAAATCGAAGGCGAGCATTTCTGGGACGGCGGCATCGCCTCCAACACGCCGCTCGATTATGTGCTGGATGCGGAAATCGACAACGACCTGCTGATCTTCCAGATCGACCTTTTCAGCGCGCGCGGACCGCTGCCGGTATCTCTCATGGAAGCCGCCGAGCGCGAAAAGGACATCCGCTTTTCAAGCCGCACGAGGATGAATACCGACAAGAACAGGCAGGTCCACAACGCCCGCAAGGCGCTGCGCGATCTGATGGGCAAGCTGCCCGACTATTTGAGGAACGACCCGTCGGTCCAAATTCTGTGCCGGGCGGCCAAGGAGAACACCGTCACGGTGGTGCACCTGATCTACCGCAGCAAGAACTACGAATCCAACTACAAGGATTATGATTTTTCGCACATCGGCATGGTCGAGCACTGGGGCGCGGGCGAGCGTGACGTTCATCTGTCGATGCGCCACAAGGACTGGCTTGAGCGGCCGCAATCCGGCGAATCCATGATGACCTACGATCTCACGGGGGACGGCACCGAGCCGCCGACGGCAAAGCAGGAGTGAATGAATGGGTACGTTGACAGGCAAGACGGCGGTTGTGACCGGCTCGACCAGCGGCATCGGTCTGGCGTATGCGCGCGCCTTTGCTGGCGCCGGCGCCAATATTGTTCTCAACGGCATGGGGATGCCGGCCGACATCGAAAAGGAGCGCACCGGCATCGAGACCGACTTCAAGGTCAAGGCGATTCATTCGCCCGCCGACATGAGCAAGCCCCCCGAAATCGCCGGCATGATCGCGCTCGGCGAGAAGACCTTCGGCGCGGTCGATATCCTCGTGAACAACGCCGGCATCCAGTTCGTCTCCCCGATCGAGGAGTTCCCGGTCGACA
>DATANB010000028.1:0-19607 GCA_036266415.1 Bradyrhizobium sp. | reverse complement strand
CACCTGATCGGCGAGTTCGTCGAGCTTCTTGTTGCAGTAGCCGGCGAGGTTGGCCTCGCCGCGGCTGGATTTCGGGTCGTCGCGGCAACCCATGATGTCGTAGAGCACGTTGTGGGAGTCGAGCGTGCCGGGCGTCCAGCCGAGCAAATAGAATGAGGTCTGGTAACCACCGGGCTTGAGTACCTTGGCGAAATACTGCTGCTTCGGTTGCGCCAGCAGGTTAATCTTGACGCCAATGCGGGCCAGCATGCCAACCACCGCCTGGCAGATCGCGGCATCATTGACATAGCGGTCGTTCGGGCAATCCATCGTGACCTCAAAGCCATCGGGATAGCCGGCTTCGGTCAAAAGCTTCTTGGCCCCGTCGGGATCGAATTTCGGACGAGTGAAGTCGCCGGAGAGCTTGAAAACCTGCGGCGCGACCATCAGCGCTGACGGGGTCGATAGGCCGCGCATCACGCGGGTCTTGATCAACTCGACATCGATCGCCTTGAAAAATGCTTCGCGGACGCGGACGTCCTTGAAGGGGTTCTTGCCCTTGACGTTCGAGTAGAGCAGTTCGTCGCGCACCTGGTCCATGCCGAGAAAGATGGTGCGAATTTCCGGCCCTTTCAGCACTTGCGCGTTCGGACTCGCATCGACGCGCGATATATCCTGGATCGGAACAGGCTCGATGACATCGACCTCACCCGAAAGCAAAGCGGCAACCCGCGTCGCATCCGAGGCAATCGGGGTGAAAATGATCTCTTTCAAATTGTGTTCGGGCTTCTTCCACCAGTTCGGGTTTACCTTGAACACGGTTTTTACGCCGGGCTGATGACTCTCGATGCTGAAGGCGCCGGTGCCGTTGGCATGAAGCGAAGCAAAACTCGGCGAGGTTGCCGCTGCTGGCGTCGGGGCCATCGCGTTGTTGTCCTCGCACCACTTCTTGTCCATGATGTACCAGGTATTCCACAGCGAATTCAGAATGGGATTTGGCGACGCCAGGATGAAATCAACGGTGTAGTCATCGACCTTGACGACCTTCGCATCGGCGGGAACATAAGATTGCAGGTTCGACCCTTTGGCGCGAACGCGCTCTGCCGAGAACACCACGTCGTCGGCGGTGAAAGAATCGCCGTTCTGGAATTTGACTCCCTTGCGCAGGTGGAAGCGCCAACGGGTGGGCTCCGGTGTTTCCCAGCTTTCGGCCAGCGCCGGAATGATCTTCAGGTCTTTGTCGCGCGCGACCAGGCCTTCATAGACCTGTCCGAGATGCGCATGGGTGGTGCTTTCGTTGAGTGTGTAGGGATCGAGCGATTTGAGGTCGCCCTGGTTGGCATAGCGCAGGGTTTGGCTTGAAGCCGGCGACATCGCAAAAATGGCGATTGTGACGGTGGTCGCGGCAAGCAGGGTCTGACGTACCGACATTGTTCACGTTCTCCGCTGTGGCGCGCTGTTCATTTTTTCAGTATCGACAGCCGTTGCCGATCCATGTTGCCAGAGTTTGGCCGCCGCGCAAGCGCGATTTCCTTAAAACTCAGCCGGGTTTGCGCGGCGATACCGTAGCTACTAGCTTCAGTGTAGGCAGCGGGAGCAAGCCCGCAACCTTCAACTTTCGGAGTGCCGGATGGCGGAACTCAGGGCCGATGTTCTCGTCTTGGGCGCCGGCATGGTCGGGGTCGACGCCGCCCTGCACCTGCAGCAGCGGGGCAGGGACGTGATCCTGGTCGACCGGCACGAACTTGCCGGCGAGGAAACCAGCTTCGGAAACGCCGGACTGATCGAGTGCGCCTCGGTATTCCCCTATATGTTTCCCCGGGATTTCGGCCTGATCCTGCAATATGCGATGAATCGTGCGCCGCAGGTGCGCTACCGACCTGCCGACCTGCCGACCTTCCTGCCCTGGCTGATGCGCTACTTTCTCGCGTCCTCGCCGGAGCGGGCGATGCACAGCGCGATGGCCGAGTTGCCCCTGATCCGGCGCAGCCTGATCGAGCATGAGGCGCTGATCGCGGAGGCCGGGGTGCCGGAGTTGCTGCGGCGAACCGGCTGGATCAAGCTGTTCCGCTCGCAGGCAACGCTGGCGGCGGCGGCGGCCGATTTCGAACGCGCGCGGCAGTACGGCGTCACCGGCGAGGTTCTCGATACCGGGGCGATCGCGGCGCGCGAACCCAACCTGACCGGAGATTTCGCCGGGGCGGTCTATCTGCCGGCGCCCGCATTCGTTCCCGATCCCGGCGCACTGGCAAAAGCCTATGCGGCGCTATTCAGGCGCAAGGGCGGCCGCTTTGCCGTGGGCGATGCGCGAAGGCTCGAACAAGACGCCGCCGGATGGCGGATTGCCAGGCCGGATGGCGCGGTTGTCGCGCGCGAAGCCGTGGTGGCATTGGGGCCGTGGTCCGATCTGGTGTTTCGTCCGCTCGGATATTCGATTCCGCTCGGCGTCAAGCGCGGCTACCATCTGCATCTGGCGCCGCGCGGCAATGCCGTGCTCCATCACCCCGTACTCGATTCGGATTTCGGCTATCTGCTGGCGCCGATGAACCGCGGCATTCGGCTCACCACCGGGGTGGAGTTTGCCCGCCGCGACGCGCCGCCAACGCCGATCCAGCTCGAGCGTGCGCTGCCGCGGGCTCACGCCCTGTTTCCGCTGGGGGAGGCTGTCGATGCAAAGCCCTGGATCGGCGCGCGACCATGCCTGCCCGACATGCTGCCGGTCATCGGCAAGGCGCCCCGCCATGCCGGGTTGTGGTTCGATTTCGGACACCAGCACCACGGCCTGACGCTGGGCCCCGCGACGGGCCGCCTGCTGGCTGAAATGATGACCGGCGAGACGCCATTCGCAGATCCCAGCCCCTTTGCGGTCGAACGTTTTGGTTGACCATATCCGCCAAATGAAGGCTCCAGGCTCGCCTCGCGCCGTCAGGTCGCTTGCGTCCCCCGGCCTGTCGGGGCGATACTTTAGCAAGCCAGATGCAGTCAGGAGTGGCCATGAAGGTAAACGTTGAAATTGATTGCACACCGCAGGAGGCCCGGCAGTTTTTTGGACTTCCGGATGTGCAGCCGATGCAGGTCGCGGTGATGGAAAAGCTCCAGAAGCAGATGCTGAGCAACATCGAAAAGGTTTCTCCGGAAGCGCTGATGCAAAGCTGGTTCACGTTCGATCCGAAGATCGCCGAGCGGTTTCAGGACATGTTCGTGACCATGGCTGGCCTCGGCGGTGCGCGCGGCAACGACAAGAATAAATGATGAAGGCTGACCGGAACGAGCCGCAGCCTACCGACCGGCTCAATCCGCCGGGTCTCGGCCTGTTGCTCGCCGAAGCGAGAGGCATATTCGAATTCAACGCCAGTCTTTTGTTGTCGCCGCTGCTGATGCGCGCCCCGAGGGGCGATGGCCATCCGGTGCTGACGTTACCGGGGTTCCTCGCCAGCGATCTGTCGATGGCGCCGATGCGGCGCTATCTCCGGGAGCTCGGCTACGACAGCTATGCCTGGAGGATGGGCCGCAACATCGGCGGCGTTTCGCGCTTGCGGGCCGCACTGCGGGACCGGCTTGCCGAGATTCACAACGCGACCGGCCGCAAGGTCAGCATCGTCGGATGGAGTCTCGGCGGCGTTTATGCGCGCGATCTGGCGCTGCAGGCGCCGGAGATGGTGCGATACGTCCTGACGCTGGGAAGCCCGTTCGCGAACGACGTCAGGGCCACCAACGCCACGCGGCTTTACGAGGCGCTGTCGGGCGAAGCGGTCGAGGACAATTCCGAGCTTCGAAAAACCATCGCGGGTGATCTGCCGGTTCCGACCACGTCGATCTATTCACGCACCGATGGCATCGTGAACTGGCGAACCTGCCTGCTGCGACCCTCCGATACCGCTGAAAATATCGAGGTACATCTTGCCAGTCATGTCGGACTGGGCGTGAACGCGGCTGCCTTGTGGGCGGTGGCGGATCGTTTGGCCCAGGCGGAGGGTCAATTCAGGCCATTTGACCGATCGGGGCCGTTTGGCATTGCATATGCCTCTCCGGAAAATGCCCAATCCTGACTGAAGCCCCGGTTCTGATTGAAGCAGAGGCGAGGCTTTATCCCTTTTTGACGCGTTTTCTCCACGCGAACCGGTTTCCACTTCGCTCGAAAACGCTCTAATGTCCTGAACCTGAGGGCTGTCTGAACGCCAGAAGCGCCATCAAGGCGCCGCGTGATCTGTAGCGGGAGGGAATTATGAGTGAATCCAGGAAGCTGTCCTCGATGGACGCGTCGTTTCTTTACCTGGAAACGCCGGAAATGCCGATGCATGTCGGAAGCATGGCGATCTTCCGTTTGCCCGGGGATTACAAGGGCGACTTCTTCGAGGACTTCAAGTCGATGATCGCCTCGCGCCTGCAAGTGGCGCCGATCCTGAAAGCGCGGCTGGAAAAGGCGCCGCTCGACATCGATCATCCCTCCTGGGTCGAGGACGACCAGTTCGATATCGACCGCCACATTTTCCGCGGCAGTCTTCCGGCGCCCCACGACCGCGCCACGCTTGAGCGCATCGTCGGCTGGATGCATGCCAAGCTTCTCAATCGCGCCCGGCCGCTTTGGGAGTTCTATGTCTTCGAGGGCATGAAAGATAACGAGATCGGTCTTTATTCCAAGATGCACCACGCCTGCATCGACGGCGGCGCGGGCGCGGCCTTGACCAGCATGATCTACGATGTGACGCCGGTGCCGAGGAAGATCGAGCCGCCGGCGGCCAAGGCAAAGGTCGGGCAGGAGCCGCGCGACATCGCCGCCAATTTGATCGACTCCTATCAGCAGATCTGGCGCCAGCCATTCGATGTCTCGACAGCGGCCAAGGGCATCGAGCTGCCGCGTTCGGGAAAAAGCGATCTCGGCTCGATCCTGTTCGATAATGCGATGTTCCAGATCGAATCGGCGGTGAAGTTCGCCGGCAGCATTCCCACGATGCTGAAGAGCGTTTCAGATGTGGTCGGAAAGATTTCCGATCCGAAAGCGCGCGACAGCATCGCCAGCATGCTGTCGCCGCCGACCATCCTGAACAAATCGATTTCATCGGAGCGCAGCTTCGCCGGTGTTTCGATTTCGTTGAGCCGTGCGAAGGCGCTTGCCAAGCAGGCCGGCGGCAAGCTCAATGACGTGGTGCTGGCGATTTCGAGCGGCGTGGTCAGGCGCTATCTGCTGGCGCAGGGCGCGCTGCCGGCGAAATCGATGACGGCCGCGGTGCCGATTTCGCTGCGCGAGGAAGGAAACACCGACGCCAACAATCAGGTGTTTGGCATGATCTGCTCGATCGCCACGAATATCGAGGATCCCAAGGCGCGGCTGGAGGCGATCATCGCGCAATCAAGCAAGTCCAAGGAAATGTCGCATCCGCTGCGGGCGCTGATGCCGCAGATGTCCAACATCTCGATGCTGGGTGCGCCGATCGTGGTCCAGATTCTGGCGCTGCTGTACAGCCGCTCGAGCCTGTCGGACGTGCTGCCGCCGGCGGCAAATATCACGGTGTCCAACGTGCCCGGACCGCGCCAGACGCTTTATGCGGCGGGTGCGGAATTGCTGCACATCTTCCCGGTGTCGATCGCCGTCCACGGGCTTGCGCTCAACATCACCGTGCAGAGTTATCGCGACCAGCTGGATTTCGGCTTTATCGCTGGCGCCAACATCATTCCCCATGTCCAGGTGCTCTGCGACATGCTGCCCGGGGAGTTCGCGGCCCTTGAAGCGGCATTTGCGCCACCGGCCGCCGATATCAAGGGCGCTGCCGAATAGGTTCAACAATGATGGAAATGCCGCCGCTGCAGTTTGCCAAGACCAACGGCATTCGCATGGGCTATTACGAGGCCGGTCCAAAGACCGACAAGCCGCCGGTCATTCTCTGTCACGGCTGGCCGGAGATCGCGTTTTCCTGGCGTCACCAGATCAAGGCGCTGGGCGAGGCCGGCATCCGCGTGATCGCGCCGGATCAGCGCGGCTACGGTGCGACCGACCGGCCCGAAGCGGTCGAGGATTACGACATGGAGCACCTGACCGGCGATCTCGTCGGCCTGCTCGACGATCTCGGGATCGACAAGGCGATCTTCGTCGGCCATGACTGGGGCGGCTTTGTCGTGTGGCAGATCGCGCTGCGGCATGTCGACAGGGTCGCCGGCGTCGTCGGCGTCAATACGCCGCACAGTAGCCGTGCGCCGGCGGACCCGATCGAACTGATGCGCAAGCGCTTCGGCGAGCACATGTATATCGTGCAGTTTCAAAACCCCTCGCGCGAAGCCGACGGGATATTCAACAGCCGGGTTGAACAGACCTTTGATGCGCTTATGCGTAGGCCTGTGCCGCGCAAAGACACCCCACCGGCGGAGCCGCCGACCGCCGGTGTCGGCGCATCGCGGCGGCTCAATCTGGCGATCCCGCAGATGATTGCCAATTACGACGCCAGGCACGATCCGCGCGTGCCGATCCTGTCGCCAGAGGAAAAGCAGGTATTCGTCGATACCTTCACCAAAACGGGCTTCACCGGTGGCATCAACTGGTACCGTAACTGGACCCGCAACTGGGAGCGCACGGCCGGGCTCGACTTCACCGTGCGGGTGCCGTCGCTGATGATCATGGCCGAGTACGATGCGGTGCTGCCGCCCTCAGCAGCCGATGGCATGGAGAAGGTCGTTCCCGATCTCGAGAAATATCTGGTTCGCGGCAGCGGCCATTGGACGCAGCAGGAAAAGCCGGACGAGGTCAGCGCCAAGCTGATCGAATGGCGTAGAAAGCGGTTTGGCTAGGGTGTTGCGGCGTCATTGCGAGCGGAGCGACGGGGTTCGTCATTCCGGGATGGTCCGAAGGACCAGACCCGGAATCTTGAGATTCCGGGTTCGATGCTTCGCATCGCCCCGGAATGACATTTGCTTCGCTTTACGGCTCGATTAGGCAGGAGAAACTATCGCAATGGCGTCGACCAACCGACTGAGCCCGATCCCGCATCCGCCGACCAAACCGGTGGTCGGCAACATGCTGTCGCTGGATTCGACCGCGCCGGTGCAAAACCTGGCCCGGCTGGCCCGGGAATTGGGGCCGATTTTCTGGCTCGATATGATGGGCGCGCCACTGGTCATCGTCTCTGGCCACGACCTCGTCAACGAGCTCAGCGATGAGAAGCGTTTCGACAAGGCGGTGCGCGGACCGCTGCGCCGGGTGCGCGCGATTGCCGGCGACGGCCTGTTCACCGCCGATACGTCAGAGCCGAACTGGAGCAAGGCGCATAACATCCTGCTGCAGCCGTTCGGCAACCGCGCCATGCAGTCCTACCACCCGAGCATGGTCGATATCGCCGAGCAGCTGGTGAAGAAATGGGAGCGGCTGAACGCCGACGAGGAAATCGACGTCGTTCACGACATGACCGCGCTGACGCTCGACACCATCGGGCTGTGCGGATTCGACTACCGTTTCAACTCGTTCTACCGGCGCGATTATCACCCGTTCGTCGAGTCGCTGGTGCGCTCGCTCGAAACCATCATGATGATTCGCGGTCTGCCGCTTGAAAGCCTTTGGATGCAGAAGCGGCGGCGCGATCTCGCCGGCGACGTTGCCTTCATGAACAAGATGGTCGATGAGATCGTCGCCGAGCGTCGCAGGAACGCCGATGCGGCTGCGGACAAGAAGGACATGCTCGCCGCCATGATGACCGGCGTTGACCGCGCAACCGGCGAGCAACTCGATGATGTCAACATCCGTTACCAGATCAATACCTTCCTGATCGCCGGGCACGAAACCACCAGCGGCCTGTTGTCCTGCGCGCTCTATGCGCTGCTGAAGCATCCGGACGTTCTCAAGCAGGCCTATCAGGAAGTCGACCGGGTGCTCGGACCCGATATCAATGCGAAGGCGACCTATCAGCAGGTGACGCAACTCACCTACATCACGCAGATCCTGAAGGAAGCGCTGCGGCTGTGGCCGCCCGCGCCGGCCTATGGCATCTCGCCGCTGAACGACGAGACCATCGGCGGCAAATACAAGCTCAAGAAGAACACTTTTGTCACGGTACTGGTGCTGGCATTGCATCGCGACGCAAGCGTCTGGGGACCGAACCCCGACGCGTTCGATCCGGAAAACTTTTCGCGCGAGGCGGAAACGGCGCGTCCCGTCAACGCCTGGAAGCCGTTCGGTAACGGCCAGCGCGCCTGCATCGGCCGCGGCTTTGCCATGCATGAGGCGGCGCTGGCGATCGGCATGATCCTGCAGCGCTTCAAGCTGATCGACGTCAATCGCTACCAGATGCATCTGAAGGAGACACTGACGATCAAGCCTGACGGATTCAAGATCAAGGTGCGCCCGCGTAACGAGAAGGAGCGTGGCGCCTTTGCCGGCCCGGCCACGGCCGCAGCATCGGGCGCGACACCTGCGCCGCGCGCGCGCGCCCGTCCGGGACACAATACGCCGCTTTTGGTGCTTTATGGGTCGAACCTCGGCACCGCCGAGGAACTGGCGACCCGCGTCGCCGATCTCGCCGAGGTCAACGGTTTTGCCACCAGGCTGGCGCCGCTGGATGATTTCGCCGGCAAATTGCCGGAGCAGGGCGGCGTGCTGATCTTCTGCGCGTCCTACAACGGGGCTGCGCCCGACAACGCCACGCAATTCGTCAAATGGCTTGGCAGTGGCTTGCCGAAGGATGCGCTTGCAAAAGTGCGCTACGCCGTGTTCGGCTGCGGCAACAGCGACTGGGCTGCGACCTATCAATCGATTCCGCGGCTGATCGACGAGCAACTGGCTGCGCATGGCGGGCGCAGCGTCTATGCGCGC
This sequence comes from Bradyrhizobium sp., assembly GCA_036266415.1. GTDB lineage: Bacteria > Pseudomonadota > Alphaproteobacteria > Rhizobiales > Xanthobacteraceae > Bradyrhizobium. The sequence continues at coordinate 10,834 of DATANB010000028.1, read as the reverse complement.
GGCGAAGGCGACGCCCGCAGCGATCTCGATGGGCAGTTCGAGGCCTGGTTTGCAAAGGCCGCGCCCCACGCTGTGAAGGAGTTTGGTGTCGATACCAACTTCAGCCGCAGCGCCGAGGACGAGCCGCTTTACAGGATCGAGCCGGTGGCCGCTCCGGCGGTCAATGCGATCGTGGCGCTCGGCGGCGTTTCGCCGATGAAGGTGCTGGTCAACAGCGAGTTGCATAACAAGCTGGGCGCCAACGCGTCGGAAAGATCGACCCGCCATATCGAGGTGCAACTGCCGCCGGATATCAGCTATCGGGTCGGCGATCACCTCAGCGTGGTGCCACGTAACGATCCGGCACTGGTGGATTCCGTCGCCCGCCGCTTTGGATTTCTGCCCTCCGATCAGATCCGGCTGCAGGTCGCCGAAGGCCGCCGCGCCCAACTGCCGGCTGGAGAGCCGGTGTCAGTCGGGCGGCTGTTGACTGACTTTGTTGAATTGCAGCAGCTCGCGACCCGCAAGCAGATCCAGATCATGTCGGAACATACGCGCTGTCCGGTGACGAAGCCGAAGCTATTGGCCTATGTCGGCGACGATACAGCCGCAACGGAGCATTATCGCGCCGACATCCTTGCGAAACGCAAATCGGTGTTTGACCTCCTGGAGGAGCATCCGGCCTGCGAATTGCCGTTCCACGCCTATCTGGAAATGCTGTCGCTGCTGGCGCCGCGCTATTACTCGATCTCGTCCTCGCCGTCGGTCGACCCCTCCCGCTGCAGCGTCACCGTCGGTGTGGTCGGGGGCCCCGCGAATTCGGGCCGCGGCATCTACAAGGGCACCTGCTCGAATTATCTCGCTGGCCGCCGGCCCAGTGAGACGATCCACGCCACGGTGCGCGAAACCAAAGCCGGCTTCCGGCTGCCCGACGATCCCGGCGTGCCGATCATCATGGTCGGCCCCGGCACCGGTCTGGCGCCGTTCCGCGGCTTCCTGCAGGAGCGCGCCGCGCTGAAGCAAAAAGGCGCCGCACTCGGCCCCGCCATGCTGTTCTTCGGCTGCCGTCATCCCGATCAGGACTATCTCTACGCCGAGGAGCTGAAGGCTTGCGCCGCCAGCGGCATCACCGAACTGCATACCGCGTTTTCCCGCGCCGAGGGTCCGAAGACCTATGTGCAGAACCTGATCGCGACGCACAGGGAACGCGTCTGGAGCCTGATCGAAAAGGGTGCGATCATCTATGTCTGCGGCGACGGCGGCAAGATGGAGCCGGACGTCAAGGCGGCGCTGGTTGCGATTTATCGGGAGCGCTCAGGTAGCGACGCAGAGGCGGGTCAGCGCTGGATCGACGATCTCGGAACGAAGAACCGCTACGTGCTCGACGTCTGGGCGGGCGGCTGAGGCATCTCCTATGTCGACCCGGCGAACGCCGGGACCCATACGCCGTGGCCCATCGATTTGAGCGATGTCGCAGAGGCCTTCTGATTGACATCGGTGGTGATGGGTCCCTGCTTTCGCAGGGACGACGGCAGATTTATGACGACGTTACACCTGCCGCTCGATGCCTTACCGTTTCGGTAGCCGCTCGAAAGTCGGCAGCCCTTCCGTAATTTGATGAAAAGCCTGCTTGTCGATGGTGTAGATCGCCATCTGTGGACCGCCGAACAGAGCTGGATCGTCGAGCGTACCGACCTTTATAATCGCCGCGGGCAGGCCGGGCCGCCGGGTCAGCAGGTGCGTGCCGCAGTCGGGGCAGAATTCCCGCGTCACGGCGCGTTCGAGATCGCTGCGGGTGAATTGCTTGGGCGTTCCCCTGGTGTAGCGGAAGCCGGCGATCGGCATCAGCATGAACATGTTGGGCGAGCCGCCGGTGATGTACTGGCATTCGCGGCAGTGGCATTGCGCCTTCATCATCGGCTCGCCCTCGGCCACATAGCGCACTTTGCCGCAGTAGCATCCGCCTTCCAATTTCATGACGTCCTCCCACTCTTGTTGCTTTCACCGCCTAACGCATCGCCTTTGCCGAGGCCGCATGTGCATGCTTGTCGATCGCGTCAATGATCTGCGGCCACATCCTGATCGGCAACGCATGCCCCATACCCTCGATCATCAGCAGTTTGGCGCCCGGGATCGAGGCCGCGGTGTCCTGGCCGTGCGCGGGCGGCACAAGCGGGTCGACCGTGCCGTGGATCACGAGAGTAGGCGCCTTGACTGCGTGCAGCCGCTCCTTGCGGCTGCCCGAGGCGAGGACCGCGCGGAACTGCCGCCCGACGCCGGCCGGGTTGAGGCCGCGCGCGAAGTTGCGCTCCGCGCGGGCGCGATCGAGCGCTTCGTCTTCCGGGAAGCTGCCGGCGCGCAGGACCTTCCAGGTCTGCGCGTGGCGCGCGAAATATTCCTCCTTGGTAGTCGGCGGCGGCGCTAACAGGGTAGCGGCGGCCTGGCGGGTGGGCTGCGGCATTCTTGGATTGCCGGTCGTCGACATGATCGAGATGAGCGAGCGCACCCGCTGCGGATACGAAATCGCGATTTCCTGGGCGATCATGCCGCCCATCGACATGCCCACCAGATGCGCCGACTTGATGCCAAGCACGTCCATCAGGCCGACCGTGTCTTCCGCCATGTCGCGCAATCGGTAGGGCGCCTGCACCGGAATCTTCAGGAACCGCAGCTTGAGCAGTTCGATCGCGGTCAGGCGCTTGCCGCCGGAGAGGTGGCTCGACTTGCCGATGTCGCGATTGTCGAAGCGGATGACGCGAAATCCGCGGCCTGCGAGCTGGCGGCAGAAATCGTCCTCCCAAAGGATCATTTGGCCGCCGAGCCCCATGATCAGCATCATCGGCTCCGCCTCGGCGTCGCCGAAAATCTCGTAACAAAGGTCGATGCCGTTGGCGCGGGCGATCTGCGGCGGCTGATGGGCGAGAGCATTCACCTTGACTGTTCTCCGGATGGCATTGCGATGACGACTCTATGACACGGTTTTTCGCGCCGCAGAAGGCTCCCGAAGCAGGCAAATCGACTGCGGCGATGTTGACCGTTCCGTTGCGACGGTGTGGTATGATCGAAACCGGCGGGGCTCTGATCCCCTCGTGATCATGCTGGAGGACGCCCATGGCAGACAAGAGCAACGATCCGGCCGCGATCTGGCAAACCATGATCGGCGAGATGGAAAAAGGATTCAACGCCTTCGCCAACCAGGCGATGGCGTCGCCGGAATTCAGCAAGGTCGTCAACCAGGTCGGCGGGGTCAGCGCGGGCGCACAAAAGCAGCTCGGCGATCTCATGGAGAAATACCTCGTCAGCATGAATCTGCCGAGCCGGGCGCAGATGGTCAGCATGGGCGAGCGGCTGCAGTCGATCGAGGGGCAGTTGAACGAGATCAAGGCGCTGCTGCATCAGATCCACGGCAATGCCGGCGCGCCGGAGGGCGGTTATCCGGCTGCGCCCAGGCCGCCGCGGACCAGGCGTCCGCCGTCTGCGGGCGGAGAGCAAAAATGAATGCGCCTGCGGGCCTCGATCTGGCTGATATCCCGGAGCGGATCCAGTCCGAGGTGCAGCGCGCGATCCAGCGCAGTATCAAGGGCGTCGAATATATCGCCTCGTCAGGCCCTTCGCTCGGATCGACGCCGAAGGATATCCTCGCCGTTCGCGGCACGATGAATCTCTATCACTACCGGCCGATCGTGGACGAACTCTACCGGGTGCCGATCCTGATCGTGATGGCGACTACCAACCGCGGCTACATCCTCGACATGGTTCCAGGCCAGAGCTTCATCGAGTTTCTGCTCAAGCGCGGCTACGACGTCTACATGCTGGACTGGACCGCGCCGAAGCCCGAAGAGAAAAGCCTGCGAATGGAGGACTACGTTCTCGACTTCATTCCGGATTGCGTGCGCCGAGTGCAGCGCGATTCCGGCGAGACCGACGTCACAGTGATCGGCTATTGCTTCGGCGGCGTGTTGTCGCTGCTCTACGGCTCGATCTTCGCCGACGGGCCGATGAAGAACCTGATCTGTTTCACGACGCCGGTCGATTTCCGCGAGATGAAGCTATTCCAGAATTTCTCGGACAAGCGCTATTTCGACGTCGACCGGCTGATCGACAGCGTCGGCAACGTGCCGCCCGAGATGATCCTTTCGTCATTCGAGATGTTGCGGCCGGCGTCACGCGCCGCGAGTCAGGTGCAGTTGTGGGAAAACATCTGGAATGATGAATACGTCAAGTCGTACCGCATGTTCGATCGCTGGGCCACCGACACGCTGCCGCTGGCCGGCGAGTATTTTCGGTCGATCACCAAGGACCTGATGTGGGACAACAAGCTCTACAACGACACCATGACGGTCGGCGGGCGGGCGGCCAACATCGCCAACATCAAGGTGCCGATCCTGCATGCGGTCGCCGAGCACGACCACATTGTTCCCTATGACGCGGCGAAGCCGCTGATTCAAAAAATCGGCTCGTCGGACAAGGAAGAGGTGATGCTCAAGGGCGGTCACGTCAGCCTCGTCGCCGGCGCCAATGCCATCAAGCGGCTGTGGCCGAAACTGGACAACTGGCTAGGTGGAAGATCGATATGAGTGAAACCCGTTCCTATCCGCGGCACGTCAAGACCGATGGCGGCGACATTGAGTTCCGCCTGATGTCCCGCGCGGACGAAGCCGCCGTACTCGCCTTCGCGCAAAAACTTCCGACCCACGATCTATTGTTTCTGCCGCGAAATATCAGCCAGCCCAAGGTGCTGTCGGCCTGGATCAACGAGATCGAGCGCGGCGCGATCACAAGCCTGCTCGCGGTGAAGGCGGGCGCGGTGGTTGGCTGCGGCACGCTGGTGCGCGATCCGCATTCCTGGTCGCCTCATGTCGGCGAAATCCGGATGGTGGTGTCGCAGGACGTCCGCGGCCACGGCGTCGGCCGGGCGCTGTCGCAGGAGACGTTCGCGCTCGCGCTGGGCGCGGGCCTCGAAAAGCTGTCGGTGCAGATGACGGTCGACCAGCAGGCGGCGATCACGCTGTTCGAAAGCCTCGGCTTCAAGGCCGAAGCCCTGCTGCGCGACCATGTCCGGGACGTCGACGGCAAAAAACACGATATCGTCGTGCTCGGGCACAATGTGGCGCAGGTCCGGGCCCAGATGGAGGCCTATGGCCTGCCGGGAGCCGTTCAGCACTAGCCGGGTGGCCCTAACCGCCGATTCTGTAGGCCGATCACGTATTCGTGATATCGCAACGCAACATTGATGTTGCATCGCACCATGGGCCGTGCCATATAGGAGTTGCCCCGGGCCAATCCGGACGGGGTGAGCCCATAGCTCAAACCTGAGGATGGAGAGACCCCAATGACCACCGAAACCAATTCCGTGCTGAACACCGTCAAGGACGCCTTCGCGCCCGTCACCGAGGCGTTCACCAAGCTCCAGAACATGGAAGTTCCGGAAGCCGCCCGCGAGTTCGTGAAGAAGCAGACCGAGACCGCCAAGGTGCGCGCCGCCGACCTTCACGCCGGTTCGGAGAAGGTGACCGCCGCGATCGAGACCGCCGTTGCCGGTTCGGTTACTGAGGCCGCCAAGATCAGCCGTAACATTTCCGATGCGCTCTATCAGGACGCCGAGGCATTCTTCGCCGGCATCGACAGACTGGCTTCCGCCAAGTCGCTCAACGAGGCGGTCCAGATCCAGTCCGACATGCTGCGCTCGCGCGGCGAAGTGCTGGTGTCGCGGGCGAAGGCCTCGACCGAGTATCTCAGCAAGCTCGTCACTGAGGGCGCCAAGACCGCCCAGGACAACTTCGCCAAGGTCTACAACAAGACCGCCTGATCGCTTTCGGTTCTGTTGCGTATGCGTTAGTTCGAAGGCCCGCACGTTGCGGGCCTTCTTTTTGACGCGCACTCCCATAGATCAGTCCAGACCCTCATGGTGAGGAGGCGCACTTGCGCCGTCTCGAACCATGAGGCTCATCCCTCGAGACGCGGCGAAGACGCCGCTCCTCAAAGGAAATCTGTTCGTCCGAAAGCCCGCCATGACTGTCCCCGCCACATTCGTCATCGACGCCCCCGGCGATGCCGCGCGCGCGGCCGAGCTGCGGCGCGTCAAGGCGCTGGCGACGCTGGTGCTGGCGGGCACACTGGCGCTGTTCGTGACGGCGAAGGCCCTGCTGCACGTGCACCCGGCTTTCGGCTTCATCGCCGCGTTCGCGGAAGCCGCCACCATCGGTGGCCTCGCCGACTGGTATGCCGTGGTGGCGCTGTTCAGGAGGCCGCTGGGATTGCCGATCCCGCACACCGCGATCATCCAGAGCAACCAGCAGCGCATCGCCGACAAGCTCGGCGAATTCATCGAGGTGCATTTTCTCGAGGCAGCGCCAGTGGAGGCCAAGCTGCGTCAGGTCGATTTCGGCTCCTTCATCGCCGACTGGCTGCGCGACCGCAAGCGCAGTAACGATCTCGCCCGCTTCAGCTTGCGCCTTTTGCCCGAGGCGGTTACCGCAACGGAAAGCTCCGGCCTGATGAGGTTCATCACCCGCCGGATCACCGCTCAGCTGCAGGAAATCGATCTGGCGCCGCTTGCCGCAGGCACGCTGCGCGCTTTCGTGGCCGAGGGCCGGCATCAGGGGCTGCTCGACGATATCCTGCGCGCGGTGCATGAATCGCTGACCAAAGCCGAGACCATGGCGATGATCCGCGAAAAGATCCGCGCTGAGCTGCCGACGCTGTTGAAACTCTATCGCACCGACAGGTTTCTGGTGAACAAGATCGTCGCGTCCGCGACCGCATTCTTCGAAGAGGTTCGCGGCGATACCAATCATCCGTTCCGCGGCGAGTTCGACCGCATGGTGCTGTCGTTCGTCGACCGGCTTGGCAGCGACCGCGCCTATGCCGATCGTATCGCCGGCTTGAAGCGCGACCTGTTGGCGCGTCCCGAACTCGGCGACCTCGCGCGCAATATCTGGTCGAACGCGCGCTCGTTCATCGAGCGCAGCGCCAGCGGCGAAACCCAAGTGCTGCAGCAACATCTTGCCGGAATGTTCATGAGAGCGGGCGAGGCGCTGGCGGGCGATCCCGAACTGCGCGCCGAAATCAACCAGGGTCTGGTTGCCGTGCTGAGAAGTTTTATCGCCGACCAGAAAAGCGGGGTTTCCAGCTTCATCTCCGATCAGGTCAAGGCCTGGGACATGGGACAGCTGATTTCGCTGATCGAAATCAACATCGGCAAGGACCTGCAATATATCCGCTTCAACGGCTCGTTGATCGGCGGTCTTGCCGGCCTCGGGCTCTATACCGGCGAATTCCTGCTGCGGTGGCTGTGACTTTTAAATCACTGCGCTGCTTTTGCGTAGGCGACTCATTGTCCCGTCCGATAGCCGGCGCTTGAATGACGGAATCGGTGTCATAGCTCTACAGAGATGTGGCGCTGCCGAAGGGTAGCGCCTGAGCCGCGTTTCATTTGATCGACTGGACCGCCTGCGGTCCCGAGAGGAAACAGAATGTCCGCCACTGCCCAGACGCTGCGGCCGCCGTCCAGAACCCTGATGTTCCTGGAGGGAAGGGCGATCCACGAGCTTGGCGCGTTTCTAGGGGCGTTGCCGCTTCTCAGTCTGGCGCCCAGGGGCGACGGACATCCGGTGCTGGTGTTGCCCGGCCTTGTCGCCAGTGATACCTCGACGCGCCCGCTGCGCAGCTTTTTGAAGAACCGCGGTTACGCGGTGAGCGGCTGGCGCCAGGGCCGCAATCTCGGCCTGCGCGACGGCGTGCAGCGCGCCATGGTCGATCTCGTGCATGAACTCGGCAACACACATGGGCGGAAGATCAGCCTGGTCGGCTGGAGCCTCGGTGGTCTCTATGCGCGCCAACTCGCGAAGATGATGCCGGATCGGGTCCGCTCGGTGATCACGCTGGGCAGCCCGTTCGCGGGCAGTCCGAAGGCGACCAACGCCTGGCGCGTCTACGAGATGGCGAGTGGCCGCCGCGCCGAGGAAAATGATGGGCGGTTCGGCGGATCGCTGGCGGAAACGCCACCGGTGCCAACCACCGCGATCTTCAGCCGTACTGATGGCATTTGCGCCTGGCAGGGCTGCATGGAAAAGACGACCGCGACCTCCGAAAGCATCGAGGTCGAAAGCAGCCATTGCGGCATGGGCCATCATCCCGCCGTGGTCTACGCCGTGGCCGATCGGCTTGCGCAGCCGGAGGGCAAGTGGGCGCCATTCGACCGCAGCGGCTGGCGCAGCATGCTCTATCCCGATCCCGCCAGGTAAGGTCAGCGCCTTTCCAGGCCGGTATTTTCGAGAATCCGCAAAACGCGCTATGCGTATTGCATGCCGCACCCGCTTGCCCGCATCATCGAACAGCTCAAGCGCGAACCCTCGCGCACCGGCTCTATCGTCATTACCGTGTTCGGCGATGCGATCGTCCCGCGCGGCGGTTCGGTCTGGCTCGGGACGCTGCTGGAGTTTTTCAAGACGCTGGACATTGACAGCGGCGTGGTGCGAACGGCGATGTCGCGGCTTGCCTCCGACGGCTGGCTCGAGCGCGAGAAGGTCGGCCGCAACAGCTTCTATCGCCTGGTGAAAAAGGGCCGCCAGACCTTCGATGCCGCGACCAAACATATCTATGATCCGCAAGCCACCGATTGGACCGGACGTTTCGAGCTCCTGCTGATCGGCAACGGCTGGGATCGCGACGCCTCGCGCGAGGCGCTGAAAAATGCCGGCTTTGGCAGTCCGCTGCCTGGGGTCTGGGTCGCGCCATCGGGCGTCCCCGTTCCCGAAGAAGCCGCAAGCGCGATCCGGCTGGAAGTTTCCGCCGAGGACGACAGCGGCAGGCGCCTGCTCAGCGCGAGCTGGCCGCTCGATCGTACCGCGGACGCCTATCTGAAATTCATGAAGACCTTCGAGCCCTTGCGCGACCGGATCGGCCGCCGCGAGCGGCTGTCGAACGCCGATGCGTTCACCGCCCGTATCTTGCTGATCCATTATTACCGGCGGGTGGTGTTGCGCGATCCCCTGCTGCCCACGGCCTTGCTGCCGAAGGACTGGCCGGGGCGCGCCGCCCGCCGGCTCTGCGGCGAGATCTACCGGGGGCTGCTGCCGGCGTCCGAAAAATGGCTTGATCGCAAGGGGTTGAACGAAAACGGCCCGTTGCCCGCCGCCGGCGCCGGGCTGGCGCGGCGCTTCGGGAATTAATATGTTACAGAATTATATTGCATGCTGAGATTCCTGTTATATATCTGATCGCAACGATCCCGGGAGGTCGGCGCATGTATACCCAGGCGCTAAATACGTCGGAAGCCGAAGACCGCAATATCGAGGACGCCGCGCGCGCCGCGCAGTTTCAGGCGCGCATCGACGCCGAGGAGCGCATCGAGCCCAACGACTGGATGCCGATAGCCTACCGCAAGACGCTGACGCGCCAGATTTCGCAGCACGCGCATTCCGAAATCGTCGGCATGCTGCCGGAAGGCAACTGGATCACGCGCGCACCGTCGCTGCGCCGCAAGGCGGCTTTGCTGGCGAAGGTGCAGGACGAATGCGGCCACGGGCTCTATCTGTACGCCGCCGCCGAAACGCTCGGCGCCTCGCGCGAGGAACTGGTCGACCTCATGCTGTCAGGCAAGGCCAAGTATTCCTCGATCTTCAATTACCCGACGCTGACCTGGGCGGATATCGGCGTGATCGGCTGGCTGGTCGACGGCGCCGCGATCATGAACCAGATTCCGCTGTGCCGATGTTCCTACGGTCCCTATGCGCGCGCGATGATCCGCGTCTGCAAGGAGGAATCCTTTCACCAGCGGCAGGGTTACGAAATCATGGTGACGCTGGCGCGCGGCTCGGCGGAGCAGAAGGCGATGGCGCAGGATGCGCTGAACCGATGGTGGTGGCCGGTGCTGATGATGTTCGGTCCGCCCGACAATGCGAGCCAGCACAGCGACACCTCGACGAAATGGAAGATCAAGCGCTTCTCCAACGACGAGCTGCGGCAGAAGTTCGTCGATGCGACGGTGCCGCAGGCGCAATATCTCGGACTTTCGATTCCAGATCCCGGCATGAAGCAAAACCCGGCGACGGGACATTGGGAATACAGCGACATCGACTGGGACGAATTCAAGCAGGTGCTGGCCGGCAACGGCCCGTGCAACCGCGACCGGCTCGCGGCGCGGCGCAAGGCACACGATGAAGGCGCGTGGGTGCGCGAGGCCGCGGCGGCCTATGCCGAGAAACGCAGGCGCCGCAGGGCCGCGGCTTGAGCCGCCACCGAATTCAAGGGAGGTCATGATGGCGACGCCGAATACGCCGTTGTGGGAAGTCTTTATCCGCAGCCGCAACGGGCTGGCACATAAGCATGTCGGCTCGCTGCACGCCACTGATGCGACGCTGGCGCTGCAGGCCGCGCGCGACATCTACACCCGCCGCGGCGAGGGCCTGTCGATCTGGGTGGTGCCATCCGCCGCGATCACCGCGTCCGATCCGGCCGAGAAGGGCATGATGTTCGAGCCGGCGGAATCCAAGATCTACCGCCATCCGACCTTCTATGATGTTCCCGAGGAAGTCGGACATATGTGAACCGTCATTGCGAGCGCAGCGAAGCAATCCATCGCGCCGCGTAAAGAAGGAATGGATTGCTTCGTCGCAAGCGCTCCTCGCAATGACGACGATCAAATTGGCGCAAGCAGGTTGTGAACATGGCCGTCGCATCCATTACCGTCTCCGAAACACCGCTGGTGCTGTACGCGCTGCGCCGCGCCGACGATGCGCTGATTCTGGGGCATCGGCTATCGGAATGGTGCGGCCACGCGCCGATGCTGGAAGAGGATATGGCGCTCGCCAATATGGGCCTCGATCTGCTCGGCCAGGCGCGCGAACTCTAC
>DATANB010000027.1:0-27826 GCA_036266415.1 Bradyrhizobium sp. | reverse complement strand
GAGCCGCGCATTGCGGCTCGACCCACTCTCTCTGCCCGTCTCGTTCGACGCGCACGATACCCGCGCCGACGGCGGGGTGCGAAACATCGAACTTCATCGCGAACGCGTCGTTCTGCGTCGTGCCCTGCATGGCATGCGGATGGCGGTCAGCGTGCGCGTACGCGATTTTCTCGGCGTTGCGTTACGCGGCATCGATGACGCCCAGATGCTGGTGCTGGTTCATCGCGATCCGTCATTGACGATTCCGCTGTGTGTGAGTGCCGATCCCGATGAAATCGCGACCGCCTGGCAGATGTGGAGCGACATCTTCGCGCTTCCGCAATTGCCGGAAGACGAGGCGCGCGAACCGGCGGCGCGGCGCCGGCGCCACAACGCGATCCGGGCGCGGCGGCCGAAATTTCTGGTGCGGCGGCGGCGCGGCGATCTGCTCAATCCGGCGAATGTGCATCAGGGCGAGCGCGAGATCATCGCGCGGAACTAGCGCTGCGTGAAACTAGGCCGCCCGCATCACCGCGTCGGCAAGCAATCCTGCAAACAACAGCAACCCCGCATCGCGGTTGGATTTGAAAATCCGCAGGCACAGAACGGGATCGCTTATCTCAAGCCGCCGGATCTGCCAGACCAGATGGACGGCAAATGCCGCTAGTCCGATCCATGCCGGCAAGCCCGCGCCGGCAAGCGCGAGTGCGCCGCCGATCAAAACCACCGCCAGCGCGTAAAACACCGTCAGCGCCCGATAGGTGCGCGCGCCGAACAACAGCGCGGTCGATTTGATGCCGATCAGCGCGTCGTCCTCGGCGTCCTGATGCGCATAGATGGTGTCGTAGCCGATCACCCAGGCCATCGCGCCGGCATAGAGCGCGAGCGCCGCCGCATCGATCCGGCCGAGCGTCACCGCAAATCCCATCAGCGCGCCCCACGAGAACGCCAGGCCCAGCACGACCTGCGGCCACCAGGTAATCCGTTTCATGAACGGATAGACCGCGACGATGACAAGCGAGGCGATGCCGGTCAGCACCGCGAAGCCATTGAACTGCAGAAGCACCGCCAGTCCGATCAATGACTGAACGACCAGGAAAGCAGCCGCCTGCGGCACGCTCACCTGCCCCGCCGGTATCGGCCGCGACCGCGTCCGTTCGACCTTTGCATCGAGATCGCGGTCGGTAATGTCGTTCCAGGTGCAGCCGGCGCCGCGCATGGCAAAGGCGCCGACGAAGAACAGCGCGGCGACAAGCGGCAATTGGCCAATGCGGTGGACGACGCCGGCGGCCAGCGCCGCCGACCACCAGCACGGCATCAGCAACAGCCATGATCCGATCGGCCGGTCGAGACGCGAGAGCCGCAAGTAGGGGCGTGACCATTGCGGCGCGTGGGTGTCGACCCAGTTGCCGGTGGCATCGGCAACGCGGGTGGCCGCGCCGCTCATCGATCTGAAGTTCCTGTCTGAGCGCGCGCCAACGGCCGCCGGAACTTCAAATCGGTGATCATCGGGTGAGGACGTTGCCGTTCAGGGTATCGAAGGTGCTGCCGCCCTTCTTGGTGGGCGTAGCCTCCGGAAGCGCAGCCGAAGAACCCAGCACATCGCTCAGGGTCGGGCCGGCCGGTCCCTTTTGCTGCACTTGCTGTGCGACCGTGCAGACCTGCTTCTGCATTTTCTCGGTATTCTTGTGGCCGTTTTTCAGCTGCTCCGATATCTGCGGTGGAATCCCGCATTTCGCGGCGTGGCTTTCGACATATTTGATCATCTTGATTTCGGCGTGGGCGAAATTCCCGATCAGCTTGCAGGCTTCATCCGGGGGCGCATGGCGATCGCTGGCGGCCTTGATCAGCTTGCCGCGCTTCTCTGCCTCTTCGCGCAAGGGTACGAATGCCTTCATGCATTCATCCGGGGGGCCACCTGCCTGCGACGGCGGCGCCGGCCCGCGCTCGAACGCGGAGCCGGTGATCGGCGCGGCCCCCTGCACCGGAAACGAACTGGAGGGGGACGTACCGACGGAAGCGGTTGGCGCATTACCATTCACCGGCGGAAATGCCGGATCGTTCTTGATGGGGCCGGGCAGCGGCGCCGGGAACGCGCCCTGTGCCAAGGCCTGACCGGCACAGACAGTCACGACGGCCACGGTGAGCGGCACGATCAGTCGGCGGATGATCAAGGCTGTTTCTCCGGCAAGGTCCAATGGTCTCCCAACGTCTTCCCGATAGAAGAGCGATCTCGAATAAGCTTTTTACGATTCCTGCCGGCGCTTAACAACCCGTGGAATTTGGCAACAGCGCGGCGTAGGGCCGCGCCCGGATACCGATTGTTGCGTTAATCCCTGTCTTTTGGGCTAAAAGGCTGCGGGAATTGGAACTTCAGCCATGCCTCAAGTCGATTTTCGCAGCCCCCGGCTGTTCGTCGATGCCGCGCTTGCACCGGGCGAAACGGTCGCGCTTGAGCGCAGCCAAAGCAACTATCTCGGCAATGTGCTGCGGCTTTCCGCCGGCGATTCGATTCTCGCCTTCAACGGACGCGACGGCGAATGGCAGGCCTCGATCGCGGGCCGCAAGCGGCCGGACAGTCTCACCATCGTCGCCCAGAGCAGGCCGCAGGATCGCCTGCCCGACCTTGCCTATGTCTTTGCGCCGCTGAAACATGCCCGGCTCGATTACATGGTGCAGAAAGCGGTCGAGATGGGGGCTTCATCCCTGCAGCCGGTCTTGACGCGTTTCACCCAGGTCTTGCGGGTTAACGGGGAGCGGATGCGGGCCAATGTCATCGAGGCGGCCGAGCAGTGCGGCATCCTCAGCATTGCCGATGTCGCCGAACCAGTGGCGCTCGATCGTTATTTGAGCGCGCGTCAGGGGCAGCGGCTGCTAGTGTTCTGCGACGAGGCCGCGGCTGCCACAAATCCGCTGCAGGCGTTGCAAGGCAAGGTGGCCATCGCGGGGGGGATCGACGTGCTGATCGGCCCCGAAGGCGGATTTGCCGAGGAAGAGCGGGCCATCCTGCTGCGACAGCCGCTGACCCTGAGGCTTTCTTTGGGGCCGAGGATCCTGCGTGCCGATACCGCGGCTGTCGCCGCCCTGGCGCTGGTACAGGCCGCGCTCGGCGACTGGACCGGGACCGGCCCGCGCGGCTAGGTTGCGTCACCACCCTTGCCGGTCATTTTGGCCGACTGTTAAGCCACTTGGCCGATCCCTGTCGAAACCCGGCGGCGGCCATGCTAAGGGGCTGCCCAACCAAGCTTTTGGAACCCTTTTCGGGATATTTGGACTTCGAGATGACCCTGACCGCCGCCCCTCGTGCGACCGGAACCGCCGCATGGGCGGACAGCCTGCTGTTGTCGTTCGCCCGGGCCGGCTACGTCAGGGCCGAGCCGGCAATGCTGCAGCCGGCTGAGCCGTTTCTCGATCTCTCGGGCGAGGACATCCGCAAAAGCCTTTATCTGACCACCGACCCCAGCGGCGAGGAACTATGCCTTCGCCCCGACCTCACCATTCCCGTGGCGCGGGATTATCTCGCCTCCGACCGCCGTGGCCAGCCGGCAGGATTCAGCTATCTCGGACCGGTGTTTCGGTATCGTGGCGGCCGGCCGAGCGAATTCCTGCAGGCCGGGATCGAATCCTTCGGACGCCAGGATCGCGCGGCGGCCGACGCAGAGATGCTGGCGCTGGCGCTGGAAGCGACCCGCGCATCCGGCGTGAGCGAGGTCGAAATCCGCACCGGCGACGTGGCGCTGTTCAATGCGCTGATCGATGCGCTCAATCTTTATCCGGTCTGGCGCCGCCGCCTGATCAAGGATTTCAATCGCAAGGTCTCTCTCGAGCAGGATCTCGAGCGGCTCACGCTTGCGAACGGTTCGAGCCGCAATGAATATGAGGGCGTGCTGGCCGCGCTTGCGGGCTCCGACCGCAAGGCGGCGCTGGCGCTGGTGACCGACCTGATGTCGATCGCCGGCACCACCAATGTCGGCGGGCGCTCGGTCTCCGAAATCGCCGATCGCTTTCTCGAACAGTCGACCCTGAAGGGCGGCGCGCTGCCGCGCGATGCGCTTGAGCTGATCAAGCGATTCCTCGCGATCGCGGGTGACCCTGTCGATGCGGTCGCGCGATTGCGCGTGCTGGCGGCTGACGCCAAACTGGACATCTCGGCGGCGATCGATCAGTTCGAAAGCCGGATCGGCTTCATGGCGGCGCGCGGCATCGATACCGGCGCAACCCGGTTTTCCACCTCGTTCGGGCGCGGTCTCGATTATTATACCGGCTTCGAATTCGAACTGCATGCAAAGGGTAACGGCATTGAGCCGCTGGTCGCCGGCGGACGCTATGACGGACTGATGACCCAGCTTGGCGCCCCTACCCCGATCCCCGCGGTCGGGTTCTCGGTCTGGGTCGAGGCTTTGACGCAAGTGGGCCGCAAGCCCACCGCAACGGCCTCGGGCGGGAGCGCGTCATGACCACGCCATTCGTTCTCGCGGTTCCCTCCAAGGGCCGCCTGCAGGAAAACGCCGAGGCCTTCTTCACCCGGGCGGGACTTGCATTGGCGAAGCCGCGCGGCGCCCGGGACTATCGCGGCACCATCAGCGGGCTCGACAATGTCGAGATCGCCTATCTCTCGGCGGGCGAGATCGCCTCGCAGCTTGCACGCGGCATTGTGCATCTCGGCGTTACCGGCGAAGACCTGGTGCGGGAAAGCATCGCGGATGCCGACAGGCGCGTGTTGCTGATCGACAACCTCGGCTTTGGCAGCGCCAATGTCGTGGTAGCCGTGCCGCAGGCCTGGATCGACGTCCGGACCATGGCCGATCTCGACGATGTTACCACCGGTTTCCGCGCGCAGCATAACCGGCGGATGCGGGTGGCAACCAAATACATCAATCTGACCCGGACATTCTTTGCCGCGCACGGCGTCGTCGACTACCGCATCGTCGAGAGTGCCGGCGCGACGGAAGGCGCGCCGGCGGTGGGCACGGCCGAGATGATCGTCGATATCACGACCACGGGGGCGACGCTTGCCGCCAACGGTCTCAAGGTGCTCGACGACGGCGTGATCCTGCGCAGCCAGGCCAACCTCGTGGCCTCAAAGGATGCCGACTGGTCGGGCGAGGCGCGCGAGACCGCCCGCGTCATCCTCGATCATATCGCGGCCCGCGCCCGCGCCAGCAAATACCGCGAGGTGCGCACCCGTTTTGCCGGATGCGACACGGCATTGCTTGCCGAGGCCCATAACCGGTTCGGCGTGGTCTCGCCGTTCGGCGGTCCGACGTCTTCGGGGATGGTGACGCTGCACTGCCCGCCGGCGCAGCTTTACGCGCTCGGCAGCTTTCTTCGCGCGCACGGCGCCGACACGGTGTCGGTGGCCTCGCTCGACTACGTGCTGGACCGTGACAATCCGCTGTTCGCCAGGCTTGACGCGTTCTTGCGGCAGTAAGGCGCAGGGCCGAAGGTCGGCCCCCGTGGCGACAACGCGCGGCGATTGCCATATGTTGTCCTGCGGACCGTTGGAACCTGATCGATGATGCTGGGTACGGATGTCTCTGGCCTGTCAACCACCGCGGCCACCGCCGCGGCGCAGGGGCTGTCGATCGTTGTGCCGCTGTATAACGAGGCGGCCGGGCTGGCCGCCCTGCACCAACGATTGAGCGCGCTGGCCAGCACGCTGCGGCAGCGCTACGGACTTGCCTGCGAGGTCGTCTATGTCGATGACGGCAGCGCCGATGCCACGCTTTCGATCGCGCGCTCCCTTGCGGCCGATGCCTTCGACATTCAGGTGGTGTCGCTGTCACGCAATTTCGGCAAGGAAGCGGCCCTGATGGCGGGGCTGGACCATGCCCGGCGCGGCGCGGTGCTGTTCATGGATGGCGATGGTCAGCATCCGCCTGACCTGGTCCAGCAGCTTGTCGGCCACTGGATCGATGGCGGCTACGACGTGGTCTATACCGCCAAGGCTCATCGCGACAATGAATCGATGCTGCGGCGGCTTGCCGTGCACGGCTTCTACGCGCTGATCAATTGGGGCGCGCGGCAGAAAATCCCCGAGGATGCCGGCGACTTCCGCCTGCTGTCGCCGCGCGCGGTGGCCGCGCTGCGGCAGCTTCCCGAGCGCAATCGCTTCTTCAAGGGGCTGGCAAGCTGGATCGGCTTCCGCCAGATCCGGGTCGACTACGAGCCCGCACCGCGCGCGCATGGCATCACCACCTTCAGCGCCGGCCGGCTGGTCGGGCTTTCGATCGAAGGCCTGACGTCTTTTTCGGTGGCGCCGTTGCGTTTTGCGAGCCTGCTCGGCGTCCTGCTCGCTTCCGCAGCCTTCCTGTTCGGCCTTTCGATCCTGTGGGAAACCTGGATGAGCGGAAAATCGGTGCCAGGCTATCCCTCGCTGGTGGTCGGCCTGATGACCATCGGCGGCGTGCAGCTCATCATGATCGGCATCGTGGGCGAATATATCGGGAAGATTCTTTCCGAGCTGAAGGCCCGTCCGATCTATTTTGTCGCCGAGCACAGCGAGAAGCGTGCCGAGGCGGAAACCGGCACCGGCGCCAGCGAGAGGACCGCCGCCGAATGAACGACGCCGAACCGCCGCGCCGTATCTGGCTGTGCGCCGACGATTACGGTCTGAGCCCCGGCGTCAATCGCGGCATTCGCGACCTGATCGAGCGCGGCCGTCTCAATGCGACATCGGTGATGGTGGTTGGACCTTCGATCGGTCGCGACGAAATCGGCGCGCTGCAAAGCGCCGTCGCAAGCAGTCCCCGGTGCGCGATCGGCCTGCATGTCACCTTGACGGCGCCGTTTCGTCCCCTGACGATGCACTTTCAGCCGATCGATGGCGGCATGTTCCTGCCGTTTCCGAAACTGCTGCGCGCGGGCCTGCTGGGCCGGCTCGATCCCGAGATCATCCAGGCAGAACTGATGGTGCAGATTTCGGCATTTTGCGAAATGTTCGGCCGCCCCCCGGATTTTGTCGACGCCCACCAGCATGCGCAGCTGTTTCCGGTGGTGCGTGACGCGTTTCTGGCGGCGGTGAAGGCGGCTGCGCCCAACGCCTGGGTTCGCCAGGGTGGACGCAGCCAGCCGCTGGCCCGACGGCTCGGCACGCCCAAGGCACTGGTCCTCGACGTCCTCAGCGCGCAATTTCGCCGCCGCGCCGCGCGGGCCGATATTGCATTCAATCCCGGATTCGCCGGCGCGTATGATTTCAGCCGACGACCCGATTTCGGCATCCTGATGGGACAGTTTCTCGACGGGATGCCGGAGAACGGCGTCATCATGTGTCATCCCGGATTCGTCGACGATATCCTGGTCAGTCTCGACCCGTTCACGACCCAGCGCGAACACGAGCACGCCTTTCTCGGAGGCGAGCATTTCCCGCGTGTGCTGGCTGCGAATAAAGTCACCTTGGGCTGACCCCCGCGGGGAACACGCGCCCGGACGTGTTGTCGCACCGACAAATTTAATCCGCCGCAACACTACTTGCGACGCAAAACGTCCCTACATCTGCGCCTGCGCTTCGGAGCGAGGGAGGAAATCCATGACACCGCAAGAACGCCAATTGGTTGACGACCTTTTCGACCGGCTCTCCAGGGTGGAAAACGCGCCACGCGATCCGGACGCGGCGGCCGCCATGGCGCAAGGCTTGCGCAAGGCGCCCAATGCCGTCTACGCGCTGGTGCAGACCGTTTTGGTCCAGGACGAAGCGCTCAAGCGCGCCAACAGCCGCATCCAGGAGCTGGAGGCCGCCGGCGCGCCCGCACAAAATCAATCCGGCGGATTTCTGGATTCGGTGCGCGAGACGATGTTCGGGCAAAGCCAGCCGCGCGGCTCCGTGCCTAACGTCCGCCCGCCCGAGATAACCAGCCGGCCGGTATGGAACAGCGGCCAGGTGATGCAGAAGGTGCAGTCTCCGGGACAATATGATCAGGCGCCCTACGGTCAGCCCTACGGCGCGCCCCAGGCGGCCCCGGGCGGTGGCTCATTTCTGGGAACCGCAGCTGCGGCGGCGGCCGGAATGGTCGGCGGGTCGCTGCTACTCGGCAGCATCCGCTCGATGATGGGCGGCGGCCGTCACGGCTTCGGCGATCAGGCCGCACTGGCCGACAAAGGCGCAAACCAGACCCCGTGGAGCGATCAATCCGGCAGCGGTCTCGCGCGCGACGCCGGGATCGACGACATCGGCTCGTCCGCAGACCGCGCCGGCGATAGCTCGCGCGCAGGATTGTTCGATTCTGCATCGAACGATGACGATGAATTTGATCAGGATTCCGACGATTTCGGCGGCGACGGAGACAGCGACTACGCCTGATTGGTTTCCTGGACGCCGCAAGAACAAAACGGCCGCCCGATCGAGCGGCCGTTTTTATTCGGTCGGCAGGCGATCAGATGACGACGACCTTCGCGCCGACATTGACGCGGCCGTAGAGGTCGATCACATCCTCGTTGCGCATCCGGATGCAGCCGGACGAGACGTTGGTGCCGATCGTCCAGGGCTCGTTGGAGCCGTGGATGCGATAGAGCGACGAACCCAGATACATCGCGCGGGCGCCCAGCGGATTTTGCGGGCCGCCTTCCATGTACCGCGGCAGATCCGGACGCCGCACCAGCATTTCCGGTGGCGGCGTCCATGCCGGCCATTCCTTCTTCGCGGAAATCTGCTTGACGCCCGACCAGGTGAAACCGGGGCGGCCGACGCCGATGCCGTAGCGCAGCGCCTTGCCGTCGCCCTGCACCAGAAACAGGAACTTGTTGGGCGTATCGACGACGATAGTGCCGGCGCTTTCCCTGCCGTGATAGTCAACGAGCTGCTTTTCGAATTTCGGATCGAACGCGCGATGCTCAGGTTCGTCGTCCTGCTGGCGCATTACCTGCTGCGGCGTCATCGACGGCAGCAGCGGGCCCAACGGCTGATATGACTGTTGCCGCTGTTGATAGCCGGGTTGCTGCTGATAGCGTTCGCCCTGATTCTGCCCGCCGCCGAACAGGAACTCGATGAAACCGCCGCCCATGTTGGAATGCTCGGCATAGGCTGTTCGCACCGGCTGCTGCGCGGGTTGATCGGCGTAGATCACGGCGGGTTCGGGGATCGCCGCGGCTTCGATTGCTCTCGCCTGATGAAGCCCGGCGGTGAGAGCGGATGCGCCCGCGAGGAGCGCAACAGACAACGTTTTGAACATCGACGTA
This sequence comes from Bradyrhizobium sp., assembly GCA_036266415.1. GTDB lineage: Bacteria > Pseudomonadota > Alphaproteobacteria > Rhizobiales > Xanthobacteraceae > Bradyrhizobium. The sequence goes on along the minus strand of DATANB010000027.1, from coordinate 18,673 downwards.
CTCTGTACTGTTTCGTCGTGGGGAGCGCCCGTTTCAAGCGCCCTTGCACGCCCCCAACTAAAATCAAAACCGCATCGGTTTGGTAAACAAAAACGGCTTTTCGATTCACCACGTCGTCAATTCGGCACGGTTTTATCCAGTAGCGTTTATTTTCGATGAACGGCGGCGGCGCATGGTTAATCGTTGGTGTGCGGCGGTTGCCGCGCGCTGCTCGATGGCTCCCGGCGTGAACCCGATGTTAAAGCGCACCAGTCTAAAACCTGACGAGTGAAGGTCAGGAAAGAGCTCATGCCGATTCATCGCAGACGTTTTCGTATCGAAGAAGCATTCAGCGGCGGCGACATTCCAATGCCCGCGGCCGCCGGCGATATCGGTCCCATGCATCATGAAATCATGGCCGAGCTGCGCGCCATTCGCGCCCTGATGGGGTCGAGCGCGGGCCATAACGCGGCGACGGAGACTATCGGCGCATCGGTCACCCACGAGGTCGCCGAAGCCCTCGCGCTCTTGAAAACCTATCGCGCACAGATCGAGCAGTGCGAAAAACTCAAGGTCGAACTCGACCTGATTCACGATGCGATCAGCCGCACCAAGCGGGAAATCGCGGTGCTGCACGGCAAGAGCTTCAACGGCGAGGAAATGGCCAGGGTCAACGGCGAGCTAGGCGCCGTGGTCGGCGGCACCGAGGAAGCCACCCAGCAGATACTGGAAGCCGCGGAATCGATCGATAACGCGGCGACGGCGCTGTCCAAGGTGACCTCGGCGGATCAGCAAAAGATCCTCAGCGAAGAAATCCAGGAGCGGGTCGTTTCGATCTTCGAGGCCTGCAATTTCCAGGATCTGACCGGTCAGCGCATCAACAAGGTGATGACCACGATGAAATTCATCGAAAACCACATCACCGTCATGATGGATATCTGGGGTGGCGTCGATGCGATCAAGGCGCATGCACCCCTGATCGCCGACGATCGGGAAGGCGACGCCCGGCTGCTGAACGGTCCCAAGCTGGACGGCGACGCCGGTCATGCCTCGCAGAACGACATCGACGCGCTGTTCAACTGAGTTTTGCCGTCAGGCGCGCGGCGAGCAACGGACGTAGACCATGTTGCCGTAACGGACGGCGGCATCCTTGTCGGTGAAGCGAGTGACCAGCACGCGTCCGTCGAACGAGACGATCTCACGATCCTGTTCGCCACCGGCCGGTCCGGGCGGGCCGATATAATTCTTGCCGCTCGGGCTGCCCTTGAGGCGTAGTTCCTGCGGCGTCGCCTGGTCGGCCAGATGCATCATCACCCCGCCGGAGGATCCGGCTCCGATCACGTAAGGCTGTTTGCATTGCCCCTTTGCCGCGGCTTCGGTGCGCGGGCGGTCGGCAGGATTCTGATACGACGCAAGACCCCAGCGGCCGACAATTTCGTCGGGGCGGATGGTCGCCGGCATTTCGGGCGCCACGCCGGGCTCCGGGGCGGTCTCCGGGGTTGACGACGATAATGACGGCAGGTTGAAACTCCCGCACGCGCCCAGGAATAGCGTCAGCGCCGAGGCGATCCCCAGGTTGGCAACCGTTCGCGCGCTAAGTGACCTGACCATGGCATTCCCCCGAGCAAATTCGTGGCCGCACCCGTCCTGCAGACAAGCGTAAAACTGCAGTCTGAGCAATGACGTCCAGGAATGACGCCAGCGCTCCGATTTGGTTTCCGTAAAGCATCCTATACCGGTCTCACCAACGGATTAAGTCCCGTTTGCTTGACAGGATTGGCGTCAAGCCATATTTCCGGGCGCAACATTAGCACTCCGAGAGCGCGATTGCTAAGGATACGGTCTGTTTGGCGCTTGGGCGATGTCGAAACGTCCGCGTTCCCGTCCGCTTTCGTTTCGCACCAGATCGTCAAAACGAGCCTCCAAAGGGAACCGCCATGGCTAAATCCAAATTTCGTCCGCTGCATGACCGCGTCGTGGTCAAGCGCATCGACGCCGAAGAAAAGACCAAGGGGGGCATCATCATTCCCGACAGCGCCAAGGAAAAGCCCTCGCAGGGCGAAATCACGGCGGTCGGCCCCGGCGGCCGTGACGAAGCCGGCAAGCTGATCCCGATCGATCTCAAGGTCGGCGACCGCGTGCTGTTCGGCAAGTGGTCGGGCACCGAGATCAAGCTCGACGGCGAGGAACTCATGATCATGAAGGAGAGCGACATCATGGGTGTGCTCGCCTAGCGCGACCAAGACAGCCGCAGCAATCTCCCAGCTAACGCCTGGGCTAGACCTAGGCATCCCCGTCATCTTCCGAAGAGCCTTGCAAAGGCGACGGATCGGAGGTCACCCGTCTCTACGCCAAAGGCGGTCTTCGCCATTGGTCCGCCGAAAGCCGCCTCCGGGCGGCCTTCTTTTTTGGCAAAAAGGCTCTACGGTAACGACCAATCCTGCCTCGCAAGGAACTCGATATGCGCGCGCTTCTGTTCTGCCTGCTCGGCCTAATGATGGCGTCGTCGGAAGCGGCCGTGGCTCAAATGAAGCTCGCGCCGAAGGCCGCGCCGGGCGCCAACGAAGTCAGATATTTCACCGCCATTGATGGCGTGATGGGCGGCAATGCCGACGCTATTCTCAAGGAGACCCGCCAGGGCAAGACCGTCACCTCCGCGGTACTCGATGTCTGCTACCCGGTTGCGAGCGGCGCCGATCGCAAGGACCGCTTCGTCGCCAATCTCGCGGTCAACGGCCAGACCCTGACCGGCACCACCCAGAGCCTCGGCGAAAAATTGCCGGTCACGGTGAAGCTGGTGCGCAGGCCGACCGGCGACACCTTCGAATTCAAGGGCCAGATCAGCGTCGGCCAAAACGTCACCGAAGTCGTCTCATCCGACAATTCCGACCTCAGCGAAAAGGAATTCCAGGACAATCAAACCACCGATGACGGCATCACGGCAGCGCCAAAGGATTTCACCGAAGTTTCCCCGGAATCGATTGGCGTCAGGGTGAAGCTGGACGCGGTGCTGGATTTCCTGAAGGGGTTGAAGGGCCAGGACCTCGAGGTTTCACTGAGCGGCCTCACGGTGACCTGCGACGCGCTGCGCGCGGGCGAGCAGACCATCAACATCTCAGCGGATCCCGATCGCGCCGCCGCGCTGGTTGCGAAATTCAGGTCGTTGCCGGGCGTGGTCGCCGTCGGCTGGACCAGTGGCATCGTCGACATGGAGCGCACGATCCGGTTCGCGGCCGCCGACTGGCGCGACGGCGACCGACTGAACAAGGACAAACTCGCAGCCGCGGTGGCAAGCGTTCTGACCAAGACGCTTTCGGCAAAAACCTCGGCGTCGGCCTGGAACGTCACTACCGGAAAGCTAAAATTGACGTTCAAACGGCCGAGCCAGTTATTCCCCGCGCTCGGCCTCACCGAGACGGTCGAGGTCACGGCGCTGGTGGCCCCCGACAAACCCGGCGGCTCCGACCGGCTGATGCTGTGGATAGGTAATCCCGTCATTTCGACGGCGGACGAATCCGCGGGCGCAAAGCTCAACCTGACCGATGAATCCAGCGGCGAGGAGGAAGGCGACCAGAAGGATGACAACGGTTCGATCGAGGCGCTGGCGAAGGAATTCAAGGGCCAGCGCTGGGATTCCGAGAAATCCGTCTGGAAATAGCCGCGGCCCTCACTGAGGATGCCGGGTTAAAACCTCAGTTGGTGTCGAGACGAAACCGCAGCGTCTTCGTCCCGATAAAGGAGACAAGATCGCCCTGCCGCGTCCAGGTGGCGGCCTCGCTCAGCGCGGCGACCAGGTCATCGTCGGCCTGTGCCTTTGCCGGCGGACAGGCGCGATCCTCCAGCGGTCCGGCCGCAAAAATCACGGTGTTGCCGGCCACCGAGAACTGACCGGTGCCGCCCTTGCACCACAGTTCCAGCACGGCCTCGCCGTTGTCGCCGATCTCGAGATTCGGCAACCGCTTCGATCCCGGCTGGCGCGCCGCGTCCAGTGTCATTGCCATCCCGAACGGAAATGCCGCATCGGCGCCGGCCGGATTGGCGTTGAAGGCGGCAGCGGCCAGGCTCAGCGCCACCGCCGCCTGCCTCACGAAGCCCGTCGCTGAAAACATGCAGCCTCTCGAAAATATCCCGCACTCGCGCGTTGTTGTAATGGGCAAGCGCGGCATTGACCAGATCGGCCGCCGCAAATTTCACCGGCCCGCAAAGAAATCCCCGCAGGCTCGAGCTCTGCGGGGATTTCGGCGGTTTCAACGGAACCGGTCCGTTACTTCAGAACCATCAACGTGAACGGATACACGTAGGCCTGCAGCATCACGAGAACGCCGACAAGACATGCCAGCGCGATCGAATGCTTGAACACGAAGCGCAAGATCGTGCCTTCATGGCCGTACCAGTTGGTGGCGGTGGAAGCGACGACGATCGACTGCGCGTCGATCATCTTGCCCATGACGCCACCGGAGGAGTTGGCGGCACCCATCAGGACCGACGACAGGCCGAGTTGCTCCGAGGTGATCTTCTGCAGGTTTCCGAACAGAATATTCGAAGCAGTGTCCGATCCCGTCAGCGCCACGCCCAGCCAGCCGAGCAGCGTGCCGAAGAAGGGATAGAGCACGCCGGTCGCCGCAAACGCCAGACCGAGCGTCGCGTCAACACCGGAGAGCCGGGTCAACGTACCGATCGCCAGCATCGCCGAGATCGTGATCAGCGAAATCGAGCACAGCCTGATGGTGCGGCCATACTCCGCGATCATCTTGGCGGGCGAGAGGCCCATCAGGAAGCTGGAGATGATTCCCGCGACCAGCATGCCGGTGCCGGTGAACGACAGGTAAGTGAAGGCGAACACCGCACCTTCCGGCGTCGGCTTCGCCGCCACCGGCGGCACCTTGTTGATCATGTTGTGCAGGTCGGGAACCGGATAATTCCAGGTGAAGATCGAGTTCGCCCAGTTCTTGAAGGAGCCGTTGCCCCAGACCAGCATCACGACGCAGACGATGATCCATGGCAGCAGCGCGCCCCAAACCTGTGCCTGGGCCAGAGGCGTCTTGTCCATCAGCTTAGCCGGCGCCATCGTCGATGCCGATTCATCGTTGCCGCGCAGCGCCGGCGACAGCCATAGCTGCCTGGGCTGCCAGACCTTGAGGAAAAGAATGAGACAGCCCATCGAGATCAGCGACGCGCCGATGTCGACGATCCAGGGATTGATGTAATTCGAGATCACGAATTGCGGGACCGCGAACGTCACGCCGGTCACGAGAATAGCCGGCCAGACGTCCTTCATGCCTTTCCAGCCGGCGAACGCCCATACCACCCAGAACGGCACGATCAGCGAGAACACCGGCAACTGCCGCCCGACCATCGCGCCCAGGATGTACGGATCGAGACCGGTCACCGATGCCAGGCCCTGGATCGGCGTACCGAGCGCGCCGTAGGCGACGGGCGCAGTATTGGCAATCAACGACAGGCCGGATGCGGCGAGCGGCGAGAAACCGAGACCGATCAAAACCGCGCCAGTCACGGCGACCGGCGTACCGAAGCCCGATGCTCCCTCGAAAAACGCGCCGAATGAAAACGCAATCAGCAGCAGCTGCAGGCGCCGGTCCTCCGTCACCCCGCCGATCGCCCGCTGGAGCAGTTCGAACCGCCCGGTTGCGACGGTAACGCGGTAGAGGAAGATGACGTTCAGCACGATCCAGCCAATCGGGAAGAATCCCGCCACAACGCCAAGCAGCGATGCGCGGATCGACATGCCGGCCGGCATGGTGAAGATGAAAATCGCGATGACGTTGGCGGCGATCAACGCGACGATGGCCGCGATATGCGCCTTGACCTTGCCGCTGGCAATCAACACCAGCAGCGTGACGACGGGTACCGCCGCAGCGATCGTCGACAGCACCGTGTTGCCAAACGGATTATAGACTTGATTCCACATTGCGGTTCCTCCCCACGCCAATCTGCGGCACCCCGACCAGCGTGGACGGTCAGGCGTGCCTGGCGTGATCGCGAGGAATGTCTTTGCAATGCGCGAAGCCGGCCGCGAATTTCGGCAACACCAAAATCCGCTCACAACCCCGCGAAGTGTGAAGGTCCCCCGTCCCTCGCCGTTATGCCCATGCTAGGGTTGACTCGGAGGCTGGGACAAGCGAACCCAAACCCCGAAGACTACAACTTTAGTCTAGGCACTCCAATTCTCCCATTTTTTCAGGTCTTTGAGGCCATTTTCCCGGAGACGGTAATCTGTGAACAACATCCGCTCGACGCTCGCCACGGTATGGCGGATCGCCTCACCGTATTTCCGTTCCGAGGACAAATGGGCCGGCCGCGCGCTGCTCGCGGCGGTGATCTCGATTGAACTTTCGCTGGTCGCGATCGATGTACTGGTGAACCAGTGGTACAATCGCTTTTACAACGCGCTCCAGGGCAAGAACTGGGACACCTTCGTCTGGGAACTCGGCGTCTTTACCGTCCTGGCGACGTTCTATGTCGCGCTTGCTGTCTACCAGCTTTATCTCAATCAATGGCTGCAGATCCGCTGGCGTCGCTGGATGACCACGACCTATCTCGGCCAGTGGCTCCACGACGCCAACCACTATCGCATGCAGCTCAAGGACGATGCGGCCGATAATCCGGACCAGCGCATCGCCGAAGACGTTAAAATGTTCGTCGAGCAAACGCTGGGCATCGGCGTCGGCCTGCTCAGTTCGATCGTATCGCTGGCGTCCTTTGTCGTCATCCTCTGGGGTCTCTCCGCGGCCGCACCGTTGCACGTCCTCGATCGCGAGTTCACGATCCCCGGTTATCTGGTATGGGGCGCGCTGATCTATGCGATTCTCGGAACGGCGCTGACGCAATGGATCGGCTCGCCGCTGGTCAACCTCAATTTCCAGCAGCAGCGCTTCGAGGCCGATTTTCGCTTCAACCTGGTGCGGGTGCGCGAAAACGCCGAACAGATCGCGCTGTTGCAGGGCGAGAGCGCCGAGCGGCAGCGGCTTCTGGAGCGCTTCGGCCGTGTCATCGACAACTGGTACGGCATCATGGGGCGGACCAAGCGGCTGACGGCGGTTACGGGCAGTTACGCGCAAGCCGCGGTGATCTTTCCGTTCATCCTGGTGGCGCCGGCTTATTTCGCGGACAAGATCCAGCTCGGCGGCATGATGCAGACCGCGTCCGCGTTCGGCAGCGTGCAGAAGGCACTTTCATTTTTCGTTTCGGCGTATCGGACGCTGGCGGAATGGCGCGCCGTCGTCGCCCGGCTCGACGGATTTGAGACGGCGATCAGCAGTGCCGCCACACTGGCAAGCAGTGCCGGTTCGATCGATGTCGTAGCCTCGACCGGCACTGATAAAATCGATCTGGAGCAACTTCTCGTCAGGCTGCCCAACGGCACGCCGCTGGTCTCGGCCGACAGCTTCAGCATCAGCGGCAGTGAGCGCACGTTGGTCACCGGCCCCACGGGCGCCGGCAAGTCGACCTTGTTCCGCGCCATCGCGGGCGTCTGGCCGTTCGGCAGCGGCTCGATCGCCGTCCCTGCGAAGGCAACGCTGATGATGATGCCGCAGCGGCCATACTTTCCAGTCGGGTCGCTGAAGGCTGCGATCGTCTACCCTGCAGTCGCGAGCGCGTTCAGTTCGGATCGGGTCAGCGATACTCTCGTCGCGGTGGGCCTGTCTCAGCTCGCATCCCGGCTGGAGGAGGAGGCGCACTGGAACCGCATGCTCTCGCTTGGCGAGCAACAGCGTCTCGGGCTTGCGCGCGCGCTGCTGCACGAGCCTCAATATCTGTTCCTCGATGAAGCGACCGCCTCGCTCGATGAAGCCTCGGAGGCTGGGCTTTACCGGCTGCTGGCGGAGAAACTGCCGGCGACCACCATTGTCTCGATCGGTCACCGCTCCACGCTTGAAGCGTTCCACCAGCGCAATGTGGAGCTTGCCCGTGACGGCGACCGGTTTGCACTGCAGAACCGCGGAGAAGGCCTCAAGCCGTCCTGACGACGCGCCTGGTCTGATGCGGCGGGCAGCGCGCGCGGCTGCGCCGGCTCGGCATGCGGCGACTAGGTCAAGAGCACGATGGACGCGGCAAAGGATGACCGGGGACCGTGAGCTTCGGCTCACTACAAATAAGAAATAAGAAGGGGCGGCAGATTGCTCTGCCGCCCCGGATCTTCGGATAGCACAGCCTACTTCAGGTTGGTCATCGCGGTCAGGTCAGCCGAGAGCTTGACGATGCCTGTCGCGCCGCACCAGTTCGAACCCAGCGCGGTTGCGCCGGTACCGGGATTGATCGCGGTTACGAAGGCTGGGCTCGCGTTGCTCGTGGCGAAGTCGCTGGTAAACGCGTTACACGACGATTTCGAGAGGTTGGTGTCGGAATAGCGCAGGTCGAGCGTGAACACCTTGTAAGTGAAGCCTACGCCGATATTCCAGGTATTGTAGCTTGGCTCCTGAATGCCGTTCGGGAAAGGTCCGCCGAAGACGGTGCCCACGGTGGTCCCGTAGAACGCGTCAGAGGTTCCGAGCCACTGGCGACCGAACTCGCCGGAGATGTACATGCCGACGCCGCTGCTGCCGAATGTTGTGCTCGGTGCAGTCCACTTGCCCGTGATCGACGCATAATCGCCCCAGGCGCCGAGATTCAGGAAGTTTGGCGAGTAGTATTCGTTGAAGCCGAACTGCCACTGGTCGTTCACGGTTACGTTGACCTTGCCATAGACTTCGTAAAAGCTCGCGTTGGCCTTGGCTACGTTGCCGAACCCGACAGGCACCGCGAGACCGTTCGGCAGATTTCCGTTGGCCACGCACTGGAAGGAAGAGCCGGGGAGGCCCGAACCAGGACCCGCGGCGGAATTGAAGCACTGACCACCTGGATACAGGTAACCCCATGCACCGAAGTCGAAGGCGAACATGCCGAAGGTCGGCCGGATACCGCCATAGATGTCGACTTCAGCCGCGGCGCGGTTGGGGAACGAGATGCTCTCGGTGGAGGTGCCGATGTACAGCTGCAGGTCCTTGTTGACGTTGTAGCGCGGCTCGAAATAGGCCGTGACCGACGGCTTGTGGTTGGACTGGGTCACGCCGCGGAAGACGTAGTCGTTCATAATCGCGCTGCCGAAGGCGATATCCCAGGGCTCGAATGCCGGTGGCGGTGGCGCCTTGACGGCTTTGAGCGGCATGTCCGCAGCCAAAGCCGACCCCGATACCATTGCCAGCGCCGTTGCCAGCAAAACCATTTTCTTCATGACCATCCCCATCAGTTTTCAAAGACCAGTCCGATTCCGACGCCCCCAGGCAGAAGCGATAACCGACTGCAACCAGATTCCCTTAGCGCGATCGCAATCTGGAACTCGCCACCCCTATTAGTGAAGCAAAAATGACGAGCATCTGCCGCCTTTTTAGGCGTTCTGGGGATTCCAGGAAATGTTGCTGGCGTGTGTTGCATTCCGACAACAACTTTGACCGATTTCCGTGTTCACCCGGTGCGACGCACCGCACCTCGCGGGAAGTCCGGCCGACTCGAATCAGCCGGATTTCGCCGGCCCCTCCGCATTCGGTCAGGGTCGCGAAAAAAGGCCACAGCGACGGAGCGCTGCGGCCTTCAATCGCAACCCGAGGGAATCGGGACGTCAGCTAGTGGTCATCATCGCCTGAATGCGACGAGCCCGACGAACTCCCGCCGCCCGAATGGCCCCATGACGGCGCGGGACTGGGTGTGGCCCAACTCGGCGCCGCCGGGGCGGGCGCGGGAGCCGGCGCTGGCGCGGCGGCCTTGGGCGCTGCGGGCGTTGCCGCGGCGGGCCTGGCAGCCGCCTTTCTCTTTTTCCTCGCGGGGCTCTTGGCCGTCTTGGCTGATTTTTTCGGCGCGGCCGCCTTGGACTTTTTGGCGGATTTCTTCGCCGACTTCCTGGCCTTTTTCGCCGACTTCTTCGCGGATTTCTTCTTCGCCTTCATAACGCTTTTTTTGGCCTTCTTGGCCTTCTTGCTTTTCTTGCTCTTCTTTCCTTTAGCCATCGTGGTCCTCCTGTTGCCGCTGATCAATGTCTATCGAGCGTTTCAAGTCGTCCGCCTCAAGCACGAGGCCCATCGATCAGTTCAACCCTGGCCGGGGACCGCCTGTCGCCCAATCGAGAAGCTCAATTGTGTGCACCACGGGAACTGACGTACCGCCGGCAATCTGCATCATGCACCCAATATTGCCCGCAGCAATCATGTCCGGCTTGACCATCGCAATATTGGCGACCTTTCGATCACGCAACTTGTTCGCAATGTCAGGCTGGAGAATGTTGTATGTCCCCGCCGAACCGCAGCACAAATGGCTCTCGGGTACATCTTTCACCACGAATCCGTTCTTGGAAAGCAATTCTTTCGGGGCTTGCGCGATTTTCTGTCCGTGCTGCAGCGAACAGGCCGAGTGATAAGCGATCACAATATCGCGGTGGTGCTGCGCTGGCTGCAGGTCGATGCCGCCGACATACTCCGAGATGTCCTTGGCCAGCGCCGAAATTCTTGCCGCCGCGGCGGCGAATTCGCGGTCCCCGCGCAGCATAAAGCCATAGTCCTTGATGACCGTCCCGCAGCCCGATGTCGTCACCAGGATGGCGTCGAGGCCGTTTTGCCCGGCCTCCTTGAGCCAGACCGTGATGTTGGCGCGCGCCCGGGCCAGCGCGTCGTCTTCGCGTCCGAGGTGATGGGTGAGCGCGCCGCAGCATTGCTCGTCCTTGACCAGCACGACTTCGATGCCGTGACGCGTCAGCAGGTTGATGGCGGCCTGATTGATGCGCGGCGCCAGAACCTGCTGGGCGCAGCCCTGCAGCAATGCGACCCGCCCGCGCCTTTCGCCCTGGGCTGCAAAAACGCGTCCGCCTGACGGCCCCGGTGCCGGCAGACGGCCCGGCGCAAGGGCCAGCATCGCCTTGATTCGCCTCAATAAAGTCGGCGTTGCCGTTGCGGTCTTCGGGGTCGGCAGCAGGGCCGCCAGCGGCCGACCAAACCGCGCCATGATCATGCTCAGGCGAAACAGTTCGGGCCGCGGCAGCACCGAGGCAAGCACCGCCCGCAGCACCCGCTCGGTAAGCGGCCTTTTAAAGTCCCTTTCAATCCTGACCCGCGCCTGATCGACCAAATGCATGTAGTTCACGCCCGACGGACAGGTGGTCATGCAGGCAAGGCAGGAGAGACAGCGGTCGATGTGCTTGACCACTTCGGCCGTCGGCGGCCGGTCCTTCTCCAGCATCTCCTTGATGAGATAGATCCGCCCGCGGGGACTATCGAGTTCATCGCCGAGCAGCACATAGGTCGGACATGTCGCGGTGCAAAACCCGCAATGCACGCAGGCGCGCAGGATCTTGTCGGCCTCCGCGATATCGGGATCGGCGAGTTGGGCGAGGCTGAATTCGGTCTTCATGCCGCAAATCCCCGTGTCAGCCGGCCGCGATTGAGGATGTTCTTCGGGTCGAAGCTTTGGCGGACGCGTTCACCCAGCGCGGCAAGTCCGCCCGGCTGGGGATGAAACACATCGACGTTACGGCGCACCTCGTCGGACGCGCGCAGCAGCATGGCGTGACCGCCGACGGCGTTGACGCGATGACGGACCAGCCCGTGCTGCGCGTCCGACCTGGGAGGCAGCGCCGCCCAGATCAAACCGCCGCCCCAATCGTAGATCACATCGCCCCCGGTGTCCCGCGCCAGCGCCTGACCGAGCGCGCCGCCCGAGGCCGGCGGACAGACGATCCGCCATACCGGCCATGCCCCCAGCGCGCTGTCGGCCGCGAACGGCTCAACGTTACAAACCGAGTTCCAGACCACTGCCGAGGCCTCGTCTTCGATAATCTGAGCCGCGCCAAAAGGCGAGAGCGCCTTGCCGAGCGCGGCCGCGCGATGGGCGGCCGATGCCGAAATACCCTCCAGCCTTAGCAAAGTAACGGCCTGTCGCTGATCGTCGAGGCCGCCAAGCCCGCGCGCGCTTGCCCGAAACGCCGAGTTCGGCAGGTGCGCCGCGCCGGACACGTCGAACGGCGAACCCAGCGCTGCGGTCATCGCCCGGTTGGCGGCGATATCGTCCAGCCCGCGCAGCACCAGCGTGCGTTCGCTCTCGGGCCGCGGCATCACCTTCAATGTCACTTCCGTCATGACGGCCAGCGTGCCCCAGGACCCCGCCAGCAGTTTGCAGAGATCGTAGCCGGTGACGTTCTTCACCACCCGGCCGCCGGCCTTGAAGCTGTCGCCAAAGCCGGACACCCCGTGCGCGCCCAACAGATGGTCGCGGGCACCGCCGGCCTTGATGCGGCGCGGACCGGCGAGCCCGGCGCCGATCATGCCGCCGATGGTGCCGAGGTTCGCCGTGCCGAGCAGCCGCGCCGTGTCCATCGGCTCGAACGCGAACTGCTGATTTTTGGAGTCGATCAGGGACTTGACGTCGGCGAGCGGCGCCCCCGCCTGCACGGTGATGATCAGCTCACTCGGCTCATAGGACGTCACTGCATTGAGCGCCGACAGGTCAAGCAGCGCATTGGTGGTCATCGGCTGGCCGATCAGCCGCTTGGAGCCATGGCCGATGATTTCCAGCGGCTGCTCGCTGGCAATCGCCGCGCGCACCACCTGCTCGACGTCCTGGGCGTCGCGTACTTTCAGCGTGTCCACGATCGCCCCGCATTCGGCTCGCCGCCGCCGCCCTTGCGGGAGCGGGCCCGGGAGGAGGTCAAGCAGCAAGCGCCAGTGTCGGTGATAACAGTCCCTCCACCCCTCTCCCGCGAGGACAGAAAGAGCAGGCTGTGCCGCGGGGAGATGCCGCTATTTCTCATTCGCCTAGAACCGCGGGAGTTCAGGGAAAGCGAGCTTGCCGCCGTGGACGTGCATGCGGCCGAGTTCGGCACAGCGGTGCAGGGTCGGAAATACCTTGCCGGGATTGAGCAACCCCTGCGCGTCGAACGCACATTTCAGCCGCTGCTGCTGGTTGAGATCGATCTCGCTGAACATCTCGCCCATCAGGTCGCGCTTTTCGATGCCGACGCCATGTTCGCCGGTCAGCACGCCGCCGAGCTTGACGCAGACCCGCAGGATGTCGGCGCCGAAGGCTTCGGCCCGCTCCATCTCGCCGGGCTTGTTGGCATCGTACAGGATCAGGGGATGCAGATTGCCGTCGCCGGCATGAAACACGTTGGCGACGCGCAGATCGTATGTTTTCGACAGATCGCGAATTCGCGCCAGCGCCTCCGGCAATTTGCCGCGCGGGATGGTGCCGTCCATGCAGAGATAATCCGGTGAAATCCGCCCGGCAGCAGGAAAGGCCGCCTTGCGGCCGGCCCAGAACAGGTTCCGCTCGGCCTCGGAATTGGAAATCTGGCATGTGGTCGAGCCGCAGGCCTGTGCGATCGCCTCGACCCGCTTGATCAGTTCATCGACTTCGACGCCGGGGCCGTCGAGTTCGATGATCAAAAGCGCCTCGACATCGAGCGGATAGCCGGCATGGACGAAGGCCTCGGCGGCGTGAATCGCCGGTTTGTCCATCATTTCCATGCCGCCCGGAATGATGCCGGCGCCGATAATCCGCGCCACGCACTCGCCCGCCGCCTCGACCTCGGCGAAACCGACCATTAGCGCGCGCGCCGTCTCCGGTCTCTGCAGGATCCGCACCGTGACCTCGGTGATGACGCCGAGCAGGCCTTCCGAGCCTGTGATGACGCCCATCAAATCGTAGCCGCAACTCTCGGCGGACTTGCCGCCGACCCGGATGATTTCGCCCGTGATCAGCACGATTTCGCACCCGAGCACATTGTTGGTGGTCATGCCGTATTTCAGGCAGTGAACGCCGCCGGAATTTTCCGCGACATTGCCGCCGATCGAGCAGGCGATCTGCGACGACGGGTCGGGCGCATAATAGTATCCGGCGTGCGCGACCGCCTGGCTGATGGCCAGATTGGTCACGCCCGGTTCGGCCACGACCACGCGGTTGTCGAAATCGATCTCGCGGATATGCTTGAATTTGCCAAGCCCGAGCAGCACGCCATCGGCCAGCGGCAGCGCGCCGCCGGACAGCGAGGTGCCGGCGCCGCGCGGCACCACCTTGATGCCTTGCGCGAAGCAATATTTCAGAATCTGCGAAACCTGTTCGGTGGTTTCGGGAAGAACCACCACCATTGGCGGCTGACGATAGGCCATCAGGCCATCGGATTCGTAAGGCACCATTTCGGCGGCGCTGTCGATCACGCCCTCTCCCGGCACGATCCCGCGCAGCGCCGCGACGATTTCGTCGCGGCGGCCAAGGACCGCCTGATCCGATGCGGGCATCATGATGCTCATGCGTCTTCTCCCTGTGGCCGCCTCGGGCCGCGCGCGCATTCGTGCTTGCCGATTTCTTACGGCAAATCAAGCACGTCTGCGCCGCTTTGGGTAGTTCACCAAAGGGCGTGCTCGGCCCAATACCAGCCATCCGAAAGGATCAGGCAGGATAGATGAAACCAGGGGCGTTTCACGGCTTGTCCCCCGCAAGCGCCCCGTGCCACAACAGCGGCGGGCGCCGTTGTCCCTCCCCTGCCCAAAACCCACGAAGAGTCCCCATGAAAAAACTCACGTTGAGCGCGCTGGTTGTTATCGCATCGTCGGCCGCCGTATCCGCCGCGCTGGCCCAGGATATCGCGGCCGGCAAGAGCGCGTTCAATAAATGCCTGGCTTGCCACGCGATCGGCGAAGGCGCCAAGAACAAGGTCGGCCCGGAGCTGAACGGACTCGACGGCCGCAAGTCCGGCACCGCGCCGGATTATAATTACTCGGACGCCAACAAGAATTCCGGCATCACCTGGAATGAGGCCCTGTTCAAGGAATACATCAAGGACCCGAAGGCGAAAATTCCCGGCACCAAGATGATTTTTGCCGGCATCAAGAACGACAAAGAGATCAACGATCTCTGGGCGTTCATCTCGCAATATGACAAGGACGGCAAAACCAAGTAGCGGCCATGTGCTGCCGGTACTCTCGATGCCAGGCAATCCCTCGCGCTCAGCGCGCTCCCTTCAGGGTGCATGACGTCGAGCAAGTGGCTCTGGTGCCGCGATCACACTTAATGCAGACAGCCATGCATTGATCAAGCGCTTTGGGGTTGTAGGTCTGGTAAAGCTCGGCCGCGCACTTGCTGTGGATTGACCCCGTCGCCACCTCCCCGTCCGGGGTGCAGGAAATCATCATCAGGGCCGTGGCGGTCAAAACAACGAAGCGTCGCATGAACCCCCCGTGTCTACTAATGTTTAATGTGCTTACGCATGGCGCGCGCCGTTGCCGCGCGCGGCGCTCTGCCCTGGAAAGATTGCACCGGCCCGGCGATTCTCGCCAGTCCGCACGGTGAGCAGCGAAGGCCCGAATTGCGCCGCGGCCGGTCATATTCCGCCAGACGGCCTTGTTCGGGTTTCGCAGACTGATCTGCCCGTCAAGATCCGTCCCCCTGCGGTTTCCCGAACCCCGCCGGGGCGGTCACTTCAAGACTTCGGCCGCCGCAGCACCCGGCTGAGGCAGCCGTTTCGGGATGGTTTGCCGGGACGGCGCCAGGCCCCTCGGGGGCAATGTGATCCCGTTCACACGCGCCGGGCGCGGGCTGAGTTAATGCTGAGAAACCGTCGCCTTAACGGTTACCTTAATGGGGCCTGGAGGTCGCAAATGGCTTTTATCGCATATATGCTCCCGCGCGCCCGGCGTCGAAACGACCAAAACCATTGTCATATTTTCCGGCGTCGGCCTTACTGTGTCTCTGCTGCTGGCATCCCGGGGCCTGGACTTGAGTCCAGGGCTTATTTGAGTACACCGAGGAATTTCCCATGAGATCATCCTGGCACTTCAGTCTTATTGCGGTGTTGGCACTCAGCGAACCCTGCCTTGCTCAAAAGCTGGTCGACCCGAAAACCGTTGCTCCCGAGTATCGCGAGGCTGCCGAAAAACGCCGTGCGGAGCAGATCAAGCAACTCGAATGCCGCCGCAAGGCCGAGGCCGCGAATGTGCTGCCGAGAGATCGGACCGCTCACATTACGCGATGCCTGGAAGAAGCCTCGAACCCAGCGACCGCAGCCGCGACCCGTCCGTAAGGCAAGCCGATCGCGGAGCGCCATGCGCGCGCCAGCGCGCCGCTCCGGCAATGGACCACGACGATCTCGGGTCCGATGCCGAATTGCTCCAGCACCTCGTTAATGATTCTACGCGGGATCGCCGGCGTCGAATTCTCCAGACACGCGCGCTCCAGCCATGGCCGGGACGATTGACCAGGACGGATGAATTCTGGCGGTCATGTCGCCGAGCGGTCGCCGTATCAACGCCGCCGCGATAATGATGGATATCATTTTTGAAGGCCCGGATGACCCTGGGCGCCCAAGGGCTACGGTTTTACCGGCGGTTTCGCTGCCAAATGAGAGTTTTCCAGCGGTCTTGCGGGCGCCGTCACACAAGCATCATCGGGAAATTTATATAACGACATAAGCTCAACGCATTTTTGACATGGAACGAGGGCACGGCATCAAGGCAGTCGCCTATCCACACAATCCACAGGAACCCGCTGCGGGCACCAGGGATTTATTCCGGCGGACAGACACAATTGGAGGAGTTTTCGATGCGCACCAGACCGATCGAAGTCGCAATCGACCGGATTGTAGCCAGTTGCGGCGGCGACATCCGGGGCGCGCTGGAAGCGCTGCTGCTGGTTAACGAGCATCTGGAGGCCGAACTTCAGCAGCTCTATGCGGCGGTGGCCCTTGGCGGCCCGTTCGAGCACGGCAACAGCCCGCTGCATTAGTTCCGCGGCTCGCAGCCATCCTTGCAGTCGGCCGGCGGTTCTTCCTTCGGGCAAACACTGATCGTCGAGCGGGCGAGCCTGGCGTCGTCGATGGATTTATAGGGACCGTCCCCGAACCAGATATCGCCAATGATGATCGGATTGCTGGTCACGATGTCGCATTTGTCGGTCGCGCGATTGCCGACCACCCAGTAGAGCCCGTCCGCGAAACAGGGCGTTCCGGTCGCCAGCGTCAACGCACCAGCCAGTATCAAGGCTTTCATCGTTTTGCTCCCTGCCTGCGGGCAGGCGTGTAAGTCCGGGGTAACGAAAAGCGTTCCGGCTCACAATGGATTGTCTGTGTTCGTGGTTAATCGGGCGCGGCCAGATCGATCAACTAATGATCAGATGTCGCGGCCTTCAACCTTTTCGCTCAGGGTCTTGACCAGTTCCGGCACCTTCTCGAGGTGGGGATTGATCGCAAGTGCCTTGCGGAAAGCATCGAGCGCGCGCTTTTCGTCGCCGAGATCCTGCATGATCATGCCAAGCCCGGCCAGCGCACCGAAATGCCGGGGTTCGCGGACCAGCACCTGCTCGATGTCCTCGAGCGAATGGGCGTAATCGTTCTTGAGATAATATACGGTGGCGCGCCTGTTCCATCCCTCGATATAATCGGGACGCAATTTGACCACGGCATCAAGCAGCTTCAAAGCGACGTCGATCTGATGGGCGTCCATCGCGGCCTTGGCGCGCATCATCAGCAGCGCCGCGGTATCGCTCGGGGTCTGCACCCACAGTGCCCAGATCCGGGCCTCGACATGCTTGGCGCTGGCCTCGTCGGGCGCCGCCTTCAGCGCGCCGAACAGGAAGTCCAGCCCGCGCGTCTTGTCGGCGCTTACCTTCGGCAGCTTGCCCGGCGCCTCCGGAAGTTTTTTGAGCTGCTTCGGCGGTGCGGCGGGGGGATCCTGCGCGGATGCGATGCCTGGCGCCGCGACCATGATCGCGGCGAAAAGGGTCAGGATCAGGCTGGTGCGCGCGACAGGGAATCTCGGTGCCATGGATAAAGTCTAGACACAGAAAAACGCGCCGCAAAGCAGCAAAGACGTCAAAGACCCGTGAAGGTGAGAATTTCCGCGCCTGGCACCGGGGCCAGAATCAGGCCTGAATCAACCCTGGCGCGCCTTGAAACGGCGCTTGACCTTGTTGATCACGTAAACCCGGCCCTTGCGGCGGACCAGGCGGTTGTCGCGATCGCGACCGCGCAGCGATTTCAGCGAGTTACGGACCTTCATGGGACAATCCTGAGTGCGTTGAAAGGCCGTGCTGGACAGGCCGAAAGTGGGCAAAATGCGCTTAGACCCGCTGGCGGCTGTGCTGCCGGGACGCGCGGTTTCTAGGCCATCGCATGGCCGAATGTCAATCAAAACAGGGCCTTCACATTGTGGCCGGCCAAACCCCGATGGAACCCGTCTCGAACGGGTCCACAAAAATAAACAAATCTGGTCAAAGGTTTGGAGCTAAACGCGGCTGCGCGAGCAGTTTGCTCCGCTTGACTGATTTGCCCGGTGGTCGGGCAAATCACCCAAGGTCTGTCTACCCCCTTCTGAAAAAATATTTCTGTTTTTCCGAAATACCAAATCAGTCTATATCATCAGCCGTCCTGTCCCACAGAGGGGCGGCTCGAGATCGTCACGGACGCGAGGCAGGATGCGGTGGACGCAAGTGACGCTTTAGACGAAGGCGCTTTCTTGTGGACGGCAAAGGCGTGTGGTCCTGACACCCCGACGCTGGTGTCAAGCTTGCGGGACGTTCCGCGGGCGACGGTGGCAAGAAAGCCCGGTCACCGGGGAGATCACGAAGGAAACCGTTAAAACCATTGCGCGGGGAATGCCGGGCGTTTTACCGGTGTACTCGTGGTGACTAACGCGCGTGTTTACTACACACCACGCGCGGCTGC
>DATANB010000026.1:0-22203 GCA_036266415.1 Bradyrhizobium sp. | reverse complement strand
CGAATGCGGCAATCAGCAGCGGAATCGGCAGGCGCTTCACCATCTCCGGGCGCCTCACTCGAACCGCATGATGCGCTCGCCGAACAGGCCGCGCGGCCGGAACAGCAATACCAGCAGCATCAGCAGGTAGATCGCGGCGGTGGAGGCCGCGGAATAGCCGATGCCGACCATGACCCCCTTGACGAGGCCGACGAGTAGCGCGGCGGCTACCACGCCCCAGAACGAACCGAGGCCGCCGATTACCACGACGACGAAGGCCGGCGTGATGATCTCCTGGCCCATCGCCGGATGGATCGAATAGATCGGCGCCAGCAGCACGCCGGCGAGCCCCGCAAGCCCGATGCCGAGCGCGGCCACCGCCGACATATAAGGCTGCAGCGAAATGCCGAGCGCGCCGACCATGTCCGGGTTCTGCACGCCGGCGCGCACCACGCGGCCGAACGACGTCCGTTGCAGCAGCAGCCACAGGCCGGCGATGCAGCTCGCGGCGATGCCCAGCAGCACCACGCGATAGAATGAATAGATGAAGCTGCCCAGCGCGACCTGTCCGCGCAACCATGGCGGTATCGAATAGGACAATGGCGGCGCGCCGAAAATCATCCTCAGGCCCTGCTCTGCCACCATGGCGAGGCCGAATGTCATCAGCAGCGAGAGGATCGGATCGGAGCGATAGAAGCGGCGGAACAGCAGTCGCTCGATCAGCATGCCGAGCAGGGCGACCGCGACCGGCGCGGCCACGAAGGCGCCGCCGAAACCAAGATAGGGCGAAATCACCAGCGTCAGATAGGCGCCGATCGCATAGAACGCGCCGTGGGCGAGATTGACGATGCCGCCGAGCGAGAAGATCAGCGACAGGCCAAGCGCGATCAGGAGATAATAGACGCCGTCAAGCAGCCCGTTGAGGATTTGCTGCGCGATCAACATGGCGGACATGGCTTGAGTCTCAGTTACCGGAGGCGGCGCCTTTGAGCGGTGGCGTTTCCTTTTCACCCTCCCTTGGAGGGGGAGGGTCGACGCGAATGAAATGAGCGGCGGGGTGGGGTGACAGTCTGTCGTTTTGAACGGCGCCCGCGTTGAGGGACCGTCACCCCACCCCGGCTCGCCTCTTGCGATGCGAGCCGACCCTCCCCGTCCAGGGGAGGGTAAGCGCGAGCGTCACCCAACTCAGGTCGGGAAGGTGCAGCTGTTCTCTTCCTTGGTGGCGGCGATCACTTCCAGATCCTCGTTGGGACCCGGTACCGCCGGGCTCGAGGTGAAGATGTCCCACTGATTCTTGATCTTGTCGGCGGGCAGCGCGGTGACCGCATACATTTCGTGCATCAGCTGATGATCCGAGGCGCGGAAGTAGCCCGGCCGCGTCTTCAGCAGATCGAACTTCGCACCCTTCTCGAAGTGCTCGATGATCTTGGTCGAATCCGTCGTTTTCAGTTCGTTGACGGTCTGTGCCACGATCTTGGTGGCGATGTAGTCGCCCCAGGCCTGGTTTTCCGGCGGCTTGGAATATTTCTTGGTGAAGGTGGCGACGAACGCCTTGGTGCCGGGCGTGTCGATCAGATGATGCCAGACCACCGGCCAGGTACCGACGAAGTTGCCCTTGCCGGCGGCCCAGGCCAGCGCGGTGTCGAAACCGAAGCCGCCGACGGGAAATTTCAGGCCGAACTCGGCATATTGCTTGAGGAAGTTGGTGGTCTGGTTGCCGGCCAGATTGATCACGACCAGATCGGGCTTGGCCTCGCGGATTTTCAGCAGGTAAGCGGAGAAATCGGCGGCATCGGTCGGCACCAGATCGTCGCCGGCGAAATTGCCGCCATTGGCTTCCATGAAGCGTTTGGAAACCTTCAACAGGTCATGGCCGAAGGCATAATCCGCGGTCAGCGAATACCACTTCTTGCCCTTGACCAGGCCGTCGCGCATGAGCGAGCGGCCGACGGTTTTCACATACATCGAATTCTGCGATTCGACGTGGAACATGTAGCGCTTGCAATCGGAGCCGCGCAGCGCATCCGAATTGCCGCCGGAGTTGATGTACAGGATCTTGTTGCGTTGCGCGACCTGCGCGATGGTCAGGCACGAGGCGGAGGAAATCTCGCCGATGATGCAGGCGACCTTGTCGCGCTCGATCATGCGCTCGGCCTTGGTCGAGGCGGTCTGCGGATTGACGGAGTCCTCCTTCAACAGCTCGACCTTGCGTCCCATCATGCCGCCTGACGCGTTGATCTCTTCCACCGCGAGGTCGACCGCCATCACGGCATATTCGCCGAGCGGGCCGAGAAAGCCGGTGCGCGGGGTCAGATGGCCGATCTTGACGACGTCGGCGGTCTGGGCGCGCAGAATCGCCGGCGCGGAAATCCCCGACACCAGCGCGATGCCGCCGGCGGTCTTTAACAGGCGGCGGCGCGTGAATTGATGATTTTCTGACATCAGCCTTGGTCTCCCTGATACGGCCGCGTGGCTGCGGCTTTGTCGTTCTTTCGGCGGGTGCTGCGCTCGAGAGAGCGCTTTCGCTTGCCGTGATCTGTGATCACAGTTAGACTTGCAAAAGAAAAGGCGGTTGTCGAGTCCTCCTGCGAAATTCGCAGCGGTATGGAGACCTCAACATTGAATTTGCCCGCTGCGCTCAATCTGGAGCCGCTCGACCGTCAGACGCTGGGCGAGCGCGCCTACGCGAAACTGGCCGATCTGCTGATTTCCGGCCGGCTGGCGCCGGGCGAAAAACTGTCGCTGCGGGCGGCCGCCGATGTGCTCGGCGTCTCCATCATGCCGGTACGCGAGGCGGTGTCGCGGCTGGTCGCCGACAAGGCGCTGGAGGTGATGCCGAACCGCGCGGTGCGCGTGCCCCTGATGTCGGCCGCGCAGTTTCGCGACCTCACCAAGGTGCGCATCGCCATCGAGGGCCATGCGGCCGCGCAGGCAACCCAGCATCGCGACAACAACGATCTCCTGTCGATCGGGCGCGCGGAGGAGGCGATGCGGGCTGAGAGCCAGTCCCTCACGCCGGACCTGCCGCGCGCGGTCGAACTCAACAAGACCTTTCACTTTGCGGTCTATGAAGCGGCGCACTCGCCGATCCTCGTCGAAATCATCCGTGCGCTGTGGCTGAAGGCGGGGCCGGTGATCAATCTCGATCTGCGCGCCAATCCCGATCGGCTGGCGAAGGGTCATGCGATCAGGTGTCATGCCGAGGTGCGCAACGCCATTGCCGCCGGCGATGGCGCCGCGGCGCGCGAGGGGATAGCCGCCGACATCAGCGGTGCGGCCGATTTCATTCTCTCGCGCGGCGGTCTTGCGGGCTGACGCCAACCACGTTCCGGAGCGATCATGGATCTCGAACTCAAAGGTTTGCGCGTGCTGGTCACCGCCGGGGGCAACGGCATCGGGCTTGCGATCGCGCGCCGCTTCGCCGGCGAAGGCGCCAGGGTTCACAGCTGCGACGTCGATGAAACCGCATTGTCCGCCCTCGCCAGCAGCGATCCCGCGATTACGTCGACGCGATGCGACGTCTCCGACCGGTCAGCCGTGAAAGCGCTGTTCGCGGACGTGGCCGCAAAACTCGGCGGCCTCGACGTGCTCGTCAACAACGCCGGCATCGCCGGGCCGACCTCAAAGATCGAGGAAATGAATCCGGAGGACTGGGACCGCTGCCTGGAGATCTGCCTGACCGGGCAATTCAATTGCGTCAGGCTTGCGGTGCCGCACTTGCGCGACAGCAAGAATGCCTCGATCGTCAATATCTCATCGGCCGCGGGCAGGCTCGGCTTTGCGATGCGCACGCCTTACGCGGCCGCCAAATGGGGCGTGATCGGACTGACAAAATCGCTGTCCATCGAACTCGGGCCGGACAACATCCGCGTCAATGCGATCCTGCCCGGTCTTGTCGCCGGCGACCGGCAGCGCCGCGTGCTGGAAGCCAAGGCGCAGCAGCGCGGAATTTCCTACGCCGAGATGGAGCGCACGGCGTTCTCCTACACCTCGATCAAGGACTACGTGACGCCGGAGCAGATCGCCGATCAGATCCTGTTCATGTGCAGCCCGCGCGGCAGGACGATCTCGGGGCAGGCGATCTCGGTCTGCGGCGACACGCAGATGCTGGGATAGGCCGGCGAAACGGCATAGAAGCATCCCATGATCCCGTGGCTGCAGATCGATACCACGCGCGTGCCCGGCGCCGACGTCGAACTTCGCCTGATGCGAAGAGGCGACGAGTTCTCGATGATGCTGGGCCCGAACGAACTGATGAACAGCCGCCTCAGCGGATCGGAGGAGGCGCTTGCCACGCTGGTCTGCAGGCGAATCGAAGCGGTCAAGGCGCCGCATTTGCTGATCGGCGGTTTGGGCATGGGTTTCACGCTCCGCGCCGCGCTTGCCGTGCTGGGACCCGAGGCGCGGATCATGGTGGCCGAGCTGGTGCCCGCCGTGATCGCCTGGGCGCGAGGTCCGATGGCCGCGATCTTCGGCAGCAGCCTGAACGATCCGCGCGCCCGCCTGGTGAGCGCTGATGTCATCGAGGTGATCCGATCGCATGCGTCGGCATTCGATGCGATCCTGCTCGATGTCGACAACGGTCCGGAGGGTCTGGTTCGCCAAGCCAACGATGGGCTGTACGATCTGAAGGGGTTGAAAGCGATCCGGCGGGCATTGCGCCCGCACGGCGTTCTCGCCGTCTGGTCGTCGGGACCGAATCCGTCATTTTCCAGGCGGCTTCGCGAGGCCGGCTTCGATGCCGACGAGGTTGCGGTGCGCGCCACGACGAAGCGCAAAGGCGCGCGCCATGTCATCTGGTTTGCGACCAGGCCCGAGGCCGCGCGCTAGCAGGACCGGCCGGTGACCTCGTCGCCGGTCAGCGGCTGCTCTGGGCCAGCGCTCCAACCATCGACGCCGCCATATCCCATTCGCCGGATGCGAGCTTGCCGGCAACCAGTATCAGCGTTGCGGCCAGCAGCAGCCGCAGCGCCGTTTCCGGCACGCGGGTCGCGAAGTAGCTGCCAATAACAATGCCGGGAAGGGAGCCCGTCAGCAGCATGCCCATCAAGTGCCAATCGATCGCGCCCATCGCCCAGTGCCCGATGCCGGCGACCAGCGTCAGCGGCACCGCGTGCGCGATGTCGGAGCCGACGATTCGCGCCATCGGCAGTTGCGGGTAAAGCAGCAGCAGCGCGGTAACGCCGACCGCGCCGGCGCCGACCGACGATATGGAAACCAGCACGCCGAGGATCATGCCGACCAGCACGGTCGCGCGCGCGATCGTGCCGGCGTCGAACCGCGCCATGCGCCCGCGAAGCGACTCCAGAATGGCCCTGCGGAATATCAGCGACGCCGCGGTTAGCATCAGCGCAAAGCAGAGCACTACATTGACGAGGCTGCGTCCGGCTTCGCCATTGAGGTCGAGGCGCCACAGCACCACCATCGTCAGGATGCTGGCCGGGATGCTGCCGGAGGCGAGCCGCGTCACCGCCGGCCAGTGGATGCTGCGTGCCCAGCTATGGACCGCACTGCCTCCGACCTTGGTCGCTGCCGCGTAGAGCAGATCGGTGCCGACCGCTGTCGAGGGGTGAATGCCAAACAACAGGATCAGCAGCGGCGTCATCAGCGATCCGCCGCCGACCCCGGTCATGCCGACCAGCAGGCCGACGCCGAAACCAGAAAGGACATAGAGGAGATCAATCACCGGCGCGGACCGCGCCGGTGCAGGATCAGCCGATCATCATGTAGCCCGCCGTTGGTCATTGCCCCGATTCCTTCGCTCTCCGCCCGGCGCCGTGCCGCGGTCCTGAGCCTCAACATCCAATCAGGTAGGATAAGCCTTTTGATGGCGGCAATAGCGCGGCCAAAAAAAGAATGATCCGTGCGTCGATAGGGATTCGGTGGACATTTTTACCATCCGGCCGACAAGCGGCGAAACCGGCTCGCTGTCAAAACATTCGCCCGTCAGGTTTTGCCGAGCCGAGGATCAATCACCCCGGCTTTGCGGCGCCGCTTTTTCGCCGAATTGCCGCCGATTGAGCTTGCGATCAACGATACCGCGGGCGCGGTTTGATCGGCGGCCGGCGCCGTTTTTGCCATGATTTAAAAAAGAAGCAGCGCGGCGGCTATCCGTCGCGCTGCTGTTGCCTTGCCGATCCGCCGCGGCACATTCTGCGCCGGCGGGTGGCGAGCGGAGCGGAAGCTCAGCTATAGATTTCGAACAGGCCGGCGCCGCCCTGGCCGCCGCCGATGCACATCGTCACCACGCCCCACTTCGCCTTGCGCCGACGGCCCTCCTGCAGGATATGGCCGGTCAGCCGCGCGCCGGTCATGCCGAAGGGGTGGCCGATCGCGATCGAGCCGCCATTGACGTTGTACTTGTCGGGATCGATGCCGAGCTGGTCGCGGGAATAGAGGCATTGGCTGGCAAAAGCCTCGTTCAGTTCCCACAGATCGATATCCCCGATCTTAAGCCCGTGGCGCTTCAACAGCTTCGGCACCGCGAACACCGGGCCGATGCCCATCTCGTCCGGCTCGCAGCCCGCCGCCGCCCAGGCGACAAAACGTCCCATTGGCTCAAGGCCGCGCTTTTCCGCGTCCTTGGCTTCCATCAACACCACGGCCGCCGCGCCGTCTGACAGCTGGCTGGCGTTTCCGGCCGTGACGTATTTGCCGGGACCTTTTACGGGTTCGAGCTTGGCAAGGCCTGCCAGCGTCGTGTCCGGCCGGTTGCACTCGTCGCGGTCGACGACGTAGTCGACGATGCTCTCCGCCTTGGTGGCCTTGTCGACCACTTTCATTTTGGTCTTCATCGGGACGATTTCGTCCTTGAACTTCTGAGCTTGCTGGGCGGCGGCCATGCGGCGCTGCGATTCCAGCGAGTACTCGTCCTGGTACTCGCGGCTGAGCTTGTAGCGCTCGGCGACGATATCGGCGGTGTCGATCATCGCCATGAAGATGTCGGGCGCGGCCTTGAGAAGCTCCGGATCGACCGCTTCCTTCGGCACCCCGCCGCCGGCGACCGAGATGCTTTCGACGCCGCCGGCGACGATGCAGTCGGCGCCGTCCGAGCGGATCGAGTTCGCCGCCATCGCAATCGTCTGCAGTCCCGACGAGCAGAACCGATTGACCGACACGCCGGCGGTCGACTTCGGCATGCCCGCGAGCAGCGCGGCCTGGCGGCCGATGTTGGATGCGCCATGGGCGCAATTGCCGAGGTAGCAATCCTCGACATAGTCCTTGTCGACGCCGGCGCGCTGGACGGCGTGCTTGATGGCATGGGCGGCCATCGACATCGGCGGGGTGATATTGAACCCGCCGCGGCCGGATTTAGCCAGTCCGGTACGGGCATAGGAAACAATCACGGCTTCACGCATTTTTGGATCTCCCTTTGACTGGCCGATGACGCCTCGCGAAGAGCTGTAATCGTACATAATTCCCGCCGGGGCAATGAAAATAGCCCGCGCCTGGCGTTCCGGCTGACGGAATTACGCCGGGTCTTTGCCGAAAATTCAAATTCGGGCGGAGCTGCGATGCAGTCCGTCACGAATGGCGGGCTTTCATACGATCCGCGACGTCTTGTCGCCCCAGTAACGGTCGCGCAGCAATCGCTTGTAGAGCTTTCCGGTGGGCAGCCGCGGCAGCTGGTCCTCGAAGTCGATCGAGCGCGGCACTTTCTGGCGCGCCAGCGACTGACTACAGAAGGCGATCAGCTCCTGCGCGAGCGCCTCACACGGTTCAATTCCCGGCATCGGCTGCACCACCGCTTTTACTTCCTCGCCGAGATCGGCGTTGGGAACGCCGAACACCGCGGCGTCGGCGATCTTGGGATGGGTGATCAGGAGATTCTCGCATTCCTGCGGATAGATGTTGACGCCTCCGGAGATGATCATGAAGGTCGCGCGATCGGTCAGATAGAGAAAGCCGTCGTTGTCGACATAGCCGACGTCGCCGACCGTGCTCATGCTGCCGTCCGGCGAGCGCGCCTCCTTGGTCTTGTTCGGATCGTTGAAATATTCAAACGGCGTGGCGGTCTTGAACCAGACCGTGCCCGGCGTGCCGACCGGGCAGGGCTTCATGTTTTCATCGAGAATATGTAGATCGCCGAGCAGAACGCGGCCGACGGAGCCGCGGTGGGCCAGCCATTCCTGGCTGTTGCAGGCGGTAAAGCCGAGCCCCTCGGTCGCGCCGTAATATTCGTGGATGATCGGTCCCCACCATTTGATCATGTCTTCCTTCACCGCCGCCGGGCAGGGCGCCGCGGCGTGGATGGCGATCTCGAGGGATGAAAGATCATAACGCGTCCGCACCGCTTGCGGCAGCTTCAGCATGCGCGAAAACATGGTCGGCACCAGCTGGCTATGGGTGACGCCCCATTTCTCGATCAGCTCGAGGTAACGCTCGGGATCGAAGTGTTCCATGATGATGGCGGTGCCGCCGTTGCGGATCGTGAGATTGACCGCGGCCTGCGGCGCCGAGTGATAGAGCGGCGCCGGCGACAGATAGATCATGCCTTCGCGGTACTGCCAGAGTTTTTGCAGGAAGTCGAACATCGGCAGTTGCTGCGTCGATGGTGGCTCCGGCAACGGCCGCAAGATGCCCTTCGGCCGTCCGGTCGTACCGGACGAATAAAGCATGGCGGTGCCGATGCATTCGTCCGAAATGGGCGTCGTTGGCAGGCCGGCGGTGACCTGTTGCAGCCCGACGATGCGTTCGCTCTCGCCCGCGCCGTCGGCGACGATGCAGAGCTCGACCTTCGGGCAGTCCTTGAGGGCCTCGCGCGCGATGTCGAGCTTTGCGACCGATGTGATGAGGACGCGGGATTCGCTATTGCCGACGATGTAGGCGAGTTCGCCCGGCGTCAGATACGAATTGACGCAAGTATAGTATAATCCCGACCGCTCGCCCGCGGCGCAGGCCTCGAGGTAGCGGCTGTTGTTCTCCATAAAGATCGCATAGTGGTCGAGCCGCTTCAGACCAAGATTGCGAAGCAGATGCGCAAGGCGATTGCCGCGCGCCTCCAGTTCGGCATAGGTCACGGCCTCGCCTGAACCGGCCATGATGAAGGCCGGCTGCAGCGGACGGAGATGAGCATGCTTGCCGGTGTACATCGCGTCTCCCGAGTTGTTATGCGGCCAGTAGCAGGATCTCGCGCAGTTGCGCCAGCGTATCGATCTTGCGCGGATTGCGCGGGATCCACGGCGTCGCCATGGCCTGCTCCGCAATGCGGTCGAAATGCTCCGGCCCTATCCTGACATCCTGCAGGCTGTGCGGCATCCCGAGGTCGCGGATAAACCAGTCCAGCACGTCAGCGGCGTCCTCGCCAGGGTGTCCCATCGCCTCGGACACCAGCGCCTGCCGGTCTGCGTTGACGGATTTGTTCCAGCGCATCACCGAGGGCAGCATCACGCAGGAAGTAAATCCGTGCGGCACGTCGTAGGCGGCGCCGAGTACATAGCCGATGCCGTGGCTAGCACCCATCGGGACACCTGAGGAGAGTGGGCCCATCGAGAGCCAGGTGCCGATCTGGCAATCCATCCTAGCATCGAGATCGCCGACGTTCGCCTTCACGCGCGGCAGCGCACGGGCCAGCATCGACAGCCCCTTCACGGCCTGGGCGTCGGCGTATGGATGCGCCTCACGCGAGCAAAGGCCTTCGACGCAGTGATCGACGGCGCGGATGCCAGTCGAAAGCCACAGCCATAGTGGCGTATGCACGGTTATGGCGGGATCAAGGATGGCCGCGCGGGGGATGACGAGCGGATGGCGCACGGTTTCCTTGACCCTGCTGCGCGCGTTGGTGACGCCGGCCATGGCGCTGAACTCGCCGCCGGCAATGGTCGTGGGCACGCTGATTTGCCGCACCAGGGGTGCATTGATGGCCGGCGCGGCGCCCTTGACCGCCCGGATTTTATCGATGTCCTCGACGGTGCCGATATCGTTGGCGAGGCAAAGCTGCACGGCCTTTGCGCCGTCGGTGATCGAGCCGCCACCCACGGTGACGAT
Source organism: Bradyrhizobium sp. (assembly GCA_036266415.1). GTDB lineage: Bacteria > Pseudomonadota > Alphaproteobacteria > Rhizobiales > Xanthobacteraceae > Bradyrhizobium. Next base: position 12,237 of record DATANB010000026.1, on the reverse strand, counting down.
CAGATCCGCCCTGGCGGCGCGTGCCTGTTCGGCGGCGGCGATGACGGCCTCGCGCGGCGTGTGCGGTGGCATCGCGTCAAAGGTCCCGACGCAGCGCGGCCCCAGGCTTTTGCGGATTTTCTCGATCTCGTCGGTGTCTCGGTTGAGCGTGCCGCTGACCATCAGGAAAGCGCGGGCCGCGCGCAGCCGGTCCATCTGCCCGACGATCGCCTCGGCGGCCGGACGCCCGAAAACAACCTCGTCCATGGCGCCGAAAACGACACGCCCCTTGTGCACGACGGTTGTCCTCCCGAAACATCCGGTCCCGTTAAAGCGGACTTGCGAACATTCTAGCGGCGGTGCCGCGCCGATGGGAACCGGAAAAGTGGTCCGACGGGGTAGCCCGAGCCATCTAATCCCGACGGCAGATCATGCGCGAGACCGGCGGTGGAATGAGCGAGCCGATGTTCGCTGTTCGCTGCGCTGCAGAGTTAGTCGCCATCGGAAATAGCAGAGTTGGCAGGCTAGCTGCTGGCTCGACTCGGTCGAGAGTGACCCGCAACGAACATCACGCCTTTCATGCTGCAATAGCGAGGGTGGCTTTCAACCCCTATCAGGCACTCGCTTGAGCCGATAGGATGCGTCTTCCTGAGCTTGGGGTGGACATGCGGCGTCGCGAATTTATTACTCTGGCAGGTGGTGCGGCGGCTTTTCCAATAGCGGCGGCGCGGGGGCAAAAGAAGGCCGTCCCAGTAATCGGGTTTCTTGTCGCAGGAACGCAAGCATCTCACGGTGCATGGGTTGCCGCCTTCGCTCAGCGCTTGTCAGAACTCGGCTGGACGGAAGGCCGGAACATCAATATTGAATATCGATGGGCCGCTGGCAGTACCACCAAAATGGCGTCGTTGGCTGCTGAATTCGTTCAGCAGAAAGTTGACGTGATCGTCACGTCTGCCTACGGCGCGGTTGCGGCGAAACAAGCGACCTCAACGATTCCGGTCGTGTTTGCCGCATATGGTGATCCGGTTGCGGGAGGCCTGATCCACAGCTTGGCGCGGCCCGGCGGCAATGTTACCGGGCTTACGGTACAGGCGACCGAGCTGAACAGCAAACGCCTCGAACTGTTGCGTGACATCATTCCGACGATCCGCCGAGTCGAGGCGCTGATAAACGTTAGTAATCCAGGCGCCTCGGAAGAGGTGAGCGGGATTCGCACGGCGGCGGCTTCCCTGCGCATCGAAGCGAAAGTACTGGAGATCCGAACGGCGGATGAGATCGGATCAGCACTGGCAGGAATAAAGGGGCGGACTGACGCGCTCTACGTTTTTAGCGAGCCGCTTACCAATGCCAATAAGTACCAGATCATCCAGGTGGCGAACGCGGCAAAAGTTCCAACAATCTTCGGATTCAGAGAGTTCGTGGATGCTGGCGGGCTGGTATCGTACGGACCCAGCTTTATCGACTTGTTCAAGCGCGCTGCAGAGTTTACCGACAAGATTCTCCGCGGCACGAAACCGGTGGACATCCCTGTAGAACAGCCGGTAAAATTTGATCTCATCGTCAGTTCGAAGACGGCGCGGATGCTCGGATTGAGAATTCCCGAAACGATGCTCGCCCGCGCCGATGAGGTGATTGAATAGAGAATAGTTGCTGCGCTGCCTATCGGAGCAGCGGACTTCGCGGGACTTGCCGCCGGCCTGACTCCGTCGAGGGGCCCGCACCGGAGGCAGACTACTAACTCAGCAGCCCGGCAACGTCCGTGATCGCAACCGGCGTCTCGGAAAACAGAATCTTCTCGGCGTCGCGCTCCCAATCGCAAGTGACGGGATCGAGCGGGTCCTGCGTGCCCATGCGATGTTCCAGCACGAGCCGCGCATACAGCGCCCGGCGCGCGTCGGTGCCCGGCCGCGCCGATTCCGACATCATCAGAATGGCGCTGCTGACATGATAGAGCGCCGAGGCCACCTGCCGCGCGCTTGCTTCGAGCACCGGCTCGGCGGCGACGCGCTCGGCGAAAGCCAGCGTCCGCTCGAGCGTAAGACGCAGGCGATCCCGGAAAGCCGATGGGATCGGCGTGGCTTCGTCAAGCCGTCTTGCGAGCGCCTCCCGCAGCGTCCGCTGCGCGCGGCTCTTGCCGATGGCGCGGGTGACGACATCAAGCGCGTTGATGTTGCTGGTGCCTTCCCAGAGCACGCCGACATGGGCATCGCGGATCAGCCGCGCATGCACCCACTCCTCGATATAGCCGTTGCCGCCGCGCACTTCCATGGCGCCGGTCGCCACCGGAATATTGTCGCGGCAGGCACGGAATTTCAGCAGCGGCGTGAGGATTCGAAGCAGGCTCTCGGCTTCTTTCGATCCGGCGCTGGCACGATCCATCGTGCTTGCGGTGAACATGAACATCGAGAGCGCCTGTTCCGATGGCACCGCGATCTTGAGAAGCTGGCGTCGCAGCAGCGGATATTGGATAATCGCCTTGCCGAACGCCACGCGGCTGCGCGCGCAAACCATCGCCTCATTGACGCAGCGCCGCATCATCGCGGCCGCCCGCACGCCGTGCGAGAGCCGCGACAGGTTGACCTGTTCCATCATCTGCTTCAGCCCGCGCCCGGCGTCGCCGACCAAATAGGCCACCGCCCCCTCGAGCAGGATCTCGCCTGATGCCATCGAGCGGGTGCCCAATTTGTCCTTGAGACGGACGATGCGGTAGGCGTTGCGGCGGCCGTCCTTCAGCCGGCGCGGCAAGGCGAACAGCGCAAGTCCCCTGGTGCCGGCAGGCGCGCCTTCCGGGCGCGCCAGCAGCAGCGCAACGTCGGCATCGGCGTGCGAGCAAAACCATTTGTCGCCTGAGAGGCGCCACACGCCGTCCTCGCAGCGGGCAACGGTTTCGATCGCGCCGACGTCGGAGCCGCCGGCCCGCTCCGTCATGAACTGCGTGCCCTTCCACATCGTGGCGAGGTCGCCGGACAGCATCGTCGGGAGCAGATATTCCTTGAGCTCGGCGCTGGCGAATTTGCGGATCAGGTGGATCGAGGTATCGGTCACGCTGATCGGACACATCAGCCCGAACTCCGCCTGCACGAACAGATATTGCAGCGCGTATTTGGCCACCGCGGGCAACGGTCGATCCATCCCCAGCGTGCCGGCGCGATGGCTCATGGCGTGAAACTGGAAATCGCCGAACGCGATTGCTTCCATCTCGCGGTAGGACGAATGGTAGTCGATCCAGTCCTCGTCGCGGCCGAGACGGTCCCGCGCATTCAGGACTGGCGGATGCTTGTCGGCGACCCTCGCCAATTCATCGAGCCGGCCGCCTGCCAAATCCCCCAGGCGATGGAAATGAGGCTCCAGCCTCTGAAAATCGTCCGGCTCCAGATAAAGCCGGAGCAGATCGCGCAGGCCGCGGTCCACGGCATAGAAATTCTGCCCCGCGCAATCCGGCGCGATATGGTCGGGGCCGCGCTTGTGATCCTGCGCCTGAGTTTTGTCGGGCGATTTGTGGGACGAAGGCGCGTGCATGTCTGACCTCGTTACCGATACGCCCAACCCGCGATACCGCTTTTTGCAGATTATTCCAACAACATAGGCCAATTCGGTATGGCTGGAATACCGGCACCGCCGGGCGCCCAACGATTATGCTTGTTCTCCGCCTTCTTGAACAGACTGGGGAGCAATCTCATCTTGACCCAGCGGCAGATGATCGGGGCGGCCGCCCGCAGCCTTTCGCGGCGGAAGCGAAGAGGAGATGGCATTGAGCGCGACTGAGAAATCGGAGCGTTTGGCTCGAGCGGCAGATTTCAATTTCCACCCCTTGCGCGGCCTCGGGCCGCTGATCGCTTTGCTCGCGGTCACCTTGTCGGGTTGCGGCGACAAGCCGCCGCAGCCGCGAGCCGCGGCGGCGGGTCCGCCGCCGGTCACCGTCGCGCAACCGACCAAACGCACCGTCACCGACTGGGACGAATTCACCGGCCGTTTCGATGCGGTGGAAGAGGTCCAGGTCCGCGCCCGCGTCGGTGGCTTCGTCACCAACGTCGAGTTCAAGGACGGGGACATGGTCCATACCGGCGACCTGCTTTACGTGATCGATTCCCGTCCCTTCGAAGCCATCGCCGAGCAGGCCGACGGCCAGCTTGCGGATGCGCGTGCCAAGGCGGAGCTTGCCAAGCGCGACCTCGACCGCGGCCTGTCCCTTGTCCAGACCAGCGCTGTCTCCGAACAGGTCGTCGACCAGCGCCGCCAGGCGTTGCAGGCGGCGCACGCCGCCGAGACCGTGGCCGAAGGCGCGTTGAAGGCCGCCCAGCTTAATATCGAATTCACCCACGTCGCGGCGCCACTTCCGGGCAGGGTCAGCCGCCATCTCGTCAGCGTCGGCAATCTCGTGCAGGGCAGCGACGCCGGCGGCGGCACGCTTTTGACTTCGATCGTTTCGCTCGATCCGATCTACATCTATTTCGACATGGATGAGGCGACCTACCTCAAATACAACCGGCTGTATTTCGAGGGCAAGCGGCCGAGTTCACGCGAGAATCCGAACCCGGTGCAGGTGACGCTGACCGGCGAGACCAAGCCGTCGCACGAAGGCAAGGTCGATTTCCTCGACAACCGGCTGGATGTTTCGACCGGCACGCTGCGCGGCCGCGCGGTCGTTCCCAACAAGGATCTTTCCGTTCTGCCGGGGCAATTCGGCCGGGTGCGGCTGATCGCAAGCGCGCCCTATGAGGCGCTGCTGCTGCCGGATGCCGCCATCGCCACCGACCAATCGCGCAAGATCGTTTTCGTGGTCAGGGATGACGACACCGTGGAGGCGCGGCCGGTGACGCTCGGGCCGCTCGACGACGGCTTGCGCATCGTCCGCGAAGGCCTGAAGCCGGAAGACCGCGTCATTGTCGATGGCATTCAGCGCGCGCGCGTCGGTGCAAAGGTGAGCCCGCATGCCGCGACAGCCGGTAGCAAGACATGAACCTCGGCCAGCTTTCCATCAACCGGCCGATCCTGGCGATGGTGTTGTCGATCGTGCTGCTGATCGTCGGCGCGATCGCCTACACCACGTTGCCGGTCGCGGAATATCCGCAAGTCGTTCCGCCAACCGTCGTGGTTACGACGCAGTATCCGGGCGCCTCCGCGCAAACCGTTTCCGACACCGTTGCGGCGCCGATCGAGCAGCAGATCAACGGCGTCGAGGACATGCTGTACCTCTACAGCCAAGCGACCTCCAACGGCCAGCTCACGATCACCATCACTTTCAAGCTCGGCACCGATCTCGACAAGGCGCAGGTGCTGGTTCAGAACCGGGTCGCCATCGCGCAGCCGCAACTGCCGGATGAGGTGCAGCGCAACGGCGTTGTGACGCAAAAAAAGAGCCCGGACATATTGATGGTCGTGTTCATGCTGTCGCCCGACGACAGCTTCGACCAGCTCTACATCTCCAATTACGCGCTGCTGCAGGTCCGCGATCAGTTATTGCGGCTCGACGGCATCGGCGACATCACGATTTTCGGCGCGCGCGACTACTCGATGCGGTTGTGGCTCGATCCCGGCAAGATCGCCAATCTCGGAATGACCGCGGGCGACGTGCTGACGGCGATCAGGGCGGAGAACCTGCAGATCACCGGGGGCCAGCTCGCCGCGCCGCCGATCGCGGACCGCGCCTTCCAGCCTAACCTCACCTTCACCGGCCGGTTGAAGGATGTCGAGCAATTCGAGAACATCGTCGTCAAGGCCGGCGCCGACGGCCGCACCGTGCGGCTGCGCGACGTGGCCCGGATCGAGCTGGGGGCGCTGGACTACACCACCAACAGCTTCCTGCTCCGGAAAACCGCTGTGGCGATGCTGGTGACACAGCGCCCCGGATCCAACGCGCTCGCCACCGCGAAGAATATTTCCGATGCCATGATCAGGCTCAAGGCCGATTTCCCCAAGGGGCTCGACTACAATATCGGCTACAACCCGACCGAGTTCATCGCGCAATCCGTCCACGAGCTGATCAAGACGATTTATGAGGCGATGCTGCTCGTCGTCATTGTCGTGCTGGTGTTCCTGCAGGGATGGCGTCCCGCGATCATCCCGATCGTGGCGATCCCGGTGTCGCTGGTTGGCACCTTCGCGGTGATGGCTGCGCTCGGCTTTGCTGTCAACAACCTGACCCTGTTCGGTCTGGTGCTCGCGGTCGGCATCGTGGTCGACGACGCCATCGTGGTGGTCGAAAATGTCGAGCGGCATCTTCGCGGCGGCATGAGCCGGCGCGATGCCGCGCTGCGCACCATGGAAGAGGTTGGCGGCGCGCTGGTCTCGATCGCGCTGGTGCTGAGCGCGGTGTTCGTGCCGACCGCGTTTCTCGGCGGCATTTCCGGGCAATTTTTTCAGCAATTCGCCATCACCATCGCGGCGGCGACCGCGATCTCCTGCTTTTGCTCGCTGACGCTTTCACCCGCGCTGGCGTCGCAAATCCTGCAGCCGCATGACGAGAAGCTGCCGCCGGCAAGCTGGAATGTCATCGGGCGCGGCTGGGACAAATTCATCGGGTTCTTCAACCGCGGCTTCGACCGGCTGTCCCACGGCTATGGCGACGTTGCAGGATTTGTCATTCGCCATTCGGCGGTGATGCTTCTGATCTATCTGGTGCTGATCGGCAGCGCCGGCTGGCTGCTTGTCACCACGCCGCAGGGCTTTATCCCGGCGCAGGACCGCGGCTATGTCATCGTGTCGGCGCAGTTGCCGGGCGCGGCCTCGCTGGCGCGCACCACCGAGATCGTCCGCGAGATCGAACGGATCTCGCTCGATACGCCGGGTATCATACGTGTTGCAGCGTTCGCCGGCTTCTCGGGCGCGACCCGGACCCAGGCAGGCAATGCTGCTGCCTTGTTCCCGGTGTTCGAGGAGCCGGAAGTGCGCCTCAAGAAGGGCCTGACCGCGACGGCGATCACCGGCGAATTGCGCAAACGCCTGTCCGCGATTCAGGGGGCATTCATCATCGTTATCCCACCGCCGCCTGTGCCGGGCATCGGCACCGGTGGTGGCTTCACGATGCGCATCCAGGATCGCCAGGGCCGCGGCCCCGAGATGCTGGCAGCCGCCAACGACGAACTTATTGCCGCGGCGCGCAAGGCGCCCGGGTTGACCCAGGTGTTCTCGCCCTTCACCGCGAATACGCCCCAGCTCTTCGTCGATATCGACCGCGTCAAGGCGCAGAAACTCGGCGTCCCGATCGCGAACGTCAACGAAACGATCCAGACCTATTTCGGCTCGACCTACGTCAACGACTTCAACCTGTTCGGCCGTACCTATCACGTCACCGCGCAGGCGGATTTGCCGTTCCGAAAAGAAACTGCCGATCTGGCGCGCCTGCGCACCCGCAATGCCGCCGGCGACATGGTGATGCTCGGCAGCGTCGTGGATTTCCGCGACGCTTCCGGTCCCGACCGCGTCGCCCGCTACAATCTCTATCCGACAGCCGAGCTGCAGGGTGAGTCGCTGCCGGGCACGAGTTCGACCACCGCCATCAACACCATGAAGAAGCTCGCCGAGGAAACGCTGCCAAGCGGGTTCTCCTTTGAATGGACTGACCTGTCCTATCAGCAGGTCACAGGCGGCAATTCGGGTCTGCTGGTATTTCCGATCTGCGTGCTGTTCGTATTCCTGGTGCTGGCGGCGCAATATGGCAGCTGGAGCCTGCCGTTTGCCGTCCTCCTGATCGTGCCGATGTGCCTGCTGGCCGCGACCATCGGGGTGCGGATCATGGGGCAGGACGTCAACATCCTGACCCAGATCGGCTTCGTCGTCCTGGTCGGCCTCGCCGCCAAGAATGCCATTTTGATCGTCGAGTTTGCCCGCGACATCGAGCTCGAAGGCCGCGATCGTCTGGAAGCTGTCATCGAGGCCTGCCGCTTAAGGCTGCGCCCGATCCTGATGACGTCGTTTGCGTTCATTCTCGGCGTGCTGCCGCTGGTGGTCTCATCCGGTTCGGGAGCGGAAATGCGCCAGGCGGTCGGCGTCGCCGTATTCTTCGGCATGCTCGGCGTAACCCTGTTCGGGCTGATCTTCACGCCGATCTTCTACGTGATCGTCCGCAATCTGGCTGATTCGTCACGCCGCAAGGCGCCGGTTTCGGCGGGATAGCGGGTCGCCGTCGCAGGCTCTGCGGTTTCCCCTGGGGCTCAATACTATTGGCTTACTTGAAATATATGGGCAGCCAGAGGGTTATAAAATATCATGCCGGGAACGGAAATCCGGCAACAGAAACTCCAGGGGAGGCAAATATGAAGTCGGGATTGTTGGCGGCGGCCGTTGCGGCCTGCGGCCTTGTGTTTGCCGCGCCCGCGTCGGCGCAGGGCGTCAAAATCGGGATTCTCAACGATCAGTCCGGCGTCTACGCCGACTATGGCGGCAAGTGGTCGGTGGAAGCCGCCAAGATGGCAATCGAGGATTTTGGCGGCGAGGTGCTTGGCCAGAGAATCGAGCTCGTTAGCGCCGACCACCAGAACAAGCCGGATCTGGCCACCGCGATCGCGCGGCGCTGGTACGATGTCGAAGGCGTCGACATGATCACGGAACTGACGACCTCCTCGGTGGCCCTCGCGGTCCACGAGCTTTCCAACGAAAAGAAGAAGATCGACATCGTCGTCGGCGCCGCCACCTCGCGGCTCACTGGCGACGCCTGCACGCCCTACGGCTTTCACTGGGCCTACGACACCCGCGCGCTCGCGGTCGGTACCGGCGGCGCGCTGGTGAAGGCCGGCGGAGACACCTGGTTCTTCCTCACCGTCGACTATGCGTTCGGCTACGCGCTGGAGAAGGACACCACTGAAATTGTCGTTGCCAATGGCGGCAAGGTGCTGGGTTCGGTCCGCACCCCCCTGAACTCGTCCGACTTCTCGTCCTTCCTGCTGCAAGCACAGAGTTCCAAGGCGAAAATCGTCGGCCTCGCCAATGCCGGTCTCGACACCAGCAACTCGATCAAGCAGGCCGCCGAGTTCGGTATCGTCAAGGGTGGCCAGAAGCTCGCCGCGCTATTGATGACGCTGGCCGACGTTCACGGTCTCGGTCTTGAGGCCGCCCAAGGCCTGGTCCTCACCGAGGGCTATTACTGGGACCTCAACGACCGGACGCGGGATCTGGGCGAGCGCTACATGAAACGCACCGGCCGTATGCCGAGCATGATTCACGCCGGCACCTATTCGGCGACGCTGAGCTATCTCAAGGCGGTCAAGGCCGCCGGCACGAAGGATCCGGATGCCGTCGCCAAGAAGCTGAAGGAGCTGCCGGTCGACGACGGTTTCGCGCAAGGTAAGGTGCTGCCGAACGGCCGCATGGTGCACGACGTCTATCTGTTCGAGGTCAAGAAGCCGTCGGAATCGAAGAAGCCGTGGGACTACTACAAGCAGCTCGCGGTGGTGCCCGGTGACAAGGCGTTCTTCACCGCCAAGGAAAGCGGCTGCCCGCTGACGAAGTAGCGCGGGAGTTTTCCCCCGTATCTCTTTTCCCGTCATTGCGAGCGAAGCGAAGCAATCCATCAAGCCACGCAAAGAAAATGGATTGCTTCGTCGCTATCGCTTCTCGCAATGACGTGTGAAATTCGAGCGCGGCTTCGTGCTCCTGTCTTCCGTTACCCCCGCCTTACGCTGGCGCCGCCGTCGACCGGCAGCGTCACCCCGGTGATGAAGTTGGCCTCATCGGAGGCCAGGAACAGGGCTGCGTTGGCGACGTCCCAGCCGGTGCCCATCTTCCTGCGCAGCGGCACCTTGGCGTCGCGCTCGGCCTCGATCTCGGCGCGGCTCTTCCTGAATTCGCGGGCGCGGGTGTCGACCGCCATCGGCGTGTTCATCAGGCCGGGCAGGATGACATTGGCGCGGATGCCGTATTCGGCGTTCTGGTAGGCGAGCTGCTCGGTGAAGGCGATCATCGCCGCCTTGGTCGCCTTGTAGGCGACGTAGGGATAGGTGGTGATGGCCGCCATCGAGGAGATGTTGATGATGGCGCCGCTTTGTTGCTGACGCATGACCGGGATCACGTGCTTGGCGGCGAAAATGCAGCTCTTGAGATTGATCGCCACGCAACGCTCGAGCGCCTCCTCGGTGAAGTCGAGCAGTTCGGCGTCGCCGCCGGCAAGGCTGACGCCGACGTTGTTGTGGAGGATGTCGATGCGGCCCCAGCGGGTGCGGGCATCTTCCACCATGGCCTTGAGCTCGGCATTCCTGGTGACGTCGGCCTTGAAGGCCACAGCCGTGCCTCCCTTGGCGCCGATCATGCCGACCGTTTCCTGTGCGGATGCGAGATGATGATCCACGCACAGGACCTTGGCGCCTTCGCGCGCGAAGGTAAGCGCGGTGGCGCGGCCATTGCCCATGCCTTCGCCGGGGCTTTGGCCGGCGCCGACGACGACAGCGATGCGATCTTTCAGGCGCATATCAGTTCACTCCCGGGATCGGGTACTGCATCAGTACCTCTTTATAATAAGGCTCGTTGTCGATCTTCATGGTGGCGAGCACGCGCACGACGGCACAGTAGAACGCGATGGTAAGCACGAGATCGGTCATGTGCTCGTCGGAGAGCTGCTTTTTGATCTCGGCGAAAGTGGCCTCCGACATCGCCAGTTCCCGCACCATCTCGCGCGCGCCCCTCAGGATCGCCCTGGTCAGCGGCTCGAGTTTCGAAGGCTTGCCCTCGGTCTCGGCCATCAGCCCGTCGATGTCGGCGTCGGTGACGCCGAACTCCCTGCCGATCTTCACATGGTGGGTGAATTCATATTCCGACTTTTCCAGCCAGCCGACCTGCAGGATCGCGAGTTCCCTCAAGCGCGGGTCGAGCTTGCTCTTGAAGCGGATATGGTTGCCGACACCGTTGAAGGCGCGCGCCATGTCGGGGGAGTTGACCAGGAGCTTGTGCAGGTTGGTGTTGCGCTTGAGCATGTCGCGATATTCGGGCGCGACCTGATCGGCCTCGAGATAGGGCAGGCGGGCCATCTTTTCGTGCTCCCTTATGTTTGTTCGCGATCCCGCGGGATGGTATCGGCCTCCTTGCAGGGCGTCGTAGCCGCCTCTTGGACATTCCAGCGCAGTCAGCGGGATATCCGGCGGCGGGTTGGCAGCGGGCGTCGGAATTAGAGGTGGCTGGTTCCGCTTCCGCCCATCATGGATATTGACGTCAATATCCTGATAGGTATCAATGAACGTCCGTCAATCGAAGTTTTTTTGGCTGACGGTTTTGTCGGTTGTGAACCGTGAATGCACGAGTCGTTTGGCGGCGATCGTCTGGCGGCGCCGGCAGGTCTTCCGATGGCGCCCGTTTATCTTTGGTCGCGATACCTAACAGGATAAAATGGATCAGGCATGATAGCCCATCAGGATAAGGTGTCTAACTTGCATGTCGTCGAGCGCGACCTTCGGCTCGATCTCTTCCGCGGCATGGGTTTGTGGATGATCTTCCTCGATCACATTCCGGACGATTTCGTTGCCTGGCTGACCCTGCGCAATTACGGTTTCAGTGATGCCGCCGAGTTTTTCGTGTTCATTTCCGGTTACCTGGCCGGCTACATCTATGGCCCGATTATCCGCGGCGGCAATTTTCTCGCGGCCCTCAAGCGGCTGTGGACGCGCGTCTGGCAGATGTACGTTGCCCATATCATGCTTTTCCTGCTCTTCACGGCGCAGATCGCGCGCACGGTCAGGAAATTCGACAACCCCATGTATGAAGATGAATTCAACGTTCATAATTTTCTCCAGCACCCCGACGTGCTGATCGGGCAAGCACTCACGCTGCGCTACAAGCCGGTCGACCTCGACGTGCTGCCGCTCTACATATCGCTGGTGGCGGCTTCACCGCTGATCCTGTGGTGCCTGTTGCGGCGCCCGAACTGGACCTTGCTCGGCTCGATCCTGCTGTACATCGGGGCGCGGGTGTTCGACTGGAATTTTGCTTCGTATCCGCCCGGGACGCACTGGTATTTCAATCCGTTCGCCTGGCAATTGATGTTCGTATTCGCGGCATGGTGTGGCGTTGGAGGCGTCGCTCAACTGCAATTCCTGATCAGGTCTCGCGCGGCGCAGATAGTGGCCTTTGCGTGGATCGCCTTCGCATTCCTGATCGTGATGACCTGGCACGTCCCGGTCCTGGATGCCATGGTGCCGAAATGGATGATCAAGGCGATCTATCCGATCGACAAGACCGATCTCGACATGCTGCGCTTCACGCACTTCCTCGCTTTGGCGCTGGTGGTCGCCCGATATTTTCCGCGCAAGTCGGAGATCCTCACGTCCAAATGGC
>DATANB010000025.1:0-1757 GCA_036266415.1 Bradyrhizobium sp. | reverse complement strand
GGGATAGTTCGCATCCTGCAAGATCGTCTGGATGTACGCTTTGTACTTGTTCCGAATGTCCGACATCTTGGGATCGGCGGCGAGATAATATTGCGCATCGGGAAGCCCGATGCCGCCTTGCATCAGGTACGGCAGCTGCTCACCCGGCGTCGCCAGGCCCTGGGTCACGAAAATGCCGAACAGATCCTGCGTCTGAAAGTTGGTCGCGTTGAGCGGGTCGGTGTCGGCCCGCAGGGTCGAGCCGATTGCGGCGCTGAGCTGGTGCTTGTCGGCGATCTTGCCGATCGCATCGAGATCTGCTTTCGCTGGTGCGATTCCGGCGCGGTCGATCGCGTCTGTATTGAGGTACGCCTTGTAATAATTGGCGATCATCCCGTCGGTGCCGCCGGTCGGATTGGATTTGATGATGCCGTCGAACAGCGCACGCGTGTTCTTCTCGCGCTGCTGGTCGGCGATGAAGAACCCCCCGATGCGCGCGCGGTCGGCCGGGATTGGCGTGTTCTTGACCCAGGTGCCGTCCGCGTAGCTGAAGAAGTCGTCGCCGGGCGTCACCGACTTGTCCATCCAGCCGAGATCGATTCCGATGCCGGTCCCCTGCTGCGCCTCGGTGGAGTTGTTGCCCGCGTTGTTGTGACATGCCCCGAGCGCCAGCGCGGATGCGAAGATCAGAAGCAGCGGCTTGTTCATGGCAGGTACCCTCTCCCAAAGGCTTGTCTGGCGCTTCCTGAAGCCGCTGCTTTGCAATGACGCAAGCAACCGCTAGGCGAGCGGCACGGCTTTTCGACCAACGGACAGACTGGCGGCATGAGCGCACCGCGCATCGACAGCAAAATCGCTATGGAGAGCGAGGAGTTCCGCGGCCGGGCCGCGCACAACCGGGCGCTGGCCGAGAAATTGCGTGCCGACGTCGCCGAAGCCGCGAAAGGCGGGAACGAGAAAAGCCGCGAACGCCATGTGTCGCGCGGCAAGCTGCTTCCGCGCGATCGGGTCGAGCGGCTGCTCGATCCCGGCTCGCCGTTCCTCGAGATCGGCCAGCTGGCCGCCTGCGACATGTACGAAGGCGAGGTGCCGGGGGCGGGGATCATCGCCGGCATCGGGCGCGTGTCGGGGCGGCAGGTGATGATCGTCTGCAACGACGCGACGGTGAAGGGCGGCACTTATTATCCGCTGACGGTCAAGAAGCACCTCCGCGCGCAGGAGATCGCCGAGCAGAACCGGCTGCCGTGCGTGTATCTGGTCGACAGCGGCGGCGCGAACCTGCCGCACCAGGCCGAGGTCTTCCCCGACCGCGACCATTTCGGGCGGATCTTCTTCAACCAGGCCCAGATGAGCGCAAAAGGCATTGCCCAGATCGCTTGTGTGATGGGCAGCTGCACCGCCGGCGGCGCGTACGTCCCCGCGATGAGCGACGAGAGCGTGATCGTCCGCAACCAGGGCACGATCTTCCTCGGAGGCCCGCCGCTGGTGAAGGCCGCGACCGGCGAGGAGATCAGCGCCGAGGATCTGGGCGGCGGCGACCTCCACGCGAAGAAGAGCGGGGTCGTCGATCATCTTGCCGAAGATGACGAGCATGCGCTGACCATCGTCCGCGATATCGTGTCGACACTCCCAACTTCGTTCGCCCTGAGCGAAGTCGAAGGGCGCGCTTCGACTGCGCTCAGCACGAACGAATTAAGGCAGCCAAGACCTCCGGCTTACGACGCCGAAGAGCTGTACGGCATCATCCCCGAGGACGTGCGCGCGCCCTATGACGTGCA
>DATANB010000024.1:0-50180 GCA_036266415.1 Bradyrhizobium sp. | reverse complement strand
GGCGCGCGGCGAGAAGCCGCCGGCAATCGCCACCGCGCTCTCGACGCTCATGTTGGGGACGTATGGATATTGGCCGGGGGCGGCGACTTCGCCCAGGATGAAGAACGGCCGGTAGGATTCGATCTCCACCGCCACCGAGGGGTCGCGGATGTAGCCGTTGCGCAGTTTGGCGGTGATCGCCGCCGCAAGGCCCGCCGGCGTCTGTCCGCGCGCGGCGACCGAGCCGATCAGCGGCATGGTGATGGCGCCGCCGGCATCGATCGCATAGGTGTTGGTGAGACCCTCCTGGCCGTAGACCACGACCCGCAGTCGGTCGCCGGCATCGAGCTTGTAGGCGGCCCTCGCCGGCAAGGGCGCAGCGGCGCGGGCCATGGCGGTTGGGGCGGCGGCCATGGCATAGGATCGACCGTAGGCCATCGCATCGAGGTCGCTTTGCGGCTGCGCCATCGCGACCGGACCGGTCGCGCGCATGCAGCCCGACAACGCGAGCGCGGCGAGCAGACAGAGGAAGACGGCGTGCACGCCTCGCATCGGACAACCCACGGGAATTATTGATTCCGATTAGGGACTTTCATGGTTAACAAAGCATGACTGCATCGGCCAAGCGCCGGTGTTCCCGGCGGAAAATCGGCCCGATTAACCCGGCGGCAACCTTAATGGAGTGTAATCGCGGCAGTTGCGGGGGATCGTAGCGTCTGCGGGAGTGTGCGATGCGTTTGGCGTTCTGGCGAGCCGGCAAGGACAGCGCGGGCGCGGAAAAGACGGTCGAGACGGTCGAGCAGGTCGTCGCACAGCCCGCGCCGGCCTCTTACGCCGTGTCAGGCGATCTGGACTTGCGCATGCTGGGCCAGGCGCTGAGGCGCAGGCGGGGTTGGATCATCGTTCCGACGGTGCTTGCCGCGGCGCTGTCGATTGCTGCCGTCAATCAGCTCACTCCACGATATAAATCCGAGGCGCGCATCCTGATCGACGGGCGTGAGAACGTGTTCCTGCGGCCGAACGGCGAGCGCAACGAGGAGCGCAGCGCGCTCGATGCCGAGGCCGTTACCAGTCAGGTCCAGCTATTGCTGTCGCGCGATCTTGCGCGCGAAATCATCAAGCAGAACAAACTGGCCGAGCGGCCGGAGTTCGACCCGGTGCTGCAGGGCATTGCGCCGATGAAAGCGCTGCTGTCATTGCTCGGAGTCGGACGCGATCCGTTATCGCTGACGCCGGAAGAGCGCGTTCTGGATGCCTACTACGACCGTTTCGCCGCCTACGCGGTCGACAAATCGCGCGTCGTTGTTATCGAATTCCAGTCGCGCGATCCGGAACTGGCGGCGCGCGTCGCCAACTCGATCGCCGAAGGCTATCTGGTGCTGCAGCAAAATGCGCGCCAGGAACAGGCAAAAGCCGCCGGTCAGTGGCTGTCGGGAGAGATCGACAGTCTGCGAAAGAAGGTCGCGGAGGCCGAATCCCGCGTCGAGGATTTTCGCTCGAAATCGAGCCTGTTTGTCGGCACCAACAATACCACGCTGTCCAACCAGCAGATGGGCGAACTGAACACCCAGTTGAACAACGCGCGCGCATTGAAATCCGACGCCGAATCGAAAGCGCGGCTGATCCGCGAAATGCTTCAGAGCGGCAAGCCGATCGAGTCATCCGAGGTTCTCAATTCCGAATTGATCCGAAGATTATCCGAACAGCGCGTCACGCTGCGCGGGCAGCTTGCCGAGCAGTCATCGACGCTGCTCGATAACCATCCGCGCATCAAGGAACTGAAGGCGCAGCTTGCGGACCTCGACCGCCAGCTTCGCGAGGAAGCCAGCAAGATCTCGCGTTCGCTCGACAGCGATGCACGCATCGCCAGCGGCAGAGTCGAAGGCCTCAGCGCCAGTCTCGAACAATTGAAGAAGCAGGCGACCTCGACCAACGGCAACGACGTCCAGCTTCGCGCGCTCGAGCGCGAGGCCAAGGCGCAGCGCGACCTTCTGGAATCCTATCTCGCGAAATATCGCGAGGCGAATACGCGCGAGAACATCGACGCAGCGCCGGCGGATGGTCGCATCATTTCCCGCGCTACCGTTTCCAACACCCCGGCTTACCCGAAGAAGCTCCCGATCGTGCTGATCGCGACGCTGGCGACATTGATGCTCGCCGCCGGCGCGATCGCCACCGGCGAACTCCTGCGCATGACGGCGCCGCGCGCGGTCGCTGTCTTTGCATCCTCACCGGCCGCGGTCCGCGCGCCCGCAGCCGAGGCGATCGCTGCCGATCCGGGTCCGGTACTCAACGAATCCCGGCCTGACATTCAAAGCGAGGTCCGTCCGGATATTCCGGCGGGACTGACCGAAATCGAACAACTCGCGGAGGATTTCCGCGCTGCAGGCGAAGCGGCGCGCAAGGTCACGATCCTCGGCACCGCTTCGAGCGAGAGCATCACGTTGGCGGCGCTGACGCTGGCGCGCCTGATCTCGCACGGGGCAAGGGTCGTGGTGGTTGATTTGGCGGCGGCGTCACCGACGATTGCGGCGGCATCGATCGATCCATCGGCTCCGGGACTGGCGGAATTGATGCAGGGGGAAGCCTCCTTTTCGCAGGTGATCACCAAGGATCGGCTGTCGCGGGTTCACCTCGTGAATGCCGGGAGGCCTGGCTTCGACCGCGCGGTCTTGCAATCGCCGCGGCTCACGCTTGCGATCGACGCCTTGCTGCGGGTCTATGACCATGTGTTGCTGGACGCCGGCGCCGCTTCCGATCTGCCCGCGGAGTTACTGACCGCGCAGGCGCGCGCCGTGGTGGTACCGGATGCATCAATGAGCGCCGATGCCCGCACCCTTATGCGCGAGCAGTTGAAGGCGGTGGGCTTCAGCGAGGTCGCGGTGCTCTGCGAACCGGCGCAGCCCCCGGACGCCGCCGAGCCCGGCCTGCGGGTAGTGGCCGCCTGAGGCCGGGCTTGTTTCAGCGAAAATTTCCGGATCAGCGGTGAAACGCGCTTCGCAGCCTTTGCGCCGTATGAAACAGCGCCTGATTATGCTTCACCAGATGCTTGGCGCGGTTGAGGCCCGACATCGCCAGCGCCACGACCGTGCCGCGCGGGCTGAGCGGGATGAAGCTGTCGAAGATCGGCTCGTCGTCCTTGCAGAACAGCCTTTTGTAATCGTCCGATCCGATGCCGAGATCGAGCGCGCGGTAGCCATGCCCGGCATAGTGGTCGATGATGTTGCGCATCAGGATCAGCCCGGGGCTGTAACGTGAATTGCCGGACATGGTGTAGGTATTGAACATCATCGAAAAGCGGTCACCGTCGGCGACACCGGCGAAGATTGCAATTACCTCGTCGTCGCATTCAAGCGCATGAATATCGATGACGTGGTCGCCGCCCCAAGATCGGGCTATGCAGGCGTCGCGGATGAAATCCTCAACCCCGGCTTCCGCGAACACGTTTGGTAGTCCTTGCTCGGCCATCCGCAGTGGTTTGACGGAAAAGAACCAGTCGAGCAGCCGCTTGATTTCAGGATCCGACCTGGCGACGTGATAGCGATATCCCGATTGGGCTTGCAGCTTGCGTTCCTTGCCCTTCAGCCGCCGTCGGAACGAGTTGCTGACCAATGTGGCCGGCGCGGCGCCCGGCACTATCGTCAGCAGCGGGCAAGCGTTGACCGATGGCTGCTTCGGCAGCAACGCCATCGGGTTCGGCAAATCCCGCCAGCGCCGGGGTTGTTGAGTAAGCACCAGGACATCGGCTGCGGACCGTTCGGCTATTGCCGTTATCAGCGCCTCGAGATCGGTAACGGTCGCACCAGCCGCAAAATCCCGGTCCCACAGCGCCATGTTAAAGGTGGCGTGCTTGCCGCCCATGAAACAGGCGGCGCGAATCCCGTGCCGCTGCTGAAGCGCGAGCGGCAGCAGTAAAAGCGGTCGGCGCTCTCCGTCATAGGCAATGACGATAAAAGGCAGGAAATCTTCGCGCCCTCCGACCCGTCGCTGCCAGGGGCCCAGGAAATCGAACTGCTGATACGGCGTGGAGAATTGCCGTTCAGCTTCGAGGCCACGCCAGACCGTTTCGGCCTGGCCGAGATCGCTGAGGATTTCGACGCTGGTGATGCGGCTCGCTCTCGACCAGGTTTTTGCTTCCGCCGTCCGGCTTTCGATCGCGGCAGCCACGGTCATTGCGAAACCTGTCCATCTGAAATTATTTACATTTTCGGCTTCCGCCGACCTTTGCAAAGAAATGTCAACAAAGAGTAATGACAATGCAGCCGGGGCGGGACGGAAATCTCCGCGTCAGGAGACGGAACGTTGCCATCCGATTTCAGAATCCTGAGGAACCTGAGGCTGGAATTCGTCTATTTCAGCGGTTTGCCGTGGCTGAGGGGACGGGGAGCCGGTGGCGCCGGCGTTATCCTGCGGTTCGAGCGCGTGCGCCCGCGGCAGCCCGGGCGTTTTCAGCCGCTGAAATCCCGAGAAATCACGCCGCGATTTCTCGATCGAACAATCCGGGCGCTGAGGCGCTGGAAATACGATATCGTCTCGCTGGACGAGGTGTGCCGGAGGGCGGTCACGCCGGCCGAGCGGAGACGGTTTGTCTGCCTGACATTCGACGGCGGCTACAAGGATCTGATCATTTCCGCCTATCCGGTGCTCTCCAAACACGGCGTTCCCTTCACCGTCTACGTGCCGACGGCGTTTCCGGACGGCCTTGGCGAGGCCTGGTGGCTGGCGCTTGAGCAGGTGATCGCCCGCGAAAGGCGCATCAGCCTGGTGATGGATCGCAGAGAACAGCGCTTCGATATCGCAGTTCCATCCGACAAATATCAGCTCTACGCGTTTCTTGAAGGCTGGATGCGTTCGCTCGCGCCATCGGATCTTTCCGTAGCGATCAGGGATCTCTGCAAGCGATATTCGGTCGACCTCGCTGGCCTGTCGCGCGAGGCATCGATGAACTGGGACGATCTGGCGATGCTTGCCGCCGATCCGTTAGTGACCATTGGAAGCGCCACGGTGAACTATCCTGTTCTGTCTAATCTGAAGGACGCGGATGCTTTGCGCGAAATGACGATGGGCAGGGCGGTGGCGCAATCAGCGTTCCACCGCGACGTCAGGCATTTCGCCTATCCCTTCGGCGATCGCGCGGCCTTCCGCCGGCGACACGTGGCGATGGCGGAAGAGGCCGGCTTCGCCAGCGCGGCATCGGCGATACCGGGTATCGTCGAGGCGGAGGGCCGGACGGGCCTGCACGCGTTGCCGCGCATCGCCTGGGACGGGCGGCAACGCTCACTGCGCGCGATGCGCGTGATCCTGTCGGGAGTAACCTTTCCGCCGATGAAGCGCCCCAGCGGCGGCAAAGTCTAGAACATCATCCGGAAAAATCATGCCCTCTTGAGCCGTGGGTGGACACCGGCTTTCGGAACCGATCCTGGTCCGCTCTAGTCTAGGCGTCAGGCCGCGCCATCCAGCTGATGATCGGCATCGCCGGCAGCACCCAGCCGACGCCGGCCACGACATAGAAGATGGCCTGCAACAGTCCGGAGTTCGCGAGCCACGGCGTCTGCGCCACCGTCATTCCCATCAGCGACCACACCACCACCAGCATGAGAAGCGCGATGGTTCCGAGGAATTTGCGGGTGCGTATGGTCATGACGGGAAATGTGAAGCCGGTTGCCGACAGGCGTCTTGCATGCGGGAAGGGCCGGACTATAAGGTGCGCGCAAATTCATTCAAGTGCAGGCATCGATGAGCGCTATTCCGGCACACCAGGCACCGCAAATCCGAGCGATCAGATGGTGGCTGGTCTCGATCGCCACCTTGATTGCGATCATGGTGCTGGTCGGTGGCGCCACGCGTCTGACCGAGTCCGGGCTTTCGATCGTCGAGTGGAAGCCGGTCACCGGCGCGCTGCCGCCGCTCAATCAGCAACAATGGATGCAGGCCTTCGAAGCCTACAAGACCATCCCGCAATACCGCGAACTCAACCTCGGCATGGATCTCGCCGAGTTCAAGACGATCTTCTGGTGGGAATGGAGTCACCGGCTGCTCGGGCGCGTGATCGGGGTCGCCTATCTCCTGCCGTTTCTCTGGTTTATACGGCGCGGCGTGGTGGGCGCGGACCTGAGGCGGCGGTTGTGGCTGATCTTCGGCCTCGGCGCGCTGCAAGGCGCGGTCGGCTGGTGGATGGTGGCCTCGGGCCTGTCGCAACGCGTGGAAGTCTCGCAATATCGTCTGGCCACGCATCTGGTGCTGGCGCTTCTGATTTTTGCAGCGATCGTCTGGACGCTGCGCCGGTTGACGGAGCGGCCGCCATTGGCGGCATCTGCGCGGCTGAAAATCACCAGCGTGGCGCTGGTGGTCCTGACCTTCGTGCAGCTTTATTTCGGCGCTTTGGTGGCGGGCCTGCGCGCGGGCAAGATCTACAACACCTGGCCGGATATCGACGGCGCGTTCATTCCGGCCTCGGCAGGGCTGTTCTTTGAAGCGCCTTGGTGGCGCAACCTGTTCGACAACACGCTGACCGTGCAATTCGAGCACCGGATGACGGCTTATGCGCTGTTGGTGCTGGCGATCCTGCATGCATTCGACGCCATCCGATCGCGAGCCGGGACCGCCGCGGTCAGCGGCGCGTGGTGGCTGGCAGCAGCGATCGCGGTGCAGGCGGGGCTGGGTATTCTCACGCTCTTGAATCAAGTGCCAATGGGTCTCGCTTTGGCTCACCAGGCCGTTGCGATCGCGGTCCTGACGCTGGCGATCCTTCAGGCCGGGCGATTGGCCGGGCGGCCGGCGGAACAGGAGCGGCAAGACGTGGTGCTGCCGGTCACCCAAACCGGGTGAATTGAACCCTTCGCTAGCAGTAGCCGTAAACGCCGCAGGCGTAGGGCAGGCGGTCCCAATAGGGAACATAGGGGCCGTCGGTGAAGCTATAGCTCGATCCATAATAGCCTGGCAGCAGCGGCGCGACCGCCGGGCCGGATATGTAGGCGGCATCCGCGTAAACAGGCGCGTACAGTCGTTCCGGAGCTTCATAGAGGGAGAACCGCGGCGAGGGACGCGGATAGGTATAGGGTTCGCTAAGCGTAATCGTGGTTCTGAAATTGTAGTGGGGCCGCGGAAGGCCCGCGGGCAATCCGACGGTGGCGCGAGGCCCGCGATGGTGGAGCAGCGCCCGGTCGGCGCTTTCAGCGGCGCCGCTGGTGACCACGCCGGCAATCAATGCAATCGCAAAACGCAACATCGGCTGCTCCGAAATGATGGTTTCGGTGTTCAGCCAGTATATCGGACCGTTTCGGGCGTGACAGCCATCGGCTGCGACGATGTCGAAATATGGCTAAAGCCGACCCATGGGCCGTCACGCGCTCAGCGCCTGCTCCAGATCGGCGATCAGGTCCTCCTTGTCCTCGATGCCGATCGACAGCCGCACCACGTCGGGTGCCGCGCCAGCCTTGGTCTTCTGCGCATCGTCGAGCTGGCTATGCGTGGTCGAGGCCGGGTGAATCACCAGCGAGCGGGTGTCGCCGACATTGGCGAGATGCGAGAACAGCTTCAGGTTCGAGACCAGGTTGACTCCGGCTTCATAGCCGCCCTTGAGGCTGAAGGTGAACACGGCGCCCGCGCCCTTCGGCGCATATTTGCGCGCGAGGTTGTTGTAGGGGTTCCCCGCGAGACCGGAGTAATTCACCGAGGCCACCGCAGGATGCGTCTGCAGCCATTCGGCGACAGCCTTGGCGTTGTCGCAATGCTTCTGCATGCGCAGCGGCAGCGTCTCAATTCCGGTGAGGATCAGGAACGCATTGAACGGCGACAGCGCCGGCCCGAGGTCGCGCAGTCCCAGCACGCGACAGGCGATGGCGAAGGAAAAATTACCGAACGTCTCCTGCAGCTTGATGCCGTGATATTCGGGTCGCGGCTCGCTCAACATCGGATATTTGTTGTCCCTCGACCAGTCGAAGGTGCCGGCATCGACGATGATGCCGCCGATGGAATTGCCGTGGCCGGCGAGAAACTTGGTCAGCGAATGCACGACGATATCGGCGCCGTGATCGATCGGCCGGATCAGATAGGGTGTCGCCAACGTGTTGTCGACGATCAGCGGCACGCGGGCGTCGCGGGCAACCGCCGCGATCGCCTCGATATCGGTAATGCTGCCGGCGGGATTGGCGATCGACTCGATGAAGATAGCCTTGGTGTGCGGCGTCACCGCGCGGCGAAAGCTTTCGACATCGTCGGGGTCGGTCCATACCACGTTCCACCCAAAACTCTTGAAGGCATGGGTGAACTGGTTGATCGAGCCGCCGTAGAGTTTCCGCGCGGCGATGAATTCATCGCCGGGCCTGAGCAATTGCTGCAGCGCCACGACCTGCGCGGCATGCCCCGAGGCAACCGCGAGCGCGGCGGTGCCGCCCTCAAGCGCTGCGACTCGTTCTTCCAGCACCGCGTTGGTGGGATTGCCGATCCGCGTATAGATGTTTCCGAACGACTGCAGCCCGAACAGCGACGCCGCATGGTCGGCGTCGTTGAACACGAAGGACGTGGTCTGATAGATCGGCGTCACCCGCGCGCCGGTGGTGGGATCGGGCTGCGCGCCAGCGTGCACGGCCAGCGTCGAAAATCCGGGGAGACGATCGCTCATTCGTTATGTCCTGTTTTGTGCATTTGAGATCGCGGGGGCCGCATGCTGATGGCAGCGGCGACCGGCGTCAAGGCGGGGAGAGGTGCCGGACCGGGTTCGAAACAGTCAGGCTTCGCATTCGAGCGTTCTCGAAACAATCGTTCGTATCTGCGTCACGAAGGCTCGCTCCTGTTTTTCGCGGCGCGATCGGATGCGGCGGTTTCGCCGCCGCTGACGCTCGTCCGGTTCAACGAAAGCCGCATGCCCTGGGTCGGGACCGGCGCGCGCTTCGAACTCAGGGTTCGCGAGTTGACGCCCATCCACGAAATTTCGGAGGACAACCGGCCATATTCGATTTTCGGGCAGCGGTTCATGACAACCTTGAGACCGGCGGCCTCGGCCTTGGCGGCGGCGACATCATCGCGCGACCCGAGCTGCATCCAGATCACCTTCGGCAACGGCGTCATTTTCAAGGCTTCATCGACCGCCGGCATGATGTGGCTGGAATTCCTGAAGATGTCGATCATGTCGACGGGACGGTCGATGTCGAGCAGCGAGGCGACGAAGGGCTTTCCGAGCAGGCTCTTGCCGACATGGCCGGGATTGACCGGGATCATGTCGTAGCCGCGCTGCGCCAGATATTTGAAGGCGAAGTAACTTGGCCGCACATTGACCGGCGAGGCACCCACCATCGCGATCGACTTCACGCCGTTGAGGATTTCGCGGATGTAATTGTCGTCGTAATTGTCGTGGTTCATTCTTGATCCAGTTCGTCAATCCCGGTTCTCGCTTTGCGAGCCCGGGAGTGACGGAAGTCTATTTGTCCTGCCATTTCGGCTCGCGCTTCTCGATGAAGGCGCCGATGCCTTCCTCGGCGTCGCGCGCCATCATGTTCTCGACCATCACCTCTGCCGCATAGCGATAGGCGTCGGCAAGGCTCATTTCGGCCTGACGGTAGAAGGCCTCCTTGCCGAGCTTGACGGTATAGGCGGATTTCAGCGCAACCTTTTGCGCCAGCGCGATCGCCGCATCCCGTTCGGTGCCAACGGCAACGACGTGGTTGACGAGGCCGATATCCCGCGCCGTCACGGCCGAAACGGGCTCGCCGGTGAGCAGCATTTCCATCGCCTGCTTGCGCGGCACGTTGCGCGACAGCGCCACCATCGGTGTCGAGCAGAACAGTCCGATATCCACGCCCGGGGTGGCGAAGGTTGCGGCCTCCGACGCCACGGCGAGATCGCAGCTTGCAACCAGCTGGCAGCCTGCGGCGGTGGCGACGCCCTGGACCGCGGCCACCACCGGCTTCGGCAGGTGCACGATGGCCTGCATCATCGCGCTGCAGGCGTTCATGATCTCCGCGAAATAGGCGCGGCCGCGATCGGCATCGGCGCGGCGGGCGGTCAGTTCCTTCATGTCGTGACCCGCGGAGAACGCCGGACCCCTGGCCGCGATCACCACCGCGCGAATCCCGGCATCTCCGCGAATGTCCGTGAGTGCCGCATGCAATTCCGCGATCAGCCCCTCGGAGAGGCTGTTGCGAGTCGCGGGCCGATTGAGCGTAAGCACGGCAATGCTGCCAAGCGTCTCGCACAGGAGAACGGGCGATCGCGGTGTGGCGGCGCGTACGGTGTGGCTCGTCATCGAAATATCCACTTGGGCAGGTGCGTCATCCTAATGTAACAAGCGGCGCGAGGCGAGGGCAGGCGTAGCGACATGGCAATTGCAAGAATGAGCGTGGCCGAGCTGGAGAGGTTTCTTCATGCCGAATTTCCGCAGGCCTTCCATGGCGGCGATATCTCGATCGAAAGCGCCGATGGCGCTTCCTGCCTGCTGCGCCAGCGCTACAGCGAGCAAATGCTGCGTCCGGGCGGGACGGTTTCGGGACCGACGCTGATGGCGCTGGCCGATTTCGCCATGTATGTGGTGTTGCTGTCGGCGATTGGTCCGGTCGGTCTCGCCGTGACGACCAATCTCAACATCAATTTTCTGCGCAAAGGCGCACCCGGGCAGGATGTGCTTGCGGCGGCCCGGCTCCTGAAACTCGGCAAGCGGCTGGCGGTGGGCGAGGTCAATCTGTTGTCGGGCACATCGCCCGATCCGATCGCTCATGTGACGTCAACCTATTCCATTCCAAACGTTTAGGGTTTCTTACGGTAATATCACACCATATTTATAAGCCTTTGTTTATGCAGCAAGAATTAATGTCGATCGACATTGACGCGCGCGGCGCCGTTATCTAGAAACTGCGCAGTTCGGGCGCTGACGCCTCCGATATCCCCTTTCACGGATTTCCTCACATGAAAACGTTTTCGGCAAAGCCTGCCGAGGTGACGAAGAAGTGGGTGCTGATCGACGCCAAAGGTCTGGTGGTCGGCCGGCTCGCTTCACTGGTCGCGATGCGCCTTCGCGGCAAACACCTCCCGACCTATACGCCCCATGTCGATTGCGGCGACCATGTCATCATCATCAACGCAGCCCACGCCGTGCTGACCGGGCGCAAGCGCGACAACAAGGTTTATTACAATCACACCGGCTTCATCGGCGGCATCAAGGAACGTACCGCAAAGTCGATACTCGAGGGCCGTTTTCCCGAGCGTGTGGTCGAGAAGGCCATCGAGCGCATGATTCCGCGCGGGCCGCTTGGCCGCGTGCAGCTCGGCAACCTGCGCGTCTACCCTGGCCCCGAGCATCCGCACGAGGCCCAGCAACCCGTGACGCTCGATATTGCTTCGATGAACCGCAAGAACATGAGGGCCGCATAGAATGTCCGAC
Organism: Bradyrhizobium sp.; assembly: GCA_036266415.1. GTDB lineage: Bacteria > Pseudomonadota > Alphaproteobacteria > Rhizobiales > Xanthobacteraceae > Bradyrhizobium. The sequence goes on along the minus strand of DATANB010000024.1, from coordinate 38,827 downwards.
ACCATGCAGTCTCTCGATCAATTGTCGCAGCTCAAGCCGGCGACGCCGGAAGCTCCGAAATACGTCAAGAAGGTCGACAAGCACGGCCGTGCCTACGCCACCGGCAAGCGCAAGGACGCGGTCGCCCGTGTCTGGATCAAGCCCGGTGCCGGCAAGATCGTCGTCAACACCCGCGAAGTCGAGGTCTATTTCGCACGTCCCGTGCTGCGGATGATGATTCAGCAGCCGCTGGTTGCCGCCGCCCGCGCCGGCCAATACGACGTGATCTGCACCGTGGCCGGTGGCGGTCTGTCAGGCCAGGCAGGCGCGGTGCGCCACGGCATCTCGAAGGCGCTGACCTATTTCGAACCGGATCTGCGCGGCATTCTGAAAAAGGGCGGTTTCCTCACCCGCGACTCGCGCGTGGTCGAGCGCAAGAAGTACGGCCGCGCCAAAGCGCGCAAGTCGTTCCAGTTCTCGAAGCGTTAATTGCTTTACTAAAACTGGCCGCGAATGCGGCCAGGAGTGAACCCCGAAACGGGCGCCTCGGCGAATGCTGCGGCGCCCTTTTTGTTACGCATTTCCCGACGAGTTGACGCAGTTTTTCCCGAAAACTTGCACACGCGCGCAAACGGAAATCGAAGAGAGCGGTCGTAGAGTACGGGATGTTTGAGGGCGCATGCTTCGTATTTCGCCGCGCCGTTACGCTGCATCACACTCGCTGGTTGGTCCATGTCGCTCGATACCGCCACGCTCTACATCGTCGCTACCATGATCGCCGCCATGCTGGGGGCGATGCTGCTGCTTTTTGGCACGCAGGAGAATATCCCGTCGTTGAAATGGTGGGGAAGCGCCTATCTGCTCGCCGCAGCATCGGTCGCGGTCTGGACGGTTGGCAGCGGCACGCTCGGAGCGGTGCTCACGCTGACCCTGAACTCCATCGGCCTGGTCGCCTGCGGCATGGTCTGGAACGCAGCACGCCTGTTCCATGGCCGCAAGCCCAATCGACCCGGGATGTTTCTGGGCGCAATCGCCTGGATTGCCGTCGTCATGACGGTGGCGCCCGAGGCCTCCGCGCTGCGCCTGACGCTCGGCGCCGGCATCGTCACGGTCTATGCGGCGCTGACGGCCACCGAATTATGGACAGAACGTCGCAGAACCTTGCAAAGGCGCTGGCCCATGGTCCTGGTGCCGGTCATGCACGGTTTCGTGCTGATGCTGCCGATCCTGCTCGGCAACCTGCTGCATCCCCACGATGACAATTTCGCCACCAGTATCTGGGTGACCGGATTCTCCGTGGAGCTTGTGCTCTACGCGATCGGAACCGTGTTCGTCGTCTTCATTCTCGTCTCCGAGCGCGTGGTGACCGTGCACAAGACGGCGGCGTCGACGGACCCCCTGACCGGCATGTTCAATCGTCGCGGCTTCGCCGAGGCTTCGTCGCGGATGATCGAGCGCGAAGCCTTTGCCGGCCGTCCGGTCACCGCGTTGATCTTCGACATCGACCATTTCAAGGGGATCAACGACCGCTTCGGTCATGCGGCGGGAGACGAGATTCTCAAGCTGTTCGCCATCGTCGTGGTCAACACGCTGCGGCTGTCGGACCTGTCGGGACGAGTCGGCGGCGAGGAGTTCGCGGCCTTGCTGCCTTGTTCGCTGGAAGAGGGCAAGATCGCCGCCGAACGCGTCCGCGAGGCGTTCGCGAATTCCGGAATCGCGGTAGAGGACGGGCCGGTGGACACCACCGTCAGCATCGGCGTCGCCGGCGGGCCGGCGGGCACCGAGCTCGAGGTGCTGCTGGCGGCGGCCGATACCGCGCTTTATCAGGCCAAACGCACCGGCCGCAACCGCGTCGAGGCGGCCGAGGAGCTGCCATTGTCGCTGGAGGACTGGCGGCGAAAGAACGCCGCGACCGCGCGTCAGTCGCAGCCGGGCGTCGCGCAGTTTGCCTGAGCGCCGAACCGGCGGCGGTAACCCGCCATTTACCATTCGGTCGATATCATTCCGATTATGAACACAGCCCGCCGTCAGAACGCCCACGCCGCGCTGACATCGCTCGAAGCCGCCGCGGTATTGGCGCGCGGCGGGTTTGCCTGCATGTTCTCGACCTCGGATGAATACGAGACCGCGCTGATCACGGAGCGGCGCGCGCAAGGCCGCTACGACCGGCCGCGAAGCCGCTGGCCGGCGGTCATGTTCGTCGGCTGCGCGCTGGTGGTCGCCGGTACGGTGCTGCTTTTGAGTTGAGTTGCCGCAGGGATCGGGAACGCGGGGGCGCCGCGATGCGCCCTTTTTCTTTGCGGCCGGCTGGGCTAGAGACATGGTTCTCAACGAGAGGCCGTGAACCCAATGATCACCGAAATCGCACAAATCGACGTCAAACCTGGCACCGAGAAAGATTTTGAAGCCGCCGTTGCCAAGGCGCGGGCCGCCTTTGGTCGCTCCAAGGGTTTTCACGGATTTGAGCTCCATCGCTCGGTCGAGAAGCCGCAGCGTTATCGCCTCATGGTCAAATGGGAAACCCTTGAAAACCACACCGTCGATTTCCGCGGTTCGGAAAATTTTGCGGAATGGCGCGGACTGGTCGGGCAGTATTTTGCCTCGCCACCAGAGGTCGAGCATACCCGGAACGTGCTGACCTCGACGAACTGAACGGCAACGCCGCTCTCAGGCGGCCGCCGCCTCAGGCGATTGCTCCGCTTTGAAGTGCTCGATCATGACTTTCGCGATTGCCATCAGCGGCAACGCGAGTCCGAGTCCCCAGATGCCGAACACAACGCCCAGCAGGATCTGGAACGCAAACAGCGTGGCCGGGGGAATATCGAGCGCCTGACGCTGGATCATCGGCGTTAGAATGTAGCTTTCCAGCACGTGAACGCCGAAGAAAAGCGCGAATGCGCTGGCGGCGGCTATCCAGCCGGACGCAAGGCTCGCGAGCACCACGATCAAGCCTGCGATCAGCGCGCCGATGGTCGGAATGAAGGCGAGCAGTCCGGCCTGGATGCCGAGGATGAACGAACTCTGGATACCGATGATCGCAAGCCCGAGCCAGGTCACGAAGAACACCGCCAGCATGGTAAGGATCTGCGCGATCAGCCAGCGCTCCAGCGTCTCGCCGATCCGGTCGACGATCACGGTGACGCGGGCGCGATGCCGCGCTGGCGCCATGAACAACAACCCCCTGCGATAGACGCCTGGCTGGGACGCGAACGTCAGTCCGAGAAACAGTACGATAAAGAAATTGCTGACGGCGCTTACCGTGCCCAGAACCAGTTTGAACGTCTGGCTGATGATCGCGCCGCCGCTGGAGGCGAGCGCGCCGGCGCTCGGAAGATTGTGCGTCGGCGCAGCTCCCGGCGTTGCCGGCGTAGACGCCGATGACCCGCTGGGATTGCCCAGGTCAAAATAGCTGGCGTCGATGCCGTTTCGCTCCAGGAAGGCCTTGACGCCAACCAGCTGCGTCTTGATCGTGTCGCTCAGCGCTGCGGCCTGCTGCGCGATGGTCGCGCCGCCGAGGAAAACTGCGCCCGACAGCAGGCTCGCCAGCACCAGACAGACAATGGTCAGCCGCACCGAATGTGGCAGCCTGACGACGCGGCCGAGCAAGGCGGTCATGGCGTTGAGCGCGACCGCGAGCAGCATGCCGGCGAAGATCAGAAACAGCGTCGCGGCGAAATACCAGGTAAACAGCAACAGCGCCGCGAATGCGATTGCGCCGATGCCGCCAACCGATATTGCCCAGGCCAGATCGTTGCGGGCCTGACGACGTTCGTGGGCCAAGACTGCCACCTTGCTTTCCCTTGCCAGAGAGTTCGAACCGTACTCTTCCGCCAAATGCGCCCAGGATCAAGCTTGAGAAGGCCGTGCCGGTTTGACGCTGGAGCCTTGGTTGTGCGAAGCGATGAGCGGGAAGTATCGGCTGGACGGGCGAGGGGCGGATGGCATGAATTTCAAATGGCTCGGGCCGCTGGCATTATTGGCCGTGCTTTTCATCGGCGATCAGATTCGGATCAACCGGCCCGGTCACAAATATCGTCTGACCCTCGAGGTGGAGACACCCGAAGGGATCAAATCGGGATCGAGTATCTTGTCGGTGCATCCCGACCGGGGTTACAGCCGTCACGGCCACACCACCGCCCGGGGCGATGCCGTGTTCCTCGATTTCGGCGGCGGCAAGAATCTTGTCGGCTTGCTGGCGCATATCGACAATAAGATCGATCTCGATGGAATCAACTATGTGGCCTTGCGCGCCTACAGGGCTGCCGGCCGCAACGTGTCATTCAACGAGATGAACCGGCTGACCGGCACGGCGCCGGTGACCGGCGAACTGCTTCCGGTTCTCGTGACCTTTACCGACTTGCGGGATCCCGCGACCGCGCATGCGGTGCAGCCGGGCGATCTGGAAGCGGCGCTCGGCAAGGGATTTCATCTCCGTGGCGTGTTCGCCGAGGTGGTGCCGAACGGTTTGTGGCCGCTCGATTTCGGCGGACCGCTCGGCGAACCCGTGTCCCGTGGCATCGAGACGAAATTGCCGTGGTTGAGCGGTGCGGACACCGCAGCCGCCATCGCGCTTCGTTCCGCGGGATTGCCGGTCGGCGAGGGGATCGACGCCAGGGAGGCCTTCACACGGAAATAGCATCGCCGCATTGCGGCGTAACATGTTGATCCTGCGTCGGCCGGCGGGCATGATCCGTGCCGGACCTGTGCAAGCTGAGACTGGATTTAAGGCAATGAGGAGGCCTGTAGTCGGTGTGATCGGGAACGCCTATCGCATCGAAAATCGATTTACGACACAGATGGTCGGAGAGCGAAATCTTCGCGCGGTGGCCGAAGTCGCGGGCGCGCTGCCGCTGATGTTTGCGGGCTCCCCCGACATCACGGATATCGGCGCCCTGCTGGATGCGGTCGACGGCGTGGTGCTGACCGGCGCCCGCGCCAATGTTCACCCCACGCGTTTTGGCACCGAGCCGGATCCCCGGCACGAACCCTATGATATCCATCGCGACGATCTGGCGCTGGCTTTATCGGAAGCTTGCGTCGCCCGTGGCGTACCGCTGTTCGGTATTTGCCGCGGCCTGCAGGAGATGAACGTCGCCTTTGGTGGCTCGCTGCATCCGGAAATCCGCGAATTGCCGGGCCGCATCAACCACCGGATGCCGCGGCTTGAGAACGGTGAAATCCACCCCGATCCCAAGGTCATCTTCGCCGACCGGCATAACGTCAGCCTGATTCCCGGCGGCGCCTTCGCACAAATCCTCAGATGCGAGACGATCCGCGTCAACTCGCTGCACGGCCAGGGCATCCTCGAAGCCGGTGAAAGGGTGGTCGTGGAGGGTGTGGCAGAGGACGGCACTATCGAGGCGATCCGGATTGCGGACGCGCCGGGCTTTGCCCTCGGCGTACAATGGCATGCCGAGTACGATCCGCAGCGCAATCCCGTCAACCGGGCCCTGTTTCAGGCGTTTGGCGAGGCATTGCTGACGCACAAGCGGCCGGGATAGCTAACGAATTGGTCCCGCCGTCAGCCCGCGCGTTGCGGTTATTACCCCCGACCAAAAATATAAATTTTAGTCGCGGAACCCTGGCGCTCCGAGATGGTTGGGAACCGTGCCCCAAAACGCCGCGGGATAGTCTGCGCGCGACCGAACCGAGTATCGACCAGCTGAAACGTTCGGCGCCATGACTGAGCAACCGGCGCGGGCTTATTCCACTGCTCCAGATGAAAGTGCCGAGCATTATGGCTCCAGGTCAGCCCGCTGCTCTTCGCGCCGTTTTGGTTGTCGAAGACGAGATGCTGTTGCGCATGCGCGCGGTGGATATGGTGGAGGACGCCGGGTTCACCCCCCTCGAAGCCATAAATGCTGACGACGCGCTCGCCATTCTCGAATCCCGTGCCGATATCGAGCTGCTGTTCACGGACATCCAGATGCCGGGGAGCATGGATGGCCTCAATCTCGCCCACGCCGTTCATAAGCGTTGGCCGCTGATCAAGATCATCCTGGTGTCTGGGCAACTGAAACTGACCGACAAAGACAAGCCCATCGACAGCCGCTTCTTCGGGAAGCCACTCGAAGTCAAGCAGATGATCGCGGAGATGCAGGACATGATGGGCAAGGGCTCGCTGAAAATCGTGCCGGACGATATTTCCGCGCTGATCGCGAAAGCCCCGCATCCGGGATCGAACGGCAAGGCGATCCGGCCGGGACCAGCCGGTGAAACGTCGCAGGAATATCTATCGGCGGAAAATGACAGCCTTCGGCTGCTGCTCGAGCAGGCCGGTATCGATGCCAAGGCGCTGCTGGCTCAGGCGGGCATCGATGCCAAGGAGCGGGAAGCCGCGGACAAATTGCAGAAGCTCATCCTCGAGGAGCTGCATCATCGCATCAAGAACACGCTTGCGACGGTCAGTGCCATTGCCTCCCAGAGCCTGCGGACCGCGACAAGCATTGAACACGGTCAACACGCGATCGAGGGCCGGCTGGTGGCGCTGGGGCGGGCGCATGATCTGCTGTTGCAGGCCCGATGGGCCAACGCAAGCCTCGAGCAAACCATCCACGGCGCGACCGAGCCTTATGTCACGGTGGGTTCCGGCAGAATCTCGATCCAGGGGCCCGACATCAGGATAACGTCGGGGGCCGTGATCGCGCTCGCCATGACGCTGAATGAGCTTTGCACCAACACCACGAAATTCGGTGCGCTGTCCGTCCCGGCCGGCCGCGTCGAGATCGTCTGGAAGATCGATGAAGAGGGGCTGCGGCTATGCCTGACCTGGTCCGAGCGGAACGGTCCGCCGGTCCATGCCCCCTCCCGGCAAAGTTTCGGCACCCGCCTGATGGGATCGCTTGGACAGCAATTAAAGGGCGAGGTTAAGTTGGCCTATGATCCGACCGGGTTCGTGTACGTCCTGAGCGTGCCGATGGCCTCTCTGGTTGCGCCAGCCTGACTGTCCGTACCTCCGGAAATCCATAACCTCGCAGCGGTTATGGATTCCCGGGCCTGTTGAATCTTCTCCAGAGCGGGATGACTTTTCTTCCAATCGTCGTCCCGCTCTATGTCACGCTTCGCATTTGTCCGAGGGAAAACCGGTCCCCGCTTTTCCGGATCATTCTCTAAGCAGCCTTGCTCTTCTCCACCTTCACGCCGCCGCCTTCCAGCAGCATCACCTTGTTGAGAAGCTTCACCAGCGCGTACACCGATTCGATCGCAGGCGCGGGCGTATTGGTCAGCCTGGCCATTTCAAGTATCGAGCCGATCAACGCCTCGGTTTCGAGCGAGCGGCCGGCTTCGACGTCCTGCAGCATGGACGTCTTGTGCGCCCCGACCGCCTCGGCCCCGGCGATGCGCTTTTCGATGCTGACGCGGAAAGTGACGCCGAGCTTCTGCGCGATGTCCTGGGCTTCCTTCATCATGGCCGCCGCCAGCGCGCGGGTCTCGGCGAACTGGCAGATGTCCACCAGCGTGGCATGGGTGAGCGCCGAGATCGGATTGAACGAAAGATTGCCCCACGCCTTCAGCCAGATTTCCGAGCGGATATCCGGCAGCACCAGCGATTTCAGCCCGGCCTTGACGAAGACGTCGTGCAATTCCCTGACGCGCGGCGTCTCCTTGCCGTCGAGTTCGCCGATCGGGAAGCGATCGCCCTCGACGTGGTGAATCACGCCCGGTGCGATCGCCGCCGCCGCCGGATAGACCACGCAGCCGATCAGGCGGCTCGGATCAATATGCTTGGTAAGGACGCCCGAGGGATCAAGACTTTCCAGCCGGTGATTGTCGTACTGGCCGCCGAGCCTCTGGAAGTACCACCACGGCAAGCCGTTCTGCACGGTCAGCACGATGGTATCGGGACCGAGCATCGAATCGATATCCCGCACTACCTGGTCGAGGAAATGTGCCTTCACCGCGAGCACGACGATATCCTGCTTGCCGGCCTCGGCCGGCTTGTTGACGGCCTTCAGCCTTGCGGTCTGGACCTTGCCGTCATGCCATTCCAGCTTGAGGCCGTTCTTCTGGATCGCGGCGAGATGGGCGCCCTGGTCGATCACGGTAACGTCCTCGCCGGCGAGCGCAAACTTGGCCGCCAGCAGGCCCCCGATGGCGCCCGCGCCGACCACGCAAATCTTTTTCTGTTTGGGCGGCGCACCCAATAGATACGGACTCGGCAGCACCTGGTCGAAGATGTTGCTGAGGCTACCGACGCCATCGATCACGATGTCGACGACATTGTGGGCGTCACCCATCGTGCCGGCGCCGAGCGAGGTGCCGCAGGCGATAATGTCGCCCGGCATCAGCGTCACGTCCTTGGAGATGGCGGCGACGAGCTTGTGCGGCGGGAAGAACATGTCGGCGACGGGATAGTTCTGCCGCTCCTTGCCGTTGAGGATGGTCTTGATCGACAGCTTCATCGGATCGAGGCCGGTCGCGATGACCGGACCAAACACGCCAAACGTGTCGAAGCTCTTCGAGCGCGCCCATTGTTCGAACGACTTGTCCTTGCGCAGGAGATCGACGGCGGTGACGTCATTCACGCAGGTATAGCCGAAGATATAATCGCCGGCCTCGGCCTCGCTGATATTGAAGCATTTTTTGCCGATAACGACGCCAAGTTCGCCCTCGTAGATGATCTTTCCGCCGTAGGTGGCCGGGCGCTGGATCGGCCGGTTGGCGGGCCAATAGGCGTTCGGCGCCTTCAGAAACCACAGCGGCTCTTTCGGCTCCTTGAAATCGTTCTTGGCCGCGAGCTGGTGGAAATTATTCCACAGGCAGATCATCTTCGAGGGCTCGCACGGGGTGATCACCCTGACGTCGGAGAGCTTCAGCCGCTCGCCGCTCGGCTTCGCAGCGGCGAACATATCGCCGGTATGGACCGCGATCGCATCGCCTTCCAGCGTACCGAAGCCGGTCTTTCCTCCCTGCTCAAAACGGATCCATTTTGCCATCTGCGATCTCCCGGTGCTGTAAAAGGGCGGCGTCGTTCGATCGCGCCGCCCTTTGCTCATTGTAGCCGTGATGCCGCTCCCCGCAATCATGCACCGCATCAATTGGTGCGCGGGCAGCCGGAGGCCCGCCGGGTGAAGGGAGGCGGGCTATTCCGGCCCCTTTGGTCCGAGGCGACGGGACTCTCCTTCGGCCGATGACAGGGGTGGTTGCCGCAACACAAAAGGCGCTTCCGTGGGGAAGCGCCTCTTGCCATTCCAGGCCATGATCCCGGCGCGAAGACCCGCCAGTAAAATCACTGCGAATAGTACATGTCGAATTCGACCGGATGCGGGGTCATCTCGAAACGCTCGACCTCGGTCATCTTCAGCTCGATGAAACTGTCGATGAAGTCGTCGTCGAACACGCCGCCGTGCTTGAGGAAGGCGCGATCCTTGTCGAGATTTTCCAGCGCCTCGCGCAGCGAGCCGCAAACCGTCGGAATCGACTTCAGCTCTTCCTTCGGCAGATCGTAGAGGTCCTTGTCCATCGCCGGACCCGGATCGAGCTTGTTCTTGATGCCGTCGAGACCGGCCATCAGCATCGCCGCAAAAGCGAGATACGGATTGGCCATCGGATCGGGGAAACGCACCTCGACACGTTTGGCCTTCGGATTGCTGGTGTAGGGAATACGGCAGGACGCCGAGCGGTTGCGCGCGGAGTAGGCGAGCAGCACCGGCGCTTCATAGCCCGGGACCAGGCGCTTGTAGGAGTTGGTCGACGGATTGGTGAAGGCGTTGATCGCCTTGGCGTGCTTGATGACGCCGGCGATGTAGGACAGGCAGGTCTCCGAGAGGTCGGCGTATTTGTTGCCGGCGAATACCGGCTTGCCGCCCTTCCAGATCGACTGATGGCAGTGCATGCCCGAGCCATTGTCGCCATAAACCGGCTTCGGCATGAAGGTGGCGGTTTTGCCGTAGATATGGGCGACCTGCTGGATGCAATATTTGTAGATCTGCATCTGGTCGGCCATCAGCGTCAGGGTGTCGAACTTCATGCCGAGCTCGTGCTGAGCGGACGCCACCTCGTGGTGATGCTTCTCGACCTTGACGCCCATTTTGGCCATCGCGCCGAGCATTTCGGAGCGCATGTCCTGCACCGAATCCTGTGGCGGTACGGGAAAGTAGCCGGCCTTGGTGCGGATGCGGTGCCCGAGGTTGCCGCCCTCATATTCAGTGTCCGAGTTGATCGGCAGTTCCGACGAATCCAGCCTGAAGCCGGTGTTGTAGGGCGTGGTCTGATAGCGAACGTCGTCGAACACGAAGAACTCGGCTTCGGGGCCGAAGAACACGGAGTCGCCAACGCCCATCGACTTCACCATGGCCTCGGCCTTCTTGGCGATGCCGCGCGGGTCGCGGTTGTAGGGCTCGCCGGTGGTCGGCTCCAGCACGTCGCAGGTGATGATCATGGTCGTCTCTGCGAAGAACGGATCGATCGTCGCGGTGACCGGATCGAGCATCAGGCACATGTCGGATTCGTTGATCGCCTTCCAGCCGGCGATCGACGAGCCGTCGAACATCAAGCCTTCTGCGAACGTGTCCTCCTCGATCATGCCGACGTCGAAGGTCACATGCTGCCACTTGCCGCGCGGATCGGTGAAACGCAGGTCGACGTACTTCACGTCGTTGTCCTTGATCGACTTCAGGACGTCTTTGGCGGTCTTCATGAATACCCCTTTTGGCTTACAGGTCGTCGTAATCTGGCCGCGGGCAGCGACCGTCGGTAAAGGTCAATACAATTGGGGGAAGCTCAATACAATATCAGAGTGCCGGCTGGCCGGATTCAGATGGCATCCAGCCCGGATTCCCCCGTCCTGATACGAATGGCTTCCTCGACGTTGGAGACGAAGATCTTGCCGTCGCCGATGCGACCGGTCTGGGCCGCGCGCCTGATTGCGTCGATGGCCCGCTCGACCAGATCATCCCCGATCACGATCTCGATCTTCACCTTGGGTAGGAAATCCACGATGTACTCTGCACCGCGATAGAGTTCGGCATGGCCCTTCTGCCGCCCGAAGCCCTTGGCTTCGGTGACGGTGATGCCTTGCAGTCCGACCTCCTGGAGCGCTTCTTTCACCTCGTCGAGCTTGAATGGCTTGATGATGGCTTCGATTTTCTTCACTGAGCGCCTCCCGGGCATTTCCATCTCTTGGACTGCGGGTTTGTTTCATGTTGCGCTTGGGGCGCAAGCTGTTCGATCGTATATCCCGGACCCTCGACCAGTCACGGCCGGGCCCGCGAGCGCGAATTCCCGGTGCTGGCTTCCTTAAAAGCAGGGTCTATGCCAAGTTGTTAAAATGCCTGATTTCGGAATGTTATCAGACTTTTAACGAGCATCGGCGCGAGGCAGGACCGAGTGCTTCACCATACCGAAGCCTATGAAATAGGCAAACAGTTCAATCGGTGTGCAAACGTTGGGACTTGTACTTCGCAGGGCAGGCGAAATGCCTCAGGATAAGGCGCTTGTACCAGGGATTTGGCATGGAAGTTCTCACCACAGCTGAAATGGAGCGTGCGGATCGGCTGACCATTGCCGCGGGCACGCCGGGCTTTGCGCTGATGCTGAGCGCCGGCCAGGCCGTGGCCCAGGCGGCGATGGATCTGGTGGAGGAGGGATCGATCCTCGTGGTCGCCGGGCCCGGCAACAATGGCGGCGATGGATTTGTGGCCGCCGCCGAACTGGCGGCGCGCGGCCGCGAGGTTTCGATCATCCTGCTGTGTGAGCGAGACAGCCTGAAGGGCGACGCGGCCTCCGCGGCGCGGGGATGGAAATATCCAGTGCTGCCGTTCAATCCGCAGGCGATCGGCAAACCGGCGCTGATCATCGACGCGCTGTTCGGCGCCGGTCTCGACCGGCCGGTGACGGGCGAACCGCACGACATGATCGAGGCGATCAACGCCAACGGCGCGCCAGTCCTCGCCGTCGACCTACCGAGCGGCATCAACGGCACCAGCGGCGCCGTCATGGGTGTCGCGGTCCGCGCCACCGAGACCGTGACCTTCTTCCGGCGCAAGCCGGCACATCTACTATTGCCGGGACGGATGTACAGCGGTCGCGTGCGGGTCGCTGATATCGGGATCGATGCAGGCGTATTTTCGGAGATAAAACCTCGGACTTTTGAGAACATCCCGCAGTTCTGGCGCCAATCGTTTCCGGTGCCGCAGATCGACGGGCACAAATACGCCCGCGGCCATACCATCGTCGTCTCCGGCGACATCACCGCCACCGGTGCGGCGCGGATGTCGGCGCGCGGGTGCCTGCGGGCTGGCGCCGGGCTGGTGACACTGGCTTCGCCGCGAGATGCACTCACGGTGAATGCCGCGGCGCTGACTGCCGTGATGCTGTGCGTCATCGACACCCCGGTCGAATTTGCCGAACTGTTGACCGACAAGCGCCTCAACAGCTGCGTGATCGGACCGGGCGCCGGTCTCGGCCAGCGGACCCGCGATTTTGTCCTCACGGCGCTGTCGACGAAGCGGGGCCTGGTACTCGATGCGGATGCGTTGACGAGCTTTGCGGAAGCGCCAGATCGTCTGTTCGAAGCGATCAAGATGTCGCATGATCCGCTGGTCGTTCTGACCCCGCACGAGGGAGAATTTCCGCGGCTGTTCAGCGACATCAGCAACAAACACCCGCTTCGCTCCAAACTCGAGCGGGTGCGGGCAGCCGCCGAACGCAGTGGCGCCGTGGTCCTTTTGAAAGGGCCGGATACGGTGGTGGCGTCGCCGGATGGGCGCGCCACCATCGCCGCCAACGCGCCGCCCTGGCTCGCCACCGCGGGCGCCGGCGACGTGCTGTCGGGAATGATCGCGGGCATGCTGGCGCAGGGCGCACCCGCGTTCGAGGCGGCCTCGATTGGGGTCTGGATGCACGGTGAGGCCGCGCGCGAGGCCGGCCCCGGTCTGATTGCGGAAGATCTGCCGGAGGTGCTGCCCGCGGTATTCCGCCGGCTCTATGACGACTTCGGCATCGACTATTGAAACGCTTCGGATGTTGAGGCGGCTCGAACTGAAGGACATGGACGCGGCGGCGCGGGTTCACTTGCGGGTCTGCATACTCCCAAAGAAGATCAATGGTTCTTCCGGCAGCGCGTGTTCGAAATGTGCGAGGTGTGGGGTGCTTTCGATAATGCGTTGATGGTCGGAATCGTCGCCTTCCGAAAAGAATGGATCGACCAATTATAGGTGCTGCCGCAGGCTCAGGGGCATGGTGTTGGCACTGAGTTACTGCAGGTCGCCCAAAGCGGTTTTGATCGCCAGATGCACGCAATTTCTGGGCACGCTGACGAGCCGAAAACGTCGCCTGCCGCTTAGTGCCCGCGAATGGCCGGGGTACTCCGGCTCATCTTGTTTGTTTCCTCACTCGACACTGTACCACCGCACCAGGCGCGGCGCCGCCCAGGCGGTTGCGACTGACTCCATCAGCCAGCGGCCGGCATACTCGGCAGCGAACGCGATGCGCTGGGTCTGTCCGGAATCGATCGCCAGCGTATCCAGCCAGAATGGCTTCCAGCCGTCGTCGAGCCGATCCAGCAGCCGGAAATGATGCCCATGGAGATGGAACACCGTGGCTATATCGCTACGGTTGGTGAGGGCCAGGACCACGGTGCGGCCGACCTTGGTCCGGAATCCGGGCATGGCCAGGCTTGCGAAGTTCGCCGGCGTCACCCAGTCGGCACCGGCCCCGCCGAGCGTCAAATCGATCCGCAGCGCGTTTTTGAGGTCGAGCACGGACGGCAGGCCATTGGACGGCAGCGGAGGGGCAGCCGGCAGGGCTGCGTCGCGCGGCGGCGGCTCCCTTGAGGCGGTCAGCCGGGCGATCGGGCGGGCTTTCTTGCCGTCATGCAGCAGGATAGAGGATGCCGAACCCGGCGTCACGTTCGCGTCGATGAACGCATCGGCCCGGCCTCCCGGCGCAAGAACCAGCGCGCCGTTGCGGGCAAGAAATGGCTCGGCCGGCTGGCCGTCGAGGGCCATGACGCGGACGTCATGCCCCTCTATTTTGATCGCAATGACAGAACGCTGGCAGCCATTGATAAAGCGGAAGCGCAGCCGTTCGTGGGCGCGCGTTGGGAAGTCCGGCGTCGTCAGGCCGTTGACGGTGAAGACCGGCGTCGTGTCGGCGGGGTCGGTGCCGGGCGCGATCGCGGTTCCATCGGGGCGGAGCCGCCAGTCTTCAATCAGGAACACCTCGTCGCGGTCGACGGCGACGGGCTCGCTCTCCGCAACGACCAGCGCCAGCGCGGGCAGTGGCCGCGCCTGACCGTCACCCAGCAGCCTGATATCGCACAGCAAGGTACCGGCGTGGCGCAATGGAATGACGAGGTTTTCCCTGCCGCTCCCGGCGAGAGGGGATCGCGCCGCCAGCGGCTCGGCGGCCGCCACCCCGTCGATGCCGTACCAGTTCAACACCGTCGGCACCGGCAATTCGCTCAGAAGCGTGATTTCAAGCTCCTCGCCACGCCGCAGGCCGGGGTCTGGCGGGGGGCCGTGGAGCGACCATATCGGGGTATCCGGCTGTCCCCGACGCAAGGCGATGACGCCGGCCTTGGCCTGCAGATGCAGGGACCGGGGCTCCCTCGCGGCGGCGATCCCGGACCTCGCCGGGACGAGGGCCATGGCGCCCATTGCGGCCATCAGCTCGCGACGGTCCAGCCGGAAAATTCGATCTGCCATAAGGTCGATGCGGACCATTTTCCGCTGGATATGTCCAGCCGGCGGGAGGTAAGCCGAGGCAGGCTCTGCGAAAGCCATTTTTTTGCTGCGGACAGGTCGGCCCATGTTATAAGCCCGCCGCAACGACCACGTTCATGATTTTGGATCGGGCATGCAAAATCATAAACGTGATCGATTCCATTAACTTGGAGCATGATGGCCGCCCGAAAGCCGCTTCACAATTTTCGGCATCATGCTCGGGCATCGCGGCGGGACATGATGCTATCAGCGGGCGTGGCGGAACTGGTAGACGCGCTGGATTTAGGTTCCAGTGACGAAAGTTGTGGGGGTTCGAGTCCCTCCGCCCGCACCAAGCGCTGAGAGCGTTTGCATAAGGATTGCTGGGACCTGTTCCTGCAGGGCAAATCCGCCCAACGGATCGGGTCCGCCGAACCACCGACGCCAGGCCAAGGCCGCGCGCCGACCAGATTGACAATGTCCGTGCCGTCAGGCCGGACGAAAGCGGAAGAAGATTGACGCCATGCAGGTCACAGAAACCCTCGCCGAGGGATTGAAACACGAATTCCAGATCAGCGTTCCCGCATCCGATCTCGATGCCAAGGCGGACGCCCGTCTGGTGGACCTCAAGGACAAGGTTCGTCTCAACGGATTTCGTCCGGGCAAGGTGCCGGTAAGCCACCTCAAGAAGGTCTATGGCCGCTCTGTGATGGCTGAAACCATTGACCAGACCATCCGCGATGCCAACTCGCAGATTTTCACCGAGCGCGGTTTCCGTCTGGCGACCGAGCCCAAGATCACCATGCCGACAGAGGAAAAGGCCGTCGAGGACATCCTTACGGGTAAATCCGATCTCACCTACACCGTCTCTATCGAGGTCGTGCCCGCGATTGCGCTCGCCGATTTCAAGAGCTTCGTGGTGGAGAAGCCGGTCGCCGAGGTGACTGACGCCGATGTCGATGACGCCATCAAGCGGATTGCCGACCAGAACCGGGCATTTGTAGCGAAAGCCGAGGGCGCAAAGGCCGAGACCGGCGATCGGGTCACGATCTCCTTCAAGGGTACCATCGACGGTGCGCCGTTCGACGGCGGCACCGGCGAGAATATTCAGGTTACGATTGGCTCCAATACCTTCATTCCCGGCTTCGAGGGGCAACTGCTGGGCATCGCCGCGGGCGAGACCCGCATCCTCAAGGTTTCATTTCCGAAGAATTATGCCAGCGAGAAGCTGGCGGGCCAGCCAGCCGAATTCGAAACCACAGCGACATTGATCGAGGCGCCGCAGGACACCGAGATCAATGACGAGTTCGCCAAGACGCTGGGTCTGGAGTCGCTCGACAAGCTGAAGGAAGCCGCGCGCGAGCGCCTGACGGCGGAATTCGCCGGCGCAACCCGCCAGCGGGTCAAGCGCATACTGCTCGACCGTCTCGACGAGAGCCATCAATTCGAAGCCCCCCCGTCGCTGGTCGAGGACGAATTCAACCTGATGTGGAACTCGATCAAGGCCGAGATGGAGTCCAGCGGCAAGACGTTCGCCGATGAAGACACGACGGAAGAGGCCGCCAGGCAGGAATACCACAAGATCGCCGATCGCCGCGTCCGGCTCGGCCTGGTGCTGTCCGAGATCGGCGAAAAGAACAAGATCACGGTCACCGATGACGAAGTCAGCCGCGCGGTGATCGAGCGCGCGCGCGCGATGCCTGGACGCGAGAAGGAGGTCTGGGACTACTATCGCAAGAACGCCAATGCGCTGGCCCAACTTCGCGCGCCGATCTATGAGGACAAGGTGGTCGATTTCATCCTTGAACTCGCCAATGTGACCGAAAAGAAGGTCACCCGCGAGGATCTCTACAGGGACGACGACGAGGCGGAAAAGAGTGCTGCCTGATTCTGTCAGCCCGGCGTTAAGGTTGAGGAGCGAAAGCGGCGTGGCGGCGGTATCCGTCGCTATGCGACGCCGTGCGAATCAGCTTCAACTGCAATGAATTCCGCACGCTATGACCCGGTCTTGTCACCGGGAAATTGGCCCATATCTGTCAATCCTGTCCTTTAAGTCCTGCATCACGGGACGTTCCTCCGCGCCCGGCAAATTCCAGCCTGCCTTGCCGATGGATGTTCGCCTCCGCCAACTTGTCTACTAACCTTTTGGGTGACTAATGCGCGATCCGGTGGAAACCTACATGCAACTCGTGCCGATGGTGGTCGAACAGACCAACCGCGGCGAACGCGCTTACGACATTTTTTCGCGCCTGCTGAAGGAGCGCATCATCTTCCTGACCGGGGCGGTCGAGGATGGCATGTCGACGCTGGTAGTGGCGCAGCTTCTGTTTCTCGAAGCCGAGAATCCGAAGAAGGAAATCTCGATGTACATCAACTCGCCTGGCGGGGCGGTGACCTCGGGCCTTGCGATCTACGACACGATGCAGTTCATCCGCCCGCCGGTGTCCACGCTTTGCACGGGGCAGGCGGCGTCGATGGGCTCGCTGCTGCTGGCCGCCGGCCATAAGGACATGCGCTTTTCGCTGCCGAATTCGCGCATCATGGTGCACCAGCCCTCCGGCGGCTTTCAGGGCCAGGCCACCGACATCATGCTGCACGCCCAGGAAATCCTGAACCTCAAGAAACGGCTGAACGAGATCTACGTGAAGCATACCGGCCAGGCCTACAAGGCGATCGAGGAGGCGCTGGAACGCGACAAGTTCCTTACCGCCGAGATGGCCCGCGACTTCGGCATTGTCGACAAGGTGATCGACAAGCGCTCCGAAGACCCGATGGCGAAAACCCCATAATTCGACGAACCGTATACGTTACCTGAACGTTAACGGCCCGCGATACCGGCAGTTCCGGCCTCCCGCGGCGCCTTTACGCCCTCGCGCCGGCAGAAAGTTCCGCTTTCGTGCCGGTCCCGCGAGCGTGGCAATCGCGCCACGCCCGACGGATTTCGGCAAGATCGGCTCGCACGGATGCCGCAAATCACGGTATTGTCACGGGTATTGGATGTGCGGCCGATTAGCGAATTCTTGATAGTCGGGTGCGACCATGGTTGGCTAGGTCAGATCGGCTATGATCGTGGGGGATTCGAGTTAAGCGCGATTCGTGCGGCATTTGGAGCGCAGGGTCTTTTTTGGTACGGATTTTGCTCTATCTAGAACTCTGTGCCGGTAGTGCCGGAATGGGGCGATCGAGCGGACGGGATCGAACGGCGGACGGAGATACGAATGAGTAAGGTCGGCACGAGCGACTCCAAGAACACTCTGTATTGCTCCTTCTGCGGCAAGAGCCAGCACGAGGTCCGCAAGCTGATCGCGGGCCCCACCGTATTCATCTGCGACGAATGCGTTGAACTGTGCATGGACATCATCCGCGAGGAGAACAAATCCTCGCTGGTGAAGTCGCGCGACGGCATCCCGACCCCGAAGGAAATCTGCAAGGTCCTCGACGATTACGTTATCGGCCAGAGCCATGCCAAGAAGGTGCTGTCGGTCGCCGTTCACAATCACTACAAGCGGCTCAATCACCAGACCAAGCACAACGACGTCGAACTAGCGAAGTCGAACATCCTGCTGATCGGTCCGACCGGTTCGGGCAAGACGTTGCTGGCGCAGACGCTGGCACGGATTCTCGATGTGCCGTTCACGATGGCGGATGCGACGACGCTGACCGAAGCCGGCTACGTCGGCGAGGATGTCGAAAACATCATCCTGAAGCTGCTGCAGTCGGCCGACTATAATGTCGAGCGGGCGCAGCGCGGCATCGTCTATATCGACGAAATCGACAAGATCAGCCGCAAATCCGACAATCCGTCGATTACCCGCGACGTCTCGGGCGAGGGCGTGCAGCAGGCATTGCTGAAGATCATGGAAGGCACGGTCGCGTCGGTTCCCCCCCAGGGCGGCCGCAAGCATCCCCAGCAGGAGTTCCTGCAGGTCGACACTACCAACATTCTGTTCATCTGCGGTGGCGCGTTCTCGGGGCTGGAGAAGATTATCTCCGCGCGCGGGCGCTCGACCTCGATTGGCTTCGCCGCCCAGGTGCTGGCGCCGGAAGACCGCCGCACCGGCGAAATCTTCCGCCACGTCGAGCCCGAGGATCTCCTGAAGTACGGCCTGATCCCGGAGTTCGTCGGCCGGCTGCCGGTGGTCGCGACGCTGGAGGATCTCGACGAAGTTTCGCTGAAGAAGATTCTGACCGATCCGAAGAACGCGCTGGTGAAGCAATATCAGCGGCTGTTCGAGATGGAAAATATCGAATTGACGTTCGCCGACGAAGCGCTTGGTGCCGTCGCCCGCAAGGCGATCGAGCGCAAGACCGGCGCGCGCGGCCTGCGGTCGATCCTCGAAAGCATCCTTCTCGAGACCATGTTCGATCTGCCGGGCCTGGAAGGCGTCGAGGAGGTCGTGATCTCGCGCGAAGTGGTGGAGGGCACGGCTCGCCCGCTCTACATCTATGCCGATCGTTCCGACCGCGCCGTCGAGAGCAGCGCCAGCGCCTGATCGAGCCGACCCCCGGCGAGTTGAACGTCCCGAAAAGGCGGCAAGCGGAGTCGCCTTCGGCGGTCGTGTCGGCGCAGGCACTGTCAAGCGTTCGCTCCGGTTGACGGGCCGTTTTGTGCGACTTGACACCTCCATAGCCGATAGCCACCTAATGTGGTCGGCGATGAAAATTACACCCAAGATTCGCCGCACACGATCCGGTGAAGTGGGGGCTCAGGCGCCGTTACTGGCCGGAATATCTCGGCACCTTGAGGCGGTTGCGCAAACTGGCGGACTGCGTGCAAGGGGGCACAACAAAAGGAATAGGCCATGACTACCCCGAAACCCCGGCCATCTATCGTTCACGGCGAGAGCCACTCTTATCCGGTGCTACCGCTGCGCGACATCGTCGTCTTCCCGCACATGATCGTGCCGCTGTTCGTCGGTCGCGAGAAATCGATCCGCGCGCTCGAGGAAGTGATGAAGAACGACGCCCTGATCATGCTCGCGACGCAGAAGAACGCGTCGGACGATGATCCGAGTCCGGATTCGATTTATGAAACCGGCACCCTCGCCAGCGTGCTGCAGCTGCTCAAATTACCCGACGGCACCGTGAAGGTGCTGGTGGAAGGGCTTGAACGCGCGCGCGTTCAGAGATATTCCGACCGCTCGGAATATTATGAAGCGACCGCGGTCGCGCTCGCCGACACCGACGCCGCGTCCGTGGAGGCCGAAGCCCTGGCGCGCTCGGTGGTGTCGGACTTCGAGAGCTATGTAAAACTGAACAAGAAGATCTCCGCCGAAGTCGTCGGCGTTGTCCAGGCGATCACGGATTTCGCCAAGCTCGGCGACACCGTCGCCTCACATCTTGCCGTCAAGATCGCCGACCGTCAGGCGATCCTGGAGACGCTATCGGTGACCGCGCGCCTCGAGAAGGTGCTCGGGCTCATGGAGAGCGAGATCTCGGTGTTGCAGGTCGAGAAGCGGATTCGCTCGCGTGTCAAACGCCAGATGGAGAAGACCCAGCGCGAGTATTATCTCAACGAGCAGATGAAGGCGATCCAGAAGGAGCTCGGCGACGACGAGGGTCGTGACGAGCTGGCCGATCTGGAGGAGAAGATTGCCAAGACCAAGCTTTCCAAGGAAGCTCGCGAGAAGGCGCAGCACGAGCTGAAGAAGCTGCGCCAGATGTCGCCGATGTCCGCGGAAGCCACCGTGGTGCGCAACTATCTCGACTGGCTGCTGTCGATACCGTGGAACAAGAAGTCCAAGGTCAAGAAGGATCTCGTAGCGGCGCAGACCGTGCTCGACAACGACCACTACGGACTTGAGAAGGTCAAGGACCGCATCGTCGAGTATCTCGCGGTGCAGTCGCGCGCCAACAAGCTGACCGGACCGATCCTGTGCCTGGTCGGGCCTCCCGGCGTCGGCAAGACCTCGCTCGGCAAGTCGATCGCGCGAGCGACCGGCCGCGAATTCGTGCGCGTGTCGCTCGGCGGCGTGCGGGATGAGGCCGAAATCCGCGGTCACCGTCGCACCTATATCGGCTCGATGCCCGGCAAGATCATCCAGTCGATGCGCAAGGCCAAGACCTCGAATCCGCTGTTCCTGCTGGACGAGATCGACAAGATGGGCGCCGATTTCCGCGGCGATCCGTCGTCGGCGCTGCTTGAGGTCCTCGACCCCGAGCAGAATTCGACCTTCAACGACCACTATCTCGAGGTCGATTACGATCTCTCCAACGTGATGTTCATCACCACCGCGAATACCCTGAATATTCCGGGGCCGCTGATGGACCGCATGGAGATCATCCGGATTGCCGGCTATACCGAGAACGAGAAGGTCGAGATCGCGCGCAAGCATTTGATCCCGAACGCGATCGCCAAGCATGGCCTTGATTCCAAGGAATGGTCGATCGACGACGACGCGCTGCTGCTGATGATCCGGCGTTACACCCGCGAAGCGGGTGTGCGTAATCTTGAGCGTGAGCTTTCGACGCTTGCCCGCAAGGCGGTGAAGGAGCTGATGATCTCCAAGAAGAAATCGGTGAAGGTCACCGAGAAGTCGCTCGAGGATTTTCTCGGCGTACCGAAGTATCGCTACGGCGAGATCGAGAGCGACGATCAGGTCGGCATCGTTACCGGCCTGGCGTGGACCGATGTCGGCGGCGAGCTGCTCACCATCGAAGGCGTCATGATGCCCGGCAAGGGCAAGATGACGGTCACCGGCAATCTGCGCGACGTAATGAAGGAATCGATCTCGGCGGCGGCCTCCTATGTCCGCTCGCGCGCGGTCGGCTTCGGCATCGAGCCGCCTCTGTTCGACCGGCGCGATATCCACGTCCACGTGCCTGAGGGGGCAACCCCGAAGGACGGGCCTTCGGCCGGCGTCGCGATGGCGACCGCGATCGTTTCGACCATGACCGGCATCGCGGTCCGGCATGATGTCGCCATGACCGGCGAGATCACCTTGCGCGGGCGGGTACTGCCGATCGGCGGCTTGAAGGAGAAGCTCTTGGCGGCGGCGCGCGGCGGCATCAAGACGGTGCTGATCCCCGAGGACAACGCCAAGGATCTCACGGAGATTTCCGACGCGATCAAGGGCGGCATGGACATCATTCCGGTCGCGCGTCTTGACGATGTAATCTCCAGGGCGCTGGTGCGGCCGCCGGTGCCCATCGTCTGGGAAGAAGACACCAAGGTGCCGGTCAAGCCGGACGCCGCCGGTGATGAAGCGGCCGGCGGCCTGACAGCACACTGAGGCCCGACCGAAATGATAAAAGCGGCGCTCCTCGGGGCGCCGCTTTTTTATGGGCGATGCCCGGCTTGCGCCGGAGGGCGCGGCAGCGCTAAACAGAAGGCCGAGGGCGGTTAGCTCAGCTGGTTAGAGCATCTCGTTTACACCGAGAGGGTCGGCGGTTCGAATCCGTCACCGCCTACCAGACAAATCGACAATTTGGCGTTTCGCCCTTACCATGACGGCAACTATACGCAGCCGGGAGCCCAAGCATGAGAATCGTCCTCGCCGCAGCGATGATTGCGTTACTGGCTGGACCGGCTTACGCCCAAGGCCAGCCCCCGGTCCCAAGATACGGGGAAACCGCCACCGCGAAATCGCCGCAGGAGATCGCGGCCGAGAAGGAAGCCCAAAAGGCCTACCAGAGGTCGCTCGGTAACATTCCCGACAAGGGCCCTTCCGATCCCTGGGGCGGCGTGCGAAGCGAAAGCGCGCCCAAGCCGGTGGCGAAGGCTGCCCCGGCGAAGCATGCCAAAACCGGCAGCACCGCGAATTAAAGCGTGATGGAACCACCCGTTGGCCACGATCTGAACGCCGACCAGATCGCTTACTGGAACGGACCGGGCGGCCAGCGCTGGGCCGACCGGCAGCAGAGCCAGGACGTCGTGCTGGCGCCGGTCTCCAATGTCCTGGTCGACCGCGCCAAAGCCATGGCGGGCGAACGGATTGTCGACGTCGGTTGCGGCTGCGGCGCCATCTCGATCGCGCTCGCGCCAAAGGTCGGCTCGACCGGACATGTGCTGGGCATCGACATCTCGGCGCCAATGCTGGCCCGCGCGCGGCAACTTGCGCCGGCGGGCGCGCGGATAGATTTCGCGCTGGCGGACGCCACCATCTATCCTTTCGACCCGGCAAGCTTCGACCTCCTGGTATCGCGGTTCGGCGTGATGTTCTTCGCCGAACCGGCGCGCTCCTTCGCCAACATGCGCAAGGCGCTGCGGCCGTCGGGCCGGCTGGTGTTCGCCTGCTGGCGCGATCCCCGCGAAAACCCGTTTTTCATGGCGCCGCTGCAGGCGGTCTACAAGCACGCGCCCAACCTGCCGCAGCTCGGCCCCGAGGACCCCGGTCCATTCTCCTTCGCCTCCGAAACGCGCGTGCGCCGCATTCTCGGCGAGGCCGGTTTTCACGAGGTAGCGCTGGAGCCGTGCAATTTGTCGCTCGATATCGCGGTCGGGCGCGGCCTCGATGCGGCGGTCGGCAGCGCGCTGGAGATCGGACCTGCCGCCCGTGCGCTTGCCGAGCAGCCGCCCGAGGTTGTCGCCGCCGCCACCCTTTCGATCCGCGAAGCGCTGGCGCCTTTCGCCAGGGGACAGTCCGTGCCGTTGGCAGGGGCGATCTGGATCGTGACGGCAAACGCCTAAGGCAAGACGAGCCTGGGTTGTTTTACGGCGTTCTCCAGCCGATTTTCAGGAAGTCAGGATTGAACATCTCAGGAGGGACGTGGTCGAGGGATGCGGGTCGTGATCTCTCATTCCTGCTTCTCCTCGCCCTCCGATTTGCCCGCCCGCCGCCGGACAAATCAGCGCCCTCGCCCGTGGGTGGCAGCAACGCATGATGAAGGGGGCTAAATGACCGGCCTGCATAAATTTCTGATTTTCAGAAATTTCACTTGCGGACTCCCCCAAATCAGTTGTATCTGTTTCGGGTCCCGTCCCTCCAGGAGGGGCGTTGCGCAACGTCATCGACGCGGGGCGGGATGCGGTGGACGCTGATCGTGCTCCTGACGAGGGCGCCTGAGGCGGACGGAGAAGTCGTGTGGTCCTGACGCCCCGACGCTGGCGTCAAGTTCGTGGAAGACAATTCCAGGGATGACGGTGGCAAAAGAGCCCGGTCGCCGAGGAGAGCGCGAAGGAAACCGTTAAAACCATTGCGCGGGGAATGCCGGGCGATTTCCGGTGTGACCTGACTAAACGCGTGTGCGCTCTACCACTATCATTGCACACGCGGCTATTGGGCGCATCGGGCGCCCGGCATTCCCTGCGCCCTCTGATCGAGAGGGCGGGAGGTTACATCAAGACTCGCGCGCGACGCGCGGCGAGAACGCGAAGCCGTATCACGCCGTCACTGCAAGGAGCGAATCTGTCCGCCGTACCCCGAAGAGCGAAGGCGAAGCGACAAAGCAAATCTATTCTTGCTTTCTTTTTTTGCGTTTTGGATTGCTTCGCTTTCGCTCGCAATGACAGTCTCAAGACTGCTCGCGTGCCGGCTGTTTGAAACCTGAATCAGCACGAATCGGATCGTATGCAAGCGTCGTTACGCCCGCTCTTCCCAGATCATGGCGAGGTGGATGATGGTCTGAACAGCCTTCTCCATGTCCTGCCGGCTTACCCATTCCAGACGCGAATGGAACGCGTGCTCGCCGGCGAAGATATTGGGGCAGGGCAGGCCCATGAATGACAGGCGCGAGCCGTCGGTGCCGCCGCGGATGGAGGTCTTCACCGGCTTGAGGCCGGCGCGGCGGATCGCTTCCATCGCGTTGTCGATAATTTCGGGATGACGGTCGATTACCTGTTTCATGTTGCGGTACTGCTGCTTGATCTCGATCCGCCAGCTCGATGCTGGATAGTCCGTCATCACCTCCTTGACGATGTTCTCCAGCAGGGCTTCCTTCTCCTTCAATCCCGCGTCGGTGAAATCGCGGACGATGAAACTGAGCGTGGCTCGTTCCAGCACGCCCGAGATGCCGATCGGATGCAGAAAGCCTTCCCTGCCTTCGGTGGTCTCCGGCGAGCATGTTGTCTTCGGCAACCGGTCGACGATGGCCGCCGCAATCTTGATGGCGTGCTCCATCTTGCCCTTGGCAAAACCGGGATGGGTACTGACGCCGTCGATAGTGACGGTGGCGGCGTCAGCGCAGAAAGTCTCGTCCTCGATATTCCCGGCGGTCTCGCCGTCCATCGTGTAGGCAAAATCCGCGCCCAGCTTTTTCAGGTCAGCCTTGTCGACGCCGCGGCCGATCTCTTCGTCGGGCGTGAACAGGATCTTGATGGTGCCGTGCTTGATCTGTGGATTGCTGACCAGAAAATGTGCCGCATCCATGATCTCGGCGATGCCGGCCTTGTTGTCTGCGCCTAACAGCGTTGTGCCGTCAGAGGTGACGATGTCGTTGCCGATCTGGTCGGCAAGCGCGGGATGTTCTTTGGCGCGGATGACTTGGGTGGGGTCGCCGGGAAGCACGATATCACCGCCGCGATAATTCCTGACGAGCTGCGGCTTGACGTCCTTGCCGGTGCAATCGGGCGAGGTGTCCATATGCGAGCAAAAGCAAATGACCGGAACTTCTCTATGGGTATTCGCCGGAATGGTTGCGTAGACGTAGCCGTGCTGATCGAGATGGGCGTCGCGGATTCCCATCTCCTGCAGCTCGTCTGCAAGCAGGCGACCCAGGTCTTTTTGCTTTTCGGTCGAGGGGCAGGTGGGAGAGGAGGCGTCCGACTGGGTATCGATCGCCACATAGCGCAGAAAGCGCTCGGTCACGGTGTGCGTGAACCTGAAGGTTGAACTCACAGTCAAGACCACGGGTAGAAACAGAAAAGCAGACTTAAGCGAAAGCGTCATTCCGGGAGGCCGCACCGGAATGACGCAAATTTCAAGGTCGGAAGTGGCGTCCGGTTAGACGGCTTCCTTGAGCTCCTTGGCTGCGCGGAAGGCAACCTTCTTGCTGGCCTTGATGTGGATCGCCTCGCCGGTGGCGGGGTTGCGGCCCATACGGGCGGCGCGTTTACGCACCTGCAGGATGCCGAGTCCGACGATGCGGATACGCTCGCCCTTCTTCAGGTGTTTGGTGATCCGGTTGACCAGATCGTTCAGAATCGCTTCAGCCTGCTTCTTCGACAACTCCTGATCCTCGGCGATCGCGGCTGCAAGATGCTTGAGCGTGACGGTAGTCGGGGTCGCTGCCTTCTTCGCCATTTTTGATCCTCCTCGGTGTTGATGGCTTAGGAACCTAAGACGTATCAGGCCTTAAATGATTCGGGGGGCGACTGCCTATGCTGTTTTGCCGATAAACAGCCTATTATTTGCATCGACATCCGAAAAAGGCCTGACTGGCAGGGGGATTCGCAACAACCTTGACTAAAATGGAGCGTCCCTTTAAGCCCTCACTTCTGTGCGGACCAGCCATCAGAACACGGTATCCGCGGGAGTAGCTCAGTTGGTTAGAGCGCCGCCCTGTCACGGCGGAGGCCGCGGGTTCGAGTCCCGTCTCTCGCGCCATTTTCAGCCGTTCGACACGCAGCGATCCAGCTCCCAATTCCCTTAACGCTCCTCAGCCGGCGCATCAGTTCCCGCCGGCAGGCGTCGAGTTAAGATCGCCGGTCTCGGCTAAATCAAAGGCTTAGAGCTGTTTTTGATGGTGGATCGGAACCAAAGCGGCCGCCCGGAGGCGGCCGTCCTTCAAATCTTCGAATACCGGTGTTGGCTAGCGGACGACCATGGCGTCCGAACTGGTCACGGCGACCGGCTTGCCGGCCTTAATGATATGGGCGGTCTGGCTGTAGTCCGCATTGGTGCGAGCCGAGATCCCCAGAGCTGCCACCACGATGCCGGCCGCGAGCGCCATCACCACGATCTTCAGATGCGTGGCGCGGTCCGCCGAGTGAATTGAGTGGTTCATGTGAGCCTCCCAGGCGAGCTTTCCGCCGCCTTCTTGGCGGTAGAAGTACCCCCCGTTTGTTTCAGCGTGGTTTCGTGGATTGCCCAAAATGGTTTCGTCGCCGGGGCGGCGGGGCGCCGGCAGCCTGCCAGGCTGACCGCGAACTTGCTGGCCAAGGCGTGGTTGTTCTCGGGGAACCGCAACCGGCTTTACGCGGCGCGGCATTGAAAGCTTTATCTCGTCGCTATCCGGTCACGAGTTGCGCACCTTTCAATGCCAACACTCCGCCGCCCAGGCGACCTGCGCCTCACTCGGGAGACAACCTTGTCCACTGTGAAGCTCCGTGCCTCGACGATCCTCGGTGCGTTCGAGCAGGCTCAGACCGAGCTCGTCGGCAAGGCCGTGGTCCTGACCGATGGCAAGGCCGGGACGGTCCAAGGCCTTTGGCTGGATGAATTCCATGGACTGCGGATTTCCATCAAGGGCCACGATGGAAAGTGGCCCATCTCAACCATTAAATTTGCACAGGCAGCCGAATAGCGATCGTCTGTCCCCGCCTGGCCGGGCTGATCGCCTGAGCGGCACGGCCGACGTTCACCGCCGCTTTCCGCGATCCGCAGCTTTGCGGCGCTGTTTTGATCCAGGTCAAGGTGAACCTCAGCCGGAAGTAGCCTATGTTCTCCCGCAGGAGCCGGCCTCGACGCAGTGGGGTGTTCCAAAGATTTCCCGTGGCATCAGGCGAGCGGCCGATTTCGTCAAAATAGCTTGTCTTGCGCCCCTTGTTGCGCTGCGCTAAGCCTCAGAACAATTCCCATGAAACGAATCTGCGGCCGTCAGATGCCGCAGGAAAAGGCACCGCCGATGGCCGGCATCCTGCAGAATTATCTTCCACTTGTGGTGTTTATCGGGGTCGCGAGCTTGATCGGTTTGGCGCTCCTGATCGCTCCCTTCCTCGTCGCCTTCCAGCAGCCCGATCCGGAAAAGCTTTCTGCGTATGAATGCGGATTCAACGCATTTGACGACGCCCGGATGAAATTCGACGTCCGGTTCTACCTGGTAGCCATCCTCTTTATTATCTTCGATCTCGAAGTGGCATTCCTGTTTCCCTGGGCCGTTGCGTTCGGCAAGCTCGGCGCAACCGGCTTCTGGTCGATGATGGTTTTCCTCGCCGTCCTCACCGTCGGCTTTGCCTATGAATGGAAGAAAGGTGCGCTCGAATGGGATTGAGCCCCTCGACCACGACGCCCGGATTCGCGGTCGCGCCCGCCGCGTCAGGTATTCTGGATCCCTCCACCGGCAAGCCGGTCGGTGCCAGTGACCCGTATTTTCTCGAGGTCAATCACGAGCTGTCCGACAAGGGTTTTTTCATCACCGCTACCGACGACCTGATCACCTGGGCGCGCACGGGCTCGCTGATGTGGATGACCTTCGGCCTAGCCTGCTGCGCGGTCGAGATGATGCAGATGTCGATGCCGCGCTATGACGTCGAGCGGTTCGGCTTTGCGCCGCGCGCCTCGCCTCGGCAATCCGACGTGATGATCGTCGCGGGCACGCTGACCAACAAGATGGCGCCGGCGCTGCGCAAGGTCTACGACCAGATGCCGGAGCCGCGCTACGTGATCTCGATGGGATCGTGCGCCAATGGCGGCGGCTACTATCACTATTCATACTCGGTAGTGCGCGGCTGCGACCGAATCGTGCCCGTCGACATCTACGTGCCCGGTTGCCCACCGACGGCGGAAGCGCTGCTCTATGGCGTGTTGCTGCTGCAGAAGAAGATCCGGCGCACCGGAACCATCGAACGCTAAGGTTTTTTTGGAATGGATGACGGCAGGCTCGACGCCCTGGGGCAGACGATTGTTGGCGCGCTTGCCGGTGCGGCGACCGGCCGTTCGATCGCATTCGGGCAGCTCACGGTAACGGTGCAGGCCGACAAGATTGTCGATGTCGTGAAGTTCCTGCGCGACGATGCCGGCTGTCGCTTCGTCAACTTCACCGATATCACCGCGGTCGACTATCCTGGTCGGGAGAAGCGCTTTGACGTGATTTATCACCTGCTGTCGCCGACCCTGAACGCGCGCATTCGTCTGCGCGCCGCAGCCAGCGAGACGACGCAGGTGCCGTCGATCATCGAAGTCTTTCCGGGCGCCGACTGGTTCGAGCGTGAGACCTACGATCTCTACGGCGTGATCTTTACCGGGCATCCGGACATGCGGCGGCTGTTGACCGACTACGGATTCGAAGGCCATCCGCTGCGCAAGGATTTCCCGACCACCGGCTTCGTCGAGGTGCGCTACGACGATCAGGAGAAGAGGGTGCTGTACGAACCGGTCCGCCTCAATCAGGAATTCCGCAAATTCGATTTTCTGTCGCCGTGGGAGGGAGCCGACTACCCGGTTTTGCCCGGCGATGAGAAGGCGGGGCCGAAAGGCTGACCATGACCGAAGCACCTGCACTCCGTAACTTCACAATCAATTTCGGTCCGCAGCACCCGGCCGCGCATGGCGTGCTGCGTCTGGTGCTGGAGCTCGACGGCGAGGTGGTCGCCCGCGTCGATCCGCATATCGGCCTGCTTCATCGCGGCACCGAAAAGCTGATCGAGCAGAAGACCTATCTGCAGGCGATTCCCTATTTCGACCGGCTCGACTATGTCGCGCCGATGAATCAAGAGCACGCGTTCTGTCTGGCGGCGGAAAAATTGCTCGGCATCGAGGTGCCGCGCCGCGGGCAACTGATCCGGGTGCTTTACTGCGAGATCGGCCGCATCCTGTCGCATCTTCTCAACGTCACCACGCAGGCGATGGACGTCGGCGCGCTGACCCCGCCGCTATGGGGCTTTGAAGAGCGCGAAAAGCTGATGGTGTTCTACGAGCGCGCCTCCGGCTCGCGCATGCACGCGGCCTATTTCCGGATCGGCGGCGTGCATCAGGACCTACCGCCGAAGCTGATCGACGATATCGAGGCCTGGTGCGACCCGTTCCTGCAGGTGGTCGCCGATCTCGAGACCTTGCTTACCGGCAACCGTATCTTCAAGCAGCGCAACGTCGACATCGGCGTGGTTTCGCTGGCGCAGGCCTGGGAGTGGGGTTTTTCTGGCGTGATGGTGCGCGGCTCGGGCGCGGCTTGGGATCTGCGCAAGGCGCAGCCTTACGAATGCTACGCCGAGATGGATTTCGACATTCCGGTCGGCAAGAACGGCGATTGCTACGACCGTTACTGTATCCGGATGGAAGAAATGCGCCAGTCCGTGCGCATCATGAAGCAGTGCATCGCAAAGCTGCGCATGGCCGACGGGCAGGGACCGGTCGCCGTCGAGGACAACAAGATATTCCCGCCGCGCCGGGGCGAGATGAAGCGTTCGATGGAAGCCCTGATCCATCACTTCAAGCTCTACACCGAGGGCTTCCACGTGCCGGCCGGCGAAGTCTACGCCGCGGTTGAGGCGCCGAAGGGCGAGTTCGGCGTCTATCTGGTCGCCGACGGCGGCAACAAACCCTACAAATGCAAGATCCGCGCGCCGGGCTTTGCGCATCTGCAGGCGATGGATTTCATCTGCAAGGGCCATCTGCTGGCCGACGTCTCGGCCATCCTCGGTTCGCTCGATATCGTGTTCGGAGAGGTGGACCGATGATCGCGCTGCCGCCCATCCAGTTTGACCGGACCACCGGCGTGCTTGAGGGAGCAAATGCGTGGGAGCGCCTGGCGGCACTTGCCCTGTCGTCGGGCTCGAAAGTGGCGTCGACGTTTTCGCATCGCGGTTACAATCACTGCGCCAGCCTGTTGCGCAAGACGTTGCCCGAGCGCGACATCGCGATCAAACTCAATTCCGATGCGACGTTCGAGTTCCCCTATGGCGACGGTTACTGGAGCAAGCTGCTCAACCGGTCGTACTCCTACGAGGACGAGCTGGAATTGCTGTTCCGGGATTCCGTCGGCGTCGACTACACGCTGATCGATTGCGGCGCGAATTTCGGCTACTGGTCGGTTCTTATCTCGAGCCGGCCTTACGGCTCGCACAGGGCAATCGCGATCGAGCCATCGTCGCAGAATTTCGCCAAGCTTGCGAACAACGCGGAAATCAATGGCCACCGCTTCGAGGTGATGAAGTGCGCGATCGGCGCGGCGCGTGGCACCGCGCGGTTGTCCGGCACCAAGCACGAGGCGTTCAGCATCGCAGGCAACGCCGGTGGCGGCGGCGAGGATGTGCCGGTCATTGCGCTCGACAATCTGCTCGATGACCAGAGGATTTCACCCGATGGGAAATACCTGATCAAGCTCGACGTCGAAGGCGTCGAGATCGAAGCCATCAAGGGCGGCACGCGGCTGCTGCAAGGGGACAGTGTGTTGTTGTGCGAGGAGCACGGGAACGATCCCGCACATACGGTCTCGCGCTACATCCTCGAACAGACCCCGCTCAAGCTGATCGTCTACGATCCGCGTTCAAATCGCCTGGAAACTGTCACCGAGCTTTCGATCCTCGACCGCATCAAGGTTTCATCCCACGTCGGATATAACGTGTTCGGCACCGCGAGCGCTTTCTGGCAAAGCCGGATTAACGCCTTGAACGCGAATGCCGAGCGCCGCATGCAATGAGAGACTGAACGACAATGTCCGTCCGCCGCCTAGCACCCAAGGAACTACAGCCCGCGAACTTCGCCTTCACGGCGGAAAATCTCGCCTGGGCCAAGCAGCAGATCGCCAAATATCCGGAAGGCCGCCAGGCTTCCGCGGTGATTCCGATCCTGTGGCGGGTGCAGGAGCAGCACGACGGCTGGGTATCGGAAGCGGCGATCCGCGCGGTCGCGGATTTGCTTGACATGCCCTATATCCGCGCGCTGGAGATCGCGACCTTCTACACGATGTTCCAGTTGCAGCCGGTCGGCAAGAAGGCGCACGTCCAGGTCTGCGGCACCACGCCGTGCCGGCTGCGCGGCGCGGGCGACATCATCGAGGTGTGCCAGAGCCGCATCCACCACGATCCCTTCCATCTGTCCAGAGACGGCAATTTCAGCTGGGAAGAAGTCGAATGTCTCGGCGCCTGCGTGAACGCGCCGATGGTGCTGATCTGGAAGGATACCTACGAGGATCTGACCAAGGAAAGTTTTGGCAAGGTGCTGGATGGCTTCGCCTCCGGCAAGCCACCGAAGCCGGGACCGCAGATCGAGCGCCAGTTCTCGGCGCCGGTGGGCGGGCCGACCACGCTGAAGGAAACAACATGAAGCGTGACCGCCCATTGCAGGCGGCTGGGCCGGGGAGTGTCGGGACGATGAAGAACTGGCGCTATATCGCTTTGCATACCGCGGCGGCGGCGGCATTCATTTTTTTGCTGCAGCGCTACGCGCTGAGCGCATCGCTCGAATCAAGCCTGTTGTGGGCGCTGACCTTCGGCGGATGCGCCGCGGGCCTCGCCTACATGCAGTCCAATCGCTGACCCCAACGGAAGCTTCACGTCATGCTCGACGACAAGGACCGCATCTTCAAAAACCTCTACGGCCTCCATGACTGGGGTTTGGAAGGTGCGCGCCGGCGTGGCGCCTGGGACGGCACCAAGGCGATCATAGACAAGGGCCGCGACTGGATCGTCAGCGAGGTGAAAGCCTCTGGCCTGCGCGGGCGAGGCGGGGCGGGTTTTCCGACCGGCCTGAAATGGTCGTTCATGCCGAAGGAATCGACCGACGGCCGGCCGAACTACCTGGTGGTCAATGCCGACGAGTCCGAACCCGGTACTTGCAAGGACCGCGAGATCATGCGGCATGATCCGCACCTGCTGGTCGAGGGCTGCCTGCTCGCAAGCTTCGCGATGGGCGCGCATGTCTGCTATATCTACGTGCGCGGCGAATTCGTCCGAGAGCGCGAACACCTGCAGGCTGCGGTCGATCAGGCCTACGAGGCGAAGCTGATCGGCCAGGACAATGTCAACGGCTGGCCGTTCGAGCTCTACGTGACGCACGGCGCCGGCGCCTATATCTGCGGCGAAGAGACCGCACTTCTGGAAAGCCTCGAGGGCAAGAAGGGCATGCCGCGGCTGAAGCCGCCATTCCCCGCCAATGTCGGGCTCTACGGCTGCCCGACCACCGTCAACAATGTCGAGTCGATCGCGGTCGCCCCGGATATTCTGCGGCGCGGCGCGGCGTGGTTCGCCGCGATCGGCCGGCCCAACAATGTCGGCACCAAACTGTTCTGCATCTCCGGCCATGTCGAGCGTCCCTGCAACGTCGAAGAGGCGATGGGGATCCCGTTCCGCGAACTGATCGAGCGTCATTGCGGTGGCATCCGCGGCGGCTGGGACAATCTCAAGGCCGTGATCCCCGGCGGCTCCTCGGTGCGCATGGTGCCGGCGGACCAGATCATCGACACCCCGATGGATTTCGACAGTCTGGGAAAGCTGCGCTCCGGTCTCGGCACCGCCGCCGTCATCGTCATGGACAAATCGACCGACCTGATCCGGGCGATCGCGCGGATTTCCTATTTCTACAAGCACGAGAGTTGCGGCCAGTGCACGCCGTGCCGCGAAGGCACCGGCTGGATGTGGCGGGTCCTGACCCGGATGGCGGAAGGCCGGGCGCACAAGCGAGAGATCGACATGCTGCTGGAAGTGACAAAACAGGTGGAGGGTCACACTATTTGCGCGCTCGGCGACGCCGCGGCGTGGCCGATCCAGGGCCTGATCGCGCATTTCCGTCACGAGATCGAGGAACGCATCGACGAATATTCGCGAAAGGCGGATGTCGACGATGCCGGCATTCTCGATCCCGCGCACATGGTCGCGGCGGAGTGATCGCGATGGCGCAACCGAGCATTTTCTGGTGGCAGAAATACGGGACGCCGGCGCAAATGGCGCAGGCGGCCGTGGCACTGCTCGGCTTTGTTGCGATCCTGTTTCAGATCAACGAAATCCGTTCTAACAACCGCGCGGCAAGCGCGCGGCAGGTATTTTTGGGTTTCACCGATCTGGCGTTCAAGAATCCGAAATTCTCGGCGCCCGACTACGATGCGATCAAGGCCGGCGGCCACGAGCAGCAGGTTCAATACGAGAGTTTTGTTTCATATTTCCTCTATGCCTGCGAAGAAGCGATGACGGCATTTGCCGACAAGCGCGAATGGCAGGCGTCCTGCGATTACGAACTGAAGCCGCATCTGCTGTTCCTGTGCGAGAAGAGCAAGGCCGAGCCGGCTTATCTCGCGACCTACTCGGCCGACACCCAGCAATGGCTGAAGGCGTCGATGAAGACCGCCCGCGTCACACCACCCGACTGCAAGCTCGGAAAGACCTGAGAGCGCTATGACCAAACTCATCGTCGATGGCAAAGAGATCGATGTTCCCGCGGAATATACGCTGCTGCAGGCGTGCGAGGCCGCGGGCGCGGAAATTCCGCGCTTCTGCTATCACGAGCGGCTGTCGATCGCCGGCAATTGCCGGATGTGCCTGGTCGAGATCAAGGGCGGTCCGAAGCCAGTCGCAAGCTGCGCCTGGGGCGTTCGCGATTGCCGTCCCGGTCCCAAGGGCGAGCCTCCGGAAATCTCCACCCGATCGCCGATGGTCAAGAAGGCACGCGAAGGCGTGATGGAATTCCTGCTGATCAACCATCCGCTGGATTGCCCGATTTGCGATCAGGGCGGCGAGTGCGACCTGCAGGACCAGGCGATGGGCTACGGCGTCGATACCTCCAGGTTCGCCGAGAACAAGCGCGCAGTCGAGGACAAATATCTGGGCGCGCTGGTCAAGACCTCGATGAACCGCTGCATCCAGTGCACGCGCTGCGTCCGCTTCGCCGCCGAAGTCTGCGGCGTGCCGGAGATGGGCGCGACCGGCCGCGGCGAGGACATGGAGATCACCACCTATCTCGAGACGGCGTTGACCTCGGAATTACAGGGCAACCTCGTCGATATCTGCCCGGTCGGCGCGCTGACCTCGAAACCCTACGCATTCGCGGCGCGGCCCTGGGAACTCGGCAAGACCCAGTCGATCGATGTGATGGACGGCGTCGGCTCGGCGATCCGGGTCGATACCCGCGGCCGCGAGGTGATGCGAATTCTGCCGCGCGTCAACGAGGCGGTGAACGAGGAGTGGATTTCCGACAAGACCCGCCACGTCGTCGACGGCCTGCGCACGCAGCGGCTCGACCGGCCCTATCTCAGGGAGAACGGCAAGCTTCGCGCGGCGTCCTGGTCCGAGGCATTCGCGACCATCGCCGCCAAGGTCAGAATGAGCGACGGCAAACGGATCGGCGCGATCGCCGGCGACCTGGCAGCGGTGGAGGAGATGTTCGCGCTCAGGGATCTCTTGTCGCAATACGGCTCGGTCAATCTCGCGGTCCAGGGCGGCGACGCCTTTGATCCCAGGGCCGGTCGCGCCTCCTACATTTTCAATCCGGCCATTGCCGGTATCGAGCAGGCCGACGCGTTGCTGATCGTGGGTTCAAATCCGCGCAAGGAAGCCGCCGTCCTCAACGCGCGGATCCGCAAGCGCTGGCGCAGCGGCCAGCTCAGGATCGGGCTGATCGGCGCGAAAGCCGATCTCACTTACAGCTATGACTATCTGGGCGTGGGCACCGATTCGCTCGGCGATCTCGCCGCTGGCAAACATTCTTTCTCGGACGTGCTGAACGCTGCAAAAAACCCGATCGTGCTGGTCGGGAGCGGTGCGGCTGCGCGGCATGACGGGGCGGCCGTTCTGGCGGCGGCCGCCAAACTCGCGCTGGATGTCGGCGCGGTCAAGGACGGCTGGAACGGTTTTGGCGTGCTGCACGATACGGCTTCGCGGGTCGGCGCACTCGATATCGGGTTTGCGGGGCGCGCAGGCGGCCTCAACGCGGCGCAGATGACGACATTCGGCACGCTCGATGTGCTGTTCCTGCTTGGCGCCGACGAGACCAAGCTATCGGACGGCACCTTCGTGGTCTACATTGGCACCCATGGCGACCGAGGCGCGCATCGCGCCGATGTGATCCTGCCGGGCGCGGCCTACACCGAAAAGTCCGGTATCTACGTTAACACCGAGGGCCGGGTGCAGATGGCTAGCCGCGCCGCGTTTCCCCCGGGGGAGGCGCGCGAGGACTGGGCGATCATCCGGGCGCTATCGGAGGCACTGGGGAAGAAGCTGTCTTACGATTCGCTCCCCGCATTGCGGCAGGCGCTGTTCAAGGCAGTGCCGCATCTGATGCGCGTCGACCGGATCGAAGCCGGTAACGCCGCCGACATCAGGACACTTGCCGGCAAGGGCGGCAACGTCGAGAAGATGCCGTTCAGGTCTTCGGTTGAGGATTTCTACCTGACCAACCCGATCGCGCGCGCGTCGGCGGTGATGGCGGAATGTTCCCGGCTGGCGTCCGGACAGATGCTGACGGCGGCGGAGTGAGCGTGACCTGATGGCGGAATTCTTCGAAAGCGCATTCTGGATCGGCTTCCTCTGGCCGCTGATCGTCATGCTGGCGCAGAGCGTGTTGCTGCTCGTCGTGCTCTTGGTCGCGATCGCCTACATCCTGCTGGCCGACCGCAAGATCTGGGCGGCGGTGCAGATCCGGCGCGGTCCCAATGTTGTTGGCCCCTGGGGCCTGTTCCAGTCTTTCGCCGACCTTTTGAAGTTCGTTCTGAAGGAGCCGATCATTCCCTCCGGCGCCAACAAGGGCGTGTTCCTGCTGGCGCCGCTGGTGAGTTGCGTGCTGGCGCTCGCGGCCTGGGCCGTGATCCCGATGGATCTTGGCTGGGTGATCTCGGATATCAATGTCGGCATCCTCTACATCTTCGCGATCTCCTCGCTGTCGATCTACGGCATCATCATGGCCGGCTGGTCGTCGAACTCGAAATACCCGTTCCTCGCGGCGCTTCGCTCGGCGGCGCAGATGGTGAGTTACGAAGTCTCGATCGGTTTTGTCATTATCACGGTCTTGTTGTGCGCGGGCTCGCTCAACCTCTCGACCGTGGTCGAAGCGCAGAACACCCACGGGCTCGCCAGCCTTATCGGACTGCCCAGGCTGACGTTTCTGAACTGGTATTTCCTGCCGCTGTTTCCGATGTTCGTGGTATTTTACGTCTCGGCGCTCGCGGAAACCAACCGCCCGCCATTCGATCTGGTGGAAGCCGAATCCGAACTGGTCGCGGGCTTTATGGTCGAGTACGGCTCGACACCTTATCTGCTGTTCATGCTTGGCGAATATGTCGCGATTACCACGATGTGCGCGATGGCCACGATACTGTTCCTGGGCGGCTGGCTGCCGCCGATCGCGGTAGCGCCGTTTACCTGGGTGCCCGGCGTGATCTGGTTCACGCTCAAGGTATCTTTCATGTTCTTCATGTTTGCGATGGCGAAGGCGATCGTGCCGCGCTACCGCTACGACCAGTTGATGCGGCTCGGCTGGAAGGTGTTCTTGCCGATGTCGCTGGCGATGGTGGCTATCGTCGCCGGCGTACTGCATTTTGCTGACATCGCGCCGAAATGAGGTCGTTATGAGTGTCAATATCAACGCCACGGCCCGCTCGCTTCTGCTGTCTGAATTCGTGTCAGCGTTTGTTCTCGCGATGCGCTATTTCTTCAAGCCGAAGCCGACGCTGAACTATCCGTTTGAAAAGGGGCCGATCTCGCCGCGCTTCCGCGGCGAGCACGCGCTGCGCCGCTATCCCAACGGCGAGGAGCGCTGCATTGCCTGCAAACTATGCGAGGCGATCTGTCCGGCGCAGGCGATTACCATCGAGGCCGGTCCGCGCCGCAACGACGGCACTCGCCGCACCGTGCGCTACGACATCGACATGGTGAAATGCATCTATTGCGGGCTGTGTCAGGAGGCCTGTCCAGTCGATGCCATCGTCGAGGGACCGAATTTCGAATTCGCGACCGAGACACGCGAGGAACTGTATTATGACAAGGCGAAACTTCTCGCCAATGGCGACCGCTGGGAGCGTGAGATTGCGAAATCGATCGAACTCGACGCGCCGTACCGGTGAGGTGAGAGCATGATCTTGCCCGCGCTGTTCTTCTATCTGTTCGCCGGCATCTGCGTGGCCTCGGCTGTGATGGTGATTGTGTCGCGCAATCCCGTGCACTCCGTGCTGTTCCTGATCCTGGCGTTCGTCAACGCTTCCGGCCTGTTCGTGCTGATGGGTGCCGAGTTTCTCGCGATGATTCTGGTCGTGGTCTATGTCGGCGCGGTCGCGGTGCTGTTCCTGTTCGTGATCATGATGCTGGACGTCGATTTCGCCGAACTGCGCGAGGGCTTCCTGGAATATTTACCGATCGGTCTGGTGATCGGCGCGGTATTTCTCGCCGAATTGCTGCTGGTCGGAGGCGGCTGGGTCATCAATCCCAATGCCGCCAAGTCGATCACGGCGGCGATCCCGGCCAATGTCAGCAACACCGAGGCGCTCGGCCTGGTGCTCTATACCAGGTACATCCATTACTTCCAGATCGCGGGCATGGTGCTGCTGGTCGCCATGATCGGCGCCATCGTGCTGACCTTGCGCCACAAAGTCAGCGTCAAGCGGCAGGATATCAATGTGCAGAACGCGCGGACGCCGGAACTCGCCATGAGCGTGCGCAAGGTGGCGTCTGGACAAGGCCTGCATGATGCGGACGCGGCGGAGTGGGTGCAATGACGATCGGTCTTGGACATTATCTCTCGGTCGGCGCGATCCTGTTCACGCTGGGCATCCTCGGCATCTTCCTCAACCGGAAAAACATCATCATCATCCTGATGTCGATCGAACTGATCCTGCTCGCGGTCAATATCAACCTGGTGGCGTTCTCGACCTTCCTCGGCGACATCGTCGGCCAGGTGTTCGCGCTGCTGGTGCTGACGGTGGCGGCGGCGGAAGCGGCGATCGGTCTGGCAGTGCTGGTGGTGTACTTCCGCAACCGCGGATCGATTGCGGTTGAAGACGTCAATCTGATGAAGGGCTAAGCATGATCCGGAAAAGTGGCCACCGGTTTTCCCGAACAAACGATTTCGTCTGTTCCGCGATCGTGCGCAAAGAGGCAGGTCAATGATCCAGGCAATCGTCTTTTTGCCGCTGATCGGCGCGATTATCGCCGGCCTGATCTCTATCTTCGGTGCGCATGCGCGCAACCCGAGCGGCGACGCGGTCGAGCATCATGACGACGCGCATGGCGTCGATGCCCATGCGTCGGAAGCCCATGACGATCACGCCGACGATCACGGCCACGACGATCATGCGATAGAGCCGCCGGCTGCGGGCTCGCGCGCGGCCGAACTGATCACCACCGGGCTTTTGCTGGTTGCGGCCGGCTTGTCCTGGGTCGCGCTGGTTGATGTCGGATTCATGCATCACGATGCGCGGATCGCGCTGTTCCCCTGGATCACTTCGGGCGACCTGCAGGTCGCCTGGTC
>DATANB010000023.1:0-44478 GCA_036266415.1 Bradyrhizobium sp. | reverse complement strand
TGATCGAGGCGTCAGGCGGTTCGAGAAGGCGGCCATCTTGTTCGCCAGGCCCGCGACCACCATCGCCCTTCCTTTTGAGTGCGCCGCGATACCGCTCGCGGCGACCGGACGCGGCTTCATCGTGAGAAGACGCAGCAAGGGAGAGGCAGTTGCGCTGATGGCGGCATCACACGAATGATCCGCGTTAGCTCACGATTGGTCCAGCCGCAGCTTCATCCAAACCGGCACGAGCTTGGATAGCGAGGCTTCGTTCTGCAGCCTGCGAGTCGAAGTATTCCTCAATCGAATAAACCTTGCCCCATCGCAACTTGAAGACGTGGACGCCCCTGTTCACATACGAGCTTTGGCCGTCAAGTAGCCTCGCGTTGGCCCGCCACTTGACGAACACTGTGGTATTCCATGGCCAACCCGTCACTTCTACCTGCTCAATATTTATGTTTAGCTTCGGGAAAACACGGCCCATGCGCTCGAACCACTGCTTCACCGATTGCTTTCCATGTCGCTCACCCCCCAACGCATGATCTCCGGCAACCCAGTGATACGCGTTTGGTGTTAGGCCCTTTGCAGCATCATCCCAACGCTGGTTGTTGGCATGATCGAAGCTCCTGCGGATCTCTTTTTTGACAATTAGACTGTAGACCATTGATGCACCCTGTTGTTGGATAGCCGACGGCTCTTCAAGACGGATGGATACTTTCCAGATACTGAAAGCTGGTCCGGGTAACGACGCGATCTTTGGGAAAGCTGGCTGACGGGCGGCCACGCAGACGGCAGCGGCGCAATAGTCAGAGCCATCGACGAACCTCGGCCTTGTAGCGGCGGTAGTCGTCGCCGAATTTCGCTTCGAGATAGCACTCCTCGCGGGCGATCACCTGCGTCTGGATCGCGATCAGCACCAACGGGAGCATGGCGAAGGCTATCGGCTCGTCGAAGCCGATCGCAAGGCCGGCATAGATAAGCGCC
Organism: Bradyrhizobium sp.; assembly: GCA_036266415.1. Taxonomy (GTDB): domain Bacteria; phylum Pseudomonadota; class Alphaproteobacteria; order Rhizobiales; family Xanthobacteraceae; genus Bradyrhizobium. Next base: position 43,515 of record DATANB010000023.1, on the reverse strand, counting down.
ATTCCGAGATACATGGGATTGCGGGTCCACCGATAGGGACCGGTCGTTGCGATGAGGGTCGTCGGCTGCGACGGCGGAACGTTGGTGCCTAGCCGCCGAAACAGCCCCGCCGCCGCAAGCATCATCGCCGCGCCGGCAACGAACAACAGCGCGCCCGTCGCGACCAGCAACCACCAGTCGATGCCGAAAGAGCGGAGGGTGACGAACCGCTCCGCCGCCAGGCCCAACAGCAGCGCCCCCAGATAGAGGAAGGGCGGAGGGAAGCGCACACCCGCGCTGTCCGGTTCGACGGCCATGCTCATCCTCCAATCTGCGCTCTCAAACCAGCATCGACTGCTGGGCGAAGGTACCCGCCATCGCGCCTTGCCATGATGCCGTGGTGACCGAGGGCATGAGGGGGTTGGCGAGGTCGCCGGCGGCGTAGATGCCGGGCATGCTGGTTTCGCGGCGCTCGTCGACCTTGAGGACGATGCCAAGGGGCGTATTGACCGTGGCGAGGCCCAGTGCTTCATGCAGGCTTGCGGACGGCTTGTTGCGCGGATGCGCGAACAAGATATCGACCGCGACGTCGGGGCCGGTTTCGAGATTGACGGTGGCGTTATGGCCTCCAGGATGGGCGATCTTGGTGATCCGGCCATCGACGACAGGTACGTTGCGGCGAGCCAGATCGGCCCGGATATCGGGCGGAATGTCGTGACCATCGGCGAAGAGCGTTAACCTGTCGGTCCAATCGTGGAACAGCCTGACCTGGTTGTGCGACTGCGGGCCGGACCAGATGAGGCCCCAATGCTGACCGGCGACTTCAAAGCCGTCGCAATAGGGGCAAGGCACGATAGAGCCGCCCCAGCCTTCGGCAAAGCCCGGAACGTCAGGCATCTGGTCAACGATGCCATAGCTCAGGATTAGGCGTCGCGCCGCAAGGCTTTCGCCATCGCCAGTGAGGACGGAGAATTTGTCGATGGTGCCAGAGATGCTGTCGGCCCGGGCATTGACCAGCCTGACCGTGTGATAACGCGCCAGTTGCTGCCGCGCCTCGGCCAGAATGTCCAACGGTGGCTTGTGATCGTGGCCGAGCAGACCATGCGAGTGTTCAGCGAAGCGGTTGCGCGGCAGGCCGGTATCGAGAACGGTGACCTTGCGGCGCGCGCGGCCGAGCTGCAGGGCGGCGGCGAGGCCGGCAAAGCTGCCGCCGATGATGATGACGTCATTCATGGTGATGGGCTCCGTGTTGCGGATGGAGGGGGATGGCTGGGCTGGGCGGTGGCTTGGGCGCGGGGGATTCCAATGATGGAAAGGGCTGTAAGGTTCAGCAGGGTTCGTCGTTGCATGGGATCCCTCGTGCTTTAGGTCGGCGCAATATCGTCAGACGATAGGCGCTCGAAGAGACGGGCAGCGAGCGGGCTTCGGCATCGCCAAGAAAGTCGCCGTTCATTGTGTTGACCGGCCGGACAACGCCGCATTCGATATCGCCGGGCGGCCCGGGGAAAATTGATTTGGCGACAGGGTGAAACCTACCCATTGGCTTGCACTTTCAGATACTGCATGGTATCATAATGCAAGAATTAGAATACTGTCAAGTACTGGAATTGTCGTGACCGAAAACAGCCAAGGCCGGCGCGGCCGGCCCGCCAACCAGGCGCTTGGCCAAACGATAGTCGACGCCGCGAGCGAACTCTTTGTGGAATTGGGTTTTCAAGCGACGACATTGGACAAGGTCGCCCAGCGGGCGAAGATATCCAAGCTCAGCATTTATCGGCACTTCGAGAACAAGGAGGCGCTGTTCAGCGCGGCCATCGCGGCCGGCTGCCATCAGTTGTTCGCACCACAGGCCCTTCTTGAAGGCGTCGACGGTTCGGTCGAAGATCAGCTCATGACGGTCGGATCATCCCTGCTTCGCACGCTGTTGAGATCAGACGTCCGCAGTGTCGAAGCCATGGTCATGGCCGACAAGACGAATCAAAACTCGTTAAGCAAGCTCCATTACGAAGCCGGCCCCGCCCATGTCATCGCCCAAATCGAGGCCCTGTTGCGTCAGTTGCACGCGAAGGAGCTTCTGAACGTGCCCGATCCTCTCCGGTCCGCCCGCTTGTTTGCCGCGCTTTTCAAAGGATCCGATCTCCTGATTATCGCGCGCTTCGATCAGGCGAGAGCAGAGGACGACAACGAAATCGAATCCTATTGCCGGTCGGCCGTCGCCATGTTCATCGCCGCGCATCGTGGCAACGACCACGTGGGCGGATATTTGCCGGCCCCAAGGTCAAAAAACAAAATTTGAATCGTGGGTGACCCAGTGGGCCAGCAGGTCAAGGCGGGCCAGTCAATCATGAAAATTGACCAGTCGGCCGCACGGTCCGACTAACGTCCACTTTGGGTCATTTTCGACTCATTCAACGAGGGTTGTCGGCTGGTTGACGTCCGCTTTGCCACGAAAGCGCCGAACCGGGGCCGGGCCAGAAGCGTTGCGTTTGGACCGACCCCCATGATTCAAACTTCAAACTGGGGGTCGAATCATGCGCTACGAACTCGCCAACTATGAATGGCTCGCCATCAAGCCGATGCTGCCGAACAAGCTGCGTGGCGTTCCTCCGGTAAACGACCGACGTGTCCTCAACGGCATCTTCTGGGTCCTTCGATCCGGGGCACCTTGGCGTGATCTGCCGGATCATTTTGGCCCCTACACGACCTGTTATAACCGTTTCGTCCGCTGGCGGCGGGCTGGTGTCTGAGGCCGCATTATCGACGCACTTGCCGCCGCCCACGACTCCGCAGTCCAGATGATCGACACATCCATTGTCCGCGTGCATCAGCATGGAGCCTGCATCACACGAAACCAGCGCCAATCGATGGGTTGGTCGCGCGCCGGCTTGACAAGCAAAATTCATGCGGTGGTCGATAGCAATGGTCTGCCGGTGCGGCTGGCGCTGAGCCCCGGTGAGGCCCACGACGTGCGGCTTGCCGGGAAACTGCTGTCTCGTCTGAAAGTCGGGTCAAGGTTGCTTGCCGACCGTGGCTATGACGCCGATTGGATCAGGGACCTTGCCATGAAGAAGGGCGCGTGGGCAAACAAGCAATCGCAGCGATCCGATCTGCTTCAGCCCTATCTCTACCGCGCTCGTAACCAGGTCGAGCGGTTCTTCAACAGGATCAAACAATGTCGTCGGGTGGCGACAGGCTCGCTGCCAACTACCTAGCCTTCGTTCAACTCGCGTCAATCAGGCTATGGCTGCGCCTTAATGAGTCCGCGTCCTAGCTCGCTCGCTTCCACAGCACATCGACGCTCCCGCCACGCGGCGGCCTAACAGTCAACCTGAGTTGATCTTGCGTGATCTCGAATAGCCGTTCCAAATCGGTTCCGTTCCAATTCGGAAAAGAGCTGGCTTCGACATGAATGGCAATCGTGCGATCCGCTTCACTCACTGAGTATGTGCCAAAATAGGTTATGGTCCCCAAAGCTGTCGCCTTGCTTTCCTCTGCTGTGATTTGCCCCATTTGTCCGAAGTTATCGATCTGGTAATTGGCGCGGTCGGAGCGCATGACCGATATGATGTAATGACCAACTCCATCAAAGAAGGCGATCCCCTTCGGGTTTGTGCCAAACTGCTGCAACTTGCTTCCATCCGCATTCGTCTGTTCCCATGAGATAAGGGTCCAGGTACCAGCCAGTTGCTCTTTGAGCGGCCTTTGTTGGCCCACGGCGCTTCGTATCATCACGTCCGATCCCAGCATAGCGATGGCGAGGATGGCTAGCCTGGCGACCTTCATCATTTACGCTCTTCCCTTGTAGTGCCACAACCGCTCGATGGCCTTAGCACTACCCCTCCCCCTCATCGCTCGCCAGCAGCCCCTTCACCGCCCGCGCCCAGCCCGCCAATTTCCGCTCGCGCGTGGCCACGCTCATGTTCGGCTTGAAGCGGCGCTCCAGCCGCCAGTTGTCGGCGAATTTTGCGGGCTCGGGATAGACGCCGGCTTGCAGCCCCGCGAGATAGGCGGCGCCGAGCGCGGTGGTTTCCTGGATCATCGGGCGATCGACCGGCGCGTCGAGGAGATCGGCGAGGCGCTGCATGGTCCAGTCGGACGCCGTCATGCCGCCGTCGACGCGCAGCACGACATGGGCGGCCTTCGCCTCCGGCCAGTCGGCGCGCATCGCGGCCCAGAGATCCGAGGTCTGGTAGCAGACGCTTTCGAGCGCGGCATGGGCGAGTTCGGCGGGGCCGGTGTTGCGGGTCAGCCCGAACAGCGCGCCGCGGACGCGCGGATTCCAGTAGGGTGCGCCCAGGCCGACGAAGGCCGGCACCAGATAGACGTCTTGCGTGGAATCGGACTTGTCGGCGAGCGGGCCGGTCTCGGCGGCGGTCTTGATGATCCCGAGCCCGTCGCGCAGCCACTGTACCGCCGATCCCGCGACGAAGATCGAGCCTTCCAATGCATAGGTGCGTTTGCCTCCGAGCTGATAGGCGATCGTGGTCAACAGCTTGTTTCTGGAAGCGACCGGCGTCGCGCCGGTGTTGAGCAGCGCAAAGCAGCCGGTGCCGTAGGTCGACTTGATCATGCCCGGCGAAAAGCAGGCTTGTCCAATGGTGGCGGCCTGCTGGTCGCCGGCGATGCCTGATATCGCGATCGCGCCGCCGAACAATTCGGGCAGACTCTCGCCGAAATTGGCCGAGGAATCCCTGACCTCGGGGAGCATCGCGCGCGGCACGCGGAGAATCTTCAACAGCTCGTCGTCCCATTGCCCGGTGTGGATGTCGAACAACAGCGTGCGCGAGGCATTGGTGGCGTCGGTCGCGTGCGTCTTGCCGCCGGTCAGCCGCCACAGGAGATAACTGTCGACGGTGCCGAACAGCAATTCGCCGCGATCGGCGCGCGCGCGGGCGCCGGGAACGTGGTCGAGAATCCAGGCCACTTTGGTGCCGGAGAAATAGGGATCGATGATCAGGCCGGTTTTGGCTGATATCGCGGGCTCGTGGCCCTCGCTCTTTAATCGGGCGCAGATGTCCGATGTGCGGCGGTCCTGCCAGACGATGGCGCGGTGCACGGCCTTTCCGGTGACACGGTCCCACACCACGGTGGTCTCGCGCTGGTTGGTGATGCCGATCGCGGCGATGTCCTTAGGCCCGACGCCGGCCTTGTTCAGCGCCTCGCGGCAGGTCTGTAACGTCGAGGTCCAGATATCCTCGGGCTCGTGCTCGACCCAGCCCGAGGCCGGAAAATGCTGCGGGAATTCGGCTTGCGCCGATGCCGCAACCGAGATGTCCGATCGAAACACCATCGCGCGCGAGGATGTGGTGCCCTGATCGATGGCCAGCACATGGGACATGGTGTTGCTTCCCGGGGTGTTTTTGTAGCGGAGAGGCAAGCGGATTGGGGCAGGTTCGTCAATATAATGACGCTCTACTACCCTCCCCCCGCGAAGCGGTGGGGAGGGGTCGGGGGTGGGGGGCGCTGCCGCGTATACTGAAGCAGCGTTTCCTGCTGACAGACCCCCCACCCCCGACCCCTAAGAGCGAGCTTCGCTCGTCTCGACCCCACCACGCGCGATGCGCGTGGGAGGAGGGGAGAAGGAAGACTACACCGAGGCGGTGGTGACGCCGCCGTCGACGATGATGGTCTGGCCGGTCATGAAGCTCGAGGTGTCCGAGCCGAGATAGGCAACCGCTGCAGTGCGCCCCCTCTCCCGCTCTTGCGGGGGAGGGTTGGGGTGGGGGCTCTCTCCGCAATGGGATTCGTGGAGAGAAACCCCCACCCGCCTTCGCTTCGCGAAGGCACCCTCCCCCGCAAGTGCGGTAGAGGGAGGATCACACCGAGGCGGTGGTGACGCCGCCGTCGACGATGATGGTCTGGCCGGTCATGAAGCTCGAGGCGTCGGAGCCGAGATAGGCGACCGCGCCTGCGATCTCGTCGGGCTCGCCGATCCGGCGCAGCGGCGTGGTGGCGCAGCGGCGCTTCAGGCGCTCCTCGTCTTCCCACAAGGCGCGCGCGAAATCGGTCTTGACCAGGCCCGGCGCCACGCAATTGACGCGCACGCCCTTCGGGCCCCATTCGCCGGCAAGACTGCGGCACAATGCGAAATCCGCCGCCTTGGAAATTCCGTAGGCGCCGATCACCGTGGAACCGCGCAAGCCCCCGATCGAGGAGACGATCACCACCGAGCCGTTGCCCCGCGCCGCCATCTGCGGGATCGAAAGCTGGCACAGCCAGATGTTGCTCTTGACGTTACTGCCCATGATCTTGTCGAAGGCCGCGTCCTCGATGTCGAGCAGCGGGCCGTAATAGGGATTGACCGCGGCGTTGCAGACCAGGATGTCGATCTTGCCGTAGTGTTTGGTGGCGCCGGAAATCAGCGCCTCGACCTCCGCGCGGCGCGAGATGTTGCAGGCGATGACATGGGCGTCGCCGCCTGATTTGCGGATGCCGGCGGCCACCTCCTCGCAGGCATCCGCCTTGCGGCTGGAGATCACCACTTTAGCGCCGAGTTTTGCCAACAGTTCGGCCGAGGCGCGGCCGATGCCGCGGCTGGAGCCGGTGATGACGGCGACCCGGCCGGTGAGATCGAACGGGGTGTTTTTCATTGTTTGCTCCCTACGTCGTCATTCCGGGATGGTCCGAAGGACCAGACCCGGAATCTCGAGTTTCCGGGTTCGCGCTAACGCGCGCCCCGGAATGACGGTGTTAAATCGTGCCCCGGGATGACGGTGTCAAATCATCGCCCGGCAATGACGATTGATACGTCCTACACCAGCCCGCCGCTGCCGGTGACGCGGCGCAGGTGATAGTCGGTGTCGCCAAGCGTGTTCTCGATCATGGTCAGCCGCTTGAAGTAGTGGCCGATCCTGGCCTCCTGGGTCATGCCGATGCCGCCATGGAGCTGGATCGACTGCTGGCCGACGAATTTGGCGGATTTGCCGATCTGCACCTTGGCCGCCGCGACCGCGGTGGCGCGCTCTCTGGCGTCGTCGAAATCGGCCGCCATGGTCGCGAACATCGACATGCTGCGGGCCTGCTCGACCGCGACGAACATGTCGGCGGCGCGGTGCTGCAAGGTCTGGAAGCTGCCGATCGGCACGCCGAACTGGGTGCGGGTCTTCAGGTATTCGACGGTGGTCTTCAGCGACTCGTCCATGATGCCGACGGCCTCGGCGCACATCGCGGTGCGGGCCTCGTCGACCACGCGTTCGATCAGCGGCAACGCGTTTTCGGGATCGCCGATCACGGCATCCGCGCCCACCTCGACGCCGGTGAAGGTGATGTCGGCGGCGTGCAGGCCGTCCTGGGTCGGATAGCCCTTTTTGGCGACGCCTTTGGCGTTGCCCGGCACCAGGAACACGCCGATGCCATCGGCGTCGCGCTGGCCGCCCTTGGTGCGCGCGGTCACGATCAGGGTGTCGGCGCTCTCGCCGTTGAGCACGACGAATTTCTCGCCGTCGATGATCCAGCCCGCGCCCTTCTTCTTGGCCGAGGTCGCAACATCCTGCAAATCGTAGCGCGAATTCTTCTCGAGCTGCGCGAAGGCAAAGGTCTTGCTGCCGTCGATGATGGAGGGAATATACGCCGCCTTCTGCGCCGCCGAGCCGCCGCGTCGCAGGAAGCCGCCCGCGATCACCACGGTCGCCAGATAGGGCTCCAGCACCAGCGCCTTGCCCAACGCCTCCATCACGATCATGGTCTCGACCGCGCCGGCGCCGAAGCCGCCGTCGTCTTCCGAGAACGGCAGACCGAGCAGGCCCTGTTCGGCGAGCCTGCTCCAGGCGGTTCTGCTCCAGCCGCCCTTCTCCGCCATGTACTTCTTGCGCGCCTCGAAGTCGTAGGATGAGCCCAGCAGGCCGTCGACGCTTTCCTTGAGAAGCCGCTGCTCCTCGGACAGATCAAAATCCATTTTCTTTACTTCCCTGCATTAAATCCCTCGTCATTCCGGGACACGCGTCTTCGCGTGGACCCGCAATCCCGAGATTGTTCGGACGAGATTCCCCGATGTGCAATTGCACATCTGAGGTTCGCGCGGTCGCGCGCCCCGGAATGACCATCACAGCCCCAGCACGGCCTTGGTGATGATGTTGCGCTGGATCTCGTTGGAGCCGCCGTAGATCGAGACCTTGCGGTTGTTGAAATAGCTCGGGGCGATCTGCGCGGTCCAGTCCATGGTCTCGTTGGAGTCGTCATCGCCATGCACGTCGTAGGGCGCGGCGAACGGGCCGATCACCTCCATCAAGAGCTCGGTGGTGGCCTGCTGGATTTCCGAGCCTTTTATCTTCAGCACGGAGGAGGCCGGATTCGGCTTGCCCTTGCCGTGCTTGCCTTCGTCGGCGACGACGCGAAGCTGGGTGAGTTCGAGCGCCTTCAGCTCGATCTCGACCTCGGCGAGTTTTTCGCGGAACTTCTGGTCCTGGATCACCGGCTTGCCGCCGGACTCGACCTTCGAGGCCAGTTCCTTGATGCGCCGGATGCGCTCCTTGGAGACGCCGACGCGGGCAATCCCGGTGCGCTCGTTGCCGAGCAGGAATTTGGCGTAGTCCCAGCCCTTGTTCTCTTCGCCGACGAGGTTCTCGAGGGGCACCTCGACGTCGTCGAAGAACACCTCGTTGACCTCATAGCCGCCGTCGATGGTCTGGATCGGACGCACGGTGATGCCCTTCGACTTCATGTCGATCAGGATGAAGGAGATGCCCGACTGCTTCTTGGCGGCAGGATCGGTGCGGCAGAGGTTGAAGATCATGTCGGCGTGCTGGGCCAGCGTGGTCCATGTTTTCTGGCCGTTGACGATATATTTGTCGCCCTTGCGCTCGGCCTTGGTCTTCAGCGAAGCGAGGTCCGATCCCGAGCCGGGCTCCGAAAATCCCTGGCACCACCAGTCGTCGACATTGGCGATGCGCGGCAGGTAGTATTTCTTCTGCGCCTCGCTGCCGAAGGTGTAGATTACGGGGCCGACCATGCTGACGCCGAAGGCGAGCGGCGCCGGCGCCGGGTGCATCTGCAGCTCCTCGTTGAAGATGTAGTGCTGCACCGAGCTCCAGCCGGTGCCGCCATATTCCTTCGGCCAGTGCGACACGCCCCAGCCCTTCCTGTTGAGGATGCGCCACCAGTCGATCATCTCCTGCTTGGAGAGATGACGGCCCTCGACCAGTTTGCGCCGCGTCTCCGGCGGCACATGGTCCCTGAAGAAGGCCCGCACTTCCTCGCGAAACGCCATCTCTTCCTTGCTGAAGCTGAGATCCATCGGATCCTCCTGTGAGCGAATGAATTCGATTCCTGCGTACGCGTTATCTTTTACCTATGTCGTCCCCGCGAAAACGGGGACCCATAACCACCGGCGTTTGTTGTCGCAAAGGCAACTGACCCCATCTTTCATTACCGAGAACACGGCGTATGGGTCCCCGCTTTCGCGGGGACGACGATGGAGCCGCGTCCCTCACGAACGGCCTCCCGATGCGAATTGCTGTTTGGGCGCGGACGGCGGTTGCCGGTTGCGCAATTCGTGGCGCGAGAGTTTTCCGACCGGGGTGCGCGGCAGTTCGTCGACGAATTCGAGCGCGGCTGGAATTTCGTGCTTGCCGAGCTTGCCGGCGAGGAACGCCTTCAGCTCCTCCAGCGTGAACGGCCTGGTGCCGGCGCGCAGTTTGACAAAGGCCTTCGCCGCCTCGCCGCGGTAATCGTCGGCAATACCGATCACGATCACCTCCTGCACCGCGGGGTGGGTGTAGATCGCCTGCTCTATCATCTGCGGATAGACGTTGAAGCCGCCGGAGATGATCATGTCCTTCTTGCGGTCGACCAGATAGAAATAGCCGTCATCGTCCATGTAGCCGATATCGCCGGTCAGGAAGCGGTCGCCGACAAAGGCCTCCGCGGTTTCCTGCGGCCGGTTCCAGTAACCTTTGGTGACATTCGGCCCGCGGATGCGGATTTCGCCGACCTCGCCGGTCGGCAACACCTTGCGGGAATCGTCGAGCGCGACCACGTCGATTTCGATGCCCGGCAGCATCAGGCCGATCGAGCCGGGCTTTTCCGGTCCCTCCTTGGGATGGCCGGTGCCGGGCGAGCAGGTCTCGGTCATGCCCCAGCCGCTCTTCAACTTCATGCCGACCTTGCGCTCGAAGACCTTTGCGACCTCCACCGGCAGCGGCGCGCCGCCCGAGGCACAAAACACCAGCGACGAAAGGTCGCGGCTTTCCAGATCCGGCATGCTCGCGATCGCGATCCACATCGTCGGCACGCCGGGGAACGCCGTCGCCCGCTTCACCTCGATGTCGCGCATCACCGCCTCGACGTCGAAGCGCTGGTGCAGCGAGATCAGATTGCCGCGCCGGAGCGAGGAAAGCAGCACCACCGTCAGCGCGAAGATGTGGAACAGCGGCAGCACGCAGATCACGCGCTCGATGGCGTTGCGCTGGGCGCGCTCGGGCTTGCCCCAGTCGTCGAAGATCGACACCGCCGAGGTCAGATTGCCGTGGCTGAGCATCGCGCCTTTCGGCAATCCCGTGGTGCCGCCGGTATATTGCAGCAGCGCCACGTCATCGACCGCGACCTCTGGCCACCGCGCCGGCTTCTTCACGCCGTCGACGAACTGACGGAAGGTGATGATGGCGGGATTTTGCGGCAGCGGCGTCTGCGGCGTGCCGGCCTTGCCCCAGTCGTCGTCCTCGCAGACGATCAGCCGGTCGAGCAGACCCTTGTCGAGAAACTTCAGCGCGGTCGGCAACAACGCGTTCAAATTGCTGGTGACGAGCACGCGCGCGCCGGAATCGGCGAGCTTGTGCGACAGCGCGATCTCGCCGTCGAGCGGGGACAGATGCACGATGCGGGCGCCGGCCTTCAGCGCGCCGAAGAAGTTGACGGGGTGATCGGGCGTGTTGCCGAGAAAGAGCGCCACCGAATTGTTCTTGCCGTAGCCGGCGCGGAGGTACGCGGCGGCCGCGACCTCGACCTTGTCTTCGAGTTCGGCATAGCTGATTGGGCGGTCGCGGAACTCGATCGCCGGCCGCGCTCCGTAATCGCTTGCCGCCTTCGACAACAGATCGGGCAGCGTTCCCTGCTCGAGCTCATCGTCCCAGCGGACGCCTTGCGGATAGAATTGCTCGCCGGGATGGGTCATGCGCACTTTCAGCAAGACGTAGCAAAGAGGTCGTCATTCCGGGGCGCGAGTGAAACGAGCGAACCCGGAATCTCGAGATTCCGGGTCTGGTCCTTCGGACCATCCCGGAATGACACCTGACGATAGCAGTGCTCCATCAGGCCGCTTTCGCCGTCTGCGCCAGCGAGCCAAAGGTCTTGCCTTCGGCGGCCAGCCGCTTGAGCAGCGGCGCCGGCTCGAGCGAGGGATCGTTGGTCTCTTTGGCGTAGAACGACAGCCGGTCGGCGATGTGCTTTAGCCCCACCTGGTCGGCGTAGAACATCGGGCCGCCGCGATAGATCGGCCAGCCATAGCCGTAGAGCCAGATCACGTCGATATCGCTCGGCCGCGCCGCGATCCCCTCCTCGAGGATCCGCGCGCCCTCGTTGATCATCGGGTACATCATGCGCTCGAGAATTTCGTCGTCGCTGACCGCGCGGCGCTTGCGCCCGAGCCGCGTGAGCGTCTCGGCGATCAGCTTTTCCACTTCCGGATCGGGCAGCGGCGCGCGCGAGCCGCCTTCATATTTGTAGTAGCCCTTGCCGGTCTTCTGGCCGAAGCGGCCGGCCTCGCACAGCGCATCGGCGATTTCCGACTTGATGCCGCGATCCTTGCGCGAACGCCAGCCGATATCCAAGCCGGCGAGATCGCCCATCGCGAACGGCCCCATCGGCATGCCGAATTTGGTCACGACCGCGTCGACCTGCTGCGGCAACGCGCCCTCGAACAACAGCTTCTCCGCCTGCTTGCCGCGCTGCGCCAGCATGCGATTGCCGACGAAGCCGTCGCAGACGCCGACCACCGCCGGCACCTTGGCGATCTTGCGCGCCACCGCGACCGCGGTGGTCAGCGCATCCGGCGCGGTCTTGGCCGCGCGCACGATCTCGCACAGCTTCATGACGTTCGCCGGGCTGAAGAAGTGCATACCCAGCACGTCCTGCGGACGGCTCGTCACCTTGGCGATCTCATCGATGTTGAGATAGGACGTGTTGGAGGCCAGCACCGCGCCCGGTTTGGCGAACTTGTCGAGTGCCGCGAAGACTTCCTTCTTGATTGCCATGGTCTCGAACACGGCCTCGATAACCAGGTCAGCGTCCTTGACGTTCTCGATACCGACCACGCCCTTGATCAGGCCCATCCGCTTGGCGGGCGCGTCGGCGGGAATGCCGCCGCGGGCCGCGGTCGCCTCGTAATTCTTCTGCATCACGCCCATGCCGCGCCTGAGCTGCTCTTCGCCGGTCTCGATCAGCGTCACCGGAATACCGGCGTTGGCAAACGACATCGCGATGCCGCCACCCATCGTGCCGGCGCCGATGATGGCGACGCGCTCGACATTGCGCGGTTTCGTTCCTTCCGGCACGCCGGCGATCTTGGCGGCCTCGCGCTCGCTGAAGAAGGCGTAGCGCTGCGCTTTGGACTGATCGCTCGACACCAGCTTGAGAAAGCCCTCGCGCTCCTTCTTCATCCCTTCGTCGAACGGCAGGTCGATGGCCGCGCCGACCGCGTCGGCCGCGGCAAACGGCGCTTCCAGCCCGCGCGCCCTCTTGGTCAGCGCCGCGACCGCATTGGTGAAGATCGAGCGGTCGGCTTTCGCCGCGGCAAGCTTGCTGTCGTCGTCGCGCAACTTGCGCAACGGACGCTTCTCCGCCAGCACCTTGCGGGCAAATGCCTCGCCGCCCGAAGCCGGACCTTCGACGATTTCCTCGATCAGGCCGTTCTTGAGCGCGTCGGCCGCGCTGATCGGATCGCCGCCGACGATCATCTTGACCGCGAGTTCGGGACCGACCGCGCGCGGCAGGCGCTGGGTGCCGCCGGCGCCGGGCAACAGACCGAGCTTGACTTCCGGCAAGCCGAGCCTTGCGTCCTTGGTCGCTACCCGGAAATGACAGGCAAGTGCAACTTCGAGACCGCCGCCAAGCGCGGTGCCGTGAATCGCGGCGATGATCGGTTTCGGCGAGTTCTCCATTGTCACCAGCACCTCATGGAGACCCGGCGGCTGCGGCGGCTTGCCGAATTCGGTGATGTCGGCGCCGGCGATGAAGGTACGGCCGCCGCAGGTCAGCACGATCGCCTTCACTTCGGGATCGGCGATGGCACTCTTCATGCACTCGAAAATACCGCCGCGGACGGCGGCGCTCAGCGCGTTCACCGGCGGGCTGTTGACCGTGACGATGGCGACCACATCATGACGCTCGAGCTTGACCACTTGGTTCACGGCACTCTCCCTCGGGGATTTTGTTCTTGGTTACAGGGGTTTCTCAGCTAATTTCGCACTGCGGAATTTAATTCCACATCTTGACACGGAGGGTTATTTTGAAGCACGTCCCTTGTCAACGAGGTCCGCGCAGCAGCAGGCAATGAAGCGTCCAGGCAAGAAAGTGGCGAGCGATCGCAGCTTCGTCGTCGCGCTTTCCCGCGGCCTTGATGTGTTGCGCGCATTCCAACCCAACGACGGGCTTCTTGGCAATCAGGAGATCGCGGCCCGTACCAACCTGCCGAAGCCAACCGTCTCCAGGCTGACCTACACTTTGACCAAGCTCGGCTACCTTACACCCGTTCCGCGGTTCGAGAAATATCAGTTGGCACCCTCAGCCATGGCGCTCGGGTATGCCGCCCTTGCGAATCTCGGCGTTCGGCATTTGTCCGAACCTTTTCGCGAGGAAGTCATGCGCGAGACCGGCGGTGCCGTCGCGGTCGGCGGCCGCGACCGCACCAGCATGATCTATTTCGGCCAGAGTCGCGGCATGACGCTCGGCGTTCAACTGGACGTCGGCTCGCGAATCCCGATTGCGACAACCGCGATGGGCCGCGCCTTTATCTGGGCGCTGCCGGACGATGAGCGGGCCGCCTTGTTACGCGAATTGCGCGAGCATTACGGCAGCCGCTGGCCCCGGATGCGCGATGGTATCGAACGCGCGGGCGAAACCGTCGAGAAACTCGGTTTTGCGATCTCGGCGGGCGACTGGCATGACGACATCCATGCGGTCGGCGTAGCACTAAAGCTTAATGACGGAACCGGTCCATATGCGTTTAACTGCGGTGCGCCGGCATTCCGCTTCACGGAAGATCGGCTGCGCAGCGATATTGGACCTCGCCTCGTGACGATGGTAAGGAACATCGAAGCGGCGTTGGGCGGCGCGGCGCCCCAATCAAAAAAAGAAGAAAGCAAAAAGTTGAAAGCAGGAGGGAAACTTGCACGTGTGGTCGAGGGGATCAGGTAGCCTTCAGCGTCGTAACCGGCGAGCGATTTCGCTGACGGGCGGGGCGATATGACGCAGGCCCAACTCGCGCAGGGACAAGATCCCCTGCTTGCGGTTCGCGACGTCAGCGTCGTGTTCGGCGGCATCATCGCGCTGAATGGCGTGTCCTTCGACATGCATCAGGGCCAGATCCTCGGCCTGATCGGGCCGAACGGCGCCGGCAAGACCACGCTGTTCAACTGCCTGAGCCGGCTCTACCAGCCGAGCGCCGGCGATATTCTGATGGAGGGCCAGAGTATCCTGAAGCGCCCGCCGCACCGGATCGCCGAAATCGGCATCGGCCGCACCTTCCAGAACGTGGCGCTGTTTCCCAATCTTTCGGTGCTCGACAACGTTCGGGTCGGCACCCATGCCCGCACCAACAGCGACATTATCAGCGACTCCCTGAAGCTGGCCTGGGTCCGCCGCGGCGAGGCCGAACTCAACAAGCGCGTCCATGAGATCGTCAGCTATCTCCACCTCGATGACGTCGCCCATGTCACGGTTTCCGGCCTGCCGTTCGGCACCCAGAAACGGGTCGAGCTGGCGCGCGCGCTGGCCGCCGACCCGAAGATCCTGCTGCTCGACGAGCCCGCCGGCGGCCTCAACCACGAGGAAGTCCACGTACTCGGCGACTTGATCCGCCGGATTCGCGACGAGCGCAATGTCACCATCCTGCTGGTCGAACATCACATGGGCCTGGTGATGTCGATCGCCGACCATGTGGTCGCGCTGAATTTCGGCCGCAAGCTCGCCGAGGGAACGCCGGCCAAGGTGCAGTCCGACCCGGATGTCATCAAAGCCTATCTGGGGAGCAAGGACCAATGACGGCGTTTCTCAACATCAGGGATCTCAGGGCCTATTACGGCCAGGTCCAGGCGCTGCACGGCCTCTCCTTCGGCCTCAATGAGGGCAGCATGACCACGCTGCTCGGTGCCAACGGCGCCGGCAAGACCACCACGCTGCGGGCGATCTGCAACATGGTGCGCTCGACCGGCGCGATCGAGTTCGAGGGCTCCCCGCTGGCCGGCCGCTCGACCGAAAACATCGTCCGCCTCGGCATTGCCCACGTGCCGCAGGGCCGCGGCACCTTCACCACGATGACGGTGGAGGAAAACCTGCAGCTCGGCGCCATCACGCGAAAAGACAAGGCCGGCGTGGTTTCCGACATCGAACGCATGTACGACCACTTCCCGGTGCTGAAGCAGCGCCACACCCAGCAGGCGGGCACGCTTTCGGGCGGCGAACAGCAGATGCTGGCGGTGGCCCGCGCCCTGATGCTGCGCCCTAGGCTAATGCTGCTCGACGAACCGTCGTTCGGCCTGGCGCCGCTGATCGTGCGCGACCTGTTCAAGATCCTCGGCAAGATCAACCGCGACGACAAGGTCACCATTCTGGTAGTCGAGCAGAATGCGCAGCTGGCGCTGGAGCTGGCCGACACCGCCTATGTGATCGAGACCGGGCGCATCGTGATGTCGGGCAGCGCCAGTGAGATAGCGAACAACGAAGACGTCCGTAGATCCTATCTGGGCTATTGAGGAGCACGGCCATGGAGCTTTTCACCAACCAAATCCTGGCCGGCATCGCCACCGGCGCGATCTATGCCTGCATGGCGCTCGCCGTCGTCATGATCTATCAGGCGATCGACCATCTCAATTTCGCCCAGGGCGAGATGGCGATGTTCTCGACCTTCGTCTCATGGCAATTGATGCAATGGGGCTTCCCCTACTGGGGCGCCTTCATCCTCACGCTGGGATTCTCCTTCGCCGGCGGCATCGCCATCGAGCGGTTATTGTTCAAGCCGCTGGCGAAAGCGCCGATCCTGACCAACGTCGCCGGCTTCATCGCGCTGTATTCGATCATCAACAGCGTCGCCGGCCTGATCTGGGACTTCACCATCAAGCAATATCCGACGCCCTTCGGTTCACATCCGTTCCTCGGCAGTCAGCTGATCTCGACCCACCAGGCCGGCATGATTGGCATCACGATGATCCTGCTCCTGCTGCTGTTCGTTTTCTTTCGCTTCACGCGAATGGGGCTGGCGATGCGCGCGGCGGCCTCGCTGCCGGAATCGGCGCGGCTGGTCGGCATCAACACCTCCTGGATGATCGCGCTCGGTTGGGGCATGGCGGCGGCGATCGGATCCGTCGCCGGAATGATGATCGCGCCGGTTGTGTTCCTGGAGCCGAACATGATGCTGGGCGTGCTGATCTACGGATTCGCCGCCGCGGTGCTCGGCGGTCTGACCAGTCCGTTCGGCGCGGTGATCGGCGGCTTCCTGGTCGGGATCTTCGAGAATCTGGTCGGAACCTACATCCCCGGCGTCGGCAACGAACTGAAGCTGCCGATCGCCCTGGCGTTGATTATCACCGTCCTGGTCGTCAAACCGGCCGGGCTGTTCGGGCGGCCCATCGTGAAGCGAGTTTGATCATGAGCGCAGTTCAGGAAGTCGTCACCGAAGCCGCCGCCGTCGAGGCCGTTCCCAAGCGAGCCATGACACTCGGCTACGGCACGTCGCTGGCGATGCTGGCGCTGTTCCTTATCGTGCCGCTGCTGGTCAAGAATTTCATCATCTTTCAGCTCACGATGCTGTTGATCTACGGCCTCGCCGTGCTGGCGCTGAACATCCTGACCGGCGGCAGCGGGCAGTTCTCGCTGGGACAGAGCGCGTTCTACGCGGTCGGCGCCTACACCTCGGCCATCCTGATGGAACACGCCGGCATGAACTACGCGCTGACGCTGCCGGTCGCCGGGGTCATCTGCTTCGCTTTTGGATTTCTGTTCGGCCAGCCGGCACTGCGTCTCTCCGGCGTCTATCTGGCGCTGGCGACCTTCGCACTGGCAACCGCGATGCCGCAGCTTCTCAAGCTCGGCTACTTCGAGGAATGGACCGGCGGCGTGCAGGGCCTGGTGGTGACCAAACCCGATGCCCCGTTCGGCCTGCCGATATCGCAGGACATGTGGCTGTATTACTTTACGCTGATCGTCACGATCGCGATCTACATTTTCTCGGTCAACCTCCTGAGGTCGCGTTCGGGCCGCGCCTTCATGGCGATCCGCGACAATGAAATCGCGGCGTCCGCGATGGGCATCGACGTCGCGCTGTACAAGACGCTGGCGTTCGGGGTCTCGGCCGGCATCACCGGGGTCGCCGGCGGCCTCGGCGCCATCGCCGTGCAGTTCGTCGCGCCGGACAGCTACACCATCCAGCTGGCGATCTCGCTGTTCCTCGGCATGGTGGTCGGCGGCGTCGGATGGCTGCCCGGCTCGATCGTGGGTTCGGCCTTCATCATCTTCGTGCCGAACATCGCGGAGGGAATTTCAAAAGGCCTATCGGGCGCCGTGTTCGGCGTGCTTCTGTTCCTCGTCATCTTCCTCGTGCCCCACGGCGCGCGGCAGGTTGCCATCGTTGCCCAGCAGATGCTCGGCAAGTTCAAGAAGAACTAACCAAGGAGAAACTATGTTTTCTAGACAAGAACTACGTATCGCCGCGTTCTCGACGGCGGTCATCGCGTTCGTTGCCACCTCCGGCGGTGCACTCGCCCAAAAAAAATACGACGCCGGTGCGACCGACACCGAAATCAAGATCGGCAACATCATGCCCTATAGCGGCCCGGCTTCGGCCTACGGCGTGATCGGCAAGACCGAAGATGCCTACTTCAAGAAGATCAACGCCGAGGGCGGCATCAATGGCCGCAAGATCAATTTCATCAGCTATGACGACGGCTATAGCCCGCCGAAGGCCGTCGAGCAGGCCCGCAAGCTCGTGGAGAGCGACGAGGTTTTGCTGATTTTCAATCCGCTGGGCACGCCGTCGAATTCCGCGATTCAGAAATACCTGAACGCGAAAAAGGTACCGCAACTGTTCGTCGCCACCGGCGCAACCAAATGGAACGACCCGAAGAACTTTCCCTGGACCATGGGCTGGCAGCCCAGCTATCAAAGCGAAGCGCGGATTTACGCGAAGTTCCTGATGAAGGAGAAGCCGGACGCCAAGATCGCGATCCTTTATCAGAACGACGATTTCGGCAAAGATTACCTCAAGGGCCTGAAGGACGGGCTCGGCGCCAAGGCGTCGATGCTGATCGCGGAGGAAAGCTACGAGACCACGGAGCCGACCATCGACAGCCACATCGTCAAGCTGAAGGCCAC
Organism: Bradyrhizobium sp.; assembly: GCA_036266415.1. Classification (GTDB taxonomy): domain Bacteria; phylum Pseudomonadota; class Alphaproteobacteria; order Rhizobiales; family Xanthobacteraceae; genus Bradyrhizobium. The sequence continues at coordinate 25,020 of DATANB010000023.1, read as the reverse complement.
CGGCGCCGACGTCTTCATCAGCATCACCACCCCGAAATTCGCGGCACAGGCGATCAAGAAGCTAGCCGAGATCGAATGGAAGCCGATGCATATCGTTTCCAACGTCTCCTCTTCGGTCGGCGCCGTGATGAAGCCGGCCGGATTTGAAAATTCGCAGGGCATTCTCTCTGCCAACTATGGCAAGGACGGCGCCGACTCGCAGTGGGACAACGACCCGGGCATGAAGAAGTTCTATGCCTTCCTCGAGAAGTATTATCCCGAAGCCAACAAGCTCGATGGCTCGGTGGTCTACGGCTACGGCGTGGCGCAGACCATGGTGAAGGTCTTAGAGATGTGCGGCGACAATCTGACCCGCGAGAACGTCATGAAGCAGGCGGCGAGCCTGAAAGACTTTGCGCCCGACACCTTGCTGCCCGGCGTCAAGATCAACACCTCAGCCACCGACTTCGCCCCGATCGAGCAGCTTCAGATGCAACGATTCAAGGGCGAGAAATGGGAACTGTTCGGCGACATCATCAGCGGCGAGCTCAGCAACTAAGGTATAAGTTCACAGGTTCGTTACCTCAAACCGTTCGACTAATTGACGCCCCCCGCGACAGCCGTCGCGGGGGGCTTTTTCTTGATGGGTATCGTTGAAGGGTATTCAATCCGCGCAGGAGCCAGCAAGCGCTCCCGGTCAAAAAACACAACACATTCAACCGAGATTCAAGGAGGTCAGAATGCCTGCTATTCGCCTGCGATTGGTAGTCTGCTCGACTGCCCTCGCGATGCTCGCCGCAACCAGCAGCGGCGCGTTCGCGCAGAAGAAATACGATACCGGCGCCACCGACACCGAAATCAAGATCGGCAACATCATGCCCTACAGCGGGCCGGCGTCCTCTTACAGCGTGATCGGCAAGACCGAACAGGCCTACTTCAACAAGATTAATGCCGAGGGCGGCATCAACGGCCGCAAGATCAACTTTATCAGCTATGACGACGGCTACAGTCCGCCAAAGACGGTGGAGCAGGCGCGCAAGCTGGTGGAGAGCGACGAGGTCCTGTTCATCTTCAATTCGCTGGGCACGCCGCCGAATTCGGCGATCCAGAAATACATGAATATGAAGAAGGTGCCGCAGTTATTCGTCGCCACCGGCGCCACCAAGTGGAACGATCCCAAGGACTTTCCCTGGACCATGGGCTGGCAGCCCAACTACCAGAGCGAGGCCCGCATCTATGCCAAATATATCCTGAGGGAAAAGCCCAACGCCAAGATCGCGATCCTTTATCAGAACGACGACTACGGCAAAGATTATGTGAAAGGCCTGAAGGACGGCCTGGGCGCCAAGGCGGCCTCGATGATCGTCGCGGAAGACAGCTATGAGACCACCGAGCCGACCATCGACTCCCATATCGTCAAGCTGAAAGCCAGCGGCGCCGACGTCTTCTTCGACGTGGCGATCCCGAAGTTTGCCGCGCAGGCGATCGTGAAGGTCAACGAGATCGGGTGGAAGCCGCTGCATCTGCTCAACAACGTGTCGGCCTCGATCGGCGCCACGATGAAGCCTGCCGGCTTCGACAGGTCGCAGGGCATTGTTTCGTCGGCGTGGCTGAAGGATCCGACCGACGCGCAATGGAAGGACGACCCGGGCATGAAGACCTGGAATGCATTCCTCGACAAATACTACCCGGAAGCCAACCGCACCGACGCCAACGTGATTTACGGCTACACCGTCGCGCAAGGCCTCGTGCACGTGCTGAAGGCCTGCGGCGACGATCTGACGCGGGCGAACATCATGAAACAGGCGGCCAGCATCCACGGACTTGCGCTGGATGGCCTGCTGCCGGGCATCAAGGTCTCCACCAGCGCTACCGACTTCGCTCCGGTCAAGCAGTTGCAGCTCGAAAAATTCGAGGGCGAGACCTGGGTCCGGTTCGGCGAGGTCATCAGCGGAGAGATCGGCGGCTGACAGGTCCCGGGCCGGCCGGCCACGGACAAAAAATTAACCCTCTGCGATGACGTCGCAGGGGGCTCCTTCTTGATGGAAGCAACGAGAAGGTATTCAATGAGAGCCGAAGCCGAGACGCGCTTCCAAGCAGCAAGAAACAACGCTTTCAACCAGATCAGGGAGATCAAAATGCCTGTTAACCCGTTGCGATTGGGGGCCTTTTCGGCTGCCCTCGCGGTGGCCGCCTTAGCCAGCAGCGGCGCGCTCGCGCAGAAGAAATACGATACCGGCGCGACCGATACCGAAATCAAGATCGGCAACATCATGCCCTACAGCGGGCCGGCGTCCGCCTACGGCGTGATCGGCAAGACCGAACAGGCCTACTTCAACAAGATCAATGCCGAGGGCGGCATCAACGGCCGCAAGATCAATTTCGTCAGCTATGACGACGGCTACAGCCCGCCGAAGACGGTCGAGCAGGCGCGCAAGCTGGTGGAGAGCGACGAGGTCCTGTTCATCTTCAACTCGCTGGGCACGCCGCCGAATTCGGCGATCCAGAAATACATGAACTCAAAGAAGGTGCCGCAGTTGTTCGTCGCCACCGGCGCCACCAAGTGGAACGATCCCAAGGACTTTCCCTGGACCATGGGCTGGCAGCCCAACTACCAGAGCGAATCGCGCATCTACGCGAAATACATCATGAAGAACCTTCCCAACGCGAAGATCGCGATCCTCTATCAGAACGACGACTACGGCAAAGATTATGTGAAAGGCCTGAAGGACGGCCTGGGCGCCAAGGCAGCCTCGATGATCGTTGCCGAGCAGAGCTATGAGACCACCCAGCCGACCATCGATTCGGAAATGGTCAAGCTGAAGGCGTCCGGCGCCGACGTGTTCTTCAACGTCACTACGCCAAAATTTGCCGCGCAGGCGATCAAGAAGAACGCTGAAATCGGTTGGAAGCCGGTGCACTTCCTCAACAACGTCTCCTCCTCGATCGGCAGCGTCATCAAGCCGGCCGGCTTCGAGGCCAGCCAGGGCCTGATCTCGTCCAACTATCTGAAGGATACTTCCGATCCGCAGTGGAAGAACGATGCCGGCATGAAGGCGTTCGATGAGTTCCTCGCCAAATACTTCCCCGAGGGCAACCGGATCGACGGCTCGGTGATGTACGGCTACACCGTCGCGCAGGGCCTCGTGCATGTACTGAAGGCCTGCGGCGACAATCTCACGCGCGAGAACGTCATGAAGCAGGCGGCGAGCATCCGGGATCTGGAACTCGGCGGCCTGCTCCCGGGCATCAAGGTCAACACCAGCGCCACCGACTTTGCCCCGATCTCCCAGCTTCAGTTGGAGAAGTTCAACGGCGAAAAATGGGATCTGTTCGGCGAAGTCATCTCAGGCGATGTCGGCGGCTGACGCTTTCCTTCGCCTTGACCGGTCCTTACGGGCTCCCGAAACCCCCGCAGCAACTGCGGGGGTTTTCTTTTGCCTGTTTCGGATGGATAACCGGCGCTGCATGTTTCTCTTTTCAAATGCCGTGAAGCCGGGGCTCAGGGATCGATGACCGACCGCCGCCCTCTCCTGCGCGAAATTTTCGACGCTGCCGTCGCCGCGGCACATCCCGACGTCGTGCTGTCGGCGCATCTGCGCCCGCCGCCGAAAGGCCGGGTGATCTGTCTTGCCGCCGGCAAGGCCGCCGCCGCGATGGCCGCGGCAGCGGAGCGGCACTATCTCGACACACTCGGCCTTCCGCCCTCACGTCTTGCGGGAATCGCGACCACCCGCCACGGCCATGGCGTGCCAACCCGCCGGATCAAGGTCATCGAAGCCGGCCATCCCGTGCCCGACGCGGCCGGATTGAAGGGCGCGGAGGAAAGCCTGCGGCTGGCCGAGGGCGCCGGCGCCGATGATCTCCTGCTGGTGCTGTTATCCGGCGGCGGCTCCGCGAACTGGATCGCGCCGGTTGAAGGCGTATCCTTTGCGCAAAAGCAACAGGTGACCCGGGCGCTGTTGCGCTCGGGCGCGCCGATCGGCGAGATCAACACCGTTCGCAAGCACCTGTCGCGGATCAAGGGCGGCCGGCTCGCGCGCGCCGGAAAGCGCGCCGAGATCGTCACGCTGGCGATCTCGGACGTACCGCGCGACGATCCGTCCGCGATCGCCTCGGGTCCTACCGTGCCGGATCCAACGACGCTTGCCGACGCGCGCGCCATTATCGCGAAATATGGCCTTGAGCTCGACGATGCCGTCCGCCGCGCGCTGTTGGAGCCCGGCAATGAGAGCTGCAAGCCCGGCGATCCCGTCTTTGCGCGCGCGCAATTCGAAATAATCGCGCGCCCGAAGGCTTCGCTCGAGGCCGCGATCGGGAAAGCGAGGGATGCCGGATACGGGATCATCGATCTCGGCGCCGACCTCGAGGGCGAGGCGCGCAGCATCGCCGCCGATCACGCCCGGCTCGCCTTGCAGGCGCGCGAGGCCGGCAAACGCGTGGCGATCCTGTCGGGCGGCGAACTCACCGTCACCGTGCGCGGCCAGGGCCGCGGCGGTCCCAATCAGGAATATGCGCTGGCGCTGGCGGGCCTGCTCAACAACGCGTCGGGCATTTCGGCACTTGCGGCCGATACCGACGGCGCGGATGGCGGCGCGGGCAGCGCGGCCGATCCTGCCGGCGCGATGATCGATGCGGTTACCTTTGCGAAGATGAAATCGCTTGGCCTCGACCCCAAGGCCTATCTCGACAATAACGACGCCACCGCCTTCTTCGCCGCCACCGGCGACTTGTTGCTGACCGGCCCGACGCTCACCAATGTCAACGATATCAGGGTGATTCTGGTCGACGTTTAGCCGTCATTCCGGGGCGCGAGCAAAGCGAGCAAGCCCGGAATCTCGAGATTCTCCGATGTGCAATTGCACATCGTAGTTCGTCGCTTCGCGCCGCCCCGGAACGGCCGAGTCTCAAAACTCTCGTGCGATCGTGGCCAGCATATCCAGCAGCGCAGCGCGCTTGGCCGGTCCCAGCAATTCGTTGAGGCGCGCTTCGTGCTTGGCGGCGACGAGTTTCTTGGCGCGCGCCAGCACCGCCCTGCCCTCGTCGGTCAGGACAACAATGTGGGAGCGGCGGTCGTTGGTCGAACGTATCCGCGCGCAGAGGTCGCGGCTTTCGAGACTATCCAGCATCGCCACGAAGTTCGGCCTGAGGATGCCGAGCGTATTGGCGATCTCGGTCTGGTTGCGCCCGGGATTCCTGTCGAGCAGCAACAAGACCGAGAACTGCGCCGGGGTCAGTTGCAGCGGCGCGACGCAGCGCAAAAAATCCTCGAAAATTTTCAGCTGCGCGCGCTTCAGCGAATAGCCGAGCAATTCGGACAATTCGCCCATTTGCAGCGCGCCGTTTTCCGCGGCCGCTTGCGCCGGCTCCTTGCGGGCAGCGCGGGAGGCCCTCGCGGCATCGACCGCAGCGGGTTTGGAAACACTCATCGCTCGATGCTCGCAATCCCGGTAGGCTGGAACGGCCCGGGCCGAAAGCTGCCCGGACCTTGAGATTATAATTGATAATTGTTATCCATCATATCAAATACCGGCGGCATTTTTCAACTGCTGTTATCGGATGGCCTGCGGCATCCCGCGGCCGTGTGAGGGGGAGCGCCCGGTCTTGAACACGACAATCATGCTGTTCCTGGTGCAGGACGGCATAACCAATGGCGCGATCTATGCGTTGCTCGGCCTCGCGCTGGTGCTGGTGTTCGCCGTAACCCGCGTCATCCTGATTCCGCAAGGCGAATTCGTCACCTACGGCGCGCTGACCTATGCCTCGCTGTCGTCGGGCCAGATGCCGGGCACGGCGCGGCTTGCGGTCGCGATGGGCATCGTGGCATTCGGCCTCGACCTGTTTGCCGGCCGCAGATCGCTGCGCCCCCGACTGGTCGGCCGCGCCTTCGCGGTCAATATCGTGCTGCCCGCGGCGATTTTCGCCCTGACCTCCTGGTTCGCAGGCCGCCATCCCCCGATCGCCGTCAGCATCGCGCTATCGCTGCTGATCGTCGCGGCGATCGGACTGTTTCTCTATCGCATCGCCTTTCAGCCGCTGGCGCACACCTCGGTGCTGGTGCTGCTGATCGCCTCGGTGGGCTGCCATCTGGCGCTGCAGGGTTTTGGACTGGTGTTCTTCGGCGCCGAGGGCCAGCGCGGCCCGACGATTTCGGATGCCGCCTTCACCGTCGGCCCGCTGCGCTTCACCGGCCAGAGCATCGCGGTCTACGCCATCACCATCGCCTTCATCGTCGGCCTCTGGCTGTTTTTCGGCCTCACACTCTACGGCAAGGCGCTGCGCGCGACCGCGGTCAACCGTCTCGGGGCGCGCCTTGTCGGCATCCGAACCACGCTGTCGGGGCAGATCGCATTCCTTCTCGCCTCGGTGATCGGCGCTATTTCGGGAATCCTGATCGTGCCGATCACGACGCTGTATTACGACACCGGATTCCTGATCGGGCTGAAAGGCTTTATCTCCGCGATCATCGGCGGCCTCGTCAGCTACCCCTTGACCGCGGTCGCGGCGCTGGTGGTCGGCACCGTGGAGGCCTTCTCCTCGTTCTACGCCAGCAATTTCAAGGAGGTCATCGTCTTCACGCTGATCCTTCCGGTTCTCGTGCTGCGGTCGCTGGCGGCGCCCGCGGTCGAGGAAGAGAAGGATTGATGGCCATGAGAGAGCGGCTGCCCATCATCATGTTCGCTTTTGTCATGGCGGCGATCCCGTTCATTCCGGGCATGCCGCCGTTCTGGATCGTGCTTCTGGACAACATCGGGCTTGCCGCGCTGGTGGCGATGGGGCTTGTGCTGCTGACCGGCGTCGGCGGCCTCACCTCGTTCGGCCAGGCGGCATTCTGCGGCTTTGGCGCCTACACCACGGCGGTGCTGACGACCGCCTACGGCGTGTCGCCGTGGCTGACGCTGCCGCTGTCGCTGCTGGTCTCGGGGCTGGCCGCGGTCCTGCTCGGCCTCGTCACGGTGCGGCTGTCGGGCCACTATCTGCCGCTCGGCACCATCGCCTGGGGCCTCGGCCTGTTCTATCTGTTCAGCAAGCTCGAATTCGTCGGCCGCAACGACGGTATCTCCGCCATCCCGCCGCTGTCGATCGGCAGTTTGCGGATGATCGATCCCGGAACGATCTACTTCGCGATCTGGATCGCGGTGATCGTTTCCGCGCTGCTGACCATGAACCTTCTGGACTCGCGCACCGGCCGCGCCATCCGCGCGCTGCGCCGCGGTCACATCGCCGCCGAAGCCTTTGGCGTGCAAACCCCGCGCGCCAAGCTTCTGGTTTTCATCTATGCGGCGGTGCTGGCCGGCCTGTCCGGCTGGCTCTATGCGCATTTCCAGCGCGCCGCCAACCCCACCCCGTTCGGCGCGCAGGCCGGCATCGAGTATCTCTTCATCGCGGTGGTTGGCGGCGCCGGCTATGTCTGGGGCGGCGTGTTGGGGGCCGCCATCGTCGTCATCCTGAAGGAAATCCTGCAGAGCTATTTGCCATATGTGTTTCACGGCGAGGGCCAGCTCGAGACCATCGTGTTCGGCATCCTGCTGGTGGGGCTGCTGCAACTGGCCCCGACCGGGGTCTGGCCCTGGCTGATGGCGCGGCTGCGGCTCACACCGACCCGCGCGCGGCCGGATCGGTCGCTTGCCTTGCCGGCGCGCCCGCGACCGGCGGCGATGTCCGCGGTGCTGCTGCAGATCGACCACGCACGAAAGCAGTTTGGCGGCGTGATCGCGGTCAACGATGTTTCGTTCGACGTCCGGGCCCGCGAGATCGTCGCGCTGATCGGCCCGAACGGCGCAGGAAAAAGCACGACCTTCAACCTGATCACCGGCGTGCTCACCAAGACCGGCGGCAGGATCTCCGTTCTCGGCAGCAGCATCGACAACGCAGCCCCGCAGCAGGTGGCAAGGCTTGGCATCTCCAGAACCTTCCAGCACGTCAAACTGGTGCCTGACATGACCGTGCTTGAAAACGTCGCGATCGGCGCGCATCTGCGCGGCCATGCCGGTGCGATCTCTAGCATGTTCCGGCTCGATCGCGCCGACGAAGCCCGATTGCTGGCGGAGGCGGCGCGCCAGATCGAGCGGGTCGGCCTCAGCGACCAGATCGATCAGCTCGCTGGCTCGCTCTCGCTCGGCCAGCAGCGCATCGTCGAGATCGCGCGCGCGCTGTGCGTCGATCCGATGCTGCTGCTGCTCGACGAGCCGGCCGCCGGACTGCGGCATCTGGAGAAGCAGCGGCTCGCCGCCCTGCTGCGCACGCTGCGCGACGGCGGCATGTCGGTGCTTCTGGTGGAGCACGACATGGGATTTGTAATGGATCTCGCTGACCGCATCGTGGTGCTCGATTTCGGCACCAAGATCGCCGAAGGCACTCCGCAAGCGATCAAGACCAACCCCGACGTGATCAAGGCCTATCTCGGAGCCGCTTCATGAACCCCGCCGTCAGCGCGCTATTGTCGGTGTCCGACGCGCATGTCGCCTATGGCAAGGTCGAGGCGGTCCGCGCGGTTTCGCTCGAGGTCGGCGTCAATGAGATCGTCACCATCATCGGCGCCAACGGCGCCGGCAAGACCACGCTGTTAAACGCCATCATGGGAATCCTGCCGTTGCAGGGCCGCGTCGCGTTTGCCGGCGAGGACATCTTGCGGCTCGAGATCGAGGATCGGGTGGCGGCGGGCCTGAGCCTGGTGCCGGAACATCGCGAACTGTTCGCCACCATGAGCGTCGCGGACAATCTGCAGCTCGGCGCGTTCCGGATCGCCAAGGCCGTCGCCGCCAGATCGTTCGAGCGGGTCTACACGTTGTTTCCGCGGCTGAAGGAACGGCGCAGGCAGCTCGCCGGGACGCTGTCGGGCGGCGAGCAGCAAATGCTGGCGATGGGCCGCGCCCTGATGGGCGCGCCGAAGCTGTTGATGCTGGATGAGCCGAGCCTGGGGCTGGCCCCGATCATCGTCGCCGATATCTTCCGTACCATCGGCGAGTTGCGCTCAAGCGGCGTGTCGGTGCTGCTGGTCGAGCAGAACGCGCAGGCGGCATTGCAGATCGCCGACCGTGCCTATGTGATGGAACTCGGCGAATTCATCCTGAACGGGGCGGCGAAGGAAATCGCGACCAATGCGCGCGTCGCCGCCAGCTATCTCGGCTTTCAGCACGAGGGCGAAAGCGCGATCTGATCGCCCTTGCAGCTAATCCGCCGCGACCGTCCAACCGCGTTGGCGGGGCGGCTTGATCTGTATCAAGACTGAAACGCCGGCGGCTCCGCTATGCTTCATCATGCGCCGGAACTCCCCAGAAGATCATGATCGCACGATTTTGGGCCACCAGTGGCGTGATCGATTTTTTCAGCGCCGTTTGGCCGTCGCAGCCGCGTTATTGATCGCGACAACGCTGGTCGTATTCGCGATAGCTCACTATTTGGCGTGGGGAACGTTTCCGGACTGACGCTGGCTGCGTCGCCGTTCCCTGCCATTGCAGCGCGCGTCGCAATCCCCCTCGGGGACCGCCGAACATTGATCAAAATCAACAGCGCGCAAGGTCGAAAAAGTGTATCTTGCCGCGGCGTCCAGCCGCTGGGGAGCGCTATCCGGGAGACACGGCCATGTTGCGCAAAACCATCATCACGCTATTCGCAGCTGCCTCGGTCATCATGCTCGCCTCAACCGCCGCTTCGGCTCGAGGCGGCGGTTCCCACGGCGGTGGTGGCGGCGGCGGTTTCCACGGCGGTGGTGGAGGAGGAGGCTACCATGGCGGCTATGGTGGAGGCGCTATCCACGGTGCGGCCATTGGCGGCGCCGGCATCCGTGGGGCTGCGATAGGCGGAGTTAGCGGTTTCCGCGCGGTTTCAGTCGGAAATGGACTGGGTAGCTCGGCTGTGATCGGCGGCAGCGGATATCGCAGCGCCGGTTTCGTGGCCAACGGCTTCCATGGCGGGCACTTCCACCACGGATTTCATGGACGCAGATTTTTGGTGGGCGCCGGACTCTATGCACCCTATGCCTATTATGACGACTACTATGGCTATCCGGCCTACGACGACTCCTACTACGAGGATGGCGGCTGCTACCTGGTGCAGCGGCGCATTCATACCCGGCATGGTTGGCGTCTCCGGCAGGTCCAGGTGTGTGGTTGATCCCGCGGCCGTTCGATCATCCGGTATGATTAAGCGGAGGACGGCGCGACCCGGAAAAATCCACGCGGTCCTGGCGTAAAAAGGCCGGCCTCTTGATAGAGGCCGGCCGCTCCAATTCCGTCAGTCGCTCACGCAGCAGCAGGCGACAGATTTCCCGATCACTTCACCAGCACGTATTTGCCGTCCTTCACCGTCAGCAGGATACGGGCGCGGTCGTCGAGGCCGTAGCGGTCCTTTTCGGTGAAGTTGTAGACGCCCTGGCTAGCCGCCATTTCCTTCTCGGTCATTAAGGCCTGACGGATCGCTTCGCGGAATTCCGGCGTCCCCGGCTTGGCGGTCTTCAATGCCACCGGCACGATACGTTCGAGAATCTTGAATGCATCGTAGGAGTGCCCGGCGAACTGGCTGCGGCTGTTGGGACCATACTTGGCTTCATAGGCCGTATCGAGCGCAAGACCCGGCTTCTTGGTCAGCGCGCTGTCGGGCTGGTCCTCGGGATCCATCACCGGACCCGACGCCATGATGACCCCCTCGGCGGCGGGACCCGCGATGCGGATGAAGTCCATGCTGGCGGCACCGTGATTGTGGTAGATCAACCCCTTGTAGCCCTTCGCCCGCAGCTCGGTCTGCGGCAATGCCGCAGCCGTGCCTGATCCACCGACCAGGATCGCGTCCGGATTGGCGGCGATCAGCTTCAGCACTTGTCCGGTGACCGACGTATCCGGGCGCGCGTAGCGCTCCTCATCAACAATCGTCAAGCCCAGCGGCACGCCCTGGCTCTTGAGATCGTTGAACCAGAGGTCGCCATAGGAATCGGAGTAACCGATATAGCCGACGGTCTTGATGTTGTGCGCCTTCATGTGCTCGTACAAGCCCTTGCCCATCAGCGGCACCGGCTGCGGCATCGACACCGACCATTTTGCCCGCTCCGGCGTAATCGGAAACGGTGCGAGGCTGAGATGCGGAATCCCTGCCTCGTTGGCGACGTTGGAGACCGCCACGGTCGGCGGCGTGGTCGACGAGCCCATGATGATGTCGGCCTTGGACTCCGTGACAAAGCGCCGCGCGTTGGTGGTGGCGTTGGTCGGATCGCCGCCGTCGTCGAGCACGATGACCTTGAGCGGCACGCCGCCGATTTCCTTGGCGACGAATTCGAGCGCGTTGCGCTCGGGAATGCCGAGCGCCGCCGCCGGTCCCGTGGTGGTGACGGTGATGCCGATGGTGATCTCATTGGTCTGTGCCAGCGCCGGCAGTCCCGGCAGCGCCAGCGACGCCGCGATGACGGCCGCGGGCAGATAGGTTCTTTTCATTGTTGCCTCCCTTTAAGTGTCGTTATCGGTAAGTGTCGTTATCGGTCCAGATCGAAAATCGCTCGCTAATTCGGTCCTTGTTTAGGCTATCCGCCGCTTCAGGTCACGCCCTCGCCCCGTCAGTCCCGCATGAATCTCGCAATGATCTCCTCCGGCATCGCCGCCGATTTCAGACGGGCCGGATCGTCAGGGTGACGGCCGACCAGCACGCGGGTCTCGAACGCCTCGATCGCAAGCCGCTCGCCCTTGAACACCTTGTGGGTGACCTCAAAACTCGAGCGCTTGAAACTCTCGATCCGGCTTTCGATCGTGATCCAGTCGCCATGGGTGGAGGCGATATGGAATTTCGCCCGCGTATCCACCATCGGAATTCCCACCAGACCATATTTCCTGATGATGTCCTGCTTGGAGAAGCCGGCGGCCTCGAACAGGATCGAGGTCGAGTCATCGAACATCGCGAAGTAGCGCGGGTAATAGACGATGTTGGCGGGGTCGCAATCGCCCCACTGGATCTGCACATCTCGGCGGTTGACGAACATCGCTTCACCCAGCCCCAATAGTGCGGCAAAGGCGGTGGGCCCCCTCTCCCATAGGGAGAGGGTTGGGGTGAGGGGTTACGCCGTCAGCAATAGACCTTATCCCCTCACCCGGATCGCTGCGCGATCCGACCTCTCCCCATGGGAGAGGTGAAGAAAAGCACGCCGCAAGTTCAGATTTCGTGCTCACGGCCGAGCCTAGCGCGGCGCCATGCGGAGTGCGGCGTCGAGCCGCACCACCTCGCCGTTGAGATAGGAATTGTCGATCATGTGTAGCGCCAGCGAGGCGAACTCGTCGGCCTGGCCGAGCCGGTGCGGGAACGGGATCGAGGCGGCAAGGGAGTCCTGCGCTTCCTGCGGCAGACCGCCCAATAGCGGGGTCAGAAACAGGCCCGGCGCGATGGTCAGCACGCGGATGCCGAACTGCGCCAGTTCGCGCGCGATCGGCAACGTCATCGCGACGATGCCGCCCTTCGAGGCCGAATAGGCCGATTGTCCGATCTGGCCGTCATAAGCCGCGACCGAAGCCGTGGAGATCACGACGCCGCGTTCGCCGGTCGCAAGCGGCTCCAGCTTCGACATTGCGGTGGTCGCCAGCCGCAGCATGTTGAAGGAGCCAATCAGATTGACCTTGATCACTTTCTCGAAATCGCTCAGCGCCATCGACCCGTCGCGGCCGACCACTCGCTTGGCGACGCCGATGCCGGCGCAATTGACCAGCACGCGCGCCGGGCCATGGGCCTTGGACGCCGCCGCGATGGCGGCTTCCGCCGAGGCCGCGTCCGCGACGTCGCAAACCACCGCGACACCGCCGATCTCGGCGGCGACGGTTTCGGCAAGTTTTGCATTCAGGTCGCACACCGCAACTTTCGCGCCCTGGGCGGCCAGCCTGCGCGCGGTGGCGGCGCCCAATCCCGATGCGCCTCCGGTGACGATGGCGGCCTGATCTTTCAACTGCATGGTTCTCTCCCTGGCGATTGGTTCCAGCGATGGCTGGCTAAAGCGTTATCACGTGTTCGGGTGGCGTTGGCGAATAAAGCTGCTCGATCAGGCGGCTGCGCGCGTCCAGCACCGCGCGCTGGTTGATCGAGCCCTTGTCGGTGACCTCGCCGAGGTCGATCGAGAGTGGCGTATCGAGCAGGATCGCGCGGGTGATCCGTGTCGACGACCCCGTCGACATTGCCAGGAATTTTGCAAACCGCTCGCGGAAGGCGTCGCGGATCAGCGAATCGGAGGCGGTAAGCGCGAGGTCGTCGAGCGGCAGCGTCGGATTGATCAGGCGGCAGCCGTCGAGATCGAGGATCACCAGCGCCGATACCTCGTCGCGGTTAATGCCTGCTATCACCACGTCGCGCACCAGCGGCGCGCAGGCCGCTATAAATCGCGCGCGCAAGGGGCCGACGCTGACCCAGGTGCCGCTGGCGAGCTTGAAATCCTCGGCAATGCGGCCATCGAAATCGAAGCCGGCGTGCAAATCGCGGGGATCGGCCGGCTTGAGGGCGTCGCCGAATTTATAAAAACCTTCCTCGTCGAAGGCCTTCGCGGTCAACTCCGGCTGGCGCCAATAGCCCGGCGTGACGTTCGGCCCCCTGGCGCGAACCTCCAGCTTGCCGTTGCTGGGCACAAGCTTGGCGTCGTTGCCGGCGACGGGAAGTCCGACATGGCCCGACCGGCTGGTGGCCGGGTTCACCGACATGAAGAACGGCGCGGTCTCGGTGGCGCCGAGGCCGGTCAGCATGGGCACGCGATAGCCGGTTTCCCGCACCGCGAGTTCGTCGAGGCTATTCCAGACGAACGGCGACATCGCCGCACCCGAGAAGAACATCGCGTGCAGCCGGAAAAAGAATTTTGCGCGCAGCGCCTTGTCGTCGCGCAGATAGGGCAACAGCGATTCGTAGCCCTTCGGCACGTTGAAATACACCGTCGGCGAAATTTCCCGCAGGTTGCGCACGGTCTCCTCGATGCCGCCGGGCATCGGCTTGCCGGCGTCGAGATACATCGAGCCGCCGTTGAACAGCGTCAGCCCGATATTGTGGTTGCCGCCAAAGGTGTGATTCCACGGCAGCCAGTCGACGATGACCGGCGGCTCGTCCTTCAGGAACCTCATGGTTTCCCGGATCATCACCTGATTGGCGCAGATCATCGCTTGCGTGTTGACGACCGCCTTGGGATTGCCCGTCGAGCCGGAGGTCAGCAGGAACTTTGCAATGGTATCCGGACCGATCGCGGCATGCGCGGCATCGAGGCGCGCGTGCAGCGGCGTCGCCATCAAATCGGCGAGCAGGGTAACTTCACGGCCGGGCAATGCGCCAAAGGCCGCTGCGATCTCGGTTCCGGCGGGAACGTTGGCTTCGAGCGCGTCGGCAAATTTATCCGCATCGTCCGCGAACACCAGCCCGGGCGTCAACAGCTTCATCAGATAGGAAAGCTTGCCGTAATCCCTCGACACCAGCGAATAGGCCGGCGAAACCGAGCAGAACGGAATCCCCGCATAGAGCGCGCCGAACGCAAGCAAGGCGTGGTCGATCGAATTGCCGGAAAGGATCACGACCGGCTTTTCGGCGGAGAGACCGCGCGCCAGCAGGCTGGACGCGATATGCCGGCTCGAGGTCAGCAATTCGGCGTAGGTGATTTGCCGCCAGCCCCGACCGCCATCGCGCTCGGCCATGAAGATCCGGTTCGGTTCGGCCCCGGCCCAATGGTGCAGACGGTCGGTAAGGCGAGCCGGGTATTGGCCGAGTGCGATTTTCGGCCGAAGGTAAATGGTGCCGTCGTCGCGGCGCTCGATCGTCACCGCGGGATCGCCAAACGAAATCGGGCGCAGCGGCGCCTCGCTGCGCGCCGTCGGGACCGGGATGTCGGGTTTCGCGCTCATGTCAGGCGGGCTTTACTTTCGCGGTCTTGCGCTCGAGGAAAGCACGGATCCGGAGTTTTGCCTCCTTGTCGCTTTGCGCCACGGTCGCCATCAAGGACTCCATCAGCAGGCCGGTTTGCGGATTGGCCTCGGCAATCATCGGCAGCGCCTGCAGCACGGCGAAATTGGTCAGCGGTGCATTCCCGGAAACCTTCGCGGCAAGCTCCATCGCCTTGGCATAGGCGTTGCCTGGCTCGGTAAGGTATTGCGCAAAGCCGTAAGATGCCCCCTCGGTCGCAGAATAAACCCTCCCCGTCAGCATCATGTCGGTCATCCTGCTAACTCCGATCAGCCGCGGCAGCCGCACCGATCCGCCGCCACCGACGAAGATGCCGCGCTGGCCCTCGGGCAGCGCAAAATACGCACTGGGTTCGGCAACGCGAATATGCGCGGCGCAGGCGAGCTCTAGCCCGCCGCCGATCACCGCGCCCTTCAGCGCTGCGATCACGGGCACGCGGCTATATTGAATGCGGTCGAACACGCGGTGCCACATCTGGGAATGCCGCAGGCCATCCGTTGCATCGTGCTCGGTCAGTTCCGACAGATCGAGACCCGATGAGAAATGATCGCCGACGCCGTGCAGCACCACCGCGCCGATTCCCTCCGGGAGGTGGGAGAAGCAATTCTGGATCGCCAGCATAATGCCGTCGTTCAGCGCGTTGCGCTTGGCGGGGCGGTTGAGGCCAACGCTCAGCACGGCGCCAGCGGCCTCGATCCTGAGCAGGGCGGAGGGGTCCGCGGTCGCGGCGGTGGCGGCGTTTCCCATGGGCTTTTATACGTCCTGTCCAGAATAGTTATATTTTATAACCAATTTGCGGGGAGTCAACAAGGCCATCGGCAGTCGCCCCAACGTCGCAATGACGGGGAAACACTCCTAACCTCTTACAGCACCTGGTGCACGTCGATCTCGACGCGGTCGGGGTGGCGGGCGCCAACACCGACGAAGAGGTTTTCCATCAGCCAGCGGTACTTTGCGCTGCCGGTTTCGAATTTCGGGACCGAGCGAAAATAAATCAACGCGGGATCGACGATCTCTCCGCGGGCGATCCGGTCGAGCAGTTGCTTCGGGCCGAAGCGGATGCCGATGTTCTCGACATAGACGATGGCGCCGTCGTCCAGCTCAAAAGCGTATTTCGCCTCCAGTTCGGTCAGGCCGTTTACGCGAATGATCTGGAAATCCGCGCCGACCGGAAAGATCGTCCCCTCGATGCCCTCGCCACGAACCTCGCCGCCGAGGATCGGGATGACCCGTCTCACCCCGTAACCGAGATCGCCCGCGATGATCGGCGCGCCTATCTTGATGGCGAGACTGAAGACGTATTTTGTCTCAAGCGCAGGAGTCATTGGTCGTCCGCCTTCTCGTTTCAAGGCAAGGGAATTAATGCATCATCCGCTGCGGCAGCCACGTCGCCAGCAGCGGAAACGCGATCAGGATGACCAGCCGAACGAGGTCGGTCGCCACGAACGGGATCACGCCCCTGAAGATGGTGGCAAAGGATACGTCCTTGACCACGCTCTTGATGACGAAGACGTTCATTCCGACCGGCGGATGAATCAGGCCAAGCTCAACCGTCATCACGATGATCACGCCGAACCAGATCGGATCGAAGCCGAGATGGGAGATTACCGGAAAGATGATCGGCACCGTCAGGATGATCATCGCCATCGCGTCCATCAGGCAGCCGAGCACCAGATACATCACCATGATGAGGGCGAGGATGCCGTAGCGGCCGAGACCGAGGCCGGTGAGAAGTTCCGTGACCTTTTGCGGGGTCTGCGTCACCGTGAGGAAATATCCAAAGATCAATGCGCCGATCAAAACCGTGAACACCGCGGCCGCGGTGCGGGTCGCCTGCAGCAGCGCGGCAAGGATTTTTTCCTTGTCGAGTCGTCCGGTGGCCACGCCGATCAGGAACGCGCCGGTCGCGCCGACGCCGCCGGCTTCGGTCGGCGTGAAGCGCGGCAGGAATGGCAGGCCATAAAGCCCGCCAATGACAAATACGAACAGCAGCACCGGCGCCCAGATATCCTTCAGCCCGGCGAACCGTTCGCGCCAGGTGGTCTGCGGACCGGTCGGCAGGAAGCCCGGCCGGAAATACCCGATCAGCGCGATGGTGATCATGTACATGGTCATCGCGAGCAGGCCGGGAACGATGCCGGCGATGAACAGCTTGCCGATGTCCTGCTCGGTGATGATGCCGTACACCGCCAGCACGGTCGACGGCGGCAGCATGGCCCCCAGCGTGCCGCCGGCCGCGATCACACCGGTGGCGAAGGATTGCGGATAACCGAAGCGACGCATTTCCGGATAGGCTACGGCCGAAAACGTCGCGGCGGTGGCCACCGACGAGCCGCAGATCGCGGCGAAGCCCCCGCAGGCGGCGACCGTGGCGATGCCCAATCCGCCGCGCAGATGTCCGACAAAGCCGTTGGCGGCGCGGAACAGGTCGCGGCTCATCCCGGAATTGCTGACGAAGGTTCCCATCAGCAGGAACATCGGAATGACGCCGAAGGTGTAGTCGGTCACCGTGCGCATCGAGGTCTGGCCGACCAGCTTCAGCGCCGGGGTGCCGCCGACCAGATAACCGAAGCCGGAGACGCCGACGAGGCCCATTGCCATGCCGACCGGGACGCGCAGCAGCATCAGCGCGAACAGCGCGACGAACCCCAGGATGGCGACGGCGTCGGTACTCATGCCGGCTTACTCCGTGCCTTTGATCTTGGGGTCGTGCATCTCTTCGGGGTGGAAAATCAGCCGGTAGGTGCGGATCGCGATCAGCAGCACCGCGGAAACGTCGCCGGCCCACGCGATCGCGAAGAACGGCCAGGTCGGCATATGCATGTCGAAGGTGAGGACATGGTCGTTATAGGTGCCGCGCACCTTGTCGAACAGCGTCCAGGTCTGCACGCTCACCACAAACAACAGAACCATGGTCGCAAACACGTCGATCAGGCGCTGGTATCGCGGGCCGACATTGGCCCAGATCAGATCGACGGTAATGTGGGTGCCGCGATAGCTGGTGGCGGCGATACCCCAGAAGATCAGGATTCCCAAGAACAGGCGTCCGATATCGAAGGAATCGGGAATCGAATAGTTGAAGAGGTTGCGCAGCAGAACCGCGATGAAGATATTGGCGGCGACAATCCCGACAAAGGCGGCCGCTATCCATTCGATCGTATCGATGAAACGATCCATAGACGCGCGCTTCATGTCCGCTCCACACGGCCTCTGGTTTGCCGGGAGAAAGCGGCGGCGGGAGCATCCCGCCGCCGCCGCCGCCGTACCGGGTTTTACTTTGCCAGCGCGTTGTATTTGGCGAGCGAGGCACGCAGCTCGGTCATCGCGGCGTCCGGGTCGACCCCGACCTTCTTGACGCTATCGGCCCAGGTTTTGATCAGCGGCGCGGACGCGCTCTTCCACAGCGCCGTCTGCTCCGGCGTCAGCTTGTAGACTTCGTGACCTTCTTCCGCCTTCACCTTGTCGAGACCGGCGTCCTCGAACTTGCCCCATGGTTCGCCGACGCGGCCGGCGGCCTCGGTATTGCAGTTGTCGTCGATCGCCTTCTTCTGCCGGTCCGACATCTGGTTGTACTTGTCCTTGTTCATCACAAAGGCAAACGTCGTGACGTAGAGCGGCGCGTCCATGTGATATTTCGTCACCTTGTCGATGCCGAACAGCACCAGCGATCCCCACGGGAAGGTGACGGCGTCGGCAACGCCGCGCTCGATGATGTCGCGGACTTCCGGCGCCGAGGACTGGACGTTGGTGCCGCCGAGCAGGGTCACGAAGCTTGCCATGGTGGCGTGGGCGGGACGGATCTTCATGCCCTTGATATCGTCAGGCACCACGATCTTCTTGCTGCGCGAATGAAATGACGACGGCGAATGGATGAAGGCGAGGCAGAACTTGACGTCCTTCATCTCATTGCCGGCATATTTCCGGTACCAGGCATCCAGCGCCATCGAGCCGCCCTTGGCGTCGGACATCAGGAACGGTAGCTCGCCGGCGCCGATGATCGGGAAGCGGCCGGGCTGATAGCCGGGATTGATATAGGTGACGTCGGCGATGCCATCGCGCGCCATGTCGTAATGGTCGAACGCCTTGCCGAGCTGCTGCGCCGGATAGACCTTGTAGGTGAGCGTGCCGCCGGATGCTTTCTCGACCGCGGCGCCCCAGTCCTCCAGCGCCTTTTGCAGGGGATGCGACGCCGGCACCCAGTGCGACAGTTTCAGTTCGAAGTTCTTCTCCTGCGCGAACGCGGGCGTCACGCTGACGGCCAGCAGCAACGCCAACACCGTTTTCCTCATCGAGATCGTCTCCCCTTGTGGCAGAGGGCTTCAATGGCCCTTTGCAGATATTGTTATATGATATAATTATCATTGCAAGTACGCGCGGCCGGCTCCGCGGCGGCTGTCGTTCAAGCCTATATTGATCGAGGGGGCAAGTATTGCGGACAAAAGTAGCAATCATTGGCGCAGGGCCGGCGGGATTGCTGCTGGGGCAACTGCTTCACGCTTACGGAATCGACAATATCATCCTGGAACGCCAGACACCGGACTACGTGCTCGGCCGCATTCGCGCCGGCCTGCTCGAAGAGGGAACGGTGGTCTTGCTGGATGAAGTGGGCGCCGGCGCGCGCGCGCATCGCGAAGGTCTGGTCCATGACGGCATCGAGCTCGCCTTCGCAGGCAGCCGCCATCGCATCGACATGAAGGCCGCCACCGGCAAGACCGTGATGATCTACGGCCAGACCGAAGTGACGCTCGACCTGATGAACGCGCGCAAAGCGGTCGGCCTGACCTCGGTTTACCAAGCCAACGACGTCAAGCCACATGATTTCGACACCGATCATCCGCGGGTCACCTACGTCAAGGACGGCGTCACCCACGAGATCGCCTGCGACTTCATTGCCGGCTGCGACGGATTCCATGGCATCAGCCGCGCCAGCATAAAACCCTCGGCGATCCAGACTTTCGAGCGGATCTATCCGTTCGGCTGGCTCGGGATCCTCTCGGAAACGCCACCGGTCAGCCACGAACTAATCTACTCCAACCACGCGCGCGGATTTGCGCTGTGCACCATGCGCTCGATGCATCGCAGCCGCTATTACGTGCAATGTCCGCTCGAAGACCATATCGATCAATGGCCGGATGAACGGTTCTGGGATGAACTGAAGCAGCGGCTGGACCAGAAGGCGGTCGATCGTCTCGTCACCGGTCCCTCGATCGAAAAGAGCATCGCGCCGCTGCGCAGCTTCGTCGCCGAGCCGATGCGGTTCGGGCGGATGTTTTTGGCCGGCGACGCCGCGCATATCGTGCCGCCGACCGGCGCCAAGGGGCTCAACCTCGCCGCCAGCGACGTGCATTATCTCTCGCACGGCTTACGCGAATATTACGACGAGAAATCCTCCGCTGGCATCGATGGCTATTCCGAAAAGGCTCTGGCGCGGGTCTGGAAAGCGGTGCGCTTCTCCTGGTGGATGACCTCGATGCTGCACAAGTTTCCCGATGACGGCGAATTCGCCATGCGGATTCAGTTGGCCGAGCTGGACTATCTCGTGAGCTCGAAGGCCGCGATGACGTCGCTGTCGGAAAACTACGTCGGTCTGCCCTATTAACGATCACTCCGGCGCGCGAATGAAATGTGCGAACCCGGAATGACGATGATTATTTCCCACCGAAATGCCAGTCGCTGATCTCGGTCACGAGATCGATGAAGGCCCGCACCTTGGCCGACAACAACCGCGACGTCGGATAGACGAGGTGGATCGGCAGGGCTGGCTGCTCGAATTTCGCCAGCACGATTTTCAGCCGGCCGGCCTTGATCGCCTCGGCCGCCTGGTAGGCCAGCACGCGCGTCAGGCCACCGCCCTGCCCGGCATATTGGATCGCGGCGTCGGCGCTGTTGGTGGTGAACCGCGGCGCGCAGGTCACGCGGACCTCGCGGCCATTTTCGACAAAGCGCCAGTCCGGCGAACCGGTCGTGGCGCCGAACTGGATGGTCTGGTGCGAGACAATATCCGCCGGCGTTTTGGGCTCGCCGCATTCCCTGACATAGCCAGGTGAGGCGACCACGATCCGCCGCATTTCGCCGGCATGGCGGGCGACCAGCGTGGAATCCCGAAGGTGGCCGATTCGGACCGCGAGATCGACGCCGTCTTCCACCAGATTGATCATGCGATCCGTCAGCCGGAGTTCGGCCGAGACCTCGGGATAGCGATTCAGATACGCCGAGATGACGGGACTGACATGGAGGCGCCCGAAGCCAACCGGCGCCGAGACCACCAGCCGCCCGCTCGGCCGCCTGCGCTCGTCCTGGGCCGAGCCTTCGGCCTCCTCGACATCGCCGAGAATGCGCCGCGCACGCTCCAGGTAACGCGCGCCGACGTCGGTCAGCGCGACCTTCCGCGTGGTCCGCTGCAGCAGCCGGGCGCCGAGACGATCCTCCAGCGCGGCTATCAGCCGTGTCACAGCGGATGGCGACAGCCCGAGTTTGCGCGCCGCCGGCGCAAAACCCTGAAGGTCGGCCACCGCGACAAAGGCCTGCATGGCGTCGATGCGATCCACGGCATTATTTCATATAATGCAACGATGAAGTGTCAATTCGCAAGATTGCTTAAATCCCGAAAGGGTCCACTTTAGGGGCCGGAAGGCGGGCGCAAGCCCGGGTCCCGGAGATATCCGATGGCAGACAGCAGCACTTTTTCCAGCGACGTGGCCTTCACCCCCGCGGTAAAGGCGATCCAGGCTCGCAAGGGATCGCGGGAAGCCTATGCGCAAGTGGAGCAACGCGGCGGCTGGCGCACCGAAATCGACGAGCAGCTCGCGGCGTTTTTGGCCACCCGGGACAGCATGTTTCTGGCGACCGCCAGCGCGGATGGACAGCCCTATATCCAGCACCGCGGCGGGCCAAAGGGGTTCATCCGGATGCTCGACAAGAACACGCTGGCGTTTGCCGATTACAGGGGCAACCGGCAATATATCACCCAGGGCAACCTCTCCGAAAATCCAAAGGCCTATATCTTCCTGATGGATTTTACCGCGCGTCGCCGCGTGAAGATCTGGGGCGAGGCGCGCGTGGTCGATGACGATCCGGCGCTTTTGCAATCGCTGATGCCGCAAGGCTACAAGGCGCGGCCCGAGCAGGTCATCCTGTTCCGGATTTCCGCCTGGGACACCAACTGTCCGCAGCACATTCCGCAAAAATTCGACGCCGCCGACGTGGCGGCGGCGCTGGCCTCGCGCGACGCGTACATCGCGAACCTCGAGGCGGAGCTGGCAGCGCTGAAGGGCGAGCCCACCCCGGCAAGTTGAAGGTTCATGCGGCCTGTCGCAGCGGCGTCCAGGCGAAGTCCGGATAGTACTGAAGCATCATGCGGTCGACATAGGCCGTAAGGTTTCCGAATTGCTCGGTCCGCTCTCGCAATTGCGAGGCGAAGAACGGTGTCAGGATCCCGCCAAGCGCACCGAATGCGGTGGCGTCGGTACCGCAGGGCGTCTCACCCATCAAGTACGACTTGTCGCCAAGCTGAACCGACAGCGCAAACAGCGAGCGGACCGCAAGATCGACGTCTTCGTCAGGGGCGTGGCGGCCGAGGCCGCTCAGCAGATAATTCTCGGCAACACGGAATTGCGCGTCTTCACGAAGTTTTTCGCGCCGATGCTCCGGAGCGTCGTCGAAGAAATGTGCCGGCCCTTTTGCAAAGTTTTCAGGGTCAACCCAGCGCGCGCCGATCAGTGCCCAATAGAGGTGATGCTCGATCATCCGCTCGAAAGCCCAGGCCTGCGCGCGCTGCTGCAAATTGAGGGGGGCGTCGAAATCGAAGCCGTATTTGCCTTCAATGTGCGCGCGAATGAAGGTGGAATCGGCGATGCATTCCGCCTCGTCGTCGATATAGGGCAGTTGGCCCTTGGGAGAGCCAGGTGGCATCGCCCTCTGCTTGCGATAGGCAAGTCCAGCCATCTTCAGCTGGACTTCGGTCTTGGTCACAAAGGGGCTGATTTCCGGCAAGCCGAAGCCGGGGCCAAAGCCGTAAAGCGTGATCACGTGGGCACTCCCGATTTCCTGAATAGGCGCTTCAGACTAGCTATCCCCTGCTGCCACCGTGGTGTCAGCAGTGGCGACATCGCCGTCCAGAGGTCGAGGCCGTAGAGAATCATCATGGATAAAATCCTCTTGGTTGGAGTGTTGTCCCGATATACTGCCCCCCTGCTGCCAACATGCTGTCAGCATCGACGCGGCTGCACGCTAAAATGAGACGCCCATGAGACGTGCCGACCGGCTGTTCCAGATCATCCAGGTGCTCCGGCGCACCCGGAAGCCACTGACCGCAGACGCGATCGCGGCCGAGCTGGAGACCTCCAAGCGGACGATCTATCGCGACATCGCGACCCTGATGGAACAGCGCGTGCCCATCCGCGGCGAGGCCGGCATGGGCTATGTTCTGGAGAAGGGATTTGACCTGCCGCCGCTGATGCTCACCCCTGACGAGATCGAAGCAGCCGTGCTAGGCGCGCAATGGGTCGCCGGCCATGCAGACACCGCCTTGTCCCGCGCCGCTCAGGATCTGATTGCGAAAATCGCCGATACCGTCCCCGAACGGCTAAGACCTTTTGTGCTTGAACCCGCCAGCCGCGCTCGCCCGGGCTGGCGCAGGGAACCCGACCGCATCGATATGGCACAGACGCGTGCGCAAATTCACGAGGGAAAGAAAATCACGTTGCACTATCGCGACGAACACGGCCGTGACAGCGAACGCACAGTCTGGCCGATTGCCATCGGCTATCTCGAAGCCGTGCGGCTTCTGGCGGCATGGTGTGAGCTGCGCAGGGATTTTCGCAGCTTTCGAACCGACCGCGTGGTCGACGCCGTCTATCTCGACGAAAAATACCCCGAGCGGCGCGACTTGCTCAGGGCGCGATGGCGCAGGAGCCTGGTCTGGGAACAGCCGAGCGATACCTGATGGCCGGCCGGCTGATTCCGCGCTAAAGGGACCTCATGGAGAAGGTCCGTCCAGCCATTGATATCGAAAGCCCCTGCCAGGCCTGCGGCGCCTGCTGTTCCTATTCGCAAAACTGGCCGCGCTTCACCACCGAGGACGACGCCGCGCTCGATCTGATCGCGGAAAAATTCGTCAACGAAAAACTGTCGGGAATGCGCTGCGACGGCGACCGCTGCTCGGCACTGTCAGGCCAGGTCGGCGTCGCGACATCGTGCACCATCTATGCGGTGCGGCCCGAAGTGTGCCGCACCTGCATGCCCGGCGATGCCGAATGCGAAATGGCCCGCAAGCGATACGGCCTCCCCGCGCTCACATAGCGTCCCCCGGCCCGCGCCAACGAGTCGGCGCGGGCCGTAAGCCATGCCGCGCGATCCCTCAGTGTCACGGACAAAACAATGAAGTAGGTGGATAGGGTCCCTGCTCTCACAGGAAACGACGGCGAGCGGATTTACGCCGTCGCGGCCTCGGTGAAATCTTCATCAAGCTCGTCGTCGACCGGCGAGAACGTGCTGAGCGGCCTGGTCGAGAGGGTGATCGGCTTGCGGTTGCCATAGGACGATGACGGCGCGGAACGCGCGGCAGGCTCGCGGGACAGCGCATAGAGGGTAGAGCCGACGCGTCCACCCAGCTGGATCAGTTCGCGCTCGCTGCAGCTTGCGGCGATCGAGAGCGCCAGCGAGTGCAGATGGCTTCTGCGATAGCAGAACAGCGCCAGCATGGCCCGCACCTCGGAAGAGACGCTCTCCACCAGTTTGGGCAGGCCGTTTTCGTTGGCGCGGTACATTTCGCCGAGCAATTCATCCCGGACCGGGCAAAAATCGTTCTCGAAGGCTTCGCGGCTTGAAAACATCTGGATTTCCCCCAGCCGGCAGGATGCAATGCAACGTTCTAACGAAAGGTTAACCACGGCACCGGGCAGCGACACCGGTGACGTGAACGAATTAACCCGAATCGGACCGGCCCGCCGCGACGACCACTTCTAGCAGGCTGTTGAAGAAGCCTCTGATCGACGGGCGATGAACGGGATGTCGTCGCCGTTGAGGAGGCAGATTTCACCTTCTAGTGAGCCGTCGTCCCGCAGTTCGGCCCAGCCGTCACCATTGGCTGGCTCCATTTCATCGTTTCCCTGCCAGCTGAACTGGACGGCGTCGCCGTCGCAAGCT